>JAQBHB010000041.1:0-228850 GCA_032128115.1 Deltaproteobacteria bacterium | reverse complement strand
GGGAGCCTCACCATCATCGGCACGGCCCTGATCGACACGGGCTCGCGCATGGACGAGGTGATCTTCGAGGAGTTCAAGGGCACCGGCAACGCGGAGATCGTGCTCGATCGCAAGCTCTCCGACCGTCGCACCTACCCGGCCATCGACCTCAACCGGTCGGCGACGCGGCGCGAGGAGCTGTTGCTTCCCGAGGCCACGCTCAGTCGCATGTACATCCTGCGCAAGGTGCTGTCTCCGCTGAACCCGGTGGACTCGATGGAATTCCTGCTGGAGAAGATCAAGGCGACGGATAGCAACGCAGAGTTCCTGGAGAGCATGAACTCGTAGCCGAGCCGCCGCCTCTCCCCCCGGGGCTTCCGGTGGGTGACGCTGGGCTGAAGATCGCGTAACCTGTCGGCATCCCTCCACTAATCTCGTCCTGGCGCCGTGGCCCTGTCGCCTCGGTGACTTGCGAGAGTCAGTTGGCCCTTGGATGTCCGATCTGATGGACAAGATCGCCATGTTCGAGTTCCGCGCCGCGGAGCTCGAACAGAAGCTGGGTGACCCGGTCGTCGCCTCCTCACCCGCGGACTACGCCGCGGTGGCCAAGGACCTGTCGCGCCTGCGTCCCGCCGCCGACGCAGCGGGACGCTACCGCCGCAACCTCAATGCCATCGAGGAGGCCGAGGGGTTGCTTTCCGATCCGGACACCGGGGTGCGTGAGCTGGCCGCGGCGGAACTCTCGGAGCTTGCGACCGAGCGCGAGGCGTTGGAGGCGGAGATCCGATTGCTGCTGGTACCCAATGACCCCAACGACGAGAAGGACGTGATCCTGGAGCTGCGGGCCGGTACCGGTGGCGACGAGGCAGCGCTGTTCGCCATGGATCTGTTGCGGATGTATTCCCGCTACGCGGAGAAGCAGGGCTGGAAGGTGGAGACGCTCTCGCTCTCCGAGACGGATGGGGGCGGCACCCGCGAGGCCATCCTCAACATCTCGGGAGACCGGGTCTACAGCCGCCTCAAGTACGAGCGCGGCGTCCATCGTGTGCAGCGCGTGCCCGAGACCGAAACCCAGGGGCGCATTCACACCTCTACGGTCACCGTGGCCGTGCTTCCGGAAGCCGAAGAAGTGGACGTGGCGCTCGACCCCAAGGACTTGCGCATCGACGTGTTCCGCTCGTCGGGGCCCGGTGGGCAGAGCGTCAACACCACCGACTCGGCGGTGCGGATCACCCACCTGCCCACGGGAACCGTCGTGCAGTGCCAGGACGAGAAGTCGCAGCACAAGAACAAGGCGCGGGCCCTGAAGATCCTGCGTTCGCGCCTGCTGGAGCGGGCCCTCGAGCAGCAGGCCGACGAGCGAGCCATCGAGCGACGCGCTCAGGTGGGCAGCGGAGAGCGAAGCGAGAAGATCCGCACCTACAACTATCCCCAATCGCGAGTCACCGATCACCGGGCCGGCGTGACGCTACACCGGCTCGAGTCGATCGTGGAGGGCGAACTGGACGAGATCCTGGAGGGTGTTCACAGCTACATGACGGCCAAGGCAATGGAGGCGGGAGAGGCCGCATGACCGCGCCCTCGACACAGAGCCTGGCCCCGGCCGCGCCCACGTCCGAAAGGGCAAGAGTGTGGACGGTGTTGGAGCTGTTGCGTTGGACCAGCGAGCACTTCGCATCGCTCGGCATCGACACCCCGCGCCTCGACGCCGAATGCCTGCTGGCCTTCGCCCTGGGCGGAAATCGCCTGAAGCTCTACGTGGACTTCGACAAGCCGGTGAGCCCGGAGGAGCGCGCGGGCTTTCGCGATCTGGTGCGCCGTCGCGCGGACGAGCGGGTGCCGGTGGCCCAGTTGTTGGGCCACAAGGAGTTCTGGTCGCTCGCGCTGCGCATGGCGCCGGGTGTGTTGATCCCGCGACCCGAGACCGAGCGTCTGGTGGAGGTGGCCCTGGACCTCTTCCCGGATCCGGATGCCGAGCTTCGAATCCTCGACCTGGGTACGGGAAGCGGGGCGATCGCCCTGGCCCTGGCCAGCGAGCGACCGCGGGCCCAGGTGACGGCCAGCGACATCTCGCCCCGCGCCCTGGACGCCGCTCGTGCCAATGCCGCCAATCTGGGCCTGGGGGAGCGTGTCCGCTTCCTTGCGGGTCGCTGGTTTGCGCCCGTGTGCGGCGAGCGCTTCGACCTGGTGGTCTCGAATCCGCCCTACGTGGCCGAATCGGCCCGGGGGCGCCTTGCGCCGGAGCTGGCCCACGAGCCGCCGGAAGCGCTCTTCGCGGGTCCCGATGGATTGTCCCATCTGCGCGAGCTCTGCGCCGGCGTGAGCGCGGTGCTGGCTCCGGGCGGTGGATTCGCCCTGGAAATCTCTCCGGAGCAGGCCGGGCCCGTTGCGGACTGGTGCAGCGAGGCAGGGCTGCTAGACGTCAAGGTGTCGCGCGACCTGGCGAACCGTCCCCGGGTGGTTTCCGGCCGGGCACGGACCCGGTCAGCGGCCCCAGGGGGGGAGGCCTAGATGGATCAAATCATCGTTACCGGGGGAACCCGCCTGGAAGGGGAGGTGGCGGTCTCGGGCTCCAAGAACGCCACCCTCGCCCTGATGGCGGCGGCCCTGCTCGCCGACAGCGAGACGGTGCTGCACAACGTGCCCCGGCTGCGCGACGTGGATGCCATGCTCGAATTGATGCGGGCGCTGGGTGCGCGCGCCGACTGGGACGCTCATGACTCCCACGCGGTGCGCGTGGATGCGCGAGATGTCTCGTGTCTGGAGGCGCCCTACGACCTGGTGCGCAAGATGCGCGCGTCGTTTCTGGTGCTCGGCCCGTTGCTGGCGCGTTTCGGCCAGGCGCGGGTCTCCGAGCCCGGCGGCTGCGCCATCGGGGTGCGCCCGGTGGACCAGCACCTGAAGGGCTTCGAAGCCCTGGGAGCCAAGGTGCGCCTCGATCACGGCTACGTGGAGGCCTCGAGCCCGGCGCTCCGGGGCGCGCGGGTGGCCTTCGACGTGGTCACGGTCAACGGCACCCAGAACGTGATGATGGCCGCCACCCTGGCCCACGGCGAGACCGTGATCGAGAACGCGGCGCGCGAGCCCGAGGTGGTGGAACTCGCCTACGCCCTGAACAAGATGGGCGCCCAGGTGCGCGGCGCGGGGAACGACCGCATCGTGGTGCGGGGCGTCGAATCGATCCGCGGCATCCGTCACGCAGTCTCGGGCGATCGCATCGAGGCCGGAACGCTGCTGGCTGCGGGGCTCATCACCCGGGGCGACGTGCGCGTGACGGGAATCGACACCGCCGAGATGGAATCGACCCTGGACAAGCTGCGTGAGGCGGGGGCGAATCTGGAGGTGGATGCCACCGGTGTGCGGGCCCGGGGCGATGGGCCGCTGCGAGGCGTGCGCGTGGTGACGGCGCCCTTCCCCGGCTATCCCACCGATATGCAGGCCCAGCTGATGGCCCTGCTCGCGGTGGCCAACGGCTCGAGCGTGGTGACCGAGGGCGTGTTCGAGAACCGCTTCATGCACGTCCCTGAGCTCCAGCGTATGGGCGCCGACATTTCCCTGGAAGGCCGCACCGCCCACATCCGAGGCGTCCCGCGTCTGATGGGGGCCCCGGTCATGGCCACCGACCTGCGGGCGTCGGCCGGCCTGATCGTGGCGGGCCTGGCCGCCGAGGGTGAGACGGTGATCGGTCGCGTCTATCACATCGATCGCGGATACGAGAGAATCGAACAAAAGCTTTCCAGCCTCGGGGCCACGATCCGGAGGGAGGGTTGAGCATGGCAGCTCGTTCCACCGCAAAAGGCATTCTCCCGGTTCTTCAGAGCGACGCATCCGGCTTTGAGTCCGCGTTCGCAAAACTCTGCAATCGGCGCGAGGCCGGCACGGGAGATGTGGAGAAGTCGGTCCGCCGCATCATCGACCGGGTCCGGGAGGGCGGCGACGAAGAGCTCATGGCCTGCGTGCGCAAGTTCGATGGCGCGCGTGTGTCGAAGCTCGAGGTGACCCGCGACGAGTGGGATTACGCCGCCGAGACGATCGACCCGGCCGATCGAGCCGCCCTGGGCAAGGCCGCCATGCGCGTGCGCGAGTTCCACCGCAAACGCATTCCCTCCAGCTGGGAGGTGCGCGAGGAAGGGGGCGCCGGCTTCGGCATCCGGGTGCGTCCGCTGGAGCGCGTGGGCATCTACGTGCCCGGCGGCAAGGCCGTGTATCCGTCCACCGTGATCATGAACGCGGTGCCGGCCTCGGTGGTCGAGGTGCCCGAGATCGTGATGGCCACGCCCGCGCAGCCGGATGGTCGGGTTCCCGCCGCGGTGCTGATCGCCGCCAAGGTTGCGGGCGTGCACCGCGTCTTCAAGATGGGCGGCGCCCACGCGGTGGCGGCCCTGGCCTATGGCACCGCCACCGTCCCCATGGTGGACAAGATCGTGGGGCCCGGAAACATCTACGTGGCCACGGCCAAACGCATGGTATTTGGAGACGTGGCCATCGACGCGGAAGCGGGGCCCACCGAGGTGCTGGTGGTGGCGGATCGCACCGCTACCCCCGCGTGGATCGCGGCCGATCTGATCTCCCAGGCCGAACACGATGAGCTGGCCAGCGTGGTGCTGATCACTCCCGTCAAGACGATCGCAGCCCGCGTGCAGGACCAGGTGATGCGTCAGCTCAAGACGCTCGAGCGCTCGAAGATCGCGCGCACGTCGCTCACGACGCGCAGCGCCATCGTGTTGGCCCGCAATCTGGAGGAATGCCTCCAGCTGGCGAACCGATACGCGCCCGAACACCTGGTGCTCGCCCTCGACGACGCCGACACGGTTTCCAAGCAGGTTCGCAACGCCGGCGCGATCTTCCTGGGCCACTACTCCCCGGTCGCAGTGGGCGACTACCTGGCCGGCCCGAACCACGTGCTGCCCACGGGCGGTACGGCGCGCTTCTTCTCGCCTCTGGGGGTCGACGATTTCCTGAAGCGCACGAGCGTGATCCGTTTCGAGCCTCCCAAGCTGCGCGAGCTGGGGGCCGACGTGATCCGTCTGGCCGAGCTCGAGGGCCTGACGGGCCACGCCAGATCCGTGGAGCTGCGCCTGGCGAAGATCCGTCGCGCGCGCCGCGAGCGCGAGGCGGCTCGCGACGCGGAGGCAGAGGTCGAGCTGTGAGCAAGGCGGCGAATCGCAAGGCGTCTGTCACGCGCAAGACGAACGAGAGCGACGTGCGGGTCGAAATCGATCTGGATGGATCGGGGGCGTACGACGTCTCCACCGGCGTCCCGTTCCTGGACCACATGCTGCAGTCGTTCGCGCGTCACGCTCTATTCGATCTGCGCCTGGCCGCGAAGGGCGACCTGGAAGTGGACACCCACCACACGGTGGAGGATGTGGGGATCACCCTGGGCCAGGCGCTCCGGGAGGCCCTGGGCACGGCCGAGGGAATCCGCCGCTACGGATCGGCCGTGATTCCCATGTCCGAGGCGAAGGTCGAGGTGAGCATCGACGTGTCGAACCGGCCGTACCTGGTGTACGCGGTGGAGTTGGCCAACACCCGCATCGGCAGCTTCGACGCCAGTCTGGCCGAGGACTTCTTCTACGCGTTCTCCCAGAACGCGGGGGCTCGACCTGCACGTGGACCTCCGCTACGGACGCAACCCCCACCACGTGGTGGAGGCGTGTTTCAAGGGACTGGCGCGCGCGTTGCGCACGGCGGTGGAGCGAGACCCGCGTGTCGTGGGTCTTCCCACGGTGAAGGGGGCCCTCTGAACCCCCGATGTCCCCTTCCCCCACCATTGCCGTCGTCGACTATGGCGCCGGAAACCTGCGAAGTGTCGCCAAGGCCCTGGAACGGTCCGGGCTGGTGCCCGACGTGACGAGCGACCCCATGGCCGTGCGGCGCGCCGATGGCGTCGTGTTGCCGGGCGTGGGCGCCTTCGCCTACGGCATGGCCAACCTGAGGGCCAAGGGCCTGGATGAGGCGGTGGTTTCGTCCATCGCCGCCGGCCGCCCCTATCTGGGGTTGTGTCTCGGACTCCAGATGCTGTTCGAGGAGAGTGACGAGCACGGCCGCACGCCGGGGCTGGCGCTGTTCGACGGACGCGTCGAGGAGTTCCCCGATCGCGACGCGAGCGGGGCCGGGCTTCGGGTTCCCCACATCGGCTGGAATACGGTGCGGTTCCAGGGCGACCACCCCATGGTGGCGCAGCTGCCCGCATCCGACTGCTTCTACTTCGTGCACTCCTTTCGACCCACCGGTGTGCGCCCGGAGCACGTGGCGGGGGTGACCGACTACGGCGGCGAGTTCGCGGCCGCCGTGGCCAGCGGATTCATGTTCGCCGTGCAGTTCCACCCGGAAAAGAGTCAAGCCGCCGGCAAGCGGCTGCTGGACGCGTACGCCGCCTGGGTGAGTTCGTGTCGCTGATCCGCCCTGCGCTGGCCATGGTGTTGCTGCTGCTGCTGGTGCCGGCGTGTTCGCGCCAGCCTCCCGTGGTACAGCAGCGGGCCTACGCGGTTCCCCGGGACGTCCTGGGCATGCTGGCGGTGATGCCCTTCTATCCCCGGCCCGGCCTGGACGCGACCCAGGCGGGAGTCTCTGCGGCCACGGCAGCCGAGTTGGTGGGGCGCTTCGTGACCGAGGCCGTTGCGGCTCGCGGCATCCCGGTGATCCCCCCCGGCGATCTGGCCCTCGCGTTCAGCGCCGAGGGCCGGCCGACGCCGCGTCTGGACGGGCGCGCGGCCGCGGTGCTGGCGGCCAGGGATTTCGGCGCCAGCGCGGTGCTGGTGGGCGAGGTGTGGCGTTATCGGGAGCGCTCCGGGCAGGCACTGGGCAGCACCGAGCCAGCCAGCGTGGCCTTCGAGGTGACGCTGTTCGCGGCGCCCAGCGGACAGCGTCTCTGGCAGGCGCGTTTCGAAGAGACCCAGCAATCGATCACCGAAAACCCGCTGCGCGCGCGCCTGTACCCGGGCGGTGGAACGCGCTGGCTCACCGCGGCGGACTTCGCCCGCTGGGGAGCAAGCCAGGTGGCCCAGTCGCTGCCCAGCGCGCCGTGACGCTGTTCAAGCGCATCATTGTGTGTCTCGACGTGGACAAGGGCCGCGTGGTGAAGGGCGTGCGTTACGTGGACCACGTGGATGCCGGCGACCCGGTTGAAGTGGCCCAGATGTATGACGCCCAGGAAGCCGACGAGATCACCTTCCTGGACATCAGCGCGACTCACGAGGGTCGCGGCATCCTGCTCGACCTGGTTGCGCGAACGGCGGAGACCGTATTCATGCCGCTCACGGTGGGCGGGGGTGTGCGTTCGCTCCAGGACATCCGCGATCTTCTCAACGCAGGTGCCGACAAGGTCTCGATCATGTCGGCGGCCGTATCGAATCCCGACCTGGTGCCCGAAGCCGCCGTGAAGATCGGCAGCGCCAATCTGGTGGTGGCCATCGACGCCCGGCGCACCGCCGGGTCGGGCAATCGGGGCGCAGACTGCGACAATCCAGCCTGGGAAGTGTGCACTCACGGCGGCCGCCGCCCCACTGGCATCGACGCGGTGGACTGGGCCCGGCGCATGGCGGAGGCGGGTGCCGGCGAGATCCTGCTCACGAGCATGGATCGGGACGGCACGAAGAGCGGCTATGACCTGCCGCTCCTGAGGGCCGTGACCGGGGCGGTACGCGTTCCGGTGATCGCGTCGGGGGGAGGCGGCAGCGCCGAAGACCTGGCGGCGGCCCTTCACGACGGGCCGGAGGGTGGCCACGCCCAGGCGGCGCTGGCCGCGTCGATCTTCCACTTCCACGAAACGACCGTAGGACAGGTGAAAGAACGCCTAGTTGCACTCGGATTGCCGGTCCGGAGCCCCGCGGTTGATCGGCACCAGCCGCTACGCTAGATTGCAAAACCCGAGGGTAACCGGCTCGAAACCCTGCGGTTTCACGGAGTTTTCCCGCCGCTCCACGTGCGCGCCCGAGCCAATCAATTCGACACCGGAGCGAGCGGGCGACCACTTACTACCGAGGCTGCAGCCTGTCCTGCGGCCTTGCTGCATACCGGGGAGCCCAGTTTGGCCGTCATCAAGATCCGCGAGAACGAGCCCTTCGAAGTTGCGATGAAGCGCTTCAAGAAGCAGTGCGAGAAGGCGGGGATCCTGAGCGAGCTGAAACGGCGTGAGTACTACGACAAGCCCAGCGTGCGCAAGAAGAAGAAGGCAGCCGCCGCTCGCAAACGCGCACTGAAGAAGCTCAGAAGGGTAGCGCGTTAGAGAGCCGGGAGTCACGGAGCCGCCCTTGCGACGAATCCCGAGTGACTTGATTGACCAGATCCGCGACCGCGTCGACATGGTCGACCTCGTGGGTCGGTTCGTCGGACTCAAGCGATCTGGGCGCAGCTACAAAGGGCTGTGTCCTTTCCATCACGAGAAGACCCCTTCCTTCAGCGTCAATCCCGACCGACAGGCCTACCACTGCTTCGGCTGCGGCGAGGGTGGCGATGCCTTCGGCTTCCTGATGAAGGTGGAGAACCTGAGCTTCGCCGAGGCCGTCCGAAAACTGGGCGGCGAGAACGGCATCGAGGTGCCTGAGACCGGTGGTGACGAAGGTCTCTCCGAGAAGCTGCGCGCGGCCAACGAGGTGGCGGAGGCGTGCTATCGCGCCGCCCTGGCCGCGCCCGACAATCCCGCGGCTGTGTACCTCGAGTCCCGCGGTCTCGACGCCGCGACCATCGAGCGATTTGGCATCGGCTTTGCTCCCGACAGTTGGGACTTTCTCACGTCCCACCTGCGAGAGAAGAAGATCGAGCCGCAGATGGGCGAACAGGCCGGCCTGCTCGCCGCACGCCAGAGCGGTGGCCACTACGACCGTTTCCGCGGCCGCGTGATCTTCCCCATCCGCGACGTGCGCGGCCGGGTGGTGGCCTTCGGTGGCCGGGCGATCTCGGACGACCAGCAACCCAAGTACCTGAACTCCCCCGAGACGCCGATCTTCCGCAAGCGCGAGGCCTTCTACGGCTTCCCCATGGCGCTCGAGGCGATTCGCCGCAGCGAGCGAGCGGTGGTGGTGGAGGGCTACTTCGATCTAATCGCGCTTCACCGCGCGGGTGTGGAAGGAACGCTGGCTACCTGCGGCACGGCTCTCACCCCGGATCACGGTCGCGGCCTGCTGCGCCGCACGCGTCAGGTAGTGCTGCTCTTCGACGGCGACGAGGCCGGCCAGCGCGCCGCCGAGCGCTCTCTGGAGATCCTGCTGCCCCTGGGCCTGCGCGTGCGCACGGCGCTGCTTCCGGCCGGTGACGATCCGGACAGCCTGCTGACCCGAGAAGGTCCCGAAGCCTTGAAGGCCCTGGTGGACCAGGCTCCGCCCGCCCTGGAGGCCGCCATCTCTCGCGCTGCCGGCACGGGGAGCCGCACGCCGTGGGAGAAGGCCGACGTGGTGGCCTCCGTGGCGAAGCTGGTGGCGCTGGTGGTGTCGCCGGTGGAGCGCGGCGCCTACTGCACCCAACTGGCCCTGGCCGTGGGCGCCGAGCCGTCACACGTTGAGGCAGCAGTGCGAGCCGCCCAGCGCGGCGGGGACGCAGCAGCCGAGATTCCCGTGGAGGTGCGCAGGCGCGGACCCGAGGACCGGATCCTGCAGCAGCTGATGCGAAGTCTGCTGGCCTACCCGTTGCTGACGCGCCACATCTCCCGCGACGAGTTCGAGTCGATGGTGCCTGCAGGCCCCGCCTCGCGTCTGGTGCTGGCGCTGATCGACGCGGCCTCACGCGATCGGTTCGATCTGGAGGCGCTGGCCGAGGACCTGGAAGAGCTGGAGCGGCAGCTGCTGTGGTCGCTGGCCGCAGAAGGCTACGAGCAGGAGCTCGATGCCGCCGAGCGCACCGTGGGTGACACCCTGGTGTACCTGCGCAAGCAGTATGTGAAGAGTGCGGATACCGATCTGACGCGGCGCATGCGTGACCCCCAGGCCGATGGCCTCGGGCTGCTTCGGGAGAAGCAGGCGCTGCGCGCCGCGGCCCGCGATGATTCGAGGACCCCCCCAGCGGGGTCGCAACCATGAGGTCCTAGGCGCAGAGCCCAGGCCCGAACGTCCTGGACCGGAAAAAAACGAGGAGCCCTCCCCCCATGGCCCCCCAAATCCCCCGAGATCCCGAGATCCCCAGCACCCGTGCGTCTGCGCACGGCAATTCCGCGAGGCCGCGCTCTGCGTCCGCTCGCGAACGCACAGGCAATGGCAGCGCAGACGGCGATGCCAGGGCGGGATTGCAATCCCTGGTGGAGCCGCGCAAGCGGAAGGTGGTGCGCGAGCTCCTGGATCGGGGCAAGCGCCAGGGCTTCATCACCCTTCAGGATGTGAGCGGAACGCTCTCGGTGGACGGCAAGGTACTGGCCCAGGCCACGACCCTGTTTGGCGAGTACGGCATCCGCGTGATCGATGAGACGCCCGCGCCCAAGAAACCGGCCATGCGTCGCGCAGCCCCGGCGCGTCGCGGTCTCGCGATGGACGACGGCCCCACCAATGATCCGGTGCGGGTCTACCTCCGCGAGATGGGTCAGGTGTCGCTGCTCACCCGCGAGGGCGAGGTCGAGATCGCCAAGCGCATCGAAACGGCTCAGCACGCTCGCCAACACGCCGTACTGGGTACACCTTTCGGTCTTCGCGAGGTGATGTTGCTGGCCGAGCGCCTCAAGAAGAACGAGGTGGAGCTCAAGTTCGTGCTTGACGGCCTCGACGAGGTGGAGCCGACACAGACCCTCGAAGAGCGGCGTCGAGACTTCTTCGGCAAGGTGACGCGAATCCGGCGCCTGGACGCGGAGATCGGCAAGAAGCTCGCGTCCATGGCCAACCGGCGCACCAGCGCCGACACCCGTGAGCGCCTGCGCGAGGAGGCGGAGCTGCTGTTCGGCCAGGCGCTGGAGTCGCTGCGGGCCACGCGCTTTTCCCGCGCGCGCTTCGCGAAGATGATCGAGAAACTGCGCGAGATCCGCCACGAGATGCGGCGCCTGCAGGCGCGAGCGCGGCGCACCACGTCCGGATCCTCGCTCAAGCCCGACGAGTTCCGAAGCCTGGCGACCTTGTCGACCCGGCGCAGCCAGAAGGGCAAGGACGCCCTGGCAAAGCTCGGCGGCGATCCCGAGGCCGTGGCCGAGGCGCTGGACATTCTCGCGGGCATCGAGAAGGAGATGCGCCGGATCGAGTCCGAGATCCGGATGTCCAGAGAAGATGTGGTCACCGCACTCGAGAGCCTCGACATTGCCAGCGAAACCGCCCTGCGGGCCAAGAGCGAGCTGGTGGAGGCGAACCTGCGCCTGGTGGTGTCGATCGCCAAGAAGTACACCAACCGCGGGCTGCAGTTCCTGGACCTGATCCAGGAGGGCAACATCGGCCTTATGAAGGCGGTGGACAAATTCGAATACCAGCGCGGCTACAAGTTCTCCACCTACGCCACCTGGTGGATCCGACAGGCCATCACCCGCGCCATCGCCGACCAGGCCCGCACGATCCGGATCCCCGTCCATATGATCGAAACCATCAACAAGATGGTGCGCGCCACCCGGTTCCTGGTGCAGATGCTTGGCCGTGAGCCCACACCCGAGGAACTCAGCGTCAAGATGGAGCTGCCCGTGGAAAAGGTGCGCATGGTGCACAAGATCGCGAAGGAACCCATCAGCCTGGAGACGCCGGTGGGTGAGGAGGATGACAGCCATCTGGGCGACTTCATCGAGGACAAGAGCGCGGTGAGTCCCCAGGACGCCATCCTCAACGCCAATCTGGCCGAGAACACCCGCAAGATCCTGTCCACCCTGTCGCCTCGGGAGGAGCAGGTGCTGAAGATGCGCTTCGGCATCGGCGAGCGTGGCAACCACACCCTGGAAGAGGTGGGCCAGGATTTCGACGTTACCCGGGAGCGTATCCGCCAGATCGAGGCCAAGGCGCTGCGCAAGCTGCGTCACCCCAGCCGCAGCCGGATCCTGAAGAACTTCATCGAGAACTAGGAAGAGCGGAAGTCTGGAGCTACTCGAGGTCGGCGGGTGTGACCCGCTCGATCCAGCGGACGTAACCGCCCTCGTAGCCCACGCTCCGTTGGCGCTGCTTCACGCGGGCGCGAATCGACTCCAGCGCATCCGGTGTCAGGGCCGGTTGTTTCTCGATCCGCGCCGACACGTGTTCGGCGGCTTCGCGAGCCCCCGCGGCGGCTGCGTCGGCAATGGCCTCCTCGCCGGCGTGACCGGCTTCTCCCAGACCCAGGAAGGCCTCGATCATCTCTTCGCCCACGTGTTGCGCGTGCTTGCGCGAGGCCACGATGTTGCCCTTGCCCGTGGCCACGTTGCCGGTGGCGAAGACCGTGGGGAAGGCCTCCAGGCGACCCAGGTCCCAGTCGCTGAAGTCGAACAATTCGCCGCGCATGGGAACGCCCTCGAGGGGCTCGGGGATGCTCCCGATGGAGCTGATCACGTAGGCGCCGCGCCGCTCGAAGGTCTCGTCGGTGGCCACGGGTCGTCCCTTCTCCATGCGCGTGCGCCGGAAGCGCAATCCCACCAGCCGCTCGCCTTCGACCAGCAGCCCATCGGGCGCGCACAGAGGTTCGAAGTGGAAGCGGTATTTCTCCATGGCCTTGCCCAGCAGGCGCTCCCGGGCCTTGCACATCTTCTCGGCGCGCTCGGGGCTGGCGCCGTCGGGAATCTCGGCCAGGGGCATGTCTCGCGCCTCGCGGCGATAGAAGAGCGTGCAGCCCTCGAGCCCCAGGTCTTCGAAGCGCAGATCGTGGCGCGCGAGAACCTTGGGGATTCCCTTCACCTCCAACTCCACCATGTCGGTTTCGATGTCGCGCTCGCGAAGCTTCGCGCGCACCGTCTCCAGCATCAGGGCCTTCGCTACGTCGATGGAAGCGAGCCCTCCACCCACGACCAGCGCGCCGTCCTCGGGCTCGAAACGCGGACCGTCGTAGTTCTGCTCGTTGGCGTGGTTGAACCAGATGATGAACGGGTTCTGGTAGATGAGCCCCTTGCCCTCGTAGGCGTCGGCACCCTCCACCGGCATGGGGCGATCGCGCCAGGCGCCACACGCCAGCACCACGCCCGAGAAGCCCCACGCATCCACCAGGTCGGTGAACGACAGGTCGCGGCCCACCTTGGTGAGCGGCACGAAATGCACGCCCTCGCGGCCCAGGTGGGTGCCGATGCTCTCGTACTCCTTGCGGCGCAGGGCCGCGTGCCAGCGCGGTAGGCCGTCTTCGATCTTTCCGTAGGGGCGGACGTTCTGCTCGAACACCACCACCTCCACGCCGCGCTGCGCCAGGGTCCCCGCGATCTCGGCGCCGGCGACGGCACCGCCGATGACGGCCACACAATGCGAGGGAACACAATGCGAGGGAGACGGGTTGGTCATGACGCCGCGAATGATACCCCGCGCCGGACCTACTCGTACCAGGCTTCGAAGCTGGCGACCGGCACGCCCTCGCGCTCGAGCACGAGCCACGCGCCCTGGATGTCGAAGCTCTCCACCTGCGACAGCATACGAGAAAAGCGCGTCTCCAGCTCCATGAGCGGACAGGCCATCATGGTTGCGGCCAGGGGCCCGAGCTTCAGGGCCGGGGGATCCAGCTGGCAGCCGCCCTGGAACGCATTGCAACCCAGGAACCCGAATGCCACGAGCCCGCCTGCCTCCCGCTTGAACTGGAGACGGGGCGTCCGCTGCTGGCCCCCCACGCTGATCGGATTCCCGTCGAGTGTGCGCAGCAGCCAGCGCGTGTCGACGAGATCGGCATCGGGCACCGGCTCCGCAGGCTCCGTCGTGCCCCAGCTGCGAACGAGCATGAGATCGACCCGGTTCGCGGCGCCCCGGGTCAGCACCGGGTAGATGCGATCGGTGGTGAAGAGCAACGCCTCGCCGCTGCGGATCGTGGCGCGAACCGCATACGTGAGATGCGACTCGATTTCACCCGGGTCGTATTCCAGCTCGAAGGGGATCGGCACCTCGTGTGTGGGCTCGATCCGTGTCTCCGCCACCACGCTGGCGGGAACATCCTGCCGGGACGTCTCCGCCAGCGTCACCCGCACCACGGCGTCCGGCGGAAGCGCGATTCGCTCGCGATAGGCCACGGTCCCACTGATGTGGTGCGGCGGCCCCGAAGCGCAAGCGAGGAGTGAACCGAAACCGAGGACCGCAACCCCGAGTCGAACACCCGCACCCATGAGGAAGGTTCGTAGACGAGTGCCGGCCCGCTCGCCAGATCACCCGTTTCCACCCCCCCCCGCAGCGCCGACACCTGTTCCCCGCGCGGGTGGGGAAACCAGAACGATTACGATAGCTTGCGGTAACGGGCCCTTAGCTCAGTTGGTTAGAGCAACCGGCTCATAACCGGACGGTCCCAGGTTCGAGTCCTGGAGGGCCCACCTCAGCGGTAGCGTTCAGCAGACGTGCGATCGGGCCCGAGCCCGATCGCCTCCCTTCCTCTTCCCCCGCAAGGACCGAAACCATGACGACCCACGACATGACCGGACGTGTTTGCCTCGTGACGGGTGCCAGCGATGGCCACGGCCGCGCGGTCGCCGAGGCCCTGGCCCGTGTCGGCGCCGAGGTCGTCCTCCTCGGTCGCAACCCGCAGAAGTGCGAGACGGCTCAGCGCGAGATCGCCCAGGCCACGGGTCGAAACCCCGATGTGCGTTCTATCAGTCGCTCGGATTTCAGATCCTATCGCCCGATGAAACCAACTCGATGTTGAGCGCCATTCTTGTAGACGAGAAGGCGCGCGGGATGGAACGGCGCGTCGCGATGCTCTATCTGGATCCGGCTTCGACTCGTTGAGTTCGAGTCAGCTGGCCGACGCTGCACTCAAGCGGTAGACCTCCTCTGCGCCGCGCGCCTCGTTGTCTGCGTTGATCGAGAGCACGAAGCTCGTCGTCCCCACAGTACGCATCGCCCATGCCATCAGCGCTCTACTCGCTTCGCAGGCAAACCCTCGCCTTTTCCATTCGGGGTACACCCGATACCCGAACTCAAGTCCGCCGGGTGCAAACTCGCGCAGACACTCGCCGCCGGGCGGCCCGTGAAATCCGGCCAGACCCACGACGAGGTTCTCGCTTCGGAGCCCGATGACGCGCGTCAACCAGGGTTCAACGTCTGCGTTCAGCGTCCGGAGACTGAGTCGTTCCGATTCGATTCCATCACCCATGCTGAACTCCAGAAAGCCAAGCCGCGACACTCGACTGAACCACCCCTGTGAACCTCGACTTCGATTGCCCAGGATCAGATTTCTGCGCATACTGCGAGAACCGCCATACGACTGTGAATGACTGTGAATGAAAGAAGGAGGATCGCGATGAACTTCGTGCGAGTAGTGAGCGTGGCCGGGCTCGTGACCCTGGGTCTCGCGATCGTAGCCAGCGGGCAGCCGACGCCGCAGGGTGGCGGATTCGAGGAGCTCTATCGCGTTGAAATCGCTGAGTCGCCAGAGCTCGAAGTCGTCATGGGCATGGTGACCCGATCGGGCGCGGCGACGAGCCCGAAGCATTTCCATCCCCAGGGCGAGTTCGGCCTGGTCCTGGAAGGGGAAGTGAGTGTCACTGCCGAGGATCAACCGCCCGTGATCCACAAGGCGGGAACCAGCTTCTACCAACCACCCGGAAAATGGCATGTCATCAGTACCAGCTCTGGCGGCACGAAGGCGGTCGTATTCCGAGTCGTGCGCAAGGGAGAGCCGATGGTCGTCGGGGTCGACTCGTAGCGAGGCGGATGTTTCATTGATGCATCCCCGCCCGCGATCGGGAACGCCCTGGGTTTTTCGCAAGGCTGGCCACACGAGCGGCCAACCTTGCGCACGGATGAAATGAAGGAGACCCCGCCTGCAGATTCTCGCACTCACGATCGGCATTCTGGCCGTGACCTCACTCGGCCTTTCGGCGGGCGCGCTCCTCGCGGAGGCATGCGTGCTCGTCCCTTTCTGGCGTTCTCAGAGACCTGCGGAATTCCTCAGTTGGTATGAACAGCATGCGGGTCTGCTGCTCCGCTTCTTCGGTCCTCTCGAGATCGCGAGCGGCGTATTGGTGATCGGCTCGACGGCCCTGGCATGGCTCGGCTATCTACCAGGCCTCGCGTTCTTCGCTGCAGCCACAGGACTTACGCTCGCGGTGCTTGCCACCTTTCCGCTCTACTTCAAGGCCGTGAACACACGCTTCGAGACGCGTTTGATCGATGCGGCCGATGTGGCCGGTGAACTCGAGCGTTGGGCCACATGGCACTCGGCACGCACCTTCCTCGCGACACTCGCATTCGGGCTCGCACTACTGGCAATGGGGATTCGACCATGACCGCTTCGAAAACGACCGTTTCAATGGAACCGATTGGCCATGTCGTCGCAGATCGGCAGGAAGCCGTTGATGATTTCTGGGGAGGCACGGAAGCGTGCCTGGTGCTCGGCGAAGAGTACGACGAGGACGCGCTTGACGGAGTCGATTCATTCTCCCATGTCGAAGTGCTCTTCCTGTTCGATCGGGTCCCGCTTTCCAAGATCGTAAGCGGCGCTCGGCATCCGAGAAACAATCTGGATTGGCCCTCGATCGGCATCTTCGCTCAGCGTGGAAAGAATCGGCCCAATCGGATCGGAAGCACGATCTGTCGAGTGGTCCGGCGCGAAGGCCGAAGGCTCTATGTCGCTGAACTCGACGCGATCAATGGAACTCCGGTCCTGGACATCAAACCCATCATGTCGGAGTTCCTTCCCAGAGGCGAGGTTCGCCAGCCATCCTGGACTCGCGAACTGATGCGCGAGTATTGGGACGACGTGAACGACGCGCCGGAACGATCGTCCCGCTCCTTTTGATGTGGCGCGTCCGAACCCTCGAACCTTCTGGGCCGACGCCGGAGTAGCTCATTGGACTTGAATCTTTTCGATCCGCTGAGGCGTCCGTTCTGGATCAGCATTGGCACGGCGGTTCTTCGGGCTTGCCGCAGGCCGATGCTCTCAGGAATCCACCCGGTATGCGTCATCGAGCGCCTCCGCTTGGGGTGCGTCGCGGTAGGCGTCGTAGAGGTATTGGAGCAGCATGCGGTGGGTGTTGAAGAAGGAGGCGTTCAGCGCGATGGCGTTTCGCATGATCTGGCGGAAGCGGGTGGGATCGTCGTAGTAGCAGGGCAATACGGTCGACTCGAGCTTTTCGTAGAGCGCCTGGGCGTCGCGCTGGTCGCGCTGGGCCGGCGGCAGATCGGCGGGATCTCCATCCCCTCCCACCGCCCAGCCGGTGACACCCTCGACCCATCCCTCCACCCACCAGCCGTCGACGATGCTGAGGCTCGGCACACCGTTCAGCGCGGCCTTCATGCCGCTGGTGCCCGACGCTTCCAGGGGTGCGATCGGTGTGTTGAGCCAGACGTCGCAGCCGGCGCACAGCGTTCGGCCGAGCGCCATGTCGTAGCCCTGGAGGTAGGCGACCGAGACGCGGCCGCGAAGCTGCGCCGCGGCTGCGAAGATGGCCTGGATCAGGCCCTTCCCCTCCTCGTCGTGGGGGTGCGCCTTTCCGGCGAACACGAACTGGAGGGGGCGCCCCGACGACGCCAGGGCCTCGAGACGGGCCGGGTCGGCAAACACCAGCGACGAGCGCTTGTAGGCGGTGGCGCGGCGGGCGAAGCCGATCGTGAACGCGTCGAGTTCGAAGCGTACCGGCGCCTCCCGGTTCACGGTTTCGATCAGCTCCCGCTTGGCGTCTTCGTGGGCCCGCCAGATCTCCTGGCACGGGATCGACACCGCCTCGCGCAGCGACATGGGATCCTCGCGCCAGTGCTCGATGTGGCGGTCGAAGAGCGACTGGAAGGCGGGCGCGGCCCAGGTGGGCGGGTGCACTCCGTTCGTGACGGAGCGGATGGGTACGTCGGGGAACATCTTCCGGCAGACTTCGCCGTGGCGCATGGCCACTCCGTTCACGAAACTCGCGCTTCGCAGGGCCAGGTCGGTCAGGTTGAGATCCGCGGGCCCCAGGATCGCCTCGACCTGGCGCATCCTCGCACGGCTGAGAACGCGCGCCGCGGCCTCGGCGGAGAACCGATCGTGCCCGGCGGACACCGGCGTGTGGGTGGTGAACACGCAGCGGCTGCGCACGGCGCCGATGGCCTGTTCGAGCTCGCGAGCGTCTCCCGGGTCGCAGCCCGCGAGCTCCTCCTCCACCAGGGCCAGCACCGCGAGAGCGGCGTGTCCTTCGTTCAGGTGGAAGCGATCGACGTCGCGATGGCCGAGCGCGCGCAGCATCCGCACGCCGCCGACGCCGAGCACCACTTCCTGGGACAGTCGGTAGCGTTCGTCGCCGCCGTAGAGCGAATCGGTGAGTGCCCGGTCGCCCGGGCGATTGTCCGGGAGGTTCGCGTCGAGCAGGTACACCGGGACCTCGTGGCCGTGGACGCCGCGAACGCGGTAGCGCCATGCGCAGAGTTCGACGTCGCGGCGCTCGATCTCCACGCGCACACGCGGTTCGAGGAGTTCGAGCCGTTCCCGGGGCTCCCACACCTCGGGCGCCTCGGTCTGGCGCCCGTTCGCATCCAGGTGCTGCCGGAAGGTTCCGCGCCGGTGCACCAGGGTCACGGCCACCAGCTGCAGTCCCAGGTCGGCCGCCGAGCGCAGCGTGTCGCCCGCGAGAACGCCGAGTCCGCCGGAATAGGTGGGAATCGGTGACTCGAGCGCGACTTCCATGGAGAAGTAGGCGATTCGCGGACCTGTCGGCATGGGACCGGGCTAGTCGCCTCCGAATCGGGCGCGCAGGGCCCGGTCGTGCGCCTCGTGGTAGGCGACGGCCAGACGCGACCAATCGAAGGCGTGGGAGTGGGCCTCCACCCGGTTGCGCACCGCCACCCGTCCCCCCCGATCGAGCTGGCAGAACGCCAGGATCCGCTCGGCCAGGTCGGCGGCCGCGTCGTGGTAGCGCCGATCCCGCCGCGGCAGCACCTGGAGCCCCCAGTCGTCGTGGTCCGGAAAGGCCCCGGCCGCGTAGCGCCCGAATCCGGCCAGGTCGCTGGTGATCGCGGGCACGCCCATGGCCAGACACTCGAGGGGCGTGTAGCCCCAGGGCTCGTAGCAGCTGGGGAAGACGCCCAGGTGGCAGCCGCGCACGAACTGCTCGTAGTCGAGTCCCCAGAGCGGGTTCACCGGGCTGATGAAGTCCGGGTGGTAGACGACCTTCACGCGATCCTGTCGCGCGTTGGCGAGTCCCAGGTGCTTCAGGTGGCCCAGGATCGGATCGGTTTCGGGATCGTCGAGCACGTGGGTGCAGGTGAGGGGCGCAAAGCGGGAAGCGAAGGCGTGCTGCAGCCGCTTGTGCCGGAGCCGCCAGTAGTCGTCCACCAGATCGTCCAGGTGCGGCGTTGCGCCGGCGGCGCTCGTGCGGAAGAGGCGCTCTCCCACCTCGCGCCCGATCGCCTGGGACACCTCGTCCAGGTCGTCGAGCACGCCCCGGGCGTGAAGCGCGCGGGGCTCGATCGAACGCGTCGCACGAGCGGTGACGATGAAGAAGACCACCGTCAGGTCGGATCCCGAGGCGCGCAGCTCGGCGTTCACCCGTGCCATCGCCTCCAGGCACAGATCGAAGCCCTTGTTGTGGGGTTCGAAGCGACCGGCGTTGAAGAAGTAGAGTGTGCGATCCAGATCGAATGCATAGCTCGGGAAGAAATGACCCATTACGAAGCGGTGGATCTGGTCCTTGTGCTGGGCGTGGTGGGTCTGGAAGTCGTGCCCCAGGTCGAAACAATCCAGGTCGAGACCGTTGGGCGTCACCAGGTCGGGACTCCGGCCGAGCAGGTGCTCACACTCCTCGCCCGTGATCGGCGATACGGTGGTGAAGACGTCGCAGTCCCGGGCGCAGGCGACCTCGATCTGGTGTTGCGTATCGATGCCGAAGCCGATGGATTCCCGCTCGGCGTCGAGGTCCGGGAGCTTCTCGTAGAGGTCGTCGCCCCTGGACGCCACGTAGCGGCCCACCGACGTGGCATGGGTGGTGAAGGCCGTGGCCAGGGGCGCACCGCCCTGGCGCAGCGGCGGAAGCGCGGCGGCGCCGAGCCACTCGTGGAAGTGGGCGATCAGGCGGCGTGACCCGGCGAGCTTCACCGCCGTATCGAGCAGCACGCGCACCGCCTCCCCGAAGCCGAGGACGCCGTCGATCAACTCGCTGCCCCGCGCCGGCGGAATGCCGTGATCGCGATGCATGCGGTGTCGCAGTACCTCGATGCGGTCCGCGGGAAGGCGGTGATCCACCAGCAGTGCCCGCGGTCGCCCGCCCACGAGCCAGCGCCCGTGCACGGCCGCGATGCCCTCGCCCTCCAGCGCGCGAATGACGTCGGCCAGCCAATCGTCGGCGGGCTGGCGCACGAGTTCGAGCTCCATCGTCTCGGGCACGAGCGGACCCACCACGATGTAGTTGTCGCTCCAGCGATCGCACATGGCCCGGGCCTTGGAGCGCAGCACCTGGTAGATGCCGCCCACCTGGTGACACACCTCCCACGAAACCTCGAAGAGCACCGTGTTGGCGTGGGGCGGATGGGCGTTCGTGGGGGATCGCTTGACCATGGCGGGATCTTAGGGGAGGCGCCGCGAGCTGGGCACCGCGTCGAGGATTCGCCGGGCGAGCGGCTGCTCGAAGAGCGACTCCAGGGGCAGGCGCATCCGCCGGGTCCAGCTCGGGTGCTGCTCCGCTGCCACTCCCGGCAGGTTGATGGGCTCCTCTTCGCCGGCCAGGTCGTCGAGCGAGATCCCGACGAGCGCAGCCGGCGTGGCGCAGAGGAAGCCCGTCACTGCCTCGGCCCAGGCTTCCGGCCCGGGTTCGGGCGCCGTCTCGCCCGCGTCGAGCCAGCCGTCGCCCACCAGCCGCGCGCGCAGCGCGCAGCGGTCGCGGCGCCGCGCAGCCCGCAGCGCTTCGAGTGCCGCGTCGTCGGGGATCTGTCCGCTGCGCCGGCGCAACGCCAGGTCTCGATCGCTGGCCAGCGCGGCCAGGGGCGGCAGATCGTGGCTGTTCGCGGTGGCCAGGCAGGCGCGCGGGTAGGCGCCCGCGGGCCGGAAGCCCTCGTCGTCGCGCTCGAAGAGCAGCACCCGAGACGAGAGCATTCCCCGGGCCTGGATCTCCTGGGAGAAGCCCGGCGGCACCGTGCCCAGGTCCTCTGCGATGACGAGTGCGCCGTGGCGGCGGCTCGCCCGGGCCAGATGCGCCAGCAGCTCGGCCTCGGGATAGCGAACGTAGGCGCCGTCCCGCGCCGACGCGCCCTCCGGGATCCAGAAGAGGCGCCGCAATCCGAGGGCGTGGTCGATGCGCAGGGCGCCCGCGTGGCGGAAGCCGGCATCTAGCAGCCGGTCCCAGAGCCGGAAGCCGTCGGCGCGCAGGGCCCGCGGATCCACCGGGGGGACGCCCCAGTTCTGCCCGGCGCGGGCGAAGTCGTCGGGGGGCGCGCCCAGGGTCGCACCGCGGGCAAACAGGCCGGGCCAACTCCAGGTGTCGAAGCCGCCCGCGGCGCTGCCCAGGGCGAGATCGGTGTAGAGGCCGATGGCGAGGCCCGCCTCCTGGGACGCGCGCGCCAGGTCGCCGAGCTGGCGGTCGAGTTCGAACTGCACCCAGGCGTGCCGGTCGATCTCGCCCTCGCGGCCCGCGCGAAACGCCCGCACCGCTGGACCGTCCGCGTCGCGATACTCCGCCGGCCAGCTGTGCCAGTCGCGGCTCCCGCCCTCGGACTCGAAGTGATCGGCCAGGGCCTGGAAGCTGGCGAAGCGCGCGAGGGGCTCGCCCTGGGCGGCGCGATAGCTGGCGCAGGCCGCGCGCCGGCCGTCGCCGGACGGGCCCGTGCGCTCCCGGAAGCGCACGTGGAGGGGTCGCAGGAGTTCGCCGAGGAGCGCCTCGCTGGCGCCCGGGTCGAGGTTCGCCGCTGCGCGCAGCGCGTCGGCTCGCCCGCGTGCGGCCGGCGACGCCAGGCGGCGCTGCGCTTCCGGGCAATCGGCCAGCTCGGGGATCCGCTCCGGGTCGAGGTACAGCGGGTCCCGGAACAGGCGGGTCACGGGAGCGTAGGGACAGAAGAGGCCCGCGCCGTGGCGGGTGGCGTGCAGCGGGTTCACGCCCACGAAGGCTGCTCCCGCTCGCGCGGCGTGCTTCACCAGCTCGCCGAGGTCGCCCAGGTTTCCGAAGCCCAGGTTGCGGCCCGAGCGCACCGAGTAGAGGTTGATCCACAGACCGAACACGCCCCGCGCGCCGAGCTTCTCGTCCGCATCCACGCAACGAACGTCGGTTTCCCCACCGGCCTTCCCCGCCGGCTCGTCGGCGAGCGCCGACAGGGACGCGGCGGCGCCGGCCTCGCTGCTGGCGTCGAAGCCCATCGCGGCGACCAGCGCCTCGCGGGTGGCGTCGGACGTGGGGACGACGGCGCCGTCGAGCGCCGAGCGGTAGCCGTCCTCGATGCCGAGATGCCGGGCCAGCTGTTGCAGCAGGGGCCGGGCTTCAGCCACGGTGCTTGCGTTCGAGGACGAGCGCCGCGAGCGGCGGCAGCTGCAGCACCAGCGACTGTTCCTCGCCGTGGGCGGGAACCGGTTCGGAGGCGATCTGCTTCGGATGCGGCAGGCCGCTCCCCCCGAAGGCCGCAGCGTCGCTGTCGAGCCTCTCGACCCAGGCGCCGGCGCTGGGCACGCCGATCCGGTAATCCGTCCGGGGAATCGGGGTCAGGTTCAGCAGCACCACGAGTTCGTCGCCGTAGAAGCGTCGCAGGTAGATCAGCACCGACTGCTCGGGATTTGCGCAATCGATCCAGCGGAATCCTTCGGGAGACGGGTCGCTCTGCCACAGGCTGGGATGGTCGCGGTAGAGCGAACCCAGGGCCGCCACGAAGCGGGCGAATCCCGCCCGCAGGGGATCCTCCCCGGCGCTCCAGTCGAGTGAGGCGTTCGCGTCCCATTCGCCCTCGGGCGCCAGCTCCGTGCCCATGAACAGGAGTTTCTTGCCCGGCCGCGTGAACTGGTAGGCGAGCAGGCAGCGCAGGTTCGCGAAGCGCTGCCAGGCGTCGCCGGGCATCCGGCCGAGAAGGGAGCCCTTGCCGTGAACCACTTCGTCGTGGGAGAGCGGCATCACGAAGTGTTCGCTGGTTTCGTAGATCGAGGCGAAGGTGAGCTGGTCCTGGTGGTGGCCGCGGTGCACCGGGTCCCGAGCAAAGTACTGGAGCGTGTCGTGCATCCAGCCCAGGTTCCACTTGAAGGTGAAGCCCAGGCCGCCCTCGGATTCCGGGCGCGTCACTCCCGGCCAGGCCGTCGACTCTTCGGCCACCGTGAAGCAGCCCGGGCACTCGTCGCGAACGGCCCGATTCACCTCGCGGACGAAGGAAACCGCTTCCAGGTTCTCGCGACCGCCGTGAACGTTCGGGATCCAGTCGCCGGGGGGCCGGCTGTAGTCGCGGTAGAGCATCGAGGCCACGGCATCCACGCGCAGCCCGTCGACGTGGAACTCCTGGAGCCAGTAGAGCGCGTTCGCCAGCAAGAAGTTTCGCACCTCGTTGCGGCCGTAGTCGAAGACGAGTGTCCCCCAGTCCGGGTGTTCGCCCAGACGCGGGTCCGCGTATTCGTAGAGCGGCTCGCCGTCGAAGCGGCGCAGGGCGAAGTCGTCCCGGGGAAAGTGCGCGGGCACCCAGTCGAGGATCACGCCGAGGTCGGCGCCGTGGCAGGCATCCACGAAGGCGCGCAGGTCGTCGGGCGTGCCGTAGCGCGCCGTCGGCGCGAAGTACCCGCTCACCTGGTAGCCCCAGGAGCCGTCGAAGGGGTGCTCGGCGATGGGCATGAGTTCCACGTGGGTGAACCCGAGTCGCTTCACGTGTGGAACGAGTTCATCGGCCAACTCGCGGTAGCCCATCGAGCCATTGCGCGACGAGCGCCAGGAGCCCAGATGCACCTCGTAGATGGAGATGGGTGCGCCCAGGGGGTCGAACTTCGAGCGTGCCTCGAGCCAGTTGGCGTCGGCCCAGACGTGGCGCGGCGAGATCACGCGCGCTGCGGTGCCCGGCGACCGCTCCATCGCGAAGGCGAGCGGGTCGCTCTTGAGGCGAAGCTCGCCCTTTTGCGTCCGGATCTCGAACTTGTAGAGCGCACCCTCCTCGACGCCCGGAACGAAGAGTTCGAAGACGCCCGAGGGGCCCAGGCTGCGCATGGGAAAACGCCGACCGTCCCAGCCGCAGAACTCTCCCACCACGCTCACGCGGCGAGCGCGCGGTGCCCAGACGGCGAAGCACACGCCGTCGACGCCGTCGAGCTGTCGCGGGTGCGCGCCGAGCCAGTGCCACAGACCCCGGTGGGTGCCTTCGGCGAAGAGGTAGAGATCGACTTCGCCCACCGTCGTGGGAAAGCGGTACGGGTCCTCGGCCTCGCAACGATTTCCGTCGGCGAACTCGAAGCGCAGCCGATAGCGGGGCGTATTGCGGCTCGTCAGGTCGCATTCGAAGAGCCCAGCGGCGGGGGCCGGTTGCATGGGGACGTCGCGTTTCCCCTCGACGAGGCACCAGGCGGCGCGCGCATCCGGGTGGTGGGCGCGCACCCTCCAGGCGCGAGCGCCCTTGCGCCGGTGGGGTCCCAGCAAGCGCTGGGGCTCCGCCAGGTCGCCGCTGGCGAGGGCCCGGAACAGCGGGTCGACGGACCCGGCGTCTGCCGCGCCGCTCACGAAGGCGCCCGCCAGGTGAGAACCGAGAGCGAGTGCGCTCGCAAGCTCAGCACCGGGCGGCGCAGCCGGCGCGTTCCCTCGTGGGCCGTGGAGAGCGTGTGCTCCCACGACCCGGCCGGCGCCGGCGTCGGCAGGCGGAAGAGGCAGGGCCGACTGCCCGCGTTGAACAGGATCAGGAGCGTAGGGCCCTCGATCGGCCGACCGCGCTCGTCGACTTCGGAGTTGGCCTCGCCCGGCGCCAGCATGCCGAGCACGCGGCGCTCCGGATCGTGCCAGTCTTCGGGTTTCAACTCGGAGCCGTCCGGCACCAGCCAGACCACGTCCTTCGCGCCCTCACCGGGCGCGGCGCTTCCCGAGAAGAAGTTCCGGCGCCGCAGGATGGGGCTCTGATCGCGCAGCGCGAACACCCGCCGGGTGAAGTCGAGCAGGGCCCGCCGGCGGGCGTCGAGTTTCCAGTCCACCCAGGTGATCTCATCGTCGTGGCAGTAGGCGTTGTTGTTGCCACGCTGGGTGCGGCCGATCTCGTCGCCGTGGGAGAGCATGGGCACGCCCTGGGACAGTGCCAGGGTGGCCAGCAGATTGCGGGCGGCGCGGTCGCGCAGGTGCCGCACGGCTTCCGAGGCGGCCTCCCCTTCCACGCCCCAGTTGCAGCTCCAATTGGCGTCGGTGCCGTCGCGGTTCTCCTCCTGGTTCGCCTGGTTGTGCTTGTGCTCGTAGCTCACCAGGTCGGCCAGCGTGAATCCGTCGTGGGCCGTCACGAAGTTCACGCTGGCGAAGGGGTTGCGGTCGCGCGCTTCGAACATGTCGGCGCTGCCGGTGATGCGCGAGGCGAGCACGCCCAACTGCCCGGCGTCGCCGCGCCAGAAGCGCCGCACGGCGTCGCGGTACGGACCGTTCCACTCGGCCCAGCCGCTGGGGAAGTTTCCCGCCTGGTAGCCGCCGGGGCCCAGGTCCCAGGGCTCGGCGATGAGCTTCACGGGAGCCAGCACCGGGTCCTGCTGGATCGTGGAGAAGAAACGCTCGAGGCGGTTCACGCCGTGGAGTTCGCGGGCGAGAGCGGGCGCCAGATCGAAGCGGAAACCGTCGACGTGCATCTCCTCCACCCAATAGCGCAGGCTGTCCATCAGAAGCTGAAGAACGCGCGGATGTCGGGTGTTGAGGGTGTTGCCGCAGCCCGTGTGGTCGACGTAGTGGTGCGGATCGCGTTCATCCAGGTGGTAGTACGACGCGTTGTCGATGCCGCGCATGGAGAGCGTGGGGCCCCTGTGGTCGCCCTCGGCGGTGTGGTTGTACACCACGTCGAGAAGCACCTCGATTCCGGCGCGGTGCAGTGCCCGCACCATGGTCTTGAACTCGCTCACCTGCTCGCCGCGGCAGCCGTGGGCGAAGCGCGAGTCGGGCGCGAAGAATCCGAGGGTGTTGTATCCCCAGTAGTTGACGAGGCCGCGCTCCACGAGGGCGTGCTCCGACACGCAGTGGTGGACGGGGAGCAGCTCCACGGCGGTGACGCCAAGCGAGACGAGGTGTTCGATCACGGACTCGGAAGCGAGTCCCAGGTAGGTGCCGCGCTGTGCCGCGGGCAGGTCGGGGTGGCGCGCCGTCATGCCCTTGACGTGACACTCGTAGATCACCGTGCGGCTCCACGGCGTGCGCGGCGGCCGGTCATCGTTCCACGGAAACGAGGGGTCCACGATCACCGATTTCGGAACGAACGGCGCGCTGTCGCGATCTTCGACCTGGGACCCGCCGGAGGGCTCCATCCGGCGGTCGAGCAGCGCGTCGTCCCAGCGCAGCGGCCCCGCGATGGCGCGCGCGTAGGGGTCGACGAGCAGCTTGGCCGGATTGAAGCGGTGGCCCCGCTGGGGCTCGAAGGGCCCGTCCACCCGGTAGGCATAGAGCTGGGGCGGGCGCACGTCGGGCAGGTAGGCGTGCCACACCCAGCTGGTGCGCTCGGCGAGGGGGATCTCGGCGCTGGCCTGGGTATCGCCGGCGCTGTCGAACAGGCACAGCCTGACCGCGGTCGCGTGCTCGGAGAAGAGCGCGAAGTTCACGCCCTGACCGTCCCAGACGGCGCCGAGGGGGTACGGGCTTCCCGGCCAGACGCGCACGCGGTTGCGAACCTCCATCGAGAGCGGCACCGGCACCGGGGCGTGCCGGCACGGGCACAGGATATGCGGCGCGGCGGAGCGCCGCCGCCCCCTTCAGGGATTCATGCTGTAGGCGCCGTCGAGGGGCTCCACGTGGTTTTGCCACACGCGCTCGTAGCGAGCGGGGTCGTGCGCGGGCTTGCGCAACATCTCCTGGCAGCGGGCGATCTGCGCCTCGTTGCTGCTGGGTTGTCCGAGCAGCTGCAGGGCGTGCCCCGCGAAATCGCGGACCATGAACTCGAAGATCTGGTCGAGCTGATCGTCGCCAACGTCGTAGATCCGCGCGTTCTCGAGGATGAGCTGGGCATAGACGACCAGGGCGAAGATCTCGCCGCCGGCCATCAGGAAATCCACGTCCTTCATCTGATCGGGCCCCGGGGGTGCCTCCTGGAGCATTCCGCGGAAGGCTTCCGTCTGCTCCGCGAAGATCCGCACGTTCGGGCGCTCGACGCCCTCGAAGGCCTGCCGGTAGTCGTGGAACTGGATCTGCCCCAGGCCGCGGGCGCTTCCCTGATTGAACAGGAAGTCGTCGTTGCGGCCGTGATCCTGTCGCGCGATCTCCGGGTACTCGGCCGGGTTGAAGAAGTAGTTGGGCATGAACTTCGCGATCAGGGCGATGTTGACGTGCACCGTGCCCTCGAGCTTCGGGAGCGCACGGATGTCCACGGCCGCCTGGCTGAAATACATGTCCTTCTCGAAGCCCTTCGCCGCGATCGCGTCCCAGAGCAGATCGATCACCGTCTCGCCCTGGGTGGTGGTCTTCATCTTCACCATCGGGTTGTAGAGCAGGTAGCGGCGGTCGTCGGACGAGGCGGTCCGCATGTAGTCGGCCGCGCGCAGGGCGAAGAGCTTCATGGCGACCAGCCGCGCGTGCCCCTCGACGAACATGCGGCGCACATGCGACATTTCGGTCACGCGCATCCCGTAGAGCACGCGGTTGTTTGCGTGGGAGATCGCCTCGTAGAGGGCGTGGGTGCAGATTCCGATCGAGGCCCAGCCGAGGTTGTACTTGCCGATGTTCACCGTGTTGAGTGCAGCGTCCCAGGCCCCGCGGCCGCGATGCGCGATGTCCTCTTCTCGCACCGGGTAGTCGCGCAGCTCGAACTCGGACACGTAGTTCTGGCTCGCGACCACGTTCTGTACCAGGTGGTAGTTCGGGTGATTCGAATCGACGGCGAAAAACACGTAGTCGTCGCTGTCCTCGAAACGCCCGAAGGTGGAGACGATGGCCGCCTCGTTGCCGTTGCCGATGTAGTACTTCCGCCCGTTGGCACGCCAGCCGTCGCCGTCGCGTGTGAGCACCATGTCGGTCGAATAGATGTCGGCACCGTGGGTCTTCTCGGAGAGACCGAAGGCGAAGATTCCGCCGTTCTCCAGCGCCCGGGATGCACGCTCCCGGAGGCCCTCGTTCGCGCTCATCCAGATCGGGCCGAGGCCAAGCACCGAAACCTGCCACGTGTACCAGTACTGGAGCCCGTAGAAGCCCAGGATCTCGGCGAACTCGCAGTTGCGCCAGGTATCCCAGCGCACGTCGGGCGCGCCTTCGCCGGCCGGCGTGCACAGGGAGGCGAAGATGCGCTGCTTGCGAACGAACTCGAGGAAGTCCGCATACCAGGGCCGGTCGTAGTAATCCTCGAGGAGCCTCTGCTTCCCCTTCGATTCGAAGAAATCGACGGTCCGGCGCATGATCTCGGCCGAGCGCTCGTCGGGATAGGTGCGATCGAGATGCTTCGGGTCGAGCAGGATCATGGCTTCTCCTCTCGGGGCGCGGCCCTCGGGGATGGGCAGGTGCCCAGGGTAGCCCCATCCGCAGTGGGGGGCCCCATGACCCGCAGCGCTAGCATCTGCGGCCACAGGATCGGCGCCATCCAATGAGTCCCAACCGAGCCGCAACTTCGCCGACACTCGACGCCGCGACCTGGCCCACGCCGGAGCCGTTCGGATTGTGGGGCCGCGCCTTCCGGCCGATGTTCCTGGGCCTGGCGATCTACGCAGCGTTCGCGCTGCCGCTGTGGACGGCGATCTGGCTTGGCGCGATTCCCGCACCGGGCTGGCTGCTTCCGTCCTGGTGGCACGGGCACGAGATGGTGTTCGGGCTCGTCGCGGCGGCGATTGCTGGTTTCCTCCTCACGGCCTCACCGGTCTGGACCGGAGGCCCCGCGCTCTGTGGCGCGCCGCTGGCCGCGCTCGCAGCGCTCTGGGTCGCAGGTCGGGTCGCGTTTGCGGCGGCCAGCGTGGTTCCAGCATGGCTCGTCGCCACCATCGACTTCGCCTTCCTTCCCAGCGTGGCGCTGGCGGTGGTCCGCACGCTCTGGGGTTCGGGGCAGCACCGAAACTACGCCGTGGTCGGCATCGTCGTCGTTCTCGCCCTGGCCAACGCAGTGATGCATGCCGAGGCCCTCCGGTTCGTCTCGGGCGCGGCGGCACAGGCGCTGCGCTTCGCCGTGGACGCGGTCGTCGTCCTGATCCTGGTGATCGGCGGCCGCATCACGCCCCCCTTCACCCGGAACGGATTCCGGCGCGCCGGCATCGAGCGGAGCGTTCGATCGTGGCCGTGGTTGAATGCGCTCGTGGTCGGAGTGGCGGGGGCGTTGGCCGTCGCCAGCCTCGCAGCCGCGCGAACGCCCCTGACCGGAATCATCGCAACGATCGGCGGCCTCGCCGCGGTCGTTCGGCTCGCCGGCTGGCAGACCTGGCACACGCGATCGGATCCGCTCCTCTGGTCACTTCACGCGGGGTCCGCGTGGGTGGGGGTCGGCCTGCTCCTGGTTGGGGCCAGCGATCTGGGCGCTCCGATTCCCGCCGCCGCGGGCTTGCATGCGCTCACCGCCGGGGCGATGGGGGGCACGATCCTCGCCGTGATGACTCGCGTTGGCCTCGGCCATACGGGCCGCCCTCTCGAACTCCCCGATGGCGTGATCTGGTGCTACGTGCTGGTGCACGGGGCCGCGCTGACGCGGGTTGCCGCAGCTTTCTCTTCCGGCGACGGCCAGCGGGTTCTGCTGCTGACGAGCGGTGTCGCCTGGGCCGCAGCCTTCGGGATCTTCGCAGTCCGCTACTGGCCCATCCTCACGCGGCCGCGGCCCGACGGGCGGCCGGGATAGGCCCCACACCGGGCTCATGCGAGATCCGCCGCTCACCGCGGGTCCGGTTTCAGGATTGCGAACGGGAGCGCCGCAATACCTCCCGATACACGCTCAGATATCCGTCCGTCATTCGCTCCGCGGAGAAATGATCCTCGACGTGTTTGCGTGCCGCCGAGCGATCGAGCTCAGCGAGGCGCTGCACCGCAGCCGTGGCTTCCTCCAGGTCGGTGACAATGAAGCCCGTCTCGCCGTCTACCACGACCTCGGGAACCGAGCCCCGGCCGATCGCGATCACGGGAACCCCGCAGGCCATCGCTTCGACCATGCTCAGGCCGAACGGCTCATCGAAGCCGACCAGGTGGAGGAGCGCATCCGCAGCACCGAGGACCTCGGCGCGCCTTTCGGGGCCCACGGATCCGATATAGCAAACCCGATCGCCGTCGATATGTGGGGCGACCTCGCGTTCGAAATAGGCCTTGTCCTGGACGATCCCGGCGATGATGAGCCGCCGACCGCTGCGACGGGCGACCTCGATCGCCTCCGCCGCCCCTTTCTCGGGATGAATGCGGCCAAAGAAGAGCAAGCTGCCATCTGGGTCCTTCTGGAGCGTGAACTCGTCGAGGGCGATGCCATGATGCACGGTCGCCAGGTATTCGAGCTTCGGGCTGCGGTCGGCATCGCTGATCGACACATAGAAATTCGACGCATTGTATTTTTCATATACCGGCACGATGCGCGGTGACGAAAATCCGTGGATGGTCGTGACCACGGGTGTGTCGACGAGACCGCTGTAGGAGAGCGGGAGAAAGTCGAAATGGTTGTGGATGAGATCGAACTCGCCAGCCCGCTCGAATACCTCGGAAATGTGCAAACACTCCCAGACCTTGGGTTCTAGAGTGTCATCCTCGGAATAAGGCCGCGGGCAGGGCCCGGCGAGCGCGGCCGTCGTGATGGAGTCACCCGTGGCGAACAGGGTGACGGCGATCCCGCGCGCAACCAGGCTCTCGGTCAAGAGTGACACCACGCGCTCCCACGGACCGTAGTGTCGCGGCGGCACACGCCAGGAGATCGGCGCGAGCATTGCCACGCGCATGGATTCGTTCGAAGCAGCGGAAGTCGAACGCGTCACCCGTCGACTTGATCCTGGAGTCGCGCAAGCAGTTCGTCGAGGGGAACGGTGGCGATGCGGATGCCGACATCCGAGAAGCCGTAGGGGAGGATCAGCCGTCCGTTATGCACGAGCCCCCCGCACGTATACACGACATTCGGAACATAGCCTTCGCGCTCGTCTGTCTCCGGAGCCAGGAGTGGTCCAGGAAGCTCCCCGATAACACGTCCCGGGTCTTCCAGATCGAGCAACATGGCGCCGATGGCGTAGGTGCGCATGGGACCCACGCCATGCGTGAGCACGAGCCAACCCTCTTCTGTTTCGATCGGTGACCCACAGTTTCCGATCTGGATCATCTCCCAGTGGCGGCTGGGCATGCGAAGCATTTCCGCGTCATGCCAGACGCGAACATCGTCCGAGGTCATGTAGTAGAGGCTCTCGCCGTCGTGACGCGAGAGCATGGCGAACTTTCCAGCAATTCGTCGAGGGAACAGGGCCATCCCCTTGTTCTGGGCGCCCGTTCCAATCAACGTCCGAATCTTGAATCGAAGGAAGTCACTCGTCTCGATGATCTGGGGAAGAATGTCGTGGCCGTCATAGGCCGTGTAGGTTGCGTAGTAACACCTGGAGCCATCGTCATCGACGAAGCGGACGAAGCGCGCATCCTCGATTCCGCGGCTCTCCGTGGGGCTATCGGGAAAGATTGTGCGCTCGGAGATCGCTGAGCTGGGTGGAAAGGCGACGTCATAGTTCGAGGTCGCCAACCAATGGATCACCTCGATGGTCTCTCGCTTCAAAGGACCCGGGACGTTCTGGCGCTTTGGCCGGCCGATAACGCCCATCAATTCGTCCAGGCTGAACGGGTCCGAAAGACGTTCGAGTACCCCTCGAGAGACCGGGTTGTCAAAGTCGAGTTCTCTCAGCTGCGATTCGAAGGCTTCCTTGGGATATAGGGGGCGGGAAACGCGTCTTCCCGTGAGCACAAAGCGACTGATCGGATCGAGGCTGATGTTGTCGCCCGCTTCGATCACGCCCGAACGGAACTCGACCGAAGAGACATGTCCTTCGCCGATTGCCCGCAGGCTCATGATGAAGCGAGCGGATCCATCGGGCAGGCCGGATTGATCCGGTGCCTCGACAATGGACGGATTGCACAATGCGGCGGCCTCGATGGAATACTCGTGGGAACAGTAGGCACCGATCAGCCGGCGGCGTTCTCGAGAGAAAGTCTCGCCGTCAGGAATGTATTGCGACACGGCACGAAAACAATCGTCGAGCCTGCCCTCGAAGTCGCGGTGTCGAGACGAGAAATGGCGCAGGATCACCTCGACCATCGCCGGAACCTGGACCTCCGGGATCGTGAGGATCCGATCGAGGACGGATTTGAAACGTGACTTCCCGTTGGCGAGGACGTCGGTTCCCAGCAGAAACGGTTTGGTGATGACCCGCTTCGGGTCGGGAAGAAGCCGGTGCGGTGTCCGCGTCACAGTCAAGGGCGCTAGGGTCGTTGCCATGGAATTCCCGGTGAAGAGCAATGCGTTGTGGCGTCCGAAGGCATCCGGCGACCGCTCCGTTGAATCGGATACGAACCAAGCTCGCTCAGTCTGTGAAAGAAGGATGCGACTCGACCTCTTCGAAGTCGAGTCCGTCGATCGCGAGGCCTAGCATCGCAAGCAACGCCAGGAGAAAGGAGAGGACGCTCTCGGCTCCCTGGTTGTCGTTGACCGCGCTCACCCCGAGACCATCATGGCAGCCGGCCGTCGAGAAATCGTAGAGGGAAAGCCTGAGGCGGTTGGCGCCGAGAAACCATTCGAAGGATTGCCGCATCCGGGCCATGTATCGGCGATCGCCGGTAGCGTCGTAGGCGGCACGAAACGCCAGCACGAACGCCGATGCGTCGATCGGTTGCTCATCGGCGGTTGCGCTTTCACCCCCTCGAACGTGCCAGCCGGCGTTCCCGACCAGCTGGAGGTACCCTTCGCCGAAGCAGATCTCTTCGAGGAACGTGAGGCTATCGCATGCCACGCGCAGCGCCGCCTTGTCACCGGTGCGCTTCGCAGACGTGAAGAGCGCGAGGGGAAGCAGTGCATTCTTATAGGCCAGATCGGGCTCGAACCAGCGCCATGTTTCGTCGGCCTCTTCCTCGAAGCGGCAGATCAGCTTCGCTGCGAGGGATTCCAGCGTCTCCAACGCCAGCTTGTTGTCGGGATCGCTCCGCAGGTAGGTGTCCAGCCCCAGTATTCCCAGGGCAGATCCGCGCGGGCCAAACGTCAAGGGAAGCGTCATCGAACGATCGAACATCGCCTTGGCCAGGAGGCGATGGCCCTCATCCGGCGCCAACTCAACCGCCAGGCCGAGAGCCCACAACGCCCTTCCAACGCAATCCTCCGATCCCGGTTCACGATCGAGGTTCCGGCGAAAGTCCATGAAGTTTCGGAAATGCCCATCTTCGCATTGAGAATGATGGAGATAGCTCAAGTAGGTCGTGATCAGCGGTCTGGTTTCGCCCAGGCCGGTCACCCGCTGAGCCAGCAAGGCGACGAGCAGCCCCCGCGCGTTGTCATCCACGCAGTAGCCGAAGCGGCGGTCGGGCACACTGTGGGCGGCATGCTGGAGTAGGCCGGTGTCGTCGGTCATGCGGATCAGATGATCGAGCCGCAGCTCCGGAAGACTCCGCGGAAGCAACGTCGGGGCGTCCGGCACCACGGCCTCGCGCAACACACCTTGAACCAGCTCGACATAATCCTCCCCGACCTTCGGCCAGATCATCTGTCGCGCGAACGTGTACGCCGAGCGCTGGCTCTCTGCCATCTCCAGCGGGTTTCTCAGAAGCCTCCGAAGAGCGTCGCCTAACCCTTCGACATCACCGAATCCAAACAGGTGCCCACGCCCCTCAGCTAGAAGTTCTTTCGCGTACCAATAGGGTGTGGAAACGGGAGCGGCCCCGGACCCCATTGCGTACGCCAGCGTGCCGCTCGTGATCTGTGCCTCATTCACGTAGGGCGTGATGTAGATATCCGCCGCCTGGAGATACCTGCAGAGCTCGTCGTCCTCGACGAACTGGTCCCGGAAAACGACGTGGTCACGAAGACCCAGCGACTCGACTTCGCGCTTCAGCGAGTGACGATATTCCTCTCCCACACGACGCGCAATTTCGGGATGCGTTGCGCCCACGACGAGGTAGATCAGATCCGGAAACTCGACGACGAGCTTCGGCAGTGCGCGAAGGACTATCTCGATCCCCTTCGAAGGGCTGAGCAACCCAAACGTAAGCAGAACACGGTGGCCTGTTACACCGAATTTTGCCTTGTTCTTGTCTCGCTCGTCCGCCCGCATGTCCGGAATGCCGTGTGGAATGACATGAGTACTTTCCCGTGAGATGCCATAAGACTTCTCGAGGAGGTCGACTGCAAGATGGCTCATGACAACCAGACATTCACAGCGCTCGGATATCTTCTGCACGACCAGGCGCTGTGAAGCCGAAGGCCGATCGAGGACGGTGTGTAGCGTGGCGATGCCCGGTTTGCGCAACTCAGTGAGGAAGTCGAGGATGTAGGCACCGTCCTTCCCACCGAAGATCCCGTACTCGTGCTGGAGCAAGACCATTCGGGTGTCGCTGTAGTTGACGAAGTCTGCCGCCCGCAGGTAGTCGCTCCGGACCCCCTGGCGAATCTCGAATCGAACGCGCTCGGGGTACTCGTAAGTGGAGTCGGCGTCGGTTATCGCCAGGACCGTCGCGTGAACTCCCTCGTTCGCCGAGATCACGGCGTCACCCAGATCGCGGGTAAACGTGCCGATCCCACATCGTTGGGGGGGGTACGTTCCAACAAGGGCAACCGGCAGCTCATCGCCGGTGAGGCGCGCTCGTTGGCGTTTTCGCGAATTCCCCACCGAACACCCCTGTTTTGGCGGCGACGGGCCAAAATTTACCATAGATCCCTCGCACCTTCGCGGCGGCGGCGCAGGCTCCGGGTGAGGATCACCAGATGCCTGTTGCACGGCGTATATTCCGGGAGGTGATTGACGAGGTCGTTCACCGCGAGGGCGCGAATGAGGATGGTAGGCGCGATCGAATCCCCGAAGGCCTTCCAGGCGCACTGGAGCCGGCGGCGCCGGGCGCTGCGCGGCGAGCTCGAGCGTCGGATCCCCCTCGTCCATTTCACCGCGACACACGAGCTCGCGGTCGGGACGTTTACCGTGGCGGTGTCGATCGCACTCCTGATCCGCTCCCGCCTCGCTGGCCACGGTGGCCGGCCTGACCGTCGCCCTCGGGACCTTCTTCGGCTGGGCGACGCTGAACCTACCGGGCCTCGGCGATCTCTTCGAGCCGCCGATCCGCGATCTGGGGACCGGGATTCGTGAACTCGCTGACACGTCACTACGTCGAACACCGGTTCACGGTCCTCTTCGCGACGTTGTTGATCACGATCGCGGGACACGGCTTCCTCGGGAGCCTGTCGCCCGGCGCCAACCCGCTGGATTGGCTGCTCGGGATCAGCCTCGTGGCCGTGGTATTCAGCGCGCGACGCGGAAAGCTTCGGTGGCTCCTCGGCGGGCTGACGTTGTGCGCCGTCGCTGCGCGGCTGGCGGGGGGGGCTGCTGGACCATTCGACGTCGCACTTCGTCAGCCATTGCCTGGTGGCACTTACGTGCCTGCTGGCCGCCGGGGTTGCCGTGCGCCGCGCGCTCGCCGGTGGCATCGTGAACGTCGAGCACATCAGCGCTGCGCTCGACGCATATCTCCTGGCGGCAATCGCGTTCGGTGTTTGCTACTGGCTGATGGAGGCTGTACTGCCCGGCTCGTTCTCGTCCCCTGGCGAAGCCTTCCTCACACCGCCGCGTGCCATCTACTTCAGCTTTGTGACCCAGGCGACGGTGGGGTTCGGCGACATCGTTCCCATCAGCGACCGTGCGCAGGGTGTGGTCGTCGTTCAGGGGGTCTGCGGCCAGATGTACCTGGCCGTCCTCGTCGCCCGGCTTGTGAGCCTCTTCTCGGCTCAAGAGAGGCGGTAGCTGGATCCGCAGGGCAGGCGCCGCTCAGACCAGCGGGTTGTGGACCACCATGTAGACGGTCTGGCTCCCGCTGTAGTAGGACCGGAACCAGGTGGTCCCGTAGTTGTAGTAGGCCGCGCCGTTGACCTTGTTCGGCTTGATCCCGTGAGGGAGCGAGGAAACCGTGGCACCGAGAGGTGCCTGCACTACCTCATAGCTGGGCTCACCGCTCTGCGTGTCGTGCACCTGGTAGAAGATGCCGCCCAGATACTCGTAGCTCTCGCCGTTGGCCTGCACCTCGACGGCCGAAGGGGGGAGCGCGGTGACGCTGGCTCCGGGCGGCGCCTGCACGACGACGTAGCCGGAACCCGAAGAAGCCGGGGCGTAGTAGACTCCGTTCGCGTACACATACGTATTTCCCTGGACGATCACCGTCGTCGAGTTCTGGGGAGCCGAGGCAACGGCCGCGCCCAGCATCATTCCCGCAGCCATCCCGCCCGCGGCTGCCCACGCCGCGCTGCTGCTGCAGCAGCCGTAGCCGCCGTAGTAGTTGTTCTGGTTGTACGAGCCGCCGTGGTAGCTCTGGGCGCTCTGCTGCCGGCTCTGCTGGTTGGACGACACCGACTGCTGCCGGCTCTGCTCGTTGCCCGACACCGATTGCTGCCGCTGGGCCTGGTTCGCGCTCGTCTGCTGCCCGGCCTGCCCGGAGCCGCCGCCGTGCTCTCCCTCGCCGTGCTCTCCCCCGCCGTGCTCTCCCCCGCCGAACTGGCCGGATTGGGAAGCTCCCGCGGCGTGTCCCGCCGAGCCGCCTCCCCCGAAGCCGCCGCCGCCGAATCCGCCCTGGCGGGCGCTGCCGCCCCCGAAGCCGCCGCCTCCGAAGCCACCGCCCCCGAAGCTCCGCCCGCCGCCGCCGCCCCCGAAGCCGCCTCCGCCGCCGCCAAAGCCCCCGCCGCCGCCGAAGCCCCCGCGAGCCAGGGCGTCGGACGAGACCGCGAAGAGCAACGCGAGCGCAACCGCGGCGATGCGCCACGCCTGCCGCCGGCTTCCCCTGCATCCACTCCGCCTTCTCATCATCGACCCCCAACGACCGGAAGGAACTCGACCGTGGCCGCGTCCTCCGGAAGTTTCGCTGTGAAGAGATCCACCGCGGGCGGCTCGAAGCTCCACTCCGTGATGGACGCCGTGTACTGCGGCGACCCCGGCTGGTTCGGGTACTCGAACACGAGCTTGCGCGGCAGCGGTTTGTCGCCGATCTCGACGAATACCTGGAGATCGAGGTCCGCGCGCCGGAGAACGACGTGGTGGCAGTGGACGCCCTCGACGTCGTGCACCCCCACATAGTGGGCGTACTCGACGCCGCGGGTCAGCGCTGCAGCCGGGTCGCTCTCGGCGAACTCGGCGAGGGGAAGCGTCACGCCCAGGTCCTTCTCGAGCTTCGCGACCATCCCGTCGATGTCCACCGGCCCTGAGATCTGCGCGTAGGTCGAAGCGGCGGGGTCGAGTAGCGTCAGCTGGCCCTTGTCGAACCAGACGACGCGACCCGAGACGTCGTCCCGGTAGTCGACGAAGAGGCGGCCGGGTCGCGCTACCGCGGTGTCCACGGCCCCCGCGAGCCGGATCTTGGGCCCGCCGGGGAGGATCTGGTCGAACTCGACCTCGGCGTGGTACGAGAAGGCCTTTGCCTTCGCCAGGTACTGCGACATCGCGCGCAGCACCTGCTCCGCGTGGGGCGGCTCCTGCGGCGTCTTCGGGTCCGCAGCTTCCGTCGGAACCGGGGACGCTGCGAGAGCGAGACCGATCGCTGCGACGCGCGCCGTGACGGAGGGGAACCACGACATCTCGTTTACCGCCTGCGTAAAAGGGCCGGAATGATACGTCGTGCGCCGCCGAGAGCCAGGGGTCGCGTCGAGCGGGTTCCGGCTCGGGTCCGGGTTCGGGTCCAGTTCGGGTCCAGTTCCGGGTCCATGAATGGGCGGCGCGCGGGGGTGGGAACCGGGGCTCGATTGGTCGTTGCGCCGTGGCCCCACCAACGGCGAGTATACGGGGTCGCGCCGGCTGGGGGAGGGAGATGTACAACGAGCCTTTGGCAGATGCCTCGCTCCTGGCCTGCCCGGACTGCGATCTGGTGCAGCGGCTCCCGGATATCGAGCCGGGAGCCTCCGCCCACTGCCCGCGCTGCAACTTCGAGCTCTGGCGGCGCCGTGACCACTTGCGCCACCGCACGCTCCCGCTGACGCTCGCGGCCGTGGTGCTCTATCTGGTCGCGAACACCACTCCCATGCTCGGAATCGCGGCCGTCGGGCGGGAGGCTTCTACTACGGTCCTGGGGGGCGCCGAGCAGCTGTGGCGGGATGGTCGCGAGATCGTCGCGGGCCTGGTGCTCGCCACGGCCGTGCTCGCGCCGGCGCTCCAGATCGGCTTCATGCTGGCGATCGTGCTCGGGGCCCGGAGTGAGCGCCCGCCGAGCTGGGTCGGGACGCTCCTCCGCCACCATCCGACGGCGCGGACCTGGAGCATGATCGAAGTCATGATGCTCGGTGTGCTGGTCGCCCTCATCAAGATTGCGGAACTCGCGACGGTGATCCCGGGGCCGGCGCTGTTTGCGCTCGGCGCGCTCGTCTTCCTGCTCGCCGGGATCCAGGCGGGCTTCGACCCCCGGGTGGTCTGGGATCGCGTCGAATGGGCAGAGGCCGCAACCCGCCGTGCCGGCGCGCCGGCGCAGATGGCCGGGGAGATGCCGTGAGCGCGGCCGCCGTGACCGCGATGCAGCACGGCCTGCACAGCTGCGAGGACTGCGGCCTGCTGTCGCGCCCCGGGTCCGGCGAGCAGGAGGGTCGCTGCCCGCGCTGCGCCGCGCATCTCGAATTCCGCAAGCCCGCGAGCCTCCAGCGCACCTGGGCATTCCTCATCGCCGCGGCGGTCTGCTATGTCCCGGCAAATGTCCTCCCGGTGATGGAGACGACCTCCGCTCAGGGCAGCGAGTCCGACACGATCCTGCAGGGAGTCGTGCTCCTGTGGTCGCCCACCGGGTGGCCGCTCTCTCTCATCGTGCTCTTCGCCAGCATCATGATCCCGAGCGCGAAGATCCTGACGCTCGCCTACCTTCTCATCACGGTGCGACGCGGCTCGATCCAGAACAACGCTCAGCGCGGCCGGCTCTACCGAACGGTCGAGCTGATCGGACGCTGGTCGATGGTCGACGTCTTCGTCGATGCCTTCACCGTCGCCCTGGTCCAGCTGCAGCCGCTGATGTCCGTGGCCCCGGGCCCCGGCTTGTTCTTTTTTGCCGCGGTGGTGGTGCTGACCATGCTCGCAGTCGAATCCTTCGATCCCAGGCTGATCTGGGACCCTTCGAGCGCACAAGAGGCTCTCCATGTCTGAAAGTGACGGATCGTTCCCTCGGGCCCCCGAGTCCAGAGCCGTGTCGCGGAAGCGCACGCGCCTCTCTCTCGTCTGGCTGATTCCGATCGTGGCCGCGGCCGCGGGCGCCTGGGTCGCCGTGGCGAGGGTCCTCAGCGAAGGGCCCGAGATCACGATCGTGTTCCAGTCGGCCGAGGGACTCGAAACCGGCAAGACCAAGATCGAGTACAACGGCGTCGAGGTCGGGCTCGTGACCGGGATCCGGCTCTCGGACGACCACAAGTCCGTGATCACGACCGCCAGGATGGGTCCGAAGACGGAGAGTTTCCTGGTCGAGAACACGAGGTTCTGGGTGGTGCGTCCGCGCATCTCGGGCGCCACCGTTTCGGGACTGGGCACACTCGTCTCCGGGGCCTACATCGGCATGGAGATCGGCGACTCGAAGAAGTCCCGGCGTCGCTTCGACGCCCTGGAGGTGCCGCCCGTGGTGACGGGGGACGAGCCCGGCCGCTTCTTCGTGCTGAAGACCGGCGATCTGGGCTCGCTCGACAACGGCACGCCGATCTACTTCCGGCGCATGAAGGTCGGGGAGGTCGCGTCGTACGAGCTCGAAGGCGACGGCCAGGCCTTCCGCGTGAAGGCATTCGTGTATGCGCCCTACGACCAGTACGTCAGTCCAGACACGCGCTTCTGGCACGCGAGTGGGGTCGACGTATCGCTCTCTGCGAGCGGGCTCAGCGTCCAGACCCAATCGCTCGTCTCCATCTTGATCGGTGGCATCGCGTTCGCGACGCCCGCCAGCGATCCTGTGCTGCCCGCCGCCGAGGAGAATACCCTGTTCACCCTCTTCGAGGACCGGGCGGCGGCCTTCCACCCGGCGGCCCGCGACCCGCAGACCTACTTGGTCGTCTTCGACCAGCCGGTCCGCGGCCTCGAGCCAGGCGCACCGGTCGAGTTCCGCGGGATTCCGATCGGCGAGGTCGTCGACGTGATCGGAAAGCTGGATACGGTGACCTTCGACTTCGCCGTGCAGGTGACCCTCCGACTGGACGCCCAGAGGTTCGGAATTCAGGCCCAGGGATCGGACCCCGGCTTCGATCTCGTGGCTGCCCGCAGGAAGTTGCTCGACACGCTGGTCTCGCGCGGGGTTCGTGCGCAGCTTCGGACCGGGAACCTGCTGAGTGGGGCGCTGTACGTGGCGTTCGACTTCTTTCCCGACGCGGGGCCAGCGACGGTGGATTGGTCACAGAAACCAGTGCAGCTACCGACCACCCCCGGACAGCTCCAGGCGCTCGAGGCGAGCGCCGCCAGGATCGTCCGGAATCTCGATCGCACGCTTGCGAGCGCTCGTGGGACGCTCGACAGCGCCACCACGCTCATCGAGCCGAACTCCGTGCTGAGTCAACAGCTGAACAGCACGCTCCAGGAGGTGAGCGGCGCGGCCCGCGCGGTTCGCCTGTTCGCGGACTATCTCGAGCGCCATCCCGAGGCGTTGATCCGGGGCAAGTCGGGGGAGGCAAAGTGATGGCGAGCCGTTTTGCGCGTTGGTTCGGTGTTGTGCTCGTCTTGGTGGCCGTCGGGGGCTGCGGAACGTCGCCGTCGCCGCGCTTCTACACCCTCGACTCCACGGCGACAGCGGCCGGGGCGCCGCCGGCGAACTACGGAGTCATGGTGGGGCCAGTGTCCGTTCCGGCTTCGGTCGACCGCCCGGAGTTCGTGGTCCAGGTCGCGCCGAACCGGGTCGAGATCGACGAGTTCAACCGCTGGGCCTCGCCGCTGGGCGAGAGCATCGCACGCACGGTTGCCGGCGACCTGGGAGCGCTGCTCCAGACACCGGACGTGGCCACCGCGCCCTTCGCCAACTTCGATCCGGTCTATCGCGTCACGATCAACGTCCAGCGCTTCGATACCGTGCCGGGCGACTCGGTCCTCATGGAAGCGGTGTGGGCCGTGCGCAAGACCGCGGGTGGGAAGACGCGCTCGGGCCGCACGATCGCTCGGGTGGCCGTAGAGGGCAAAGCCTTCGACGGCCTCGCCGCCGCACACAGCCGCGCGCTCGCACAGCTAAGCGGTGACATTGCCGCGGCGATCCGAGCGGCAGCCGAGGCGCGCTGACCGGACCGGGGGAGACCGGAGGGCGCACTCTCGCGCGGGCGCGTGGCCGCGTACCCGGGACCTCGACCCTGGCTTGAAGCAGTCAGGCTCGAAGCAGTCAGGCTTCAAGCATTCAGGCCTGCGGGCCGGTCGGCTCCAGAGGGGCGCCACAGGCCTTGCAGAAGCGCGCGTCCGCATCGTGGCCCTCGGCCATGCATTGCGCGCAACAGCGGGTCGATAGCTTCCGCGATGCAACCGCTGCCTCGACGATCTCGGCCGTCACGATGCCCGTGGGAACCGCGATGATGCTGTAGCCGAGGATCATCACGATGGCCGCGAGCGCCTTCCCCGCCACCGTCTGGGGCGCCAGGTCGCCGTATCCCACGGTCGTCATGGTGACGATCGCCCAATAGACCGAGAGCGGGATGCTCGTGAAGCCGTGCTCCCCGCCCTCGATCAGGTACATGGCGGTTCCGAGAATCGTGACGAGGATGGCGATCGTCCCGATGAAGACGGTGATCTTGTGGCGGCTGCCGGCGAGTGCGTTGCGAAGGATGCTCGCCTCTCCGAGGAAGCGGCCGAGCTTGAAGACGCGGAAGATGCGCAGAAGCCGCAGACCGCGAATCACGAGCAGGTGCTCGGCCCCCGGCAGCAGCAGGCTCAGGTAGGTCGGAAGCACCGCCAGCACGTCGACCACGCCGAAGAAGCTGCGCGCGTAGTGCCACGGAACCGGCACGCAGATGAGGCGCAGTGCGTATTCGACGCTGAAGGCGATGGTGAAGACCCACTCGGCAACGTCGAGGGCGCGCCCGTACTCCGCGCGGATGGGAGCAACGCTGTCGAGCATCACGGCGATGACGCTCGCGAGGATTGCAACGAGCAGACCGACGTCGAAGGCCTTCCCGGCGGGCGTATCCGCTTCGAAGATGATGACGCGGATCCGCTCGCGCCAGGCTGCGACCTGCGGAATGTCGTCCGGGGCGCTCAGCGGCATTCCTTGAGGCAGTCCAGGAGGGTGTCGTCGCAGCCCTCCTCGCACTCGATCGGATCGGGATGCGCTCCGCAAGCGTCGACGCACTCCGCCTTCTGCTCGTAGCACGACCCCTGGCAGGGAGTCGAATCGATCACCTGCGCCCGGGTGGCGAAGCTTCCGACGGCGAGAACGGTCGCCACCAGGCTGGCCGCCGCGTGCAGTGCAATATGGACCCGTCTGCGCATTCCGACCTCACCCCCTCGTTGGTAGGTCATTGATCCCCTGGAGCCTACCATCAGGAATACCGGCTTGATGCCGGGAACGGTCTGGCCGAGACTCTGCCGGGAAATCATAAAGAATCGGCAAGCTACCCTCCATGCGGTCACGCTGGATCATCGGGATCGGGCTCGGATACGTGGCCCTGCGGGTCTTCGGGCTGTTCGCGTTTGCTCCCCACAACGATGAAATGCTCTACGCCGACGCGGCCCAGCAGATGGCGGCGGACTGGGACCACAACAAGTGGCTGTTCCAGAACGGGCGGTTGTACGGCGAGTACAAGCAGCCCCTCCAGTACTGGGCCGACGCCCTCAGCGTAGACCTCTGGAACGATCCCCTGCTCGGCCTGCGCATCTGGTCGCTGCTGTTGGGTCTGTGCGGATTGTTCTTCCTGCACCGATTGACCGCGCGGCTCTGGAGTGAAGCGGCGGCCCATGTTGCGGCCGGACTCGTGGTGGTGTCCGAGTTCTTCTTCTACTTCGATTCGGTGGCGCTCAACGAATCCTTTCTCTACGGGCTGGGTACGGCCTACCTGTACTTCAGCTTCGACTTCCTCGATCGGCGCCGATGGATCTCGGGTGCGCTGTCGTTGCTGCTTCTCGTGGCGGTGCTCTCCATCAAGGGTACGGGCGCCCTGTGGATCGGCTTCGCTGCCGTGCTGCCGCTGCTCGCCGTGAGCATCGAGCCGGGGCAACCCGGCCGGCCGCGACTGCGGCGGGCGGGCCTCATGGGCCTCCAGGTTTCAGGTGTCGCGGCGCTCGGGCTGTGGTTGCACGAACTCGTGGTGCCCGCGGAGTTCGCGCCGGTGCGCGAGGCCAACGCCCACGTGAGCTTCGTGCGGTCCTTCGGAGAACTCTTCGAGTGGCCGATCGCCGGCTGGGGGGAGGCCCTGGCCTTCTACGGGCGCGATGTGCTGGGGCCAGAGCTGGGGATCTTCGGGATCGCGGCCGGGGTTCTGGTGATGGTGGCGGCCGTCCTGCTGTTCCGCTCCGACCGAAGGCTCTTCACGCGGTTCCTGTTGTTGCTGGCGCTGTGGGTCATTTCCTTCGTGCCGGTGGTTCTGCTCGCCAAGGTGTTCTTCGTGCGCTACTTCGGCGTGGCTCTCTACACGCTCTATCTACCGCTGGGAGTGGCCGTCAGCGTCGTTTTCGCCCGTGTGCCGCCGCGCCCGCGCGCCGCCGTGATCGGGGCCTGCGTCGCGGCACTTCTCGGGGTGAAGCTCTCGACGTCCTGGATTCCGCTGGCGGAATGGGAACAGACGGAGCTTTCGATCCGCGAGACGCCGGATCCCTGGGCGCGAGGCAGCGGCATCCGCGAACTCCTGGACCAGGTTGCCGCTCTCGAACCCGGGATCCTGGTGGCCGACGCCCAATGGGGACACCCGGGCACGGCCCTCAAGGTGAATCGCGCCCGTTACCCGCAGCTGACCTTCCGGCTGCTGTCGCCCGTGTGGATGGAGACACCCCTCGAGCGCGCCCGGGAGATGCGCGCCGAGAACCTCTACTACGTGCTCGACGCGCGTTACACGGGAGAGCGACCCGGAGTGGACGCGATCCTGCGCGACCCGGTGCTCTGCGCGAACAAGCGGGTGATCTTCAAGCGCTATCGCGGCCGGCTGCTGGAGGGCAGCGCCCTCGTGCTGTGTCAGGCGGAGCTCTGACCCGAACGGGTGTCGACCCGGTCGAGCCACGGCAGCAGGCGGGCGGACCGCACCACCTCGGCGGCGAGAAACACCTGCAGTGGCAGGGTGTGGAGCAGCAGGCGGCTGGCCGAGAACTCCAGAAGATCCGCCGGGCGCCACGGCGTTATCACGAAGATCACGCCATAGATCAGGAGCGGCGCCTCGGCGAGCACGAACAGGAACAGGAGCGGTCCGCGAATCCAGTGTCGCACCGCCAGCACCAGCAGCGCGGCCAGGGCCGGCCAGAAGAGCAGCCAATCGCGACTGTCGAGCAGGTAGGCACCGACGCCTGCCAGGATCTCCGGGATGCGGTGCAGATTCTCGAGGAAGATCTGCGGATCCAGGCGGCCGGTGTAGTTCTCGCTCACTCGGGGAATCCCCGCGCGCAGAACGAACCATGGGCTCGAGACGGCCGCCGGCAGCGCCCCAAGCCAGAGAGCGCCTGCTTGCCAGCGCTGGCGCGAGCCTTCGCGCAGCAGGACGGCCGCGGTGGCCACCAGCAGCACTGCGTAGAACGCGAGACCCTCGTTCTTGGTGAGGAGCACGCCCGTGACGAAGAGTCCCGCCAGCCGCAGGCAGTCGCGGCGATCGTCCACGAGCCACAGCCAGGTGGCGGCGCCCGCTCCCATGACGAAGTAACCCAACACCGGATCGGCCTGCATGCGTGCGATCTGGCTCAGAAGCATGGGCAGGCCCAGCAACAGGGACGTGAAGAGCAGCGACGTGGAACGGTCGGCGCGCTGGGACAGCAGTCCGTAGAAGCTGGCGGCGTAGGCGGCGAGCATCGCGGGCACCAGGACCTTTACGGCCCACAGGTCGGGGCTGCCGGCGCCCACCCAGATCCACGACAGCGACAGAGGCCACAGCAGCGGGTAGTCCAGATGCGAGTAGCCCTTCGAAAGGTCCTGGAAGTAGCCGGTGGTGGCGATGGGCTCGAAGAGCAGCAGCTTCGCCTTTGTGGCCCAGATGGCGAGCACGTCCCATTCGACCAACGGCTCGGTCAGTGCGTAGAGCGAAACGGTAGCGACCACGAGAACGAGCCCCGCCAGCAGGCCGCGATCTAGCCAGCGCAACCAGCCGGGGCCCGGGGTCGCCTGCGCCCGGGCCGGTCGCAGCCAGTCGGCGAGCCGATCGCGGCGCAGGGCCAGCGCCAGGCCGCCAAGCGCGGCGACGTCCAGCGCGCCCACCCACCAGGCCGGAGTCGCGCCCAGCCACGAGGCCGCGAACAGCGACTGGGAGATCACCAGCAGGCCGAGCCCGAAGGCCAGGCCCGCGCGCGCGGATCGCGGAAGGCGGTCGGGCGCGGGAGCGATCAGGGTGAGCAGGGCCGCGCCGCAGGCCCACAGGGCGAGCAGCGCCAGCAGGGCGCCCACGCGGGTCACGGTACTTCTCCCGCTGGCGAAAGATCCACGATCTCGAAGCTCTCGTGGGCGCGCGTCACCACGTGGCTGTATCCTCGACGCTCGAGCTCGGCGAAGTCGCTTTCGGGGACGCGGCGCGCACCGCGCTTGAGGTTCGCGTGTCCCGTGATCGTCACCGGCTCCGGATTCACATCGAGCCGCGCCGGGAGCCAGAAGAAGGTTCCGTAGAAGTAGACGGCGGCCCGGGGATCATTCAGGTAGATCTTCGCGTCGGCAGGCAGCCGCAGCGATTCCTCGTAGCCCCAGCGCCAGGCATTCGCCGGCGGCGAGGGAAGCGCGGTGCCTCGCTGGCTGCGCAGCGCCAGTCGTCTGCGCAGGTCCACGCGCCCGGCCCGCACCAGGAAGCTCTGCGCCTCGTCCGAGGCAAGCTCACCCCGTTCGGCTCGCGACAGCGGGCGCAGGGTCGAGTACATCGCCGCGTACGGAACCAGGGCCACCAGGCCCCAGACCACCAGGAGCCCGATGGCGAGGAACGTGGCAGAGCGGAGCATGAACACACGATACACGTCCGCGCTACGTTCCGGCGCCGGGTCGTTCCCACCGCTGTGAGGGAGCTTGCAGCATTCCAGCTTGCGTCGACCGATCTTTCATAGGCCAGATCGAACCGAGTGGATCCTCTTCTTCTCGTTGTTCCTGGCGTACGTCTGGTTCCACCAGGGTGGAGGCTGGCAGCAGAACAGCCGTCTCGATCAGGTTCGCGCCCTGGTCGGGGCCGGCGAGCTTCGCATCAACGACTACCTGTTGTACCGCCCGGTCACGCGCGACGGCGAGCTCGAGATCCGCCGGGTCGCGCTGCCCGAGCCGGTGCCCTCGCTCGAGTCGGTCCCCGACCCCAACAGCGGTGATCTGTCCCTGCACGATGGGCGCGTCTATCCCAACAAGGCGCCGGGAATCAGCCTGCTGGCCGCACCCGCCTACGGGGTGGTCCAGGCGGTCGGATCGAGGCTGGGTGCCGATCCGGATGCCTGGCGTTCGCTCACCGTCAATGCCTGGCTCGCCACCGCACTCTCCGTGGGTCTCGTGGGCGCCCTCGGGTGCCTGGTCTTCTACCGGGCGTCGCGCGCGCTCTTCCCAGAGATTGGCCCCCTCCCTCAGCTGGCGGCCGCGTGGACGTTCGGACTGGGCACGATGATGTTCCCGTTCTCGACGATGCTCTTCGACCACGTGCCCGTGGCGATTCTGCTGCTGCTGGCGTTCACCCTGCTGGTGCGGGCGCGTGATCTCTCCGACGCAGATCGCCGGGCGGGGACGCTCGCGTTCGCGGGTGCCGGTGCCGCCGCGGGCTTCGCCGTGGTGTTCAACTACAGCGCCGGCGTGGCGGTGCCCCTGCTTGCGGCCTATGCCTGGCGGGTCGGCTCCCCCAGGTTGCTGGCTTCGTTCGCCGCCGGCGGGATAGCGCCGGCGCTGGTGCTCGCGAGCTACCACGCGCTCTGCTTCGGCAGCCCTTTCGCGCTTCCCCACGCGTACATGGCGCAAACGTTCCGCGGCCGCGAGAGCTGGCTCGGCATGTTCTCGCTTCCGGATGCCATGGTTGCCTGGAAGCTCCTGTTCTCCAGCCACCGGGGCCTCTTCTTCACGAGTCCGGTCCTGGCGGCGGCGGCCCTGGGGATCGGGCGCATGTTCTCGCGCCGCGAGACACGAGACGAGGCGATCCTGTGTGTGGCGATGATCGCGATCTTCCTGGTGGTGAACGCGGCCTTCGATCGCTGGCACGCAGGATTCACGTTCGGGCCGCGCTACCTGATCCCGGCGCTGCCATTCCTGGCCCTGGGTCTCGCGCCGGCCTTCGAACGCCGGCCATGGGTCACGACGGGTCTCGCCGTCGTCTCGGCTGCGTTCATGCTGCTGGCTACCGCCGTGAATCCCCAGGTCCCGAACCCGGAGAAGAACCCGGTGCGCTACCTGCTTCGCCACTTCGCAGGCGATCGCCCCCAGGGTCCCGTCTCCAGCAATGATCTGGGGGTCTACGAGGGACGCGCCTACACGATCTACGCCTTCGGCTCGGAGCGCGTGCGCTGGAACTCCTTCAATGCGGGGGAGTGGGTGTGGCCCGCCAGCCGGGCCAGCCTGCTTCCGCTGCTTCTGGTGCTGGGAGTGGGCGTGGCGGCCAGCCTGCGAATTTCGGGACGACCCCAGGACTCTCGCGAGATTCCATAAGGGCTTGAAATAAAACCGGAATTTCGGGATGATCCAGAGCGGCCCGCATCCGACGCGCGGCTTGTTCCGCACCGGGCGCGGTTGTAGGGTTTGAATCCCGGTCCCCCCACCCGGCATCCAAATCCTTCGCGACGCAGCACGGGGGCGCGAACGGTGCCGGGTCACGAGGATCCCATGAGCACGAGCTGGAAGCAGGAACTCGCAGGTCGCATGGACGCGGCCTGGGCCGACGAGATCGACCTGTTCGAGGGTCAGATCGGGCTGCGCCGCCAGGGCAAGCTCGAAGACAGGATCTTCGCCGAGACTCGTCTGCGCCGTGGTGTCTACGGGCAGCGCTACGACAACGGCAAGCGCGCCGACGGCATCGCCGTGCGCGCTCTCCCCTACGAGGCCAAGCCCACCAAGGGGCCCGATACGCTCTGGGATGCCCCGGGCATGCAGCGCATCAAGATTCCGTACGGGGGAGTCTCATCCGAGCAGCTGGAGGTGCTTGCGGCTCTCTCGGAGGAGTACTCGGACTCGATCCTGCACATCACCACGCGTCAGGATGTACAGCTCCACTTCGTGCACATCGAGGACACGCCGGACCTGATGCGGCGCCTGGCCGCGGTGGGTATCACCACGCGCGAGGCCTGCGGCAACTCGGTGCGAAACGTCACCGCCTGCCCCCTGGCCGGTGTCTGCAAGACCGAGGCCTTCGACGTTTCGCCGTACGCGAGCGCCCTCATGCACTTCCTGCTGGGTCATCCGGACGTGCAGGACTTCGGGCGAAAGTTCAAGCCCGCCTTCTCGGGTTGCGAGCACGAGGCCTGCGGGCTGGTCCAGATGCACGACGCGGGCTTCGTCTCGCGCGTGGTCGACGGGGTGCGAGGCTTCAAGGTCGTCGTGGGAGGCGGCCTGGGCACGGTGCCGCACCAGGCCGAAGTGCTGAGCGAGTTCACGCCGGTCGAGGAGTTCCTGCCCCAGATACAGGCGGTGGCGCGGGTGTTCGCGCGGCTCGGCGAGAAGAGGAACCGCGGCCGCGCCCGCATCAAGTTCCTGGTGGCCAAGCTCGGGATCGAGGAGTTCCGGCGGCTGGTGGCGGAAGAGCGCAAGACGATCCCCTACGACTCCCGCTGGACCGATTTCCTGGACGACCTGCCCCGCACCGGCGGCGAGGCGCCGCGCCCGGCGCAGGCGCTCGACGCCGGCAACCTGCCCGAGGGTTTCCCGGCCTGGTGCGCCAGCAACGTGATGGCCCAGCGCCAGGAGGGATACGCGGTTGCCACCGTGAACCTTCCCCTGGGCGACCTCACCGCCGACCAGGCACGCGCCCTGGCCGACATCGCTCGTCGGTTCGTGGGGGAGAACCTGCGCACCACCGTCGAACAGAACATCGTGCTGCGCTTCGTGAGCGAATCGGACCTGCCCGCCCTGTACCAGGCGCTCCGCCGGGTGGGACTGGCCGCTCCGGGTGCCGGTACCATCGTGGACATCACCACCTGCCCGGGCACCGACACCTGCAAGCTCGGCATCGCAAGCAGCCGCGGCCTGGCCGCCCAGCTGCGCAAGCGCCTGGGGGAGAAGTCGGCGGCATTGCCCGAAGCCATCACCGGTCTCAAGATCAAGATCTCGGGTTGCTTCAACAGCTGCGGCCAGCACCATCTGGCCGACATCGGCTTCTACGGAAACAGCCGCAAGATCGACAAGCGCACGGCGCCCCACTTCCAGGTGATCCTGGGCGGCCAGTGGACCCACAATGCCGGGTCCTATGGCCTGGCCATGGGCTCCGTGCCCAGCAAGGCGATTCCCGAGGCGGTGGACGCGCTGACCGAGGCCTACGCACAGGGGCGCGAAAAGAGCGAGTCCTTCCAGGACTGGACCCGGCGCATGGGCAAGCGAAACGTGCGCGAGATCATCAAGCCGTTCATGGCGGTACCCAGATACGACGAAGACCCGAGTTTCTACGTCGACTGGAGCGACGCCCGCGACTTCACCGTGGGCGATCTGGGCGTGGGCGAGTGCGCTGGCGAGGTGGTGTCGCTTTTCGGGATCGAGGTGGTGAAGGCCGAGTCCCAGGCCTTCGATGCCCAGGTGGCTCTGGAAGAGGGCGAGCCCGACGCAGCGGAGGATCTGGCCTATCGCGCCATGCTCTCGGCCGCGCGCGCGCTGGTGCGAACCGAGTTCATCGACGTGACCGAGGAGCCCGCCGACATCGTGAAGGAATTCAAGGCCCGCTTCTTCGACACGGAGCGCTTCTTCGACAAATACGCCGGCGGCAAGTTCGGGCAATACCTGCTGGCCCGGCACACGGAGCCCCCGGCCCGGGTAGACGGCGGCGAGGCATCGCGCCGGGTGGAGGAGTCGCTGCTATTCATCGAGGCGGCTCACAGCTGCGAGGCGAGGATCAGCGCCGCCGTCGCGCCCGCCGCCTGAGCCGCTCATGACTCCGCAGCGCATCGCCGTCAAGTTCTTCGTGTCTCCCGATCCTGGCGCCGCCGTGGACGTGGAGCCCTTCATCGGAGTCTTCCACCGCTTCATCCAGCAGGGCGCGCTCGAGGGACTGCTGCTGGACGTGGCCGACTACGCGCACGTGCCCGAGGGACCCGGGGTGCTGCTGGTGGGCCACGACGTGGACTACGCCATCGACCAGACGGCCGGCCGCACGGGGCTGCTCACCACCCGCAAGCGCTTCGGCGATCTGCCACTCTCGGAGGTGGTGCGGGATCTGCTGCGGAAGTCGCTGATTGCGATCCAGGCCATCGAGCAGGACGAGAAGGCGAACCTGCGCTTCGCGACGGATGTGGTGACGATCCAGTATCTCGATCGGCTCGCCACACCGAATACGGCCGACGGTTTCGAGGCGGCGCGCCGCGACATCGCCCCGGTCTTCGAGAAGCTTTTCGACGGGGGCTGCGAGCTGAGCCGCGCCCATGGCGACGACCCGCGCAAGCCGCTGTCGGTTTCGGTGACGGCAAAAGAGGTGGTGGCGGCCGATGCCCTGCTCCAGAAACTTGGAGGCCCTGCCGCCCGCACGGTCGCTCGGGCCCCGGTCCAGACCGATTGGGACATCGAAGTGGACGACCTGAAGGCGCTGCGCGACGGCGGCAGCGACTTCGTGCTGGTGGATGTGCGCGAGACCGGCGAGTACGAGACCTGCAACCTGGGCGGCCAGCTGATTCCCCTGAGCAGCCTGCCTGCGCGGATCGGCGAACTCGACTCGGGGGCGCACGTGGTGGTGCACTGCAGGACCGGCGCGCGCTCCTCCCGGGCGGTGAAGCTGCTGCGGGAGGCGGGCTTCGAGAACGCCTGGAACCTGCGCGGCGGCATCCTGGCCTGGATCGATCGCATCGATCCGACGCTCACCCGGTACTGACGAGATCCCCACGTCGAAAGCGAGGTCGCGTGGCGGCAACCGAACCCGATCGAATGGTCCGGGCGTTGGCCGCCATCGACGCGGCCAACGCCGACGATCCCGTGCGGCTGTGGGTGCGCGGCCGCTCGCGTCCCAAGGAGCTGGCCCACGCGGAGCTGGCCAGCGAGTGGATCGAGCGGCTGCAGCCCCAGGCCAGCGAAGCCCTGCGGCTGGCGGCCCGCGCCCATCACATCCGACGCTGGACGCTGCCGCGCGCGGGGTTTCCCGAAGGGCGCGTCGGATACCTGCGCTGGCGTCGCGAGCTCCAGCTCTTCCACGCCCGTGAGGTGGACGCGATCCTCGCCCACGTGGGCTACGACGAAACGATCCGGGCCCGGGTGCGGGACCTGGTGCAGAAGAGGAATCTGGCGCGCGACCCGGAGGTGCAGGTCCTGGAAGATGCCCTGTGCCTGGTCTTCCTGGAGACGCAATTCCATGACCTGTCACACAAGCTCGAGGCTGAGAAGCTGCTGGAGGTGACCCGCAAGACGCTGGCCAAGATGAGCGAAGCCGCGCGCGAGCTGGCGCGGGAGCTTCCGCTCGAGCCCGCCGACTTCGCCCTGCTGGATGCAGCGCTGTCACGGTAGAATGTCCGTCGCCCGAGGCGCGATTGCATCGCAACGGAGGATTTCGAGGACGTGGATGTACGCGATGGATTCATCGATAGCATCGGGCAGACGCCGCTCATCAAGCTGCGCAAGGCCTCGGAACTCACCGGCTGCACCGTCCTGGGCAAAGCCGAGTTCCTGAACCCGGGAGGTTCGGTCAAGGATCGCGCCGCCAAATACATCATCCTGGATGCGGAGGAGCGCGGCGAACTCGAGCCTGGCGGCCTGATCGTGGAAGGCACCGCCGGCAATACGGGGATCGGTCTCGCCCTGGTGGGAAACGCGCGGGGTTATCGCACGCTGATCGTGATCCCCGAGACCCAGAGCCAGGAAAAGAAGGACATGCTGATGCTATGCGGCGCGGAGCTGCTTCAGGTGCCGGCTGTGCCTTTCAAGGATCCCAACAACTATGTCCACACCGCGGAGCGCCTGGCGGGGGAGCTGGCCGGGAGCGAGGCGAAGGGCGTGCTCTACGCCAACCAGTGGGACAACCTCTCGAACCGCTCGGGACATTTCCGCTCCACGGGCCCCGAGATCTGGGAACAGACCGACGGCAAGGTCGACGGCTTCACGTGTGCGATCGGCACCGGGGGCACCCTGGCGGGCGTGGGTCAGTTTCTCAAGGAGCGCAACAAGGACATCGTCACGGCGGCCGCCGATCCCATGGGCGCCGCCATGTACAGCTACTTCAAGTCCGGCGAACTCAAGGCGGAGGGCAGCTCCATCACCGAGGGCATCGGCCAGGGACGCGTCACCAAGAACATCGATGGCGCCCCCATCGATGACGCCTACCAGATCCCCGACCAGGAGGCGCTGCCCATCATCTTCGACCTGCTCAAGCACGAGGGCCTGTGCCTGGGCGGATCCAGTGGCATCAACGTGGCCGCCGCCATCCGGATGGCGAAGGAACTGGGCCCTGGCCACACCATCGTCACCGTGCTCTGCGACTTCGGAACCCGCTACCAGTCCAAGCTCTTCAACCCGGAATTCCTGCGAAGCAAGGGCCTCCCGACGCCCGACTGGTTGTGAGCGGCAGGTCTCCCGCTACGCCGGCAGCACCAGCACCACGCCGGTGCCGGGCCCGCCGTCGTGCACCAGGTCGACGCGGCCGCCGAGGTCGGAGGCCAGTTGGATCGCGTTCGGGAAGCGCTGGCCCCGGGGCGGATGGATCGCGGGAAGAAAGGGACCGCTGATCCGCGAGCGCGCCTCTCCCCAGTCAGTGAGGCCCGTGTCGTGGACCTCCACGAACAGGTAGGGGCCAAGCGGGAGACCGACCGCCGGGTTGCCCGGGGAGATGGGCTCGGGCTCGAGGCCCAGCAGCCCGGTGGTGAGACTGATGGTGCCCCACTCCGACCCGATGGCGTGGATGGCGCAGCGGATCAGGTGCTGCACCAGGGCGCCCACGCGAAACCGATCCGCGTAGGCGGGGGGCAGATCGCGCGCCAGTTCCGGATCAAATCGGGTGAGATCTCCCAGCTCCCGTGCCAGGGGCACGGCCACCCTGCGGACCACTTCCGACAGATCGCACTCCTCGACGGATCCAGGCTCCGGGTGCGAAAGCTCGCTGATGTCATCGGCGTACGCGATGAAGTGGGTCACCTCTCCCGCGTCGTCGCGAAGCGGCTCGACCCGCACGTGAAGCCAACGTTCGCCGCGCGAGTCCGGCGGACGCATGGTCAGCTCGATTTCGCAGGTTTCACCCGCCAGGAAGCGGCGACTCACCCAGTCCACCGCCGCGGGCGAGACGGCGTAGCGTTGAAGCAGCGAGCCCAGGGGTTTCCCGAGGGTTGCGTGCGCCGGAAGCCCCACCAGGTGTCCCCAACCTTCGTTGGCCCACTCGATCACACCCGCTCGGTTACCCATGACCATCGCCGTGCATCGCGGTTCGTGCATGCGTCCCCCCTTCGCAGCCCTGGATGATCGTATGCCTGGCGCGGTCTCACAAGCACTGCCGCCGACCGGAAGCGTCCCTCGGGCCAGCCAATCATCCGGTGTGGTGGAGACCGGGTGCTGGAGTTCCCCGCACCGAGAGGGCCAGGGGTGGAAACCCACCACACTTTCTGCCGGATCTGCGAGGCCCCGTGCGGCCTGGAAGTACGTGGGCACGGCCGCGGGCTTCTGCGTGCTGCACCCGATCTTTGCCCAGGGCTTCATGACCGGGATCGGATCGAAGAGCAGGTACTCGTCGGCGACACAGGATTGCAGCAACAAATTCGCGGTGGCGCGCGAGGTGTACGGCTTCCCGTTCACCCAGCCCTTTCCAGACGTTGCGCGCACCGGCGAATCCTCGTGGACGTAGAGCGGGCCTCGGCGCCCCGGGAGCCCAGCGACTGGTCGGGCATCGCTCCGAGTTCGCTTTAGGCGGAAGCTCTAGCGATTCCGCAGTCGGCCGTCGGGGTCGCGGTGGATCTGCTCCATTCCGCCCTCTACCTCGCGATACACCCGGTTCATCACCGCCAGGCTGTTGATGGCGAGCGCCAGCGAGAAGGCCGCGGCCGCCGCAGGCAGCCAGCTGCGCCGCGGGCCGAGTCCGTTCCATGCCGCCGCCACCAGCACTGCCGTGACCACGCCGTGCCAATTGGGCGAGTAGAGGATGTACTCGCGCCCGTAGAAGAAGTGCAGGGCGAACTGGCTCGCGATGCAGAGCAGTGGCGCCAGGAAGCGCCGATCGAATCGCGCGAACCACAGGCCGGTGGGCAGCAGCACCAGAAGCCACACCGCGAAGAGCCCCCATTGCGCCGGGTGCCAGCTCCCGGGTCGCGCCTGTTCCAGGGAGAGGGACCAGTAGCCCTGGTGCCAGCGCCGCATGACGAAGTCCGAGTAGCCCGGGAAGGGCGCCACGAAGTTCACGCCGGCGAAGTGATTGGCCAGGCGCGTGGCGTGGAGCAGGGGGGTTGCCGTGATGCTGTCGAAGCGGCCGAAGCTCCGAAGCTCGCGATCGGGCGACTTGCGGGCGTAGAAGCGCCCCGTTCCGGGATACAGCGCCTGCTGCAGCTCCACCGCGCCCAGGGTCACGAGGGCGCACACGGCGGCGGCAGCTGCGAACCGCCCCGCCAGCCGCGCATTGCCGGTACCGGGGGGACGCGCCGGCGAAAGCGCGCGCACCGCCAATGCAATGCCCCAGTGCATCGCCTGGGTGATGGTGAAGGCGATGCACAGCACGCCGATGGCGCCCCAGGCCAGCACCTCGCCTCGGCCGAACGTTCTGCCCCAGCGACGATTCAGGTAGAGCAGGGGCACCACGCTGGCCAGGCCCGAGACGGAGGCCGTGTCCGGAACACTTGCCAGCAGCACCGAGGAGAAGGACACGCCGCACACGATCGCGGCCACCCAGCCGGGAGTTCGCTCCCCGCCGGTCAGTTGCACGGCGAGGCGTCCCACCAACAGGGCGTTCAGGGTCATGGCAAGGGCCGTGAGCCAGCGCGCGGCTCCCAGGTCGCCCAGGCCGAGCGAGAAGCGCAACCCCGTTCCCAGGGGAGCCAGGGCGAGTTTGGCCAGCGGGTGCACGTGGGTGCGGCGGCCAGGCCCGTTGCCGGTCCAGTCTCCCACCACCCGCCCCGCGTCGATGTCGAAGATCGCGCTGTTGAGCTCGAGGATTCGGGCGCTGCCGGAGAGTTCGAACGAGGAGAAGAGGTAGACAGCCAGCAAGAGGCCGGCCACGCCCAGTTGCGTGGCCACGGCCCGCGACTTCGGGGTCATGGCCACAACATAGGGGGACCCGCCCCGAGAGGCGAAGCCGTGTGCAGCCCGGTGAACTAGTCTGGATCCTCCATGGGATGGCAGATCCGATGCGGGTACGCGGTGCCGGGGGTCGTTGTCTCGACGCTCCTCCTGGCCTGTGCCCGACCCGACCCCCTCGATCTCAGCGTGCTGCTGGTCTCCGTCGACACCTTGCGCCCGGACTACTTGAGCGCCAGCGGCTACGACCGCCCCACCACGCCCTTCGTGGACTCGCTGCTGGCGCAGGGGTTCTACTTCCAGCAGGCGGTGTCTCCCGTACCGCGCACGACTCCTGCGCTGGCCTCGCTGCTGACCGGCGCTTACCCCCACACGACGCGGGTGCGAACCCTCACCGACTCCCTGTCAGACGACGTCATCCCGCTGGCGGAGATCCTGGGCGGGTGGGACTACGGCACGATGGCGGTGGTGAGCAATCACGTGCTGCCCCGCAGCCGCCGCCTGGACCGGGGCTTCGAGGTCTACGACATGGCCCCCGACGCACGCGACGCGCGGGCCACCACGAACGCGGCGCTGCGCCAGCTGCGGCGCTTCGATCCCGCCTATCCGCTGTTCGCGTGGGTGCACTACATCGATCCCCACGTGCCCTACCACCCGGACCCGGCCATCGCCGCCGAGTTCGATCCCGATTACCGCGGCCCCTACCGCTTCCAGTTCGGCGAAATGTCGCCGCCGCGACACGCATATCCCCGCGAGCTCTCCAAGCGCCAGGTGACTCACGAGAATGACCTGCCGGATTCCGTCAACGAGCACGTGCGCCGCTTGTACGCCGCCGACGTGGCCAGCATGGATCCGGAGATCGAGCGCCTGGTGGGCGGCTTCCGCGACCACACGGGGGGAGATCTCATCGTGATCTTCACGGCGGACCACGGCGAGAGCCTGGGCGAGCACCACTTCTACTTCGACCACGGCGACTACGTGTACAACGCCGAATCCCGGGTTCCCCTGGCGGTGGTGCTCCCGGAATCGCATCCGCAATCCGGGTCGGGCCGCTGCGGTGGCTGGGTCTCGCTGGTGGATGTGGTGCCCACACTCGTCGAACTCCTGGGGCGCGAGCTACCGCCCGAGGCCCGGGAGCAGCTCGAGGGTCGCTCGCTGGTGGCATGCATGCGAGGCGAGGCTCTCGATTCCGAGCCTGTCTTCATCGAGAGCGGCCATTCGTACTTTCCCGAGGCGGTCAGGCGCCGGGTTCGGAACGATACGGCCGGGCGCTTCCGGGCCGTGCTGCTGGGCGACTGGAAGCTGATCTTCACGCCCTTCCAGGTGGATTCCCTGGCGTGGGATCTCTTCCAGGTGAGCGAGGACCCCGAGGAGAAGATCAACCTCTACGCCGCCGACCGGCCCGAGGTGGCCGTGCTCAAGGCCCATCTGGCGGCCTGGATGGCGCGCCAGGACCCGGAGGAGCTGAGCGCAGGACGCGAAATCTCGGAGGAGGACCGGGAGAGGCTCCGGAACCTGGGCTACCTGGATTGAATCGGCCCCCGCGGCCGGCAATCGGTAGTAGACTCCCGGGGGAATGGTCAAGGATCTGGACAAGCTGGTCGAGCTGCAAGGCCTCGACGATCAACTCGCGCACATGGAAGACGAGCAGGCCGCCATGCCCGGTCAGCGCGAAGCCCGGGCGCAGCAGCGGGCCGAGTGCGACCAACGCGTGGAGGCAGCCAGCGAGGCCGTACGGGCCGCCGAGGCCGAGCAGCGTCGCGTCGAGGCCCAGCTCGCCGATCAGCAGGCCGTGTTGCAGCGACTGGAAGGCCAACAATTCCAGGTCAAGACCAACGAAGCCTACACGGCGCTGCTCCACGAAATGGAGCGCGCCAAGCAGAGCATCTCGGACTGCGAGACTGCCATTCTCGAGTGCATGGAGACGATCGAGGAAGCCGGCATCGGCCAGGCCGAGGCCGAATCCGAGGCCTTCGTGGTCGGGAGTCGCCTGGACGACGAGGCCAAGGCCCTCGACGCCCGCGAACAGGAGCTGCGGACGGAGCTCGCGGCCCTGCGCTCCCAGCGTGAAGGCGTGGCCGGAGGCGTGGCTGCCCCCCTGCTCACCCAGTACACCCGCATCGCCAGGCGGCGGAGCCCGGCCATCGCGATGGTCTCGGGTGAGCTCTGTCAGGGCTGCCGGGTCAACATCCCGCCGCAGCGCTACATCGAGATCCTGAGGGGCGAGGAGATCATCACCTGTGGCAACTGCACCCGGATCCTGATCCATCAGCCCCGGGAAGAGCCCAGTTCCGAGGCCAGCGCTGCCTCCTGAGCCGGGTCCGAGACGGTCGAAAAGACCGTCAAAACAGCGGTTTGGAGTCTCTGCTGCGGTCTGCGGAACGGCTCATCCGGGTTTCGAAAAGATTGGAAAAACGTCAATGAAGCCAGCCACTTGCCAACTGGTCCCGACGGGGACCCGAAGCGAGGTCGAGTGGCCGTGTCTGCTATTCTGAGCGTTCAACCGGCTGGGGTCTGCCCCCCCCTTCCAGCGACGGAAAGATGAAAGACAAAGACCGCTACTGGGACTGTCTGGACCAGGCCATGGACGCTTCCCACAGCGGGCGCACCGATGAGGCGCTCGCCTGGCTCGATGAAGCGATCCTCGCCGTCCCGGATGGCGCGGAAGCCTACAACCAGCGCGGCGAGATTCTCTCGGAGAGCTCGCGACTCGACGAAGCGTTGCACGAGTTCGAGCGCTCGCTGCAGGCCGATGTCAAATTCGTTCCGGCCCACCTGAACCGCATCGAGCTGCTTGTCGAAGACATGGCCGAGCTGGAACAGGCCGTGCAGCTCTGCGACGAGCTGATGTCCGGCAGCCCCGGATTCCCGCGCCTGGACCGCGGTACCGAGGCCGAGGTCCACTATCTCAAGGCCAAGGCCGTGTTCTACATGGACGACCTGGACGGCGCCCTGTTTCTGGTGCGTCGCGCCCTCAAGACCGCGGGTGACCAGGGCTTCTATCGGGCCTTCGAGGGTCAGATCCTCTTCGAGCTGGGTCGCTTCGAGGAGGCGCGTCGCTGTCTCGATATGGCCGTTCGCCTGGATGCCGAATCGGCTCACGCCGCCTATTACCTGGGTCTGGTGCTCGAGCGGCTGGACGAGGCCGACGAGTCCCAGCGCGCCTTCGGTCGCGCCAACTCCCTCGATCCGGAGCAGTATCCGCTGCCCTCCGAAGTGGACGAGGCCATGTTCCGTCGCGCGGCGGACGAGGCGCTCGAGAATCTGCCGCGCTCGATCCGCGAGTACGTTTCCGACGTTCCCATACTGATCGAGGACTACCCGTCCGAGGATCTCCTGGGTCGGGAGAACATCTCGCCGCAGATCCTGGGCCTCTACTACGGTGTTCCGCGGACCGAGGCCGAGGTCACCAGCCAGCCCACCGAGCTGACCCGCGTCGTCCTGTTCAAGCGCAACCTGGAGAAGGTCTGTCGCGACCGCGACGACCTGATCGAGCAGATCCAGATCACCGTGCGACACGAGGTCGGGCACCACCTGGGCCTGAGCGAAGAAGACCTGGAGCGCCTGGGTCTCGCATGAACCCCGGCGCCGGGCGCCCTCCGGCGCGGCCCGCGCCAAAGAAATACAATTCCCCGGTCATGTCCACGCTCATCGACGCATTGGTGTCCGTCGTCGGGGAGCAGGCCTGCCTGCGACGTCCGGAGGAGTTGCTCGTCTACGAGTGCGACGGGCTCACCTTGCATACGGGCACGCCCGGGGTGGTGGTTTTTCCCAGCTGCGCCGATCACGTGGTTGCCATCGTGAAGGCCTGCCGGGAGCACGGCGCCAGCTTCGTGCCGCGCGGGGCCGGAACCGGCCTCTCGGGCGGAGCCGTGGCCAACGAGGGCTCGGTCGTGATCGAGTGCTCGCGGATGAACCGCATTCTCCACGTGAGCCCGGAAGATCGCTGCGCCGTTGTGGAGCCGGGCGTGATAAACGCCGATATTTCAAGAGCGGTGGTCGGCCACGGTCTCTTCTATGCGCCGGATCCCTCGAGTCAGTTCGCCTGCACCATCGGCGGCAACATCGCCGAGAACGCGGGTGGGCCTCACACCCTGAAGTACGGAACCACCACCAACCACGTGCTGGCACTGGATCTGGTGCTTCCCGACGGAGAGCTGGTGACCCTGGGCTCCGACACCGGCTGGTCTGCTGGATACGACCTGGTGGGAGCCGTGGTGGGATCCGAAGGCACCCTGGGCGTGGTCACGAAGGCCAGCGTGCGGCTCGAGGAGATCCCCGAATCGGTGGAGACCCTGCTGGTGATCTTTCCCGATGTGGTGACCGCCTGTCGAACGGTGGGGTGCATCATCGGCGACGGGCTGGTTCCGGCGGCGCTCGAGATCGTGGACAAGCGCACCATCGCCGCCGTGGAAGCCAGTGTCTACGCCGCGGGTCTTCCCACGGATGCCGGCGCCGTGCTCATCGTCGAGCTCGACGGGCCACGGCATTCGCTCCCGCCCCAGGTAGAGCGCGTGCGCGAGATCGCCGGCGCAAATGGTGCTACCCGCGTTGCGGTGGCTCGCGACGACGCGGAGCGCCAGCGCTTCTGGCGAGCACGCAAGGGCGCCTTCGGGGCCATGGGGCGACTGGCTCCGGACCTCTACGTTCACGACGCGGTGGTTCCCCGGTCGCGCCTGCCCGAGGTGCTGGAAAAGATCTGCGCCATCGGCGATCGCTACGGGCTCAAACTCTCCAACGTCTTCCACGCCGGCGACGGGAACCTGCATCCCAACATCTCGTTCGACCGACGCGATTCCGACGAGCTCGCACGTGTGATGGCAGCCGGTAGCGAGATCCTCGAGACCTGCGTGGAAGCCGGCGGCGTCATCAGCGGCGAACACGGCATTGGCAGCGAGAAGCGCGACTTCATGTCGCTTCTCTTCAGCGAGGGCGATCTGGATGCCATGCGGAGGCTGCGCGCCAGCTTCGATCCGGATTGCGTGTGCAACCCCGGCAAGATCTTCCCCTCCACGCGTTTCTGCGTCGAGGCCAATCCCAAGGCGCGCGGCTACGATCGCGTTCCGCTGGACGCATGATTCCCGCAGAGCTGCGATCGAAGCTGGCGGCGGCAGTGGGCGTCGACGCGATCTCGGAGCACGCGCCCCGCAGGCTCGACGGGGTGGACATCGACGTGACACTGCGCCCATCCGACGGCGAGTCGCTCGCGCGCAGCCTCATGAGCCTGGGCGCCGTCGGACTCTCGGCGGTGGTGCTGGGAGGAGGCAATCGCGTGGGTGTTGGCAACCTGCCGGACCGCGAAGACCTGGTGTGGCTCTCCACCGAGCGTCTGTCGGGCGTTTCCGAGTTCGATCCCGACGATGGGGTGTGCCAGGTGCACGCCGGCACGACGCTGGCCCAGGTGCGCGAGCGCGTGCTCCCGGGCGGGTGGGAGCTTCCCCTGGACGCGTCGGGAGCAGGGGCCACGGTGGGCGGCGTGCTCGCCGCGGCGGCCGTGGGTCCTCGGGCATTGGGCTTCGGGCGCCCCCGCGACCTGGTGCTTGGCCTTCAGGTGGTGCTCGCCTCCGGTGAGCGAACGCGTTGCGGCGGGCGCGTGGTGAAGAACGTGACCGGTTACGACCTGAACAAGCTCTATACGGGATCGTTCGGGACCCTGTGTGTGATCGAGTCCGCGTGGCTGCGGCTTCGGCCCCGCCCCGAGGAGATCCGGGTGGTCGAGGCGCTGGATCCGGAGCTACCGGGTCTGGCCGAGCGCTGCATGGCGGCGGCCCGGCGATTCAGCGTGCGCGCGGCAGTCCTCGTCGCGGCTTCGGGCGCGACGCGCCTGGTGCTGGAACTCGCCGGCGATGCCGCAAGCGTTGCGCGCGACGCGGCATGGCTCGAAGCCCAGGTCGGGGCCCGCCCTGCCGCGCCGGACGCTGTCGAGCGTGCGGCTGCGTTCGCGTCCCCGGAGACCGGCGGGCTGCGCTTCCGGATCGATGCCCTGCCCACGCGCTTCGCCGACACCTGGGAGGCGCTCTGCTCGTCGAGCGACCGGGTGGTGGCATACCCGGGACTGGGTCTGTTGTACGCGGAGCTTTCCGTGGAAAGCGGTGACGAGGACGAACTCCACGCCGTCTTCCAGCGGGCCGCGCGGGTGGCGGGCCGGGCCGGGGGTGGGTTTCTTTGCGAGTCGGCGCCGGCGTGGGCCAAGCGGGGGCGCGATGTGTTCGGCGCGGGGGAGGCCAACCGGCGCCTCGCGCGCAGCCTGAAGCAGCGTTTCGACCCGGGCGGCGTCTTGAGCCCGGGCCGCTTCGCCGGGTGCGTCTGAGTGGCGGCCGGTAACGACGCGGAGGTCTGGCACGAGATCCTGGGGCATTCGCTCGATTGCGTGCATTGCGGGCTGTGCCTGCCCACCTGTCCCACGTACCGCGAAACCGGGAGCGAGATCTCGTCGCCCCGCGGTCGCATCTATCTGTTTCGCGCTGTAGCCGAGGGGCGCATCGATCTCTCGCAGACCGTGGCCGACGAGGCGTACCTGTGTCTGGGCTGCCGCGCGTGTGAGACGGCATGCCCGTCGGGTGTCCGCTTCGGCTCCATGCTCGAGTTGGCGCGTTCCCAGGTGGAAGCCAGCGAACTTCGCAAGGGACCCGCCAAAACACTCGAACGCCTGGCGCTGCGACATCTGATCCCGAATCGCAAACGACTGCGCTGGCTCTTCCACGGTCTGGCCATGCTGCAGTGGTTGGGTCTCGATCGCCTGGGCTGCGCGCTGCTCCCGCGCGGGCTGCGTGCGCTGCAGGCCGGGCTGCCTCGGGTCCCGGCACGCGCGCTGCGCCGGCCGCTCCCCGGGATCCTTCCCGCTCGGGGCGAGCGGCGCGGGCGCGTGGGCCTGTTCGTGGGTTGCGTGATGCCGGAGCTGTTCGCCGACGTGAATGCCGCCACCGCGGACGTCCTGACCCGCAATGGTTTCGACGTGGTGGTGCCCCCGACCCAGGCCTGCTGCGGGGCCCTTCACGCCCACGCGGGCGATCTGGACTTTGCCCGCGGCCTGGCCCGGCGGAACCTGTCGGCCTTCGACGGGGCCGACCTGGATGCCATCGTGGTGAACTCGGCGGGCTGCGGTGCGGCCATGCGCGATACGAGGCACTGGTTGCCCGGCGAGGCCGACGCGTTCTCCGACGGCGTGCGCGACGTGAGCGAGTTTCTCGACGAGAAGGGGTTGCGCGATCCGCCGGGCGTCTTCGAGGCGCGGGTGTGTTACGACGATCCATGCCACCTGGTGCACGGCCAGAAGGTGGAGGCGGCGCCGCGCCGGCTGCTTTCGCGGATTCGCGGTCTTACGCTGGTGGCTCACGAGGATGCGGCCAGCTGCTGTGGTGCGGCGGGAATCTACAACCTGACCCACCGGGAGATGTCGCAGGCGGTGCTCGACCGCAAACTCACTTCGCTGGCGGCAGCGGATCCGGATGTGATCGCGACCGGCAACCCGGGGTGTCTGATGCAGCTCCGCGCCGGTGTGGTGCGCGCCGGGCTGCGCGCCCGCGTGGTGCACCCGGTGCAGATCCTGGCCGAAGCCTACGGCGCGGATTCCCCGTGAAGCCGCGCCTGCTTGCGTGGCTCGCCGGATTCGTCGCCACCAACGCGCTGCTGGTGAACGGGCTCCTGGCCTGGAGCGTGGCGTCGTTGCCCCGGCAGTCGGTCATGCCCACCACCTTGAGTTTCACCGCGTCCTACCTCGGGCGTCAGGCAGGCAGCGATTCGTGGACGCCCATGCGCCAGGCGTTGGGCTACCTGCACACCCCCCACACTCTTCCGCTCTACACCGAGGTACTCCTGAACCGGGGAGTCAAGTTCCAGTACCCTCCCACCAGCCTGGTGCTGCTGGAGCCCCTGCGTCTGCTCGGGATCATGGGCGATGGCTTCCTGAACACGCTGTCGTGGCTGGCCGTGGTCGCCACCGCGGTGCTGACCGCATGGATCTTCAAGCTGAGCACGGGGGGCGGAACCCGCCTGCGGGGCCCGCCCGGCGAGACGGCGGCGCTCGTTGGCCTGGGTCTCGCCTTCACCCTCACCTTCTACCCGGTGGTGCGCGCGTACCACATCGGGCAGATCCAGACCTTCATCAACCCGCTGTTCGCCGGTGGACTGCTGGCGTGGATCACCGGCCATCGCCGCGCGTCGGGTGCCCTGTTCGGGGCGATCTGCGCCATCAAGCCGCCGCTGGCCCTGCTGCTGGTCTGGGCCGTCCTGCGCCGCCAGAAGCAGTTCGCAACGGGTCTGGGGCTCGTCCTCGTGCCGCTGGCGGCGGTGTCGCTGTTGATCTACGGCTGGGCGGATTGCGTCGACTACCTGTCGGCTCTCAGCTACCTGGGGCAACACGGCGAGAGCTTTCACCAGAACCAATCCATGAACGGACTGCTGCACCGCCTGCTGTTCAACGGCAACAATCTGGTGTGGAGCGGCAACGAGTTTCCGCCATTCCACCCGGCGGTCTACGCGGGAACCTGGCTGTCGTCGTTGCTGCTGATCGGCGCCGCTCTCTTCTGGCGCCGGAGTCGGGCGAATACCGCGAGCCTGGAGGACCTGATGATCGCGGGGCTCAGCTTCTCCATGGCGGCCCCCATCGTCTGGGACCACCACTACGGCATCGCCCTCCCGATCTTCGCGGCAGCGCTTCCCGCGGCGCTGCGTTCGCCACGGCCCGGTGCCGGCCCCCGGATCGCCCTGGCCGCTGCCTTCCTGCTGTTGGCCAACCGCTACCGGATCCTGGAGGTCACCGCCGCCACGGCGTTCAACGTCGCGCAGTCGACGATGCTGTTGGGAGCGCTGTTGCTGCTGGTGCTGCTCTACCGGCTGCGCGGGGACCGCGCCGCGGTGGAAACGGTCTGATCTCGCGCCTATTTGTACAGGAACGCGTCCGGCGTTTCGCGGGGCTTTCGGATGCGCGGGAAGGCGCCGATGCTCAGGTCGCTGATCGACCCGCGGATCACCAGGTCGAAGGGCAGGATCGGCTCGCGCCGCCGCACCACGCCGTAGCGCTCGCGCAGCCCGCGATACACGTAATGCGATTCTGACGCCGCGCGCGGATCCACCGACGCGGACAGCCCCAGGCGGACCTTCTCGAAGTACACATCGCGCTGGGCGTCGGGCTCCTGCACGTCGTCGGCGTCGAGGAGCGCATTGCGAATCGACGTCTCCTCCAGCTGTGAGACCAGGCGCGCCAGGCGCTCGGGCGAGATGCGGCGCTTCACGGCCTTCGGCGGATCGTCCTCGTCGGAGCCCTGATCCACCAGGTTGATCTCCAGGGTGCGCTCGCCCAGGAATGCCACGCCCAGCGGGTGGAGCTCCCCGTTGGAGAGGTCCTCGTCAAGCAGTCCGGGGCCCAGGGCCAGGCCGCGCGGGCCCGCTACCTCCGGGTTCTCCAGCAGGAATCCACGCGAGATCCGGATGCGCTGTTCCGAGGCCTCTTCGACCTCGACGCGCGCCGCGTGTCCCGCGGCGACGCCGGCCACGGTGTCGGGGAATTCGCGGGCTACGTGGCGGAGCATGGTGTTGCGCACATCGCGCCGCGGCTCGTGGCTCGCCATGTCGACCGCTTGCTGTGCCGCCTTGGCGCGCAGCTCCACGCGCCGCTCGTCGCTCAGGCCTTCGCGGCCCTCGGCCACCGCCAGTACGCCGAACCAGTTGTCGTGCCTGGCCTCGTAGGACTCGAGCCAGTCGCGCACTTCGTATTCGTGGGCACCGTGGGGGTAGCGACTCAGGTAGCGCCGGGCGTAGACCCGCGCGTTGCGTCCCGTGGTGGGCGCCTTCCACGGCAGCTGGATCAGGCGCACCGGCGACGACATGATGTCGCGTGCCACGGCGGGCGCGCCGATCAGCCACTCGATGGGCCGGGGGATGCCACGATCGGGTACTCCGCGATACCAGCGGCCCAGCATCACCCAGCGCGCGTTGTACCAGCGATCGCGGGAGAGGCTGCTGCGGAAGGCCTGGTAGGGGTTCTGGGCCGGCGACGACACCAGGGTCTGGGCGTACCGCGCCATGTTCGAGTTCGCGACGCCGTGATCGGCGATGGTTTCGAAGCGCTTCCAGCTGTCGTCCTCGTCGCCCTGCTCGGCCCGGGCCAGGGCCAGTGCGAACCGGGCCTCGTCGGCCAGGGGGCCCTGGCGGTCGGCCAACAGGAGCGCACTGGCCACCGACTCCACGTCCCGGTCGGGCAGCAGCAGGGCCAGCGCCAGCTCGTAACTGGCCTCGGCCTCTCCGGCGGGGGTCGCGATCTGGGCGGCCATCAAGCTGGTGTCGTTTTTCTCGCGCTCCCGGTCCAGCACCCGGGCGGCGCGCTCGCGAATTTCTGAGGCCTTGGGGTCTTCCGGCGCGTAGTCGAGGGCGCGATCGGCGTAGATCAGGGCCAGGCGCACCCGGCCCTCGCGAAGGGCCCGCTCCGCCGAGTGAACGGCCCGGTCGCGCTGCAGCTCGTTCAAGCGCGACTGGCTCCGCTCCATGCGGGGCTCGAGTTTCCTGGCCTCGAACGAATCCGGGTGCTCGGCCACGAAGCGCTTCCAGTGATCCAGGGCCTGGCGTTCCTGGAGCGTGAGCGCCTCTGCGGTGTAGAGCTCGGCGGCGTACTGGATCAACGCGGCGGCCAACCGATACGGCGCCACGGAAGAAGTCAGGATCGAGCGGCCCACGGGCTCGGCCACGGCGTTGAAGGCGCGTCCCATCTGCCACACGCGCACGTCGCGCATGCGGGCGTCGGCCAGATAGAGGGGATCGTCCCGCTCCGCCTCTTCCAGCCGGGTGCGCAGGGCCGGGTCGAGGTCGTCGCGCTCCAGCAGGCGGTGGGTAGCCGTGCGGTAGGCGCGCGGGTCGCCCCGGGTCGCGTTGATCAGGTCGGCCGATACGGGCGTCAGTCCGGTGGACTGTCCCTCCCACAACTCCAGCGCGCTGTCGATGGCTTCCAGGCGTCGCAGGGCCCGGGCCGTGCCTTCCTCGTCGGAGGTGAGGGCGGCGGCGGCCAGCTGGGCCGCCGTGCGGTCGGCGGCATCGGGAACCCGATTCGAGAGGCGGGGGTCGTTTTCCAACATCGAGAGGGGCACGGCCGCCGGCCCGCGACAAGCCATGATCGGCAGGCAGGCCAGAAGCGCCAGGCAGGCCAGAAGCGCCGGGCAGGCGCCCACCGCCGCCATCCCCTGCGGTTCGCGGTTACGGTGTGAAGCGATCACGATCGACTCTCAGGGAAAAGGCCAGGAAGGCCTCGAGGCGGCGGGACGCTTCGAGCTTCTCGGGTGTGCCGTCCTGGCTCGCCACGGTTTCGTAGAGCTGCGAGGCCGCCGCCGTCAGGTCGCGGAAGCGGGCCACGTCGAATTGCAGGCTCTCGGGCGGGTAGGCGTCCACGTACTCCCCGGCGATGTCCGCGTACAGGTTTCCCAGCTGGAGCATGTGGCGGTTCGCGAGCTTGCTTTCCGGGTGGCGGCGCACCACCCGACGCAGCTCGGCGATTGCCCGCACGTCGCCCTCGGGCAGGATCTTGCGCAGCGCCGTGAAGTAGCTGGCCCGCGACATGTCGGCGCGCTCCATCTCCTCGAACACCACGGCCGTGTAGTGGGTGTCCTCGACCGCCTGGGCCACTTCGGAGAGCAGCAGCTCGCGCTCGTCGTACGCGCGCAGAATCGCATCCGGATCGGTGGCGGGACGGGGAGCCCGATCCCCCGCCAGGTCGTCCAGGTCCACCCCCACACCCGCCGCCTCCTGGAGCGAATCGCAGACGTCCGCGCTGCGCAGGGCTTCGATGCGGAGGGCCTCGTCGCGCTCGGCGGCCAACCGGTAGCTTCCCGCGGCCAGGTCGAAGGCGCGCAGCCTCTCCAGTGAGCGACCCTTGGCGAACGCGATCACCCCGTCCATGTAGCCCGCGCGCAGTGCACCATCGTGCACGCGTTCCAGGCTCTCCAGGCGCAGCAGCGAGCTGCGGTAGACGTTGCGGCCAGTGAAGTCGTGGGCGGGCTCGAATCGATAGGTGTCGTCGGGGATGTGTCGCCGAAGCACCCCGATCACTTCGAGCACGTTCTCCACCGGGCGATAGCGGGGGTCCACGTCGGGCGTGGAGGCGCAGCTGACCGCCAGGGGAAGCGAGAGCATCCACCCGGCGCGATAAACTCCGCTGGCGGCGCGATGAACTCCGCTGGCCAGTGCCGCGCTCATCGAGACTTCGCTTTCGAGGCCCGCAGGCGGCGCTTGCGGGCCTTCGCGGGCTTCCGGGGCGCCCGGGCGTTGAGCATCTTCTCGGTGGCGATTACCGCAGCGGCCAGCTGGTCCGAATCGACCCCCAGGGTCGAGAAGGTTCCGTCGTCCGAGTCGTCGTCCTTCCAGGTGATCACCGTCTCCACCAGCGCTCCGGTGCGGCCGCCGGGCGGGATGCGCACCCGGAAATCCTCCAGGCGCGGCAAGCTCATGCCGAGTTTCTTGACCGCCTTGGCCAGGGCGTTCATGAAGGCGTCGTAACCGCCGTCTCCGATGCCCGCGGCGCTCGCGGTCTTGCCCCGGTAGGCCACCGAAACTTCCGCTTTGGGCGTTACGCCCGTTTCGACCTCCACCCGATAGCGCTCGATCCGCACCAGCTGCTCTTCCGGTGACTTGAGCACGTCGGCGATGATGTAGGGCAGGTCTTCGGGACTCACCGTGTGCTTCTTGTCGCCGAGCTCGACGATGCGGCGCAGCACAAGCCCGCGGTCCGCGTCGGGCAGCTCGATCCCCAGGGCCTTGAGGTTCTGATCGAGGGACGCCTTGCCCGAAAGCTTGCCCAGGGCGTAGCGGCGCCGCCGGCCGAACCGGTCGGCCGCCAGACGTGACACGTAGAGATCGCCCTTGGCATCGCCGTCGGCGTGGATGCCGGCGGTCTGGGTGAAGACGTCACGGCCCATGATGGGCGAGTTGGCGGCCAGGTCCTTGCCGCTGAAGGTTTCCACCATCTGCGACACCGCAGACAGGCGCGACTCGTTCACCCGGGTGCGGGCGCCGGAGTGGTCGTGGAGCGCTGCCACCACCTCGGCCAGGCACGAGTTGCCCGTGCGCTCGCCCATTCCGTTCACGCTGGTGTGCACGCCGCGCGCGCCGGCGCGCACGGCGGCGAGGCAGTTGGCAGTGGCAAGACCGTAGTCGTTGTGGCCGTGGAATTCGAAGATCGTGTCGGGCCAGGTGGCTGTCATCAGGCCCACGTACCGATCCACGTCGTCCGGCGCGAAAATGCCCAGCGTGTCGGGCAGGTAGATTCGGGCCACCTGGAGCTCGCGCAGGTGCTGCACCATGGCGAATACGTAGTCGAAGGAATCGCGGACGCCGTTGGACCAGTCTTCCAGGTAGACGTTCACCAGCAGACGCTTCTGGTGGGCGTAACCCACGGTTTCCGCCACCCGCGCCCTGTGCCGCTCCGGGGAGGCGCCCAGCTGCTGGCGGCAGTGGAGCTCGGAGCCCTTGACCAGCAGGTTCAGGACCTTGCCCCCGGCCTCCAGGATCCAGTCCACCGAGGTGCGGCCATCGCAATAGCCGAGGATCTCCACCCGCGGCAGCGCTCGCTCCTTGCGCGCCCAATCGGTGATGATGCCTACGGCCTCGCGCTCGCCCTCGGAGACCCGGGTCTGACCGATCTCGATGCGGTCGACGCCCAGGTCCTCCAGCAGCAGGCGCGCCAGCTGGAACTTCTCGGCGGCCGTGTACGCCACGTCGGGGGTCTGCTCCCCGTCCCGCAGGGTCACGTCCATTACGGCGACGCGGTTTTCGGCGACGCGATGATCGGCGTTTTGATTCGGGTTCGATCGCATGTCGGCTGACGACCGGGCCTGGGAGGTTCCCGGTCTTGCAGGGGGTCTACACGATACACGCTATCAGTAAGGGCGTGGGGCTGCACGCCCCCGGCCCGATCGGACCCGCAGAGCGCAGACGCCTGGCTGCGTACCTGCTGCGCGCCCGTGAGCGGGCTCAGGAGGCACTAGAATCGGCTGTATGGACGCATCCCCCCGTTCGCTTCAGGTGTCGGAGCAGGATCGCGGCCGGCGCCTCGACGTATTCCTGGCCGAGAAGCTGCAGCTCTCGCGCTCCCAGGCCAGGCGCCTGCTGGCCCGCGAGGCCGTGACCCTGGACGGCCGCCGGGTGTCGGCCTCGGGCAAGGGCACGCCCCTGGTGCCCGGCGCCAGCGTCCAGGTGGCACCCTTCGTTCGCCCCGAAAATCAGCAGGCGGTGGCCCAACCGGATCTCGAGCTGATCGTGCTGGCTCGGGGGGAGGGTTGGCTGGCAATCGACAAGGCGGCCGGGATGCCAGTGCATCCGCTGCGGGAGCAGGAGGGGGGAACGGTCCTGAACGCCTTGATTGCGCGACACCCGGAAGTCCATGGCGTGGGCGAAGGGGGTCTTCGCAGCGGAGTGGTCCACCGCCTGGATGTGGAGACCTCGGGCGCCCTGCTGTTCGCAACCCAGGAGTCCGCCTGGCAGCGCCTGCGCAGTGCCTTCCGGGAACACAGCGTGGAGAAGCGCTACCGGGCACTGGTGGCGGGCCGCCTTCTGGAGGAAGGCGAGATTTCGCTTCCGCTCGTCACCGCTCGCCACCGGCCGGCCCGGGTGCGGGTGCTGGCGGAGGGCGAGCTGACGCCGGGCGCACGTCTCGGCCAGATGCGTTGGCGGCCCCTGGAGGTCCACGCGGAAACCAGCCTGGTGGAGGTGTGGCCCCGGACCGGCTTCCTGCACCAGATCCGGGCAACCCTGGCCCATCTGGGCTTTCCGGTGCTTGGCGATGCCACCTATGGACCCCAGGCCGCCGAGCGGGCGCCCCGGCACATGTTGCACGCGGCGGGGATCCGGTTCGAGGACGTGGAGGTCGCATGCCCGGATGCGGCGGATTTTCGCGCGCTGTGTCGGGCGCTTCGCGGCGATCCCGAGGAGGGAGCCGGTGTGGACGTCAGCGCTTCCGGAGCAGCGTGAGTCCGTCCGAGACGGCGAGCATCACCGTGTCCACGCGCTCATCGGCGGTTACGCGGTCGTTGAAGTCCCGGATCGCACGGGTCTGGTCGTCGTTGACCGACGGATCCACGACCGCTCCCATCCACAGGACGTTGTCCACCAGGATCACGCCGCCCGGGCGCATGCGAACCAGGATCTCCTCGTAGTAATCGCGATAGCTGGGCTTGTCCGCATCGATGAAGGCCAGGTCCAGGTCCTGGCTGCGGGGAAGCGCTCGCAGGGTTTCGAGCGCCGGAGCGATGCGGAGATCGATCTTGTGGGCGACGCCGGCCTTCTCCCAGTACGTGCGACCCACCGACGTCCACTCCTCGCTCACGTCGCAGCAGATGAGCTTCCCGTCCTCGGGGAGCCCCCGGGCGATGCACAGGGCCGAGTAACCCGTGAAGGTGCCCACCTCGATGGCGCGTCTGGCCCCGATGGCTCGCGTCAGGAGCGTCATGAAGGCGCCCTGCTCGGGTGCGATCTGCATGATGGACACGCCGCCGAGCTTGCGGGTCTCCTCGATCAGTGCGCGTTGGATTTCGTCGGGCGGCGTGCCGTGTTCCACGAGATAGGAGTGGACCTCCGGCGCCAGGTGAAACGATTTCGGTTCGGCAGCCATGCTCGGGCTCAGGCTCCCTGGGATTTCATCTGGAGCCTTGTCGCCACCGCCATGGCCTCCTCGGCCTCTGGAACCATCCCCTTGTTCTGGAGAAGGATCGACAGATTGGTGTGACTCAGGGCGTCGTCGGGCTCGAGCTCGATCAGGCGCCGCGCCGCCTGGATGGCCCGGTCCAGATCGCCCTTGTTGCGATACGCCATGGAGAGCCCGTTCCACGCGATGGCCAGCTCCGGGTCCGCCTCGAGGGCGCGGTCGTAGCAGGCGATGGCTTCGTCCAGGCGATCGTTCGCGAAGTGTTGGAAGCCTTCTTTGTAGAGCGAACGGGCGTCGGGCATGGGCCGAGTATACGCCTGACGGGCGTTGGGAATCAGTTTTCCCGTAGCTGGGATTCCGCGCGGCGCAAGACGACGTGGATCTCCCGGCCTGTCTGGACGTCGCCGGTCTGCTCGGCCAGACACACGGCGCGCGCAAAGACCTCGGCGGCCTCCACGTGCTGGCCCGACTCCAGGAGAGCTCGTCCCAGATCTCGATAGGCGGCGGTGTAGTCACGCTTGAGGGCGACCGCGCGGCGGAAGGGCTCCACCGCTTCGCCGGGGCGTCCCAGGTCGAGCAGCGCGCGACCCAGGCCGAACCATCCGATCTCGTCAGCGGGATCCTTGTCGAGGAGCTGCCGAAGTTGGATGACGCGGCCCTCGACGAAAGGAGGATTGGCCCGCGGCATGCGCGTAAGGCTACCGAAGCTAGACTCCCGGTGCTCGCCGGCTCCGTCGATTCACCGACGGGACTCTCGTGACGGAGATCACGCTGCTCGTTTCGCGTCCGATGTTGCAACGCCTGCTGTTCGAGAATCTGGTGCTGAACCTCGCGCTGATGCTTGGCGCAGCCCAGGTTCTCGTGGTGCATTGGGCCGGAATCGTGGTGACGGGCATTACACCATTCGGTCCCGGCATGGGATTCGCTGCGGCGGTTGCGCTGGTGGCGGGAAACGCGCTGCTGGCGCCCGCGGTGCGAAACGGACGCCGCCGCGGTGGCATCAGCGGCTTCGTGGCACGCTGCTATCTGGCGCTGGCGGTGGCGACGTTGCTGCTTGGCCTGGTGGTGACCGCTGCGTGGCTGCTGTTCCTGCCCGGCTGGGGATTGGCATCGCTGCTGGGTGTTGGCTTCGACGCGATTTTCGGGGCCTTCCGCGCGGGAAGCCTGGCCCTGGTGGGCAGCTCCACTGCGTTGGTGTTGTGGGGATTTACCGGGGGGCAGGCCATCGTGGCGCGGCCTCGCGTGCGCGTAGAGCTTCCCGGGCTACATCCGGATCTGGACGGCTTCCGCCTGGTGCAGATCAGCGATCTCCACATCGGCAACCGCATGCAGGGCGCGAAGCTCGCACGCATGGTGGAGCGCACCAACGCCCTCGAGCCCGACGCCATCGCAATCACCGGAGACATCTTCGACTTCGACCCGGCCGTCATCGAACAAGGAGCGCGTGGGCTGGCCTCCCTGCGTGCGCGCCACGGTGTCTACGCCGTTCTGGGTAACCACGACTACTACACGGGCGCCGACCGGGTGGCGGAGGGTCTGGCCCGCTTCGCGCCCAACATCAGGTTGCTGCGCGACGAGGTGGTGCGGCTCCCGCTGGACGAAACCCTGTATCTGGCGGGCGTCGAGGATCCCGGACACCACTGGTCCGATCGCGAGCTGGAGCTTGCGGGCATGCAGGTGGTGGCAGACGCCACGCCGGACGGCGCCCCGGTGGTGCTGCTCGTCCACCGACCCCAGGCCTTTCCCCAGGCCGCGCGCCTGGGATTCCCCCTGGTGCTGGCAGGTCATACCCACGGGGGACAGCTGGCACTGCCGACTCCCGGCGGCCGTTACAACCTGGCCCGGCTGGTTTCGGGCTTCACCCGCGGGATCTACCGGCGCAACGGCTCCACCCTGTACGTGAATCGCGGCCTCGGCGTGGGAGGTCCCGCCATCCGCATCAACTGCTCACGAGAGATCGCGACGTTCGAGCTACTGGCGAAGCGCAGTTCAGGGAGCTGAGAGCTTCTTTTCCAGCACGTCCACCAGGCGGTGACGGCGGAAGCCCACCTTCTCGTAGGCCCGCAGGGCCGTGCGGTTGGCGGGCGAGAGCATCAGCAGGGCGCGCTCGGCTCCCGCGTCGAACTGGCGCTCGAGTGCCCAGGCCACCAGTGCCGATCCGAGACCGCGATCGCGCTGGGCGGTGGCCACTCCCACGTAGGCCACCCAGACGCGACGCGGCCAGTGGGTCTCGATCTCGGCGAACGCGATCACGCGCCCCCCGTGTCGGGCCACCGCGTGGGCGTGGCGCTCGTCTGCGAACAGGGTCTGCATGGTCTCGGGGCTGCGTTCCTCGAAGCCACAGGCAGCGTAGACCTCCAGGATCTCGCCCGCGTCATCGGGTGCGCCCACGTCGAACTCCACGTCGGCCATCGGTGACGCCGCGCCTTCACGTTTTTCATCGCAGCGCATCAGGAAGTGCTGGCGCACGGGTCGGAAGCCGTGGCTCGTGAGCAGTGAATAGCCGGCGCGGTTGCGGGTGCCGATGCCGGCCGTGGCGAGCTCGATGCCGATGCGCGGGCCCAGCTCCTGAGCGGCGCGCAACAGCTGCCCACCGACTCCGCGGCCGCGCTCGCTGCGGCCCACGATGGGGCAGAACATTCCGGCGGCACTGGCCCCGGGATGGCGCAGGAAGCCCGCGAGGCCGTGCACCCCGCCGTCGCCGTCGTCGGCCACCAACAGGTGCTCCGCGGGCTTGATGCCGAAGCGTTCGAATTCGGCGTGCAGCTCTTCGCGGGTCTCCCAGTAGGGATTGAGTACGAAGTCGTTCTCGCCCCGCGCGCAGCTCGCGGCCAACGCAACCAGGCTCTCCGCGTCGTCGTCGCGAAACGGTCGGATCTTCACGCGCGCTCCTCCCAATGACTCCGGCCATTATACGCCCGGAATCCGGCAAGATCGCGCTCAGGGGGAGACGTCTTCGCTGTTGCGCCCGACGGCGCGGCGGATCGATTGGACGACGCGGCCCAGGTCGAAGCTCACGCCGCGCGGAATCTGGAAGTACTGATCGCCGTCGTCCTTCACCAGCAGCCGCACCTTCTGGCCCGCCAGCACCTGCTCAGGCGCCTCGCCCTCCTCGGGGGCACGGTCCATCTTGGCGAAGACCCGGTGGCCGTCGATGTTGAGAAGGGCCACGTGCAAGGGCTCGCCGCCGCCGGACGTGACGTAGATGGTGGTGGCGGCGTCCACGACGGCGTTGGATCCATGCAGCTTCGTGGCGGTCTCGCGTTCGGGGCGGCGCTTGCGCGACTCGTAGTGGAGGCGCGGCCTGGGCACGGTCTCGCGCCGCCGCCGGCTGTCCGTGGACTCGATCAGCGTCACGTAGTTGTTGTTGCCCGGGCCGCCAATGGAATGGGCGATGCCGATCTTCGCCCCGGGCACCTGGGCGCGCTGGTTCGGGAAGCGATCGGTGATCTGCAGGTAGTTCTCCGCGATCTGGAACAGCCCCGTGCCTCCCACCGGGTGTCCCCGCGCCTTGAGCCCGCCGGACAGGTTGGTGGGAAGCGCGCCGCGAGGGCCGGTGACCGGGTGGTCATAGGGATTGGGCGGGTCGTGGCGCACGTCGCCCACCAGGGCTTCCAGCACGTCGTCCGCATCCAGCAGCCCCAGATCCACCAGGCCGATGGGCAGCAGGCTGTTGAATGCGTCGTGCACCTCCACCACCCGCCCCTCGAGCTCACGGGGGTTGGCGACGCCGGCGCGCCAGTAGGCGATCCGGGCCGCGTGGCGGGTAGCGTCCAGGCACGTGAGCGCCTCCCGATCGAGGATCGAAGAGGTCTCCGTGGCGGATCCCAACCCGGCGATACGCACGGCCTGGGGGCGCGACGTCAGGATCACAGCGGCGGCACCATCGCAGATGGGCGAGCAGTCCTTGCGCATGAGCGGCGTGGCCACCGGCAGGTTCTTGCTGGCGTCGAAGTAGGCCTCCAGGGGCTCGGGTCTGCCGAAGAAGGCGGCCAGCGGATTCTGGCTCCCCAGGGCGTGTGCCCGGAACATCAGCCGGGCCAACACATCGGAGACGCCCTGGCCCTTGATCCGGCGTTCCCGGAACCAGGCCTGGGTCACCAGGGCAATCAGTGCCGGCATGGTGAAGCCGAAGCGCCGTTCCTCGGGATCGACGGTTTTCGACATGATCCGGGTGGCCACCTCGGTGGTCACCATCTTCATGCGCTCGCCGCCGAGCACCAGGACGCTGTCGAACTCCCCCGAGGCGATCTTGTAGTAGGCCTCGTGAAGCGCGGCGGCGCCCGTGGACGAGGCGGTTTCCGATCGAATCGCTGGAATCCCCGTCAGCCCCAGGCGGTCGGCGATCTTGGTGGCGATGTTGGCGCGATTCTCGAACTCCTCGCTGTCCATGATCCCCACCTGCACTGCGTCGAAGCTCCGGACCGACGAGTCCTCCAGGGCCTTGAGGTAGGCTTCGGCGAAGAGATCGAAGACGCTGCTGAAGATGTTGCCGGTGAGGTCGACCTTGGTGAGGCCGACGGACGCGATGTAGACATCCTTGGCCACGCCGGCCGAGGATAGCCTAGGCTTGGCCGGAGACGGGCCTAGGGAGGGCACGCCCATGCGACGGTTCCGCTCGATTGTCCTGGTCGTGATTCTGCTGTGGGTGGCCTGGTTGTGGTTCTCGCCGTCCAGCGGCCCGACGGTCGCGCCCGGTTCCACCCTGGTCGTGGAGATTTCTGGGAGTTATCTGGAGGCGGCGGAACCTTCGATCCTGTCGCGGCTCCTGGGCGAGCGGCGCCGACCCTTCGTGTCGATCCTGTCCGATCTTCGCAAGGCTGAACGCGACGATCGCCTGAAGACCGTGGTGTTCCGGATTCGCGACCTGGAGCTGGGTTGGGGCAAGGCCCAGGAGATCCGCGACGCCATCGCCGACCTGCGACGCGCCGGCCGCAAGACGCTGGCGCACCTGGAACTGGAATCGTTCCAGTCCCAGAAGGAGTACTACGTGGCTACGGCCGCGGAGTCGATCTACGAGGCGCCGGCGTCGCGCGCGGCGCTCGTGGGCCTGGCCGCCGAGTATCTGTTCCTGGGCGGCATGTTCGAAAAGATCGGCGTGGAAGTGGAGGTGGAACGCATCGGGCGTTTCAAGACCGCGGCCGACACCTTCGCGGGACACGAGATGAGCCCGGCGCACCGGGAGATGGTGGATTCGCTGCTCGACTCCATCGCTGGCCAGTTCGTGGCAGGAATCGCCGAAGGGCGGGGCCTGAGCCCCGACGCGGTGCGGGCGGCGATCGAGCGCGCGCCCATGACTGCGGAAGAGATGCTCGAGTTGGGGCTCATCGACGGAATCTCCCAGTACGGTGAGTTGATCGATTCGCTGGGGTCCGACCCCGTGATCGAGGACTCGAAGTATGCCGGGGTGGATCCCGCGTCGCTGGGCTTCGAGCCCGTGGCGCAATTCGCGCTGGTCTACGGAACCGGCATGGTGCTGGTGGGCAAGGGCGCCACGTCGCGGTCCGGCAATCCCGTGCTTGCGTCGGACACGGTCTCCACGGCGCTCCGAGACGCGGCGGCGGACGATGCCATCGATGCCATCATCCTGCGCATCGACAGTCCCGGTGGCTCGGCCCTGGCCTCGGACATGGTGTGGAGCGCGGTGCGAGCGGCGCGCAAGACGGGCAAACCGGTGATCGCGTCGGTGTCGGACGTGGCGGCGTCCGGGGGATACTACGTGGCGGTGGGCGCCGACCAGGTGATCGCGTCGCCGGGAAGCCTGACCGGCTCCATCGGCGTTTTCGTGATGCGGCCGGTACTCGGCGGGATGTTCCAGAAACTCGGAATTGGCGTGCAGCCGGTGACACGGGGCGCCCACGCCGATCTGCTGCTGGCCTCGCAGCCGCTCTCGCCCGAAAGCCGCGCGCGATTGCGCGAGGAGGTGGAGTCGATCTACGACCTGTTCGTGGAGCGGGTGGCCAGCGGCCGCAAGCTTTCCAACGATCGGGTCGACGAGCTGGGACAGGGACGCGTCTGGACCGGAGAGCAGGCGGCGCAAGCCGGCCTCCTGGATGGCCTGGGGGGGCTGCGCGCCGCCGTGTCGCGCGCAAAGGTGATGCTCGAGCTGGACGAGGACGCAGACGTGGCGCTCATCACGTATCCGCCGCCCAGGTCGTTGCCCGAACAGATCGGCGAGGCGCTCGGGGGGCTGCGCGCTGCCGCGCTGCCCGAGCTTCCCCGACTGGTGCGGGATCTGGAGCCCTGGCTGTCGGCCCTCACCGACCGTACCCCGGCCCTGCTCCCACCGGTCATCGTGGAGATCCGATAGGTGCATCTCGAAAAGCAGTTCGACGTATCCCAGCCGCGCGCCGAGGCCGTGAAGGTGGCGGCCCGCGACGAGACGCTTCCCGCCCTGTTCCCCGAGGCGAAGACCGAGATCGTCGACCGGAGCGAGAGCCGACGGACCCTACGCGCCCACTACCGCGCCCTGGGCCGTGAGGGAACCGCCACGTTCCACTTCGATCTCCTGCCCGACGGCGACATCCGCTTCGAGAAGGTGTGCGATGGGCGCGTGTGGAGCGCGCTCGAGGGAGCGCTGACGTTCCGGGAGCGCGGCGACAAGACCCGGGTCCGCATCCAGCTCGATGGTCGCACCAGGTCGCTCGTGCCCGAGTTCACCATCAAGGGGGCCATGCAGGACCAGATGAACGACATGGCCGACGCGCTTCGGGAGCTGTTGGGCTAGCGGTGGCCTTTGTTACAGCGAGCGACGGCATCAAGCTCTATACCGAAGTTCACGAGCCGGATTCGGGATCCTCGGCTTCCGTCCTGTTCTCGTGTGGGCTGTGCACCACCCACGAAAACTGGCGCGCCCAGGTGGCGCCGCTCACCGCCGCGGGTTTCCGCGTGATGCTGTGGGACTACCGCGGTCACGGGAAGTCCGACGCGCCCGGCGATCCGGCGGCCTATTCCATGGAGCGGGTGGTCGAAGACCTGGGTCGCGTGCTCGATGCGCTCGAGCCCGACCGGCCCGCCGTGCTGGCGGGCCTCTCCTTCGGCGGTCTGGCGTCGCTCCACTACGCGGTCGCCAATCCCGAACGGGTGCAGGCCCTGGTGCTGGCCGGCAGCGGTCCGGGTTTCAAGAAGCGGGAGGCGCAGCAGAGGTGGGAGGCCATGGTGGAGCGGACGGCGGGCTTCATCGAGACCAAAGGTCTTGTGGCCTTCGTCGCGAGCCGGGCCGCGGTTACCGCCATCGGCCTGCGGCCCGAGCTTCCGGCGGCCCGGGCCGCCGGGCGCGCCATCGCGGCCCAGGATCCCACGGGTCTGGCCTGCTTCGCGCGCCGGGTGGCCGCTCCGGCGCCTCCGGTGATCGACGAGCTGGCCTCGATCGCGTGCCCCTGTCTGGTGCTGGTGGGGGAGAAGGACGAAGCCTACCTGAGGGCGGCCGAGGTGATGACGGCCCGCCTGCCGGCCGCCCAGCGCGTCACCCTCGCCGACGCCGGACATATCGCCAATATCGAGCAGGCGGAGGCCTTCAACGCGGCCGTCATCTGCTTTCTCCAGGGGATCTCGCCGGGTCCTGCTGGCCCACGAGGCGGATGAAGCGCGACCCCGCGGGGAATGAGCGCAACCGAGCGCCTTCTGAAGGGTTGGAAGGGGGAGCGGAGGCGGACCTGCGCAGTGTGGACGACGACGTAGGGCTGATGCTCGCCTTCCGCCATGGGGAGGCCGCGGCCTTCGACCGACTCTTCGAGCGCTGGTCGGCCCCCCTGCTCCGCTACCTGGAGCGCATGGTGCGCGACACGGGCACGGCGGAGGAGCTGGTTCAGGAGGTCTTTCTCCGTGTTTACCGGGCCCGCGAGCGTTACAAGCCCGAGGCGCGCTTCTCCACCTGGCTCTACCGGATCGGGACGAACCTGGCCCTCAACGAGCTGCGTCGGCCCCGGCGCCGCGACCCCCACGACAGCATGGATGAAGACGACGCCCGACCCCTGGCGGCCGAAACGTCTGCCGTGGACGACGTGGTCCACGCGCGCCGGCTGGGTGAGGCAGCGGCCCGGGAACTCGATGCGCTTCCCGAGCGACAGCGCGCGGCCCTGTGGCTCACGGCCGTGGAGGGCCTCGCCTACGCCGAGGTGGCGGAGGCTCTCGACGTGACTGAGCAGGCCGTGAAGGCCCTGGTGCACCGGGCTCGCTCGACGCTGGCGGGCAGGTTACAACGCGAGGTGTGACGGACGTGTCCGAACTTCCCACGGCCTGTACGGCATATGAAGAGCACCTGTCGGCACTCGTCGACGGGGAGCTTGCGGGGCAGCTCGAGACCGCGGTGCGGACGCACGTGGAATCGTGCCCCCACTGCAGCGCCTACTGCGAGGGGCTGCGACGGGTAGATGGTCTGCTGATGGGCGCACCGGCGCCGGCCGTCCCCTCGGATCTGCGCGCCCGGCTCGCGGCCCGGATCGAAGCCGATGCGGGCGGGGCTCTCGACGCGGAGATCCGCCCTCGTCGCGTGCGACCGGTGCGCGCGCACGCTCCGCGGCCCGGGCGCTGGTACGCTCGTCCTGTCGCGGTATTTTCGGCGGCGGCGGCCGCCGCCGCCGCGGTCCTGTTCTGGACGCTGCGTTCGGTCGAGGGCCCGGTTCCGGGCGAGTCCCCCATCCCGGTGGCACAGATCGAGACCGAACTCGAGCGCATCGCCCCCGCGCCGGAGCCGTTGCCCGCGCCGGTGGTCGCCGCGATCGAGCCCGAGCCCGTGCCCGAGACCGAGATCGATCTCGAGGTGGTCTCCGAGGAAGAACTCGCCATGGCGCTCGAGTTGGAGACGCTGGAAGACCTGGAGGTGATTGCCAACCTGGACCTGTTGTCCCGCCTGATCGACCTGGAGTCCGAAGCGGGATGAGCCGTAAAATCGCCATCGCGTCCGGCCTGACGCTGGGACTCTGCACGCTGATGGCCGTGCCTGCATTCGGCGATGACGTGCCGCAGCGGCGTACGCCTCCCGAGTGGCGCGATGTCCAGCGCCAGCGGGAGCAGGCCCGCGAGCACAGGGAGTCGGCGACACCCGAGCAGCGGGAGCGCATGCGCGAAGACAGGCGTGAGCGTTGGGAGGCGGCGACGCCCGAAGAACGGGAGCGCATGCGGGAACGCATGGATCAGCGATCCTCGGAGCGCGCACGCCCCCCGCGCTTGCTCGAGAACCTTCCCCCCGAGGAGCGGCGCGAACTGCGCGAGCGTTGGGGTCGCATGGAGCCGGAAGAGCGCCAGCGCTTTCGCGAGAACGTCCGGGATCTTCCCCCCGAGGAGCGTCGCGAGCTGAGGGACGATCTCTCGCGTTTACGGTCCCTGCCCGAGGACGAGCGCGAGGCCCTGCGCGATCGCTTCCACCGCCTGCGCTCGCTTGCGCCGGAGGATCGCGACGCGGTCCAGCAGAACGCCAAGCGCTTTCGCGATCTTCCGCCCGAGGATCGCGAACGTCTGCGCTCCGCCTGGAGACGATTACACGACTTGCCTTGGGACGAGCGCCAGCGGCTGCTTGACCAGCTCGCCCCCGGCGCCGAGAGCGATTCGGGAAACTAGTCTGCTTCCAGTGTGTGCTTGAGCGCCGACTGGCCCCCGCGGAAGGCGGCGGCGTCGAAGCCCTCGCGCCGCATCAGGTCGGCCAGGTGGGCGCTCTTCAGGCCGAACTCGCAGTACAGCACGTAGGACTGGGAGCGATCGAAGCGCGGGTAGGCCTTCAGGGCCTGGGCGAAATCCAGGCGCAGAGCGTCCGGGTAGTGCCAGTGGCGGTACCCAGCCGCGGAGCGCAGGTCGAGCACGGTGGCCGATTCCGGGACCCGTGCAATCGATGGCCCCGGCGCCTCGAGCTTCTCCACGTCCAACGTTCGCAGATCGAAGGCGCTGCGCACGGACACGGCATGGTCGAGCTTCGAGAGGTCGAGCTTCGCCTCCTCGCCGAGCACGGCCTCCAGCGTGGCGGCAGTGGCGGGCCGGCGCGGCACCATGGCGCAGTACTCGCCCACCACCCGCGAGAGCTCCGCGGTGCCGATGCGTTGCGCCTGCTCGATGATCTCTTCCTTGTTGAGACCCACCAGGGGGCGCAGCACCAGGTGCGTAGCCCCGTGTGAGATCACGGCCAGGTTCTGCAGCGTCTGCGACGACACCTGGCCCATGGCGTCGCCGGTGACGATTGCCGTTGCGCGTCGCACGCTGGCGATCTGCTCGGCGGCGCGCAGCATCAGACGCTTGAGCAACACCTGCCAATAGCGGGATGCGGTGCGCTCGCGCAGCTCGCTGGCCAGTGGATCGAAGTCGATGGTGTGCAGGCGGGGCTGGTCCCCGTACGACCAGCGGTCGGCCAGCACCTTCATCACCCGCAGCACACCCTGCAGGTGGCTGACACCACCCAGGTTGCAGAAGACGTAGTCGAGTCGGACGCCGCGCCTCTGCAGCTGCCAGGCGGCGACCGCCGAATCGAAACCCCCGGAAACCAGTGCCACCGCTCGACCCTCGGCACCCAGCGGAATTCCTCCCGGCGCTGGGATCTGCTCGCGGAAGAAGCAGGCCTCGCCCTCCAGGAGTTCCACGTGCACCGTCTCTTCCGGGGCGTCCAGGTCGACTCCCGCCGAGACCGGCAGCAGGGCGGTGCCCAGGGCCCGCTCCACGTCGCCGCCGTGGATCCGCACCCGCGCTCGATCGCCCACCCGCCGGGCCCGTACGGCGAACCGGCGCCCTCGCACCCGCTCGCGAAAGAGCTCCTCGCCCGCCCGGACCAACGCGTCCAGGTCTCCGGCGGGGCGGCGCTCCACCACGGAAACGGACTGGACTCCGAAGACCCGGGTCAGGGCTTCGATCGCCGAGTCGTGGCGCACCTCCGCGAAGATCCTGTCGTGGGTGACCTGCAGGCGCGGCGTCACGCCGCACGAGGCCAGGGCATCCTTCAGGTTGGACACCAGCCGATTCTGGAACTGGCGCCGGGTGGCCCGTCCCTTGGTGCCCAGATCGCCCGAGTAGCGGACCAGCGCCAGCCGGGAGCCGGGCGCGTGGCGCAGGGGGCCGTCGCTCACCTCAGCCGCTGCAGCTGCGCTGGATGCCCACCCACACGGCTGCGGCGATCCAGACCAGCGTCATGGGAGAGATGAAGCGCTTGCGCTGCGCGATCTCGTCTTCGGGCAGGTCCGGGCCGGCCTCGAATGGCGACGTGACGATCAGGGCCTGGGTTCCCCGCTGCCGCAGGATCCGCTCTCCGCAGTGGATGCAACTCTTCGTCCCGATCGGGAAGCTGACCCGACAGCGCGGGCAGTCGACCTGATAGGGGGTCTGGGAGATCTCATTCTCCATCGCGGGACCGAGGGTATCGAATCGGGTGCTCTCAAGCGCAGCCCGCGGGGTGCCGATCCGGGGGCGTTTGTCCGATTCGAGCTGCCGCGTCGACCTTCTGGCCCAGGCCGCGCCTGGTGAGCGGGGGGTGGTCTACCGCGATGGGGGCGAGGAGCGGGTCCTGGAATGGAACCGCATCCACCTGGGGCTGGCGGCGGAAGTGGGCGAGCCCCAGGGCGTGCGGACCATCGTGTTCGACCTGGTCGTGGATATCGGTCCCCCCGTGCGGCTCTGTCGCTTCGACTCCGACCCGATCGAGGGCGCCCTCAGTGTGGCCCGGGCCCTGGTCGAGCACCTGGGTCCCGAGCGGGCCACCGGCTCCATCAAGAGCATCGCTTCCGACGGGCTGCCCACGCGTTGGTTCCCCGATCTCGAGAGCCTGACGGCTGCGAATCTCGAGTTGCTGACCTAACATCCGCCCTCCCGATTTCGGTCCGGACGGATTCCATGGCCAGCGAAACCAGTCGACGCGTCGCTGTAGTGGGCGCCACCGGGGTGGCCGGCCAGCAGTTCCTCGCCTCGCTGAAGGGGCACCCCTGGTTCCAGGTGGTGGTGCTCGCAGCCAGCGAACGCAGCGCCGGCAAGACCTACCGCGACGCCATCAGCGACGAGGCGGGACACGTGCACTGGGGCTGTGAAGAGCCCCTGTCGCCCGAGTTCGCCGAGCGGCAGGTGATCGACGCCCGGAATCTCGATCCGAGCCAGGTGGACCTGGTCTTCTCCGCCGTGGAGAGCGATGCGGCGCGAGCGCTCGAGGAGCGTTTCGCCGAGCAGGTGCCCGTGGTCTCCACGTCGTCCGCCTTTCGCTACGAGGACGACGCCCCGATCCTGATCCCGGGAGTCAACGTCGAGCATGCGGTGCTGGTCAAGCGCCAGCAACGCGAACGCGGCTGGAAGGGCTTCGTGGCCCCCATCCCCAACTGCACCACGACGGGTCTGGCCATCGCGCTCGCGCCCCTGGCGCGAAACTTCGGCCTTACGTCAGTGGTAATGACCTCCCTGCAGGCCCTGTCCGGGGCGGGGCGCAGCCCGGCCGTTGCGGCGCTCGATGTCCTGGACAACGTGATTCCCTTCATTCCGAAGGAAGAAGAGAAGGTGCAGCGGGAGACCGCGAAGATCCTCGGCCGTCTCGAGGGAGATCGGATCGAGCCGCTTGCGATCCCCGTCTCGGCCACCTGCATGCGCGTCAACGTCCGCGACGGTCATACCGAGAGCGTGACGGCCGGACTCGGCCGTGCGGCGGACCTGGCCGAGGTGGCCGCTGCGATGCGCGCGTTCGGCCGCGAATTCACGGACCTGGGGTTGCCCTCGAGCCCGCCGGAGCTCATCCACGTGACCGACGATCCCTTCCGGCCGCAGCCCCGCATCGACCGGCGCCTGCACGATGGCATGACCACGGTGGTGGGCCGCCTGCGCCCGGACACGGTGCTTCCCAACGGGCTGCGTTTCGTGGTCCTGTCGCACAATACGAAGATGGGGGCGGCCAAGGGCGCACTGCTGGTGGCCGAGTTGCTGATCCACCAGGGCCTGGCGTAGGGGAAGCCCCGCAGCATACCGGGATGTGCTCGGCTCCCTTCGATCTCAAATCCCCAAACCGTACAAGGGTGGCTTGCGGGAGCGACCGCGACCGCACACAATAGCCGCGCTACTGAGGCGGGGGATCTGCCGGGTGTGCGCGAGTTGGCTTGGAGTTGGCGTGAGTTGGATTGTTCGAGCTGAGTCTGGCCCGTGGTTCTCTGCCTGTTTTGAACGAAAAAACTTTCCCCGGCCGCCGCGGTCGGGATTGTAGAAGGAGCGACACGTGCAGCTTCGATCCGTTGGGCGATGGGCGACGGCGGCCACTGCTGTGATGATGCTTGGCGTCGCGGGATGCAAGACGGACGAGCCGTCGACCCGGTCGGGCGGTACCGATAGCGAGTTCCGTGAAGACAAGGTCGTCACCGACAGGTCGGATGAGATCATCCACGACGGTGAACTCCGGACCATCTATTTCGATTTCGACCGCTACACGATCCGGTCGGACGCTCGCACGGTGCTCCGGGCCAATGCCACGGCCATCAATGGCAACAAGAAGTGGGGAACCGTCACGATTGCGGGCAACTGCGACGAGCGCGGGAGCGAGGAGTACAACCTGGCCCTGGGCGAGCGCCGAGCCAACGCGGTCAAGCAGTATCTGGCCGACCTGGGCGTGCCCTCCAACAGGGTCCGGGTGGTGAGCTTCGGCGAAGCGAAACCCGCCGTGATGGGGCACGACGAGTCGGCCTGGCGCTACAACCGACGAGCCGACTTCACCGCTTCCAAGTAGCCAGCCCCGCTGGCGCCTGGAATTTGACCCGGCCTCGGAGCCGGTGATACCGTCGGTGCACTCTCCAGCGCACCGAGGTGGCGAAATGTCTGAATCCTCCCCCGCTCACGGCGGGAAGCTCGCGGCCCGAGCGCTCAAGCAGGCCGGCGTCGAATGCATCTTCACGCTCTCGGGCGGCCACATCATGCCGCTCTACGACGGGTGCATCGACGAAGGCATCCAGATCGTCGATGTGCGCCACGAACAGGCGGCCGTCCATGCGGCCGACGCCTGGGCGCGCTGCCGACCGGGCAGTATCGGTGTGGCGGCCATCACCGCGGGCCCCGGGGTCACCGACGGTGTCACGGGTGTGGCCAACGCATGGCGAGCCAACTCCCCGATCCTGGTGATCGGGGGGCAGGGTCCCTTCGAAAATCTGCGCCGCGGTTCGCTTCAGGAGATGGATCACATCGGCGTGATGCGTCCCATCACCAAGTACGCCGATGCGGTCTACCAGACTCATCGCATCCCCGAATACATCGAGCTGGCGATTCGTCACGCGGTTTCGGGCATCCCGGGCCCCGCGTTTCTCGAGATTCCCATGGACGTGTTCATGGGCAGGTGTGAATGGGAGAAGGCGCCGATTCCCAGGATTCGCACCGAGTCGCCGCGCCTGTCACCGGACCGCGACCAGGTGCGCCAGGCCATCGAGATCCTGGCCGCGTCGCAGCGCCCCATGCTGATGGCGGGAACCAGCGTCAAATGGTCCCGCGCCAGCGCCGAGATGGGCCGCTTCATCAGCGAGACCCACATCCCCACCTACACCAACGGAATGGGACGCGGAACGGTTGCTCCCGACAGCCCCGAGTTCCTGAACCGATCGCGGCGCGACGCGCTCCAGAAGATCGACTGCATCGTGCTGGCGGGCACCCTGCTGGATTTCCGCATGCGCTTCGGCCAGACCATCCCCGCCGACGCCAAGGTGATCCAGCTCGACATGGACGCCACACTGATCGGCCAGAACCGATCCACCGACGTGCCGCTTGTGGGCAACCTGGCGTGCTCCTTCGACCTGCTGGTGGAGGAAATGAAGAACCAGGGCGCAAGGCTCGACTTCAGCGCGTGGCGCGACGAACTTCGAACCATCGAGGATGCGGCGGAAGCCAAGGTACAGGCGGCGCTCAACAGCGATGAGGTGCCCGTCGACCCCCAGCGCATGTGTCGCGAGGTCCGCGACTGGCTCGACACCCTGGGCGACCCCATCGTGATCGGCGACGGCGGCGATATCGTGGCCACCGCGGCCAAGATCATTCCCGTGAAGGGAGAGGGCGCCTGGATGGACCCGGGCCCGCTGGGAACCCTTGGTGTCGGCATGCCCTTCGCTCTGGCGGCCCAGATCGCGAACCCGGGTCGCCGGGTGGTGATCGTGTACGGCGACGGGTCGTTCGGCTTGAACGGCTTCGAGTACGACACCGCCGTCCGCTTCGGGCTCCCGATCGTGGGAGTGGTGGGCAACGACGCGGCCTGGGGCCAGATGATGCGACCCCAGGGATCGATGCTGGGCCAGGACCGATTGGCGGGAACCCTGCTCAACTACACCCGCTACGACAAGGTGGTGGAGGCCCTTGGCGGGCACGGGGAGTTCGTGGAGCGCCCCGAGGAGCTGCGCCCCGCGCTCGAGCGCGCGGGCGCCTCCGGCAAGCCCGCGCTGGTGAACGTGATCATTCGCCAGGACCGGGAGTTCAAGGGCGGGATCTACGTCTAACGCCGAGCCCGCCATGCTCGCATGCGCCGACCGGGATCCCGCGGACCTGAAGATCGACCTCCAGGCACTCGCGGGTTTCGCCCGCGCAATCGGGCCGTTCGCCGTGGTCGACCTGGAGACCACCGGTCTCTGGGGCGACCCGGGCTCCGAGATCCTTGAGATCGGTATCGTACTGGTGGACCCGGACGCCGCCACGATCAGCACCCTTGCGAGCCTGGTGCGTCCCGGCGTACCGATCCCGAAGGCCGTGCAGAAGCTCACGGGCCTCGCCGACGAGGATGTGGCAGGCGCACCGGAGATCTCCGAGCTCGTCGATCAGATCGATCGGGCCCTGGGGGAGCGGCTGCTGATCGCCCACAACGCCGAATTCGAGCGTCGCTTCCTTGCGCGTTTCGTATCGCCCCGGCTGGAGAAAGCCCACTACCTGGACACCCAGGATTTTCTGGCCATTGCCCACCCCGATGCTCCGGACCTGCGGCTCGACACCTTTACGCGCACCCTGCTCGCGCGTGACGAGAGCCACCGGGCTCTTTCCGATGCACTCGACACCCTGCGCGTGCTTTCCAGCGCCGCGTGCGGGGCGCGGCGCGGGGAGAGTCGCTATCGGGTGGCGCAGGATGCGCTCGAGAACTACGCGCCCGACTCCCCCTGGCTCGCGTTGCTTGGCGGCCAGGCCCTCGGCTCGCTTCCGCCGCCTCACGAGCCAACGCGTGGCTTTGTCCCGATCCCGCCCGGCGGCGAGACCCCCGTGGCTTTCGACGCGGATGCCATTGCCGCAGCCCTCTCCGATGAGGAGCGGGGCCGGCGCCATTTTCCGGGCTACCGGGTGCGCGAGCAGCAGATCCGGATGGCCCGGGAATTCGTTCACACCTTCTCCGAGGGCGGGCGCCTGTTGCTCGAGGGTGGAACCGGGGTGGGCAAGTCGCTGGCCTACCTGGCCGCGGCGATTCCCTTCGCCATGGAGCGTGCCGCCGGAGGAGATCGCGACCCGGTCGTGATCTCGACGCGGACGAAGCTGCTGCAGGACCAGCTGTTGTTGAAGGACATTCCGGCCGCGGCCGCCATGTTCGGCTACCCGGGCCTGTTGGCCATGTCGATCAAGGGGCGCGCCAACTACGCGTGTTCGCGGCGCCTGTCCTTTGTACTGGCCGAGGGGCGCGAGCCGCGCATCTTCGCCGAGGATCGCCTGGCCTACGCGGCGCTGTCGGCGTGCGCGCGAACCCGCCGCCACGGCGAACTGGGCAGCGTGCCTGGAGCGTTGCTGTGGCGATTTCCGCCGCTGCGCGATCTGCTGCGGCGCTCGGTGGCTGCGCGCGCCGAGCTGTGCACGCGCGAGCAGTGTGCCTCCGAGCGAAGCTGCCCCCTGGGACGCCGGCGCGCGGAACTCGCAGAGGCCCACCTGGTGGTGGCGAATCACGATCTGGTCCTGCGCTGGCCGCTGGACTATCCCCAGTTCCGGGTCGCGGTAGCCGACGAAGCCCACGAGCTGGCCGGGGTCGCCGACGAGGTCTACGCCGTGGAGGTGCGACCCGAATCGGTGCTCGAGCGTGTCGACGATCTGTTCGGCCGACCCGCCGACGGTCCCGGTGGCGATGCCCTGCTGGCCCTGGGGCAGCGGAGCCGCGTCAAGAAGGACGCGCTCGCCTGGCGTCGCGGGGTGCAGCAGGACCTGATCGCCCTCGGCAGGAGCTTGAGCGAGCATGCCAGCGAGTACGGCGAGGTGCAGCTGCCGGCGTTCGCGGCCTCCAGGTTTCCGGAAGCGGCGGAGCTGGCCGCGACGACGGCGCAACGCCTTACCGACATGGCCGACGCCGCCGAGCCCGTGACTGGGGACGACGAACAGGACGCCCGGGCCGAAGCCGTGGAGCGCACGCTTGCCGAACTTCGCGCGGCGGCCCAGGCGCTGCGGGGTGCCTTCGCCAACGACGGAGAAGATGCAGTGGCGGCGTTCGAGCGCCTGGACCCGCCGTTCGACCGCTGGCGCCTGGTGGTGCGATCCGTGTCGCCAGCCATCGCCTTCCACGAGGGCTTCCTGCAGAGACTCGAGGCCTTCGCCTGTGTGTCGGCCAGCTTGTTCGTGGCCGGCGATCCATTCGCGGCCATGGGTGAGCTCGAGATCGAGGCTGGCCAGCAGACCCGGCGCGTGAGCGTGGAGAGCCCGTTTCCCTACGCCGAGCACATGCGCGTAGTGGCCCTGAATCCCCGACGTGATCTGGTGGAGGAGACGGCTGCGGTGCTGGCGGACCTGACCCGACTCCTGGGCGGTCGCACCCTGGGCCTTTTTACCAGCTTGCGACGCATGCGCGACGTGGCCGACCTGCTGCACGAATCGCTGCGCGGCGAGGGCTACGACGTGCTCTCGCCCCGGCGCGCGAGCGACGATCCCATGGCCCTGGTAGAGCGCTTCAGCCGGGTCGCCGGGGGTAGTGTGCTGCTGGGCGCGCGCACCTTCTGGCAGGGACTCGACATTCCCGGCGACGCCTTGCAGGCGGTGGTGATCGAGAAGCTCCCATTCGAGGTTCCCACGGAGCTGCGTCGACGGCGTGAGTCGCGCCTCCGCGCGGCTGGAGACGATCCCTTCGATCGCAGCACTCTCGGCAAGATGCTGCTCAACCTGAAGCAGATGACCGGCCGCCTGATTCGCACCGAGGAGGACCGGGGAATCGTGGTGATCGTCGAGGGCCGAACCGACCGGCGCTATTTCAAGCGCCTGGGCGAGGCCCTACCCGAATCGAACGACGTGGTGGTGGCCGAGCGCGGCGATCTGGCGGCCGTGCTGGCCGAGCTGGGCCTTCCCACTCCGTAGCCCGCTGAACTACGCTCGCGGCATGGGTGAAGAACAGACGAGCGAAGATCCGGGCGCAGCGGACGTGCCGGTCGCGCTGGTCACGGGCGCCGGCACCGGAATCGGGGCGGCCTGCTGCCGGGCCCTCGCCGCCGAGGGATTCCGCGTGGGGGTGCATTATCGCCGAAGCGAGGAAGCGGCCCTCAAGCTCGTGGCCGAACTCCCGGACGCCTTCGCGATTCGCGGCGACCTGGCTTCGATCGAAGCCATCGACGAGCTGGTGACGGCGCTGCGCGAGAAGACCCGGCGCGTGGACGTGCTGGTCAACAACGCCGGCTACAACGTGAACGCCCCCCTGCTCTCCAGCAAGGTGGAAGAATACGATGCGGTGGCCGCCATGGCCCGCGGTACCTGGTATCTCACCAAGGGGATCCTGCGGCGCTTCATGCTTCGCCGGAAGTTTGGCCGCATCATCAACATCACGAGTGTCGTGGGCCACAGCGGCAATGCCGGGCAGATCCCCTACACAATGGTGAAGGCGGGCCTGGACGCCTTCACCAAGTCCCTGGCCCAGGAGCTGGCTGGCCGCGACATCCTGGTGAACTCGGTGGCGCCCGGCTTCATCGAAACCGACATGACGACTGCACTGCCGGAGGAGATCCGCGACTCGATCCTGGCGCGCATCCCCCAGCAGCGCATGGGAAAGCCCGAAGAGGTTGCCGACGTGGTGGCCTTCCTGGCGCGGCGCGCCTCCTACGTGAACGGCACGGTGATCCACGTGAACGGCGGGATGTACGGCGGGTGAGCGGAGCCGACCAGGGCGGGCCCGAGGCGCGCGGCGTACACAACCCGCAGGTCGTGGATCTGGTGCGCATGGACGCCGAGCGCGACGAGGTGGTGCTGCTGATCCTGGAGGAGCGCGCCTGGGGCAGCGCGCCTGAGCAGCTGCGCCAGCTGGAAGCCAAGTTCAACAGCTATCTGTCCTACATACTGGACGGACACATGGTGAAGCAGTACCCGCAGTACGAGGGCAAGCCGGTGCGCGTTGCCCTGGACTGCGCCACGACGCCCGGCGCGACTGAGCAGGCCATGCTGACGGCCATGGGGAACTTCGCCGCCGCAGAGGGTCTCGGCTTCGAAGTGAACGTGATGAAGACCTGAGCGGGGGCCGCGGCAGCCGTTCAGTCGATGAGCTCGAGCACGGTTTCCACCGCGGGCCACAGATCGTCTTCCGGAATGTTGAGCGCCGGGAAGAAACGCACCACCCGGGAGGCTGTCACGTTGACCAGGACGCCACGCTCGAGCGCGCGTCCGGGAAGCGTCGCGGCGCGCTTCGGGTCGCGCAGCACCAGACCCACCAGCAGACCCCGGCCGCGCACGGCCTCGGCTCGATCTTCGTGGGCATCCGCGAAGGACCGCAGCCGATTCTGGAGCCGATCCCCCAGGCTCGCGGCCCGTTCGGGAAGCTTTTCTTCCACCAGCACGCGCAGCACCGCGTTGGCGGCGGCCGCCGCCAGGGGATTGCCGCCGAAGGTCGTGCCGTGGTCGCCCAGGCGCACGCTTTCGGCGACGCGGTCGGTGGTGAGAAATGCCGCCACCGGGAATCCCCCCCCCAGGCCCTTGCCCAGCGTCACCACGTCCGGCACCACACCGTCGCGCTCGACGGCCAGCATGCTTCCGGTGCGCCCGAGCCCCGTCTGGATCTCGTCGCAGATGAGCAGGCTCCCGGCCGCGTCGCAGATCTCGCGCAGCCCGGTCAGGTAGCCGTCCCGGGGAACGTTGACTCCCCCTTCGCCCTGGACCGGCTCGACGATGAAGGCGGCGCAGGTCTCGTCGATGGCCCGTCGTGCCGCCTCCAGATCGTCGAAGGGAACGAGCCTCGAGTCGAGCAGGAGCTTCTCGTAGGGTTCCCTGTGCTTTGCCTGCCCGCTCACGCGCAGGGCGCCCAGCGTGCGGCCGTGGAACGAATTCTCCGTCGAAACGAACTGGGCGCGTCCGGTGGCCCTGTGGGCCAGCTTGAGTGCGCCTTCCACGGCCTCGGTTCCCGAGTTGACCAGGAAACTGCGGGTCAGGGCTTTGGGAGTCACGGCCGCCAGGCGCTCGATCAGATCGAGTTGGGGCAGGGTGTAGAAGAGGTTGGTGGTCTGCATCAGGCGGGCTGCCTGCTGAGAGATGGCCTCCACCAGGGCTGGGTGGCAGTGACCGATGCAGGTAACGCCCCAGCCCGCCGTCAGGTCCACCAGCTCGCGGCCCGCCTCGTCGCGCAGGCGGGATCCCGCGCCTTCCACCAGCACGATGGGCTGGCGGTCTACGACGGGCAGGAAGTTGGCGGCCTCGCGGCGCCGCGCGTCGTCCAGGCTCATGGTCCTCTCTCTGTAGCACGCCGCCGCCGCTGCGCGCTGGCTAGGGGATTGGGATACCTTGATGCCGTGGCGGACGTGATCCTGCTGGAGGGCATCCAGGTGCCGGCGGCGCTGGGGGTGACCGCTGCCGAGCGCCGCATGCGCCGCCCGGTGGTTCTCGACCTCGAGATCGAGCGCGACCTTCGCACGGCCGGACGCAGCGACTCGATTCGCCATACGATCCACTACAAGCGGGTCTTCGAGGTGGTTTCGGACGTGGCCGCCAACCAGGAGCACAACCTGGTGGAGGCGCTCGCAAGCCGCATCGCCCAGTCGGTGCTGTCGAAGTTCGACGCCGACGCGGTGGTGGTGAGCGTGCGAAAGCCCAGCCCCATCGCCGGGGTGCTGACCCACGCGGGCGTGCGGATTCGTCGCTCCCGGGAAGATGCCACCTGAGGTAGGATCCCGGCAACCAGGAGAGGATCCCCCTTGTCCCCCCTCCCCTCCCATTGCGCGAACCCGTTGAACCGCTCCGAGGCCGAACGGCTGGTTGCCGAAGCCGTGGATTCCGGCCAGCTGGAGCGCGAGCCGGCCCTGCGCCTGGGCGCCCAGCTGGCCAACGAATCCGTGCGCGAGTCCGTGCTGGAAGGCGCCTGCGAGAGCCGGCGCCGGGGCGTGGGCGACGTCGTCAGCGTGTCGCGCAACATCTTCGTGCCGCTCACGAATCTGTGCCGCGACCGCTGCGCCTACTGCACGTTTGCCAAGCTCCCCGATTCGCCAGAGGCCCACACCTATTCGCTCGAGGAGGTTGCGGAGGCGGTGCGCGGTGGTGTGCGCACCGGCTGCATCGAGGCGCTCTTCTGCCTGGGCGACAAGCCCGAAAGGGCCTACCGCTCCCACCGCGATTGGCTCGAGCAGCGCGGCTTCGCATCCACAGCCGATTATCTGGTGGAGGGCTGCCGGATTGCCTTCGAGGGCGGCCTGCTGCCCCACACCAACGCGGGAATCCTCAGTGTGGAGGAGATGGCGCGCTTGCGACCCTGGAATGCCTCGATGGGTCTCATGCTCGAAAATGTGAGCCCGCGCCTGCGCGCGCGCGGCATGCCCCACTTCTACGCGCCCGACAAGGATCCGGCTGTCCGCCTGCGCATGCACCGGGAGGCGGGCGAGCTGCGCATCCCCTTCACCACCGGCATGTTGCTGGGAATCGGTGAGAATTCCGACGAGCGCGTCGACACGCTGCTGGCGATCCGCGACGTCTCGGACGAGTACGGTCATATCCAGGAGGCCATCATCCAGCCCTTCCACCCGAAGCCCGGAACGGCCATGCGCGCGGCCTCGCCGCTGCCCGACGAAGAGGTGGCGGGTTGGGTGGCCATGGCCCGCCTGGTGCTGGGGCCCGACCAGAACGTACAGGCGCCGCCGAACCTGGCTCCCGAGATGCTGGAGCTGCTGCTGCGCTCGGGCCTCAACGACTGGGGCGGCGTGTCGCCGCTGACCGTCGACTTCATCAACCCCGAAGCGCCCTGGCCCAGCTTCCGCGAGTTGCAGCGGCGGACGCAATCTGCCGGTCACGAGCTGGTGGAGCGCCTGCCCGTGTATCCGGAGACGTTGCTCGAGCATCCGGAATTCTTCGACGATCGCGTGCGCGAGAAAGCACTGGGATTTGCAGGCCCCGACGGCTACGCGAAGCCGCGCTCCGGGTCCGCACACGTGGAGGCCGCATGACCCTCGAACGCCTGTTTTCCGGGGTGGACCCCCATGTGGCCCGCATCCTCGACGGCGCGCTATCGGGCCGGGAGCTGGCCGGGCCCGAGGCGACGCGGCTTCTCGAAGCCCAGGGCGCCGACCTGTTTGCCCTGATGCGCGCTGCCGACGTGGCCCGGCGCGAGGACAAGGGCGACGACGTCACTTTCGTGATCAACCGCAACATGAACTTCACCAACGTCTGCTACGTGGGCTGCTCGTTCTGCGGCTTCTCGCGCCACAAGGACGACGCCGATGCCTACGACCACCCCATGGAGGTGCTGATCGGCAAGGGGCGAGACGCCGTGGCCCGGGGCGCCACCGAGTTCTGCATCCAGGGCGGCATCCACCCCAACAAGGACCACACCCACTACCGGGAGATCCTGACCGAGCTCAAGCGTGCGTTCCCGGACGTGCACATCCACGCCTTCTCGCCCGAGGAGATCGACTTCGGGCATCGCAAGAGCGACATGCAGCTTCCGGACTACCTGCGCTGGCTGGTGGACGCGGGCCTGGGCACCATGCCAGGCACTGCTGCCGAGATCCTCGACGACGAAGTCCGCAACGTGATATCGCCCCGCAAGCTCGGTCGCGACCGCTGGGTCGAGATCGTGAAGGCCGCCCACGGCATCGGGCTTCGCTCCACCTCGACCCTCATGTACGGCCACATCGAGAATGTCTCCCACGTGACGGCACACCTGGCACTGCTCCGCGAGATCCAGAAGGAGACAGGCGGCATCACCGAGTTCGTTCCCCTGGGCTTCATCCACGACAGGAACATCCTGTTCAACCACATGGGTGCGCGCCCGGGGTCCTCCATGCCCGAGGATGTGCGGCTGGTGGCGGTTGCGCGCCTGTTCCTGCGCCCGTGGATCCAGAACATCCAGGTTTCGTGGGTGAAGATGGGTCCCAAGCTGGCGCAGGTGGGCCTGATGTCCGGCGCCAACGACATGGGCGGCACCCTGATGGAAGAGTCCATCAGCCGCGAGTCGGGATCGGATTTCGGAGAGAACCTGCCGCCCGAGGAAATGCGCCGCCTGATCCGCGAGATCGGCCGCATCCCGGTGGAACGCAACACCACCTACGGGACCCTGCGCCGCTACGAGGACCCGGAGAAGGACCCGCCCTCCCTGGAGCCGGCGGCGCAACCAGAACTCTCAGGCCCCACCCGCTGGCGCCTCCAGCAGGAACGCCAGGTCGCCAACGCCTAGCGCGAGTTTCCCGCGTCGCGACCAGGTCAGCCCGCTCGATGCAGCTGCAGCTCTTCCAGGCGGGCGCAGAGGGCCTCGATCCGGTAGCGGAGCGGCGCGCGCTCCAGGATGCGACGTTCGGTCACCTTGACGGCGTTGCGTACGGAGGGGTGATCGCGGCCGAAGGCGTGGCCGATGGTGCCGTGGCTGGCGTCGGTGTAGCGGCGGCACAGGTACATGGCGAGCTGCCGCGGCTGCAACACATCACGTCGGCGTGAGCGCGATGCCATGGCCTCCGGTGTGGTCTGGAAGAATCGCGCGACCACATCGATCACCGTGCGGACGTCGAGACGCGCTAGCTCGTCCCGCGCCGGCGCGAGCTTGCGCAGCGCCGCCTCGGTGAGTTCCAGATCGATGGGTCGGCCCAACAACGAGGCGCTGGCCGCCAGCTGGATCAGCACGCTTTCCAGATCCCGCACGCTGCCGCGGGCCACTTCCACCAGCCGGCCGAGACACTCGTCGGGCAGTCGCAGCCCGCCGCTGGCCGCCTTGCTCCGCAGGATCTCGCGCCGCACCGAAGCGTCGGGCGAGTCGAGTTCGGCAACCAGGCCGGCCGTCATCTGCGAGCTCAGGCGCGCATCCAGGTCGGTGATCTTGCGGGGCATGCGATCGGCGGTGAAGACCACCCGGATGCCCGAATCCAGCAGGTGGGCCACCGTGTGGAAGAGCTCGAGCTGTGTTGCCTTCTTCGAGCTCAGGAATTGCACATCCTCGATTACCAGCAGTTCGCAATCGCTGCGAAAACGGCGCTTGAAGCGCGGCATCTGGTTGGATCGGATCGAAGCCATGAACTCGTTGGTGAAGGTTTCCGCCGGCGCGTAGATGGGCGTTCGGCCGCCGGCGGCGCGGGCCTCGGCACAGATCGCCCGCGCCAGGTGGGTCTTGCCCAGCCCGGAGGGGGAAACCAGGTAGAGGGGATTGGCCGCCTGCTGGCGGCCGCGAGCCACTGCCAGCGACGCCTCACGGGCCAGGGCGTTGCAGGCACCCACCACGAAGCTGTCGAAGGTGTAGGGGAACGCGCGTTGAGCGGGCGCCGGCCGCCGGTCCTTCCCGGTGGGCGGGACCGGGGGTTCTGGACGCGACGCGAGCGCTGTCGCGCCCGGCTCCGGGCTCGGCGCCGGGGGGGCGCTGATCGTCAGGGTCACCGGAACCGGAAGGCCGGCTTCGGCTGCCACGCAGCGCTCGATCAGGGGCAGCAGGCGATCGCGCACCCGATCCCGGTGGAGTGCCGACGGGCACTCCAGGCGGATCCCATTGCCGTCGGGCTCGGCGCTCAGAGGCTCGATCCACGCCGCGAGGGTATAGATCGGCAATTCGGTGCCGAGACGACGCAGCACGCCGTCCCAGATCCCGGGGGGTGAGATCATGGCTCCCGTTCTCAGTGATTTTCCGGCTGTTTGAGAAGAATCCCCAGTCATCTGTCCTTTCGGACAGGCGCGAGTAGACCATGCCTGGCGCTTCTCCGCAAGACCGATACGGGCCGATCCGGCTCCCGGCCCGGTGCCTACCCCGCCTGGTGGAGGTCCGATTTTCCGACGGGAAACCGGTGTTTGCATTCGGAATCGCGATTCGATTCCGGCCACTTCCCCACCGCTCCTCAGGCGACACCGCAGCCCCGGTGTCGGCCCGGGTCCAGGTGCGACCGGAATCGTAGATCTCGAGATTCCACTGTTTTTCGGCGAAATTATCCTCTATTCGGAGAAATTCGGCGGTTGGTCCGAGCTAGTGGATAACGCCCGGATCCGGCCCTGCGGGCGTGGAGATTTCGGCCAGGCGAAAGCTCAGAAGCGCCTGCAGGCGCTCGAATCGCTCGCGGATGGGGTCGAGCTCAAGCAGTCCCTGCTTCTCTTCGGAGCTGAAGGCGAGCGCGTTGCAGAGCGAGTTCACGAAGGCCAGATCGTCCAGGGCTTCGAAGCTCGCGGGGGAGATCTCGATTCCCCGGCCGGCTCGGGAACGGCCCACCAGGGTTCGCACCTGCTCGATCACCTGGGCGCGCAGCTTCCCGATCCGGGGGGCGTCGGCGGAATCGTAGACATCCTCCAGGCGAACGATCTCGGCCACCCGGTAGAACTGGTCCTCGGGGCGCGCAGGCTCGCGGGCGATGCGGAAGCGGTGGATTCCCTCGAGCAGGATGTGGAAGCGGCCGTCGGGCTGGCGCCGTGACCGGGTGATCCGGCCCGCGCAACCCACCGGGTAGACCGGCGGGTCGCCCTGCATATCGGCCGCGTACTCGGGGGGGACCGTGACCATGCCGACGGTGCGGTCGCCGGCAAGCACATGCTCCGCCATCTGCAGGTAACGGGGCTCGAACAGGTGGAGCGGCGTCTGCACGCGCGGAAACAGCACCACCTGGGTGAGGGGAAAGATCGCGATCCGCTGCTCGGACATGGACCCAGGATATCACGCGAGCCACCCCGCCTCTGCGCGCTTGACGGCGACCGGCGCGCTCGGAAAACTCGCTTCGCCGTGGACCGCAGAACGTCCCAGCAGCTCATCGTGCAGCTCAATCGCGATGCCGAGCGGATCGCCGGCCGCTTCGGCCTCCAGTACAAGTCGATCGATGCCGAGCGCGCCAACGTCAAGAATCGCTACGGCATCTGCTACGCGGATGGCGGAATCAAGATCCGGCTCAGGCACTCGCTGACGGGCAAGGCGCTGAAATACTCGAGCCTGGTGAACACGCTCTGCCACGAGTTGGCACACCTGCGGCACTTCAACCACGGCGAGCGTTTCAGGGTGTTCTATCTGCAACTTCTGGATTACGCGCGGGCCGAGGGCCTTTATCGCCCGGGTCGCTCGCTGGCGGGGCCGGCCGCTGCGGCACCTCGCGCACCGGAGCCTCCGCCTCCGCGGCCCGCGATGCCGTTGCAGCTGGGACTTTTCGGTTGACCCGCCGGCAGCGGGGCGGGAGTCAGGAGCCGATCTGGTCGTATTCCTCGAGGGTGTTGGGACCCTCATCGACCTTCGCGGTGATCTCGTCGCTCGCGATCGCCTTGTCGATGATCTCCCGCAGGAGCCCCTCGACTGTCAGCTCATCATATTCGGCGAGGGCGTCTTCCAGAGCGCCCGAAGAGACGGCAAAGACGACTGTGGCTTTGATCTTCACGTCCATCCGATCTCGGCCTCTCCGATCCCGTCTCCGCGGTGCCCGAAATCCCGCCGATCGGGTTCTGGCAAGGCCGCACCCCGCTAGCTCTTTCCCGCGGGTGGCCCGGCGGGTCGAGACATGGGTCGAGACGGCAGAGGCACTATTTGCTCGTAACTAGCCGGAAACAAACATCAATTTGGCTAGCCGGCGAGAGGATACACCAGTGCCAACCGCAGAGCTATGAAATTCTGGCCGTTTTTCGAAGGCTTCCGGGCTTTGGCTGCCCCCCGGCCCGGTTCATTCGGGCGCTGGGGGACGCCCCGCCTCCGCCTTCACGTGCAGGAGCAGTATTGCCACGACGGCGGCGGAAACGCCGATGAAGATGCCCATCGAGACCCTGTGGAGCCGGTTGAACAGGGCTGCGGACACGAGGTTTCCCTGGGGTCCGAATGCCTGGTCTCTGATCTCATCCATTCGCAGCGAAACGCCGAAATGGGAGACGAGGCATAGTGCGCTCATCAGCAACGGCAGGACCGTGAGGAGCGGGCCGCGCCCGAGCAGCCGGGCGAGCAGCGCCAGGATCAGGCCGGCCGCGGCGCCGTAGAGATGGAGCGCCGTCAGGACCGGGTCGACAAGGGTCCCGGCGATCGCGGTGTTCGGCAGGACGCTGAAGGCGATTGGGGCCACCACGAACCCGAACGTGGCCCACGACCCGAACCAGCCTGCGAGCAGCAGCCATAGGGCGCTTCGCAAGGCCAGGTTCCATCCCGCACGCGCGACCATGGGGACATTCTCTGGGAGCGCAGCGGGGGCCGCAAGAGCGGCCGCCACACGGGAGGACGAATTGGGCGTTCGCGATTGGTTGATGGCGCTCCTCGCAGACTTCCTGCAGAAGCCCGTGGGCCACTACGAGCGTCGGGGCTTCACCGACTACGACGCCCTGGAGCGGAACATCCGCAAGGGCGACGTGCTCCTGGTAGATGGAGACCTTCGCGTCTCCGCGATGGTCAAGTACCTGACCCAGAGCTCGTGGTCGCACGCGACGCTCTACATCGGCGACGAACTCATCCGGCGCGGGGGCGAGGGGCGCGCGCGCGCGTTGCAGGAGTTCGGCGAGGATGCTCGCCACCTGCTGGTGGAGGCGCTCTACGAGGGCGTCGTCGTCACACCTCTGCGCAAGTACGCGGATTCCAACGTTCGCCTATGTCGGCCGAACCGGCTGCGCGCGGAGCACCTGCAGACGATACTCGATGACGGTATTGCGGCCGTGGGCTGGCGCTACGACATCCGCAACGTCTTCGATCTTGCGCGTCACGCGGTGCTGCTTTCGTTGTTTCCCGGTCGCTATCGCCGGCGGGTCGAGCGACTCGGCAGTGGCGTCGCCTCCGACGTGATCTGCACCAGCCTGCTGGGCCGGCTCTTCCACCAGGTGGGCTTTCCCGTGCTGCCTTCAGTGACGTTTCCGGAGCGGAGCGCGGCATTGGTGGAGCCCTCGCGATTTCCGTTGCGATGGCTTCGCAGGCGCCGCGCCCGCTCGGGGGTGTTTCGGCAGCGCCATTACACGCTTCTCACTCCTCGGGATTTCGACCTGTCGCCCCACTTCGAGATCATCAAGTTCAACGTGATCCAACGCGGCGATTTCGACTACCAGCGCATAGAGTGGGACGAAGACCTGGCGGACGCCGGCTAGGCGGACGCGATCGAGATCATTTCGTCCGGGGATTCCGGGGGGGTCGTCACCAGGCGGATTCCGGCGGCCACTACCGCCAGCCCGGCTTCGTCGCGGGCGACGGCTTCGACGCGGGCGGCGCCCAGGGTTCGCCGCAACAACTCGATGCCCGCGTAGCGGGCCACCTGTGCGAAACCCGCCAGGGCCTGGCTTCCGTGCGATTCGGTGTAGGCGCTCCATGCTGAATCGAGGCAGGTCGCCGCGAGTCCGGGCTCGCCCGCGGCCAGCGACGGAAGCAGCAGGTGCGCTAGCAACGTTCCCACGTCGAAGGCCGGGTCGCCCACGTGGGCGATCTCCGCATCCAGCAGCTTCGGCCCGCGTTCTCCAACCAACACGTTGTCGGGTTGGACATCACCGTGTACCAGCGCGCCCACGGGCTCGAGGTAGCGCGCATGGGCCGCGTCGATCGTCTTCACCAGAGAGCGGTCGCCCCGTGTACGGCGCGCGCGATCGGCAAGGGCGGGCGAGAGGGGAAAGTCGTTCTCCCGAAAGGGGAGCACGAAGATGTGGTCGCCGTGCAGGCCCTGCATCTCCTGGTTGGCGAAGCGCTCGGATAGCCCCGGGTCGCGGGTTCCCGCGTGTACGGCGCCCAGGAACGCCCCCAGCGCCCTGGCGCACTCGCGGGCCCGGGGAAGTCCCGCCTGGCCCCCAGCCAGGACGCTGGAGAGCCGGGGGCATGCCACCAGGTCCTCGAGGATGAGCACTCGCGCGTCGGGATCGAACCACACGACGCCCACCAGCACGCCTGCCGCATCGAAGGCCCGGGCCGTCTCCAGGTAGCGGGCCTCGAACAGCAGCCGCTCGGTGGAAACCCGGTACTCGGGAAAGCGCTCCAGTGCAGGCCGCGCCTGCTTCACCACCCAGGAGCCGCCCTCGGGGTGGCAACAGACCCGGCGCACCCAGTTGATGTTGCCGTCTCCTGCGCTCTCGATCCGTACTTCCTGAGACTGGGGGATAAAACCTACAGATCTCAAGTAATCAGGAAGGTTTTCCTCATTCAGGTGCAGGGAGTGGGTCACCGGTGGGCACCCCATGGGCAGAAAGTGCTCAAGTCAGTGCAGCAAACTCCGAAACGAGACATCAGATCTGAGCCAAATCTGGGGGGGTGAGGCTCGGACGGAACGCCCCGGGACCTCGTGGTCCCGGGGCGGTCTTGTTTCAAGCCTGGACCCGGGGCTGAAGCGTCACCGGATCGAGCTTTTCCGCCTGCAGCTCCTGGGCCCGATCCGTGGCGCTGGACTCGCTGTGGCAGGCCGCCGGTTGCCCCTTGCGGGTGTCCATGGCCTGGCGCGTCTTGTGGGCGAGCCGGTGGATCTCTTGCGGTTCCAGGGCGCCGCGCTTCTCCAGGATCTCGCGCTGCTCGGGTGTCAGCGCCGCGCTCACCCGGGGGCCATCCCAGGCGTAGTGCTCGTCCTTGCCGCTCACGAACTCCTCGATTTCCCGGCTGATGCGCACCGCACACCAGTCGTGTCCGCACATGGCGCAGAAGTCCGTGTCCACGTCCATGTCTTCGTCGTGATACGCGCGCGCCGTGTCGGTGTCGTAGGCCAGCTCGAAGTGCTTCTCCCAGTTGAGTGCGGCGCGGGCCTTGGTGAGCTCGTCGTCCCGGTCGCGCGCGCCCGGGATGCCCAGGGCGATGTCTGCGGCGTGGGCCGCGATCTTGTAGGCGATCACGCCCTGCTTCACGTCGTCTTTGTTGGGGAGTCCCAGGTGCTCCTTGGGAGTCACGTAGCAGAGCATGGAGGCGCCGTGATAGGCGGCCATGGTGGCGCCGATGCAGCTCGTGATGTGGTCGTAGCCTGGGAAGATGTCGGTGACCAGCGGGCCCAGCACGTAGAAGGGAGCGCCGTGGCAAATGCGGCGCTCGAGCTTCATGTTGAACTCGATCTGGTCGATCGGCACGTGGCCCGGCCCTTCGATCATCACCTGGCAGCCGTGGCGCCAGGCCCGCTCGGTGAGTTCACCCAGCGTCTCGAGCTCCCGCAGCTGGGCTTCGTCAGTGGCGTCGGCCAGGCCGCCCGGCCGCAGGCCGTCGCCGATGGAAAACGTCACGTCGTGGCGGCGGAGCACATCGCAGATGTCGTCCCAGATCTCGTACATGAGGTTCTGGCGCTGGTTGTCCAGCATCCACTTCGCCAGCAGGGAACCGCCACGACTCACGATCCCGATGGTGCGATTGCGCACGAAGGGCAGGTGCTCACGCAATACGCCTGCATGGATGGTGAAGTAGTCCACCCCCTGGCGGGCCTGGTGTTCCAGCGACGAGATAACCGTCTCGGCGTCGAGGTCTTCGAGCTTGCGGCCCACGATCATGGAATAGATGGGGACGGTTCCGATGGGGACCGTGGAGCCGCGAATGATCGCCTCGCGAGTGGCGTCGAGATCCCCGCCGGTGGACAGATCCATTACGGTGTCGGCGCCCCAGCGCTCGGCGAAGCGCAGCTTCTCGAGCTCCTCGTCGGTGCCGCTGCTCACCGGTGACGCGCCCATGTTGGCGTTGATCTTGGTGAGGCTTGCCCGGCCGATGGCCATGGGATCGAGATCGAGCTCCAGGTGCTTCAGGTTGGCGGGAATCACCATCCGCCCCGCTGCCACCTCGTCGCGCACCATCGCCGGCGTGAGGTGCGGCTCGCGCTCGGCCACGCGGCCCATCTCCGGGCTGATGTGTCCCAGGCGCGCATGCTCCAGCTGGGTAATGGCCACGAAGCCCGCCGGGGGCGCCCAGCGTCCGTTCACGAGGCTCCAGTCGGCGGGCATGAAATCCCAGGCGGTTCGCTCCGAGGGCGCGGGCATGCCGGGGGTGTCGGGCGAGCTGAACGACAACGGGCTGCCCAGCTGGCTCGGATTGGCGAAACTTCCCGGCGTGGTGGTGGAGGGCGTCGTTCCCGGGTTTCCCCCGACGGGCGGAAGCCGCCAATTTCGTTGCTGCCTGGATTCGATCGGGGGTTTCGACACAGCCATGACGTGACACTCCCGGGCCCGAAGGCCCTGGTGGGGGCGGAGCGCCGCGAGACAGCGGGGGCCATGCCTCGAGAAGCCTTGCCTACGCTCGTGCTAACGAGTTCAGGTTCGAAGGGTCTGATCTCAGGCCGGGAGCAGCCGGCCACCCCTAGGCTCCGCAGTTTCCGATAGCCTATCACCCGCATTCACCGCACTCAATGCAGGAGCGCTTCGGATCGTGTTTCACTTCCCATGACACGCTGGGACGAGCTGCTGAAGCACCTGACCGAGGTGCCCCGGGAGAACGGGACTGCGGCTCTCGACCAGACCGCCAGCTTCCTTCTGGAGTTCCTCGACCGTTCGGGCGTCGCGGCGGAACGGGTGGCCTTCGCAGCCGAGCCCTACGGGCTGCGGTTGGCGGGCGTCGTGGCCCTGGCCGGGAGCCTGCTGTACGCGCGCCTGATGTGGGGCGGACGCCACGCTTGGGCCCTGGTGGTGGCGCTCGCGTTGCCCGCGCTGCTGCTGGCGCAGCTCGAACTCCACGTTCCGCTGTTCTCGTGGATCGGCGCGCGCGAGCAGCACCACGTGGTGGCGCGCTTTCCCGTCGAGGCTGTCCAACAGCGTCTGCTCTTCACGGCCCACTACGACACCAAGACCGACGCTCTCGACCACGTGCAACGCGCTCCCGTGGAGTTGGCAGCTCTGCCCATGGCGTTCCTGATGATCCTGGGCGCCGGCGCCGCCCTGTGGGGCGGCCCGGCCACACGGCTTCGCCGACACCTGGTGCGGGGCGTGGCGGTGGTCGGGGGTCTTCTGGGAGTGGCCCTGTTCGTGACGCTCTCGGCGGGGGCATTCGTTCCCCGTCGGAGCCCCGGGGCCCTGGACGACGGGGGGGCTTGTGCGGTGCTGGCCCGACTGGCGCTGGAGATCGCCGGGCTGCCGGCGCTCGAGCGGACCCAGGTGGAGATCGCCCTGTTGTCGGCGGAAGAAGTGGGACGCCAGGGATCCCTGGAATTCGTAGCGATCGAGTACCCGGAGCCCCCGGAGATTCCCACGTTCGTCGTCAACCTGGAGGGGATCGGCGCTTCTCGCGCACACGCGGTGCTTGGGCACGAGCGCAGCACATTGAGCGACTACCCGCCCGATCCCCGGATCGTTGCGCTCCTCGATGAGCAGCACCGCGAGCGCTTCGGCACGCCCCTGGTGGTGACGACTTTCGGCGGCGCCACCGACGCGCACTCCTTCCTCGCAGCCGGAATTCCGGCCGCGACCCTGGTGTCGGCCGAACCCGGAGTGCGGTTCACCCGTGGCCTGCACTCGTGGCGCGACTCCCGGGATCGAGTCCATGAAGACGCGCTCGATGGAACCCTCGCCTACCTGTTGGGCTTCGTGCTCGCGGCAGACGAGCGCGGATTGCAGGCGCCGTAGGAGCGCGCGGTGCGCCGGCGGCGAACGCAGTCCAGAGGACGTCGTGCTAGCGTCGTGCGCCCATGGTGGGTCTGCGCTTCGCCTTCGTCGTCCTGACCGTTTCCGCTGCCATCGGACTGGCGGCCTGCGATCGTGCCGTCGAACCCTTCGATCCCTCGGAAGAGCCCGAGGAGCCGGATCTCTCCGCGATCTTCCCGGCCGGCTCTGAACCCGCAGCGCCGGTGGCCGAGATGCCGCCCGCTCCCTCTCTCCAGGGAGGCCGCGGCGCGGCGCCCGTGGTCTCGTCGTCTGCGCCATTGGAGGGAATCGTCCGCCTGGCGCCGGAGCTGGCCGACCGGGTGCCGCCCGATGCGGTGCTCTTCCTGGTCGCTCGGCGCGGCGACGGTGGCCCGCCCCTGGCGGTGGTGCGCGTTCCCCGCCCCAGTTTTCCGCTCGAGTTTTCGATCGGTCCCGAGGATCGGATGATCGAGGCGATGCCCTTCGCCGGGCCGCTCACCCTGAGCGCGCGCGTCGACCAGGATGGAAACGCCACCACCAGATCCCCGGGCGACCTGAACGGCGTGGCCCCGGGCAGCTTCGACCCCGGCGACCGCGGCATCACCCTGGTGATCGACCAGGCTCTCTGAGATGGGGACGGGGTTGACTATTGACTTTTCGAGGGGACCGGTGGCAATTCCGATGCGCGGGCCGAAAAGTCAATAGTCAACCCCGTCCCCATTCTAGAGCTAGATCGCGTCCAGGGATTCGACCGCGGCTTTGGTGCCGGCGACGACCAGCCGGTCTCCCTCGTCGATGATGTCGTCGCCGCTGGCGACGCGCAGCATGGGTCGGCCGTCGGCCGTTTCGCGTTTTCGCAGCAACACCACCTGCGCCCCGGTGCGCGAGGCGATGGCGAGTTCGCGGATCGTGTTCCCGAAGAAGCGCGGGGGCGGCTGCACCTCCTGCAGCACGTATCCGCCACCCAGTTCCACCTGTTGTCCCTTGCTGGCTACGATCACCGTGCTCTGGATCGAGCCCGCCAGATCACGGCGCAGCACCTCCTGGTTGTAGGCGTGGATCACGTCGCGCTTGTGGACGCTGCCCACCAGCTTCTTGTCGTTGCCGGCCTCTACCACCGGGATCTCCTCGGCGAGCCCGTGGCTGAACATCTGGATCACGACGTGGAGATCGTCGTCCTCGGTCACCGTGGGCTGGTCGCTCTCCATCAGATCGTCGGCCACCACGATTCCCTTCAGGGCGTCCTGCTCCACCAACATGCGTATCAGCTCGCGCAGGTGGATCATTCCCAGTATTTCCCGTCTCTCGGTCACCACGAAGAACTCGGTGCGGTTGCTGGCGAGCACCCGCTCCACCACGGTCTGGAAGCTTGCATTGGCCGGCAGCAGCTCGGGCTCGCGATCCAGGATGTCACGCACGAAGAGGCTCCGCAGCACGTTCTGCTCCTCCTCTTCGTACAGGTTGATCCCGCGCCGCCTGAGTTTCATGGTGTAGATCGAATCGCGCTCCAGGAAGGTCGAGACCAGGGTGCTCACGACGCACGCGGCCATCAGCGGTGGAATGATGTTGATGGTCTGGGTGAGCTCGAAGATCATGATGATGGCGGTGATCGGAGCATGGGTGGCGGCGGCCACCACCGCCCCCATGGTCACCAGGGCGTAGGCGCCCGAGGAGGCCGTCGCGTCGGGGAACCACTGGTGGACGAAGGTTCCGATGAAGCCGCCGGTGACGGCCCCCAAGAACAGGGACGGGGCGAAGATGCCGCCGGATCCGCCGGATCCGATCGTGAGCGAGGTGGCCGCGATCTTGGCCAGCAGCAGGATTCCCAGGGTCGCTACCGGGATCCCCCCCACCAGCGCCAGGTTGATGGTGCTGTATCCCACTCCGAAGACGTTCGGCAGCGAGATGCCGATGGCGCCCACCAGGAGTCCGCCCACGGCGGCGCGCGACCACTCGGGGATGGGGAAGCGCTCGAAGGCGTCCTCGCTGAAGTAGAGCGAACGCATGAACACGACCGCGACGATTCCCGCCATCAGACCCGCCACCACATAGGGCAGCAGCTCGAACGGGCTCACCAGCTCGTAGGGGGGCACCACGAAGGCGGGGTGGTTGCCCAGGAAGAAGCGCGACACCACGGTCGCCACCACTGAAGAGATCACGATCGGCGACAGCTGCGCCACGGCGAAATTGCCCACCACGATTTCGGCCGCGAACAGCGCGCCGGCGATCGGCGCGTTGAAGGTGGCGGCGATGCCGGCGGCGGCGCCGCACCCGACGAGGGTGCGGAGCTGACTGGCCGGAACCCGCAGCAGCTGTCCAATGCTCGACCCGAGCGCAGAGGCGATATGGACGATGGGACCCTCTCGGCCCACCGAGCCCCCGGAGCCGATGCTGATGGCCGAGGCCAGAGCCTTTACGGCGACCACGCGTCGCCGGATCACGCCGCCACGCAGCGCCACGGCCGCCATCACCTCGGGAACGCCGTGGCCCTTGGCCTCGCGGGCGAACCGGTAGATCAGGGGACCCACGATCAGGCCGCCGATGGCCGGCAGCAACAATCGCCAGTACCAATCCAGGGACTGGGCGGCCGCCAGCGGGTCGTGGATCTCGGCCAGCAGGCCGCGCTCGAACAGCGCCTCGAGACCCGCCCAGCCCTCGAAGAAGACGGATTGGACGAAGGCGATCATGAAACGGAAGACGACGGCGCCGAAGGCCCCCGCCAGCCCACACGCGGTGGCGACCCCCACCATGAACAGGTGGCTGGTGCCGCGCGCTCTCGGATCTGTGGCCGTGGACATGGTCCGTCCGGGGTTCTGGAGGCCGGATCGTAGCGGACCCGCCCCGCCGGGAGGCGGGCGCGAGCCGGTCTCGGCTCCTCGTGTGGCAGGCGTACCCGGCAGAGCGAGCTAGGCTCGGCTCCGCCGCACAGGGCAGAGGTTCATCCGACATGCGATCGCGCATGCCGCTCGGTGACTTCCTGGTCGCGTATCTGCGACGCGCGGGTGTCACCCACATCTTCGGGCTTCCCGGTGACCTGGTGTTGGGTTTGTTCCACCGCTTCGGTCAGGCCCGGGATCTTTCGATCGTCACCTTCTCCCACGAGCCGGCGGTGGGTTTCGCCGCGGATGGCTACGCGCGCAGCACCCGGCGCCTGGGAGTCGTATGCGTCACCTACGGGGCCGGTGGCCACAACGTGCTGAACCCCGTGGCCGGAGCCTACGCCGAGCAGGTGCCCCTGCTGGTGGTGTCGGGGGGTCCCAGCGATGCCGAGCAGAAGCTGGGTGGCGTGCACCACCAGGTGAAGGACGTGGAATCCCAGGCCCGGATGTTCGCCGAGGTGACCTGCACGGCGGGGATCCTGAAGCACCCGGAGCTTGCGGCGGAGCAGGTGCATGAGGCGGTGCGCAAGATCCGAAGAGAGCACCGGCCCGGCTACCTGGAGATTCACCGCGACATGGTGAACATTCCGATTCCCGTACCTCGACACATCGTCGAATGGGACGGCAGCTTCTCGAGGCCCAGGTCGGATCGCCGCAAGCTTCTCGAGGCCGTGGCCGACACGGTGGAGCGGCTCGAGGCGGCAAAGCGGCCGGTCCTGATCGGTGGCGTCGAGCTCCACCGGGAGCGGGCGGAGCACGGGTTCCGGAGCCTGGCGGAGAAGCTGGGCGCGCCCGTGCTGACCACGCTGCTGGCCAAGGGCGTGTTTCCCATGGATCACCCCCTTCACATGGGGATCCACATCGGGCCCTTCAGCCCGCCGGCGATCCAGAAACGGGTGCGGAGCGCAGACCTGGTGTTGTCGTTGGGAAGTCAGCTCACGGACATGAATCTGGGCGCCGCCAGGCCCCAGGTGAAACGGGAGCGCTCGATCTGGGCCGCCGGTCAGCGCGTCAACATCTCTCACCACACCTACACCGACGTGACGGTGGCGGACTTCGTCGCCAGCCTGCGGCGTGCAAAGCTGCCCCGTTTCCGGGAGAAGGTGACCTACCACGACAACCTGAAGCGCGGGAACACGGGCAAGTCGAAGCCCCTCAGCATCAATGACCTGTTGCTGGAGGTGAACGGGTTCCTGGCGGCGCACCGGGGTTACGATGTGTTCGCCGAATCGGGGGACATGCTTTTCGGAGGCCTCGAGATCCGGCAACGAGAGGGAGGCCTGTATTTCGCACAGGGCTACTACGCGTCCATGGGCTTCGCGATCCCGGCGGCCCTGGGCGCCCAGATCGGTACGGGCCGGCGGCCCCTGGTGCTGTGCGGCGACGGGGGCTTCCAGATGACGGGCCCCGAGATCTCCCACGCGCCTGCCCGGGGTCTGTCGCCCATCGTCGTGCTGGTGAACAACTCGGGGTGGGGAATCTTCCGTCCGGTGTCGCCGCGTATGGATCTGCTGGAGATTCCGCCCTGGCCCTACGCCGAGCTCGCCAGGGCGTGGGGCGGCGTGGGAGTTCGGGTCGAGAACCGGGACGAGCTTTGCAAAGCCCTTGGCGAGGCGCACAAGCTGAGCGGGTTCGTGATCATCGAGTGCATCACGCCCGTCAACGATCTGTCCCCGGTGAGCCGGCGCTACATCCGCGAGACCAGTCGCACGGCGCGTCTTGCCACCGCGGGGGGCCGGTGACCCGAGGCGCGCTCCGCGAACTCGCGGCCGCCTTCGCCGTCGGATGCGTGCTCGCCGTCGCGTTCTACTCGACGTTGCTGTTCGGCGGCTCCCTGGACCACCACGATTGGGCGTCGCACCACTACGGCTACTTCGACTGGGTGCGCATCTCGCTCGTCGAGTTCGGAACCCTTCCGCTGTTCATGAACGACGCCTGGATCACCAAGAATTTCCTGGCCAACGCCGAGTCGCCGGCCCTGGGCCCCCTGGTTCCGTTGTTGTGGTTTCTGCCCACCGGGGCCTACATCAAGTTGTTACTCGTGGTCTTCACGGCGGCTGGCTTCGCGGGAACCGTGTGGCTCCTGCGCGATGTGGGCGTGCGACGTGAGATCGCCGCCCTCGCCGGAGGTATCTTCGCGTTCCAGGGTTTCTTCGTCTCGCACCTGTGTGTAGGGCACCCGTGGGCCATGGGTGGTCTCCTGCTGCCGATGCTGCTGGCCCTCTACCGACGCGCCGCACTGGGTAGCGCTTCCGCGCTGTGGGCTGCTGCGGCCCTGAACGCCATCACCATCTTCGGCGGACAACACCAGCCCTTCGTCTGGCAGAATCTGATGCTTTCGATGATCGCCGTGGTGTGGGCCCTGTCGGTACGCGCCTGGTTTCCCGTGGTGCGCTGGGGCCAGGTGGTGGCGGCGACGCTTGGGCTTGGCGCGCTGAAGATCCTGCCCCTGTGGGCCGAGTTCGCCGACTATGCACCCACGGCCCGCGTGCCCGGAATGCCGCCGTCGCTGTTGTTGGCGAGCCTGGTGGCGGGAGGCCAGCATCCGGGGAGCGCGGTGCCGGGCCTCGACTACCGCCACGGCGCCGGTTGGTGGGAGTACGCCTTCTACCTGGGACCGGTCGCGTTCGCCTGTGTCGCGGTGGGGCTGGCATCGGCGCGGCGCTTCCGGGCGTTGTGGGTGGTGGCCGGCATCTTCGCGCTGCTGTCGCTCGAATGGTCGCTGTCGCCCTGGCCGTGGCTCGAGGGGCTTCCGGTCTGGCGCAGCCAGCGCGGCCCGTCCCGATTGCTGTTCCCGGCGATCTCGTTGTCGATCTTCATCTCGGCCCTGGGACTCGAGCGGCTGTGGGATCGCACGCATGCGCGCTGGCCCCGCGGTGTCCCGGCGGCGGCGTTCGCGCTGCTGGCGGGGGCGGGGTTCGGTCTCTACACGGCGAGTCTCCCGTGGCAACGCGCCGCCCTTGGCGAACCTCTCCGGTCGACGGATCACCGCCCGCTTCCCATCCAATTGGGGACGCCCGGCGGCGCCACTGCGGAGCTGGTGGCCTTCGCTCCCAACCGTCTGGTCTATCGGGCGCGCGTCGCCCAACCCGGGCGCGTGGTATTTCCCTTCCGCTGGGGAAAGGGGGCCGCCGAGTGGCGGATCGACGCGTTTCCCGCAGAAAACGAGCAGGGCAAGCTCGCCCTCGATCTTCCCGCCGGCGAGCGCGATCTGGTCATGATCTACCGACCGAAGTACTTCGTCGCGGGTGCGGCGATCAGCGGGATTACACTCGTAGGTGCAGGAATCCTCGCTCTGCGCCGGCGCCACGTCCACTCTTCGGGATCCCATGACCGCAACGTCGCCTGAGGCCCGATCCGGGTTGCAGGCGTTCGGAGAGCGCCTGCACTTCCTCCAATCGGCGGGGCCCTGGCTCTGGATCGCCCTGGCCATCGGCACAGCACTTCGCGCCTATCTGGTGATCGCCACCTTGGGGACCGACGACGTTGCCATCTGGTCCAGCCATGCCGGATGGACCGTCGAGTACGGACTGGTGGGTTACTACGGGTGGCAGGAGGTCTTCAACCACCCGCCCTTCATCGGGAAGCTGATGTCGTGGCTGTGGCTGTTCGGCAAAGCAACCGACATCCCGTTCCGGGTGGTGTTGCGCGCGCCTTTCGCGCTCGTCGACCTGGGCAACGCATGGCTGCTCCTGAAGCTCTTCCAGGGCTCGCGGTTCCGGTACGCGATCTTCGCCGGCTACTGGTTGCACCCGTTAGCCATCCTGTACTCGTCCTACCATGGCAACACCGACACGGCGGTGGCGTTCTTCTGCCTGCTGGCCCTGCGCGGCGCCGCGCAGAGGCGGCCACTTCTCGCTGGCGTGGCCCTGGGCATCGGGTTCTGGGTGAAGCTGCCGGTGTCGCTGGCGGCCCCGGTGCTGCTCTTCGCCTTTCCGGATTGGCCGGCGCGTATTCGCTTCGCGGCCACGGCGCTTCTCGTCGGGATCTCCACGTATCTGCCGGTGCTGTGGGAGGCGCCACTCCTGGTCTTCCAGCGGGTCATCGCCTATCCGGGCCTCAACATCACCACCCCGGGCGGAACGCCCATCTGGACCGTGTGGAGCGTCTTCGGCATCGTCGATGCGCTGCCGGCCGGGCCGCGCGGTGTGGTCGAGTCGTGGATCCGCTTCCACGCCCACCACAACACGCTCGCGTGCCTGTTGCCGCTTGTGATTCATGCCTGGCTGCGCCGAAACCAGCGCACGGCTCGCGAGCTGGGCGTGAGCGTGTGTGCCTCGTTCATGATCTTCTACGCCATGAACAACAACTTCCTGTCGTTCCAGTACCTGGCCTGGTCGATCCCGTTCTGGTTCTTCCCTCGGCCCCTGTTCGCCGTCCTCGCCACACTGACCATCGGCGGCTACGTCTACAGTGCCTATGCGCTCTTCTGCGGCGATCTGCTGCTGATGGATAAGTGGGATTTTCGCGCCTACCCCACGTGGCCCGGTTGGCTGCTGTTGTGGCGTGATCTGTCGCTCGTGTTCTGCTTCGTCTCCGGCGGGGTGTTCTTCGGCGCGGCGGCTCGTCGCGAGTGGCAGCGATGGCGGACCGCGTGAGTACGCAAGAGCGCCGCTACGACGGTGTGCTGGCGGCGCTTCCCCTGGCGTCGGCGTGCACGCTGCTGATCGTCCGCTGGCTTCCCATCCACTTCGAGTACCAGCCAAACGATCTGGGCATCGTGAGCCTGGCCAGCCTGGCCCGCTACCCCATGCAGCAGGAGATCTTCTGGTATGCGTTCGCGCTGGTCGCCGGTTCCCTGATCACCTGGGGACTGGCCCGCGGGTTCCAGCGACCGGCGAGTGATTTTCGCGGTGTCGTGCGCGCGGAGGTCCTGGGCGCGTCCGCCCTGCTGGCGGTGCTCTGGTTGCCCACGTGGCTTGGAGCCACGTGGGTGGTCGCGGCCGTCTGCATCTCTGGCGCCATGCGATGGGCTGGCCGCCCGCTGGACGGCCAGCTTGACAGCGAACTGGACGGCGAACCCGACGGCGCGGAGATGGCTCTCCTGCCCGCTCCTGCGCGCCGATCGGCCGGTCGCATCCTGCTGTGGCTGGGCGCGGCCGTGGCCCTCGCGCTCGTCTTGTCGCCCGGCATCTACTCGAGAACCTACGCGTTGGTGAACGGCCTGGAAGACGCGCGGCTCATGTACGACAACTTCACATACCTGGGCGAGACGGGGCAGCATCTGGCCTGGACCAACGCGATCCTGAGTGGGGGATTCCAGGGCCGCGATTTCTTCTGCCTGTACGGTCCCCTCTATGACCTGAGCATCGCCGGCCTGTTCCGGGTGCTGGGCCGGTCGGTGGCGACCTACGATGTTCACTGGTCGCTGTCGCGCCTGCTCGGGTGGATCTCGCTGTTCGTGTTGGGCGGTGCCATGCTGCGCCGTCCCGTGCTTGTGCTTGCGCTTCCGTTCCTGCTGCCCTGGGTGACCGTGCGCGTGGGCTTCGCCCTGGTGGGGCTCCTGTTCCTGTGGCTGTGGCTGCGCGGTGGCCGACTGCGCTGGTGTGCCCTTGCCGGGATCGCAGGCGGCACGGGTCTTCTCTACAGCCAGGAATACGGGGCGGTCTTCGCAATCCTGGCAGCCGCCAGCTTCGGTCTGCGGCGTGACGCCCGCTCCGGGCTCGTGTTCGCGGCGGGCATGGCGGCGGTTGTGGCGCCCCTGCTGATCTGGTTCGCCGCAAACGATGCCCTGGCGCCCATGCTTCGCGACCTGGTGGAGTATCCGCGCTACCTGATGGCGGGTTACGCGAAAATGATCTTCCCATCGCTGGCGTCGAGCCTTCCCCTGACCGTCTCCCAGCTGGGGAGCGAAGAGTCGCTGCAGCTTCGTCTCTCGTATGCGGTGCCCGCCGTGTTCCTGGCGGGCCTCCTGTGGGCACTGCCGGTGGGGGCCGTTTCTCCGCGCCGCCCGTGGAACTCGCTTCGGCGCATCACCGTGGGCCTGGCAAAAGACCCGGTGCGCCTGGCCCTCGTGCTGATTGCCCTGTTCGGATTGGCAGCGTTCCGGGTCGCGCTCGGGCGCAGCAGTCTGCCGCGAACCCTGGTGGTGCTGCCCGCCGCCGTGCTGCTGCTGGGCTACGCCCTGGATCGACTGGTCGACCTGTGGCGCGCCGGCTCCGCCGCGCGCCCCCTGGCCCAGTGGCGATCCGCGTCGCTCGTGGTCTTCATCCTGATGGCGGGATTCCTGGAGGCGGCCCAGCCTCTGAAGCTCGGCTTTCGGACCCTCGAGAACACCTGGCAGCTGGCGACCCGGGGCATGCAATCCGTGGGTAGCCGCCACCTGGCGCGAGTCACGAGCTGGGTGCAGCTCCACACCGAGCCGGGCGAGCCGGTGCTCTTCCTGCCGGACGACGGCGCCTACTACTACCTGACGGATCGCCCCAGCCCCATCCGTTTCGTGATGGGACACCAGATTGTGACCAATGCCCACCGGGCCGAGGTACTGGCCGACCTGCAGGCGGCGCCTCCGCGCTATGTGGTGTGGGATCATGACGCCTACCGGGTGGACGAGTTGCCCGATGAGCTGGTCTTCGGCCCCGCGATCCTTGGCTTCCTCGCGGATCACTATCGCACTGAAACCCGCATCGGCGGTGTCGAGGTGTTGCGATACGAGGGGCCCGAAGCGGAGTGATACACTCGGCCCATGAGAGCGTCGCGGCCGAACCAGCTCTACTCGATTGCGCTGTGGATCGACCGCTATGCGGGCTCCACAGTCTGCGCGGGGCTGTTGGGCGTCAAGAAGCTGGTGCGCGGCCAGCGCCCGCCGCTGGCGGCAGAAGACGTTCGCAAGGTGCTGCTCCTCAAGATGTGGGGCATGGGGAGCATCGTCCTGGCGACACCGCTGCTGGAAGCGATTCGCACGCGTTACCCCCGCGCTCGCATCGATTTCCTGACGCTCACCGAGAACCGGGTCATCCTGGAGCGGATTCCGGGAATCGACAACGTGGTGCTGTTGGACCTTCGCCGCGGGGTGCTGGGCTTCCTGTTGGACACGCTTCGCAGCATCTGGGCAATTCGCCGCGAGGGCTACGACCTGCTGTTGGACCTGGAGTTCTTCACGCGCTTCTCGTCCATCTTCTCGTTCCTGGCGAAGCCGCGGCGATCCCATGGCTTCAGCGCCAAGGGCAAGTGGCGGGGGAAGCTCCACGACGTGGAGGTCCCCTTCAACGCCTACAACCACGTGGCGCTCAATTTCCTGGACCTGTTGCGCGGCGATCCCATGGATCCAGTGGATCCCGCCACGGTGATGGGCCCGGAGTCCCTGCCGCGGCTCGAGGCTCCCGAGTCGGCGTGGGCCTCGTGCCAGGAGCGGCTGGAAGGCGACCCCGCCTGGCGGGAAGGGCGCCCCCTGGTGATCGTGAATCCCAACGCGGGCGACATGGCGCTGGAACGGCGCTGGCCCCTGGATCAGGTCGCCGAGCTGCTGCGCCATCTGGGGGCACGCGACGACTTGAACGTGGTGGTGACCGGCTCGCCCGCCGAGCGCGAGTACGTGGAGTCGGTGGTGAATGCATCCCGGGTGGAGAGCCGATTGGTCAACCTGGCGGGGCGCATCGACATCGGCGAGCTGGTGGCGTTGCTGGAGCACGCGGCGGTCGTGGTCAGCAACGACAGCGGGCCGCTCCACATTGCGTCGGCCGCAGGGGCCTCCACCGTCGCCCTGTTCGGGCCCGAGACACCCGTCCTGTATGGGCCGTTGCGGTCGCGCGCGGGCCAGCGGCACCGGTTGCACTACCTGAAGCTCGCCTGCTCCCCGTGCATGTTCGTCCATGACAACAAGGTGCTCTCGTGCTGGTTTGCCCAGGCGCGCTGCATGACGGGCATCCTGCCGGCGGACGTGTTGGCTTCGATCGACTTCCTGTTGGCGGCGCAGGGCGAGGCCGATGAGCGCTCTCCGCAGCTTCGCGTCATCGACTCCTGACTGCATATTCCGGAGTGTCTTCGCCGTCGGCGGCCGCCGGGCGCCGCGCCGGTGGGATCAGCAGCGGGAGCAGGCATCCAAGCGCCAGGGCCCCGGCGCCCCCCACCCTGTAGGGCGCGTCGGGCCCCACGTGCTCCAGAAGCCAGCCCGTGGACAGGTTCGACACGATGCCGCCCACGCTCACCCCGATCATGGCCAGCAGTCCCTGGCCCGTGGAGCGCAATCGCTCGGGAACCACTGCCTCCACGTAGAGGGGGCCGCCGATCACGAGCCCGGCCACCACCACGCCGTGCAGGATCTGCACTGCGTAGATCCAGGCAGGGTCGCTGATGAAGCCGCACACGGTCCAGCGCACGCCGCCCGCGATCACGCCAATCGCCAGCAGCCCGCGCGGACCGAAGCGGGCCAGGCTGGCCCCGGACAGGAAGATCAGTGGAATCTCCAGTGCCAGCATCAGCACCCACATCCGGGCGATCGAGTCGAGGCTTCCGCCGTGGGCGCGCACGTACAGTGAGAACATGGCCATGGGCCCCTGCAGGCAGCCGTGGGCCAATACGGCGAAGGCCAGCAGGCGCAGGAAGGGTCCGTGGCGCATCAGCCGTCGCCAGTCGCCCCGCGGTGCGCGCAGCGAGATGGCGCCCCCGCGCGGAAGCGTCAGTGCCACGAACGCTCCCACCAACAGACAGACGGCCGTGAGCGGGAACATGAGAGCGAGTCCCGGCTCCGAGATTCCGGGCGTTGCCTCGAGTCCGAGACGTCGCTGCAGGACGTGCAGACCCAGTGGGAACGTCACCACTACGAGCAGGAAGCCAATGGTTCCCCACACGCGCATGCGTCCGAAGGCCCCGGCGCCGCGGTCACGGGTGAGCGCCAGGGTCACCGACAGAGTCATGGGAATCAGGGCGGTTCCGAAGAACGCCAGCACGCACGTGGCCAACAGCACGCTCGCGAATCCCCCGGCCGTGTAGAGAAGCGTGTGGCCTGCGGCGGCGCCGAGCCCCAACCACACCAGCACGCGAGCGCGCGAGCCCGTCCGGTCGGCCACCTGGCCCCAGAAGGGCTGAGCCGCGATGCCCATGAGTGGGATCATGGACATCACGATGCCCACCTGGGTTCCCGGGAGACCCGCGTTCTCTCCCAGGTAGAGGCTGTAGTACGGGAAGAAGATCCCGAGTCCGCCCAGGGTGAAGAACCACGCGATGGCAATGGAGGGAAGACCGAGCAGGCGCCCCGACGGGTTCAGCTCCGCACCCGTTCCACACGATCCAGGATCACGTCCACGAAACGCGCGTCCGGGCCCAGCGCCTCGCTGATCCGGACTTCCACGTCCGGGTGTCTGGCGGCGGCCTCCGAGACGCAGCGCGGGATGTCGTGGGTGGTGTGGTTGCCCGGGGCCAGGAAATAGGGATGCACCACGATCTCCCGGGCGCCCGCCCGGACGCAGGCGTCCAGACCCTCGGCGATGCTTGGCGCTGCGATCTCCAGATGGGCCACCTGCACCACCTGGTCGGGAACGCGCTGGCGGACCTGATCGGCGATTCGATCGAGATCGGCGTTGGCCTCCGGACGTCGGCTGCCGTGGTCTACGATCAGGATCGCGCGGATCACCCGGCGCCCGGGGCGGTGGATAGGGCCCGTTCCAGGTCGCCGCACAGATCGTCCGCGTCCTCGATCCCCACCGAGAGACGCACCGTCGCCTCGCTGATTCCCTTGCGGCGCTTCTCTTCGGGCGCAAAGGCGGCGTGGCTCATGGTCCATGGATATCCGATCAGCGACTCGACGCCGCCCAGGCTCTCGCCCAGGGAAAAGAGCCTGGTGGCCTGACACACGTGGCGGGCCGCTTCCGGTCCGCCCGTGAGATCGATGGTGACCATGCCGCCGAAACCGCGCATCTGCTTCGCCGCAAGCTCATGTCCCGGGTGGTCGGGCAGACCCGGATAGTGCACTCGCGCAACCTCCGGACGGCCCTTCAGGAACGCGGCGATCGCCGCGGCGTTCTCCTGGTGCTGGCGCATGCGCAAGGCCAGGGTTTTCAGGCCGCGCAGGGTGAGCCAGGCGTCCCACGGGCCGGGGACCCCGCCGGTGGCGTTGCGGGCGAAGCGCAGCGAGTCGGCGTAGCCCTCGTCGTCCACGACCACGGCGCCGCCGATCACGTCCGAGTGCCCGCCGATGTATTTGGTGGTGGAGTGCACCACCACGTGGGCGCCGAGCGCCAACGGGTTCTGCAGGTACGGCGTGGCGAATGTATTGTCCACCACCAGACGTGCCCCGTGGCGGCGCGCGATCTCGCCGCAGGCCTCTACGTCGATCAGCCGCAGCATGGGATTGGTGGGGCTCTCGATCCAGACGAGCTTCGTGGCCTCGCACACGGCCTTGTCGACTTCTTCCGGGCGCGTCGCGTCCACATAGGTGAAGCGAACGCCGAAGCGCGGCATCAACTGCGAAAACAGGCGATGGCTTCCCCCGTACAGGTCGTCGGCCACCACCACGTGGTCGCCGCTTGCGAGCACCTGCATGACGCCGCTGATGGCGGCCATGCCCGAGGCGTAGGCCAGCCCGAAGCGGCCGCCTTCCAGAGAGGCCAGGCACCGCTCCAGGGCATCGCGGGTGGGGTTGGCGCTGCGCGAGTACTCCCAACCGCGGCTGCGATCCACCGCATCCAGCGTGTAGGTCACCGTCTGGTAGACCGGCGTGATGGTGGCGCCGGTGGTGGGATCCGGCTCCTGGCCCTCGTGGATGGCGCGGGTCTGGAACCCGGGAGCTTTCTGCTTCTCCGACACGCCTCAGCTCCGGTTGAGCTGCGCCAGCAGCTCCCAGGTTTCGTCGATGGCGGCCCGGGGATCGGGGCCGGCCGGGTAGACGAACGCATTGAAGTCGGTGACCCCCGCCGAGGCCAGGCCGCGGATCGCCGTCTCGATGGTGTTGGCGTCTCCGGTGATGGCCAACTCGGCTGGATCCGCCACGCCTTCGGCATCGAGCATGGCTCGATAGGACGGCAGCATCCCGTAGTTTGCGAACATCTTCGAGGCGGCGTCGCGGGCTGCACCCGGGTCACGGGTGAGAACCACCGGAAATCCGGCCACCACGCGGGGGCCCGGGCGGCCGGCGTTTGCGGCCGCGGCGCGGATGCCCGGAACGACGATTTCGCCAAGGGTGCGGGTGCCGGTCATCCACGTGATCGTGCCCTGGGTGAGTTCGCCGCAGACGCGCCGCATCATCGGTCCCAGGGCGCCGATCAGGATCGGGCACGGGCCTCCGGAAGCCACGCTGACCGCACCGTTGACCCGGAGCGTTTCGCCATGGAAGGCGGTCTTGCCCGTGTACACCAGGTCGCTCACCACCTTGATGTACTCGCGGACATGTCTGGCGGGCTTCTCGAAGGAGAGGCCCAGCATGTTCTCGATCACCACCCTGTGACTGGGTCCCAGGCCCAGAACGAAGCGCCCCTTGCAGGCCGCCTGGGTCGAGAGCGCCTGCTGCGCCATGTAGAGTGGATGCCGCGAGTGGGTGGGAACCACGGCGGTTCCGATCTCGAGGGTCTCGGTGACGCGACCGGCGAGGGCCGCCAGGGTCAGTGCGTCGAAACCGAAGATGTTGGGAATCCACCCGGTCTGGAAGCCGGATGCCTCCGCCCGTCGGAAGCGATCGAGCAGGGTATCCAGGTCGCTTCCCCCTGCGTCTCCCAGGGTGACGCCGATCCTAATTTCCCGCATCGCGTGATCTCCTCGGTCCGGGGGGCCAGGCTCTTCCTACCAGTAGCGGGCGGTCACCAGAACGTCGCCGGTGGGGGTCACCTGACACGAGAGCCGTTCGGCAGGGTCCACGCGGTTCCGTTGTTTTGCGCGGGTCTCGATCGCGCCTTCCGGCTCGAGCCCCGCAGCCCCGGCCAGCACCCGCATTCCGCAGCGCCCGCACAGGCCCCGGGCACCGCAGGCTCTTGCCACCGGCAGCTCGGCCCGGTGGGCTGCTTCGAGAAGCGTAGTGCCGACCGGCACGCGAACGCTGCGGTCCGACGGGCGAAAGCGCACCAGAACGTCCACGCGCCGATCATACGCGAGCCCGCTAGCGGCTCCAAGCGGGCTGGCGAGCCGGTTGGTGCGCGTGGCCCCGTTCGATATGCTGCTTCCGTCATGCCGTCGGCTGGCATCCTCATCATCGGCAACGAGATCCTCTCCGGAAAGATCCAGGACACCAACTCCCCGTACCTGTGCAGGAAGCTTCGGGCACTGGGTGTAGACGTGGAGCGCATCCTCACGATCCCGGACCAGGTGGAGATCATCGCCGCCGAGGTCAAGGCGATGGCCGCCGCCTACGACTTCGTGTTCACGTCCGGTGGCATCGGACCCACCCACGACGACCTCACCATGGAAGGGGTTGCGGCCGCCTTCGGTCGTTCGGTGGTGCGCAACGAATCGATCGCCGGTCGACTCAAGCGCGCAGAGGGAGGAAAGGCTCCGGACGAGCACCAGCTCAAGATGGCGAGGGTTCCCGAGGGTGCGACGCTCGTGGATGCCGGCGACCTGTGGTTCCCGGCCATCATCCTGGAGAACGTGTACATCTTTCCCGGCGTGCCCGCGCTGCTGATCAAGAAATTCGAGTCGATTCAGGAGCGCTTTCGGGGTGTGCCCTTCGCCCTGAAGCGGGTGTACGTGAAGCAGCGCGAGAGCGATCTGGTGCCCTTGCTCGACGGCCTGCTCCGGCGCTTCCCCCGCTTGATGCTGGGCTCGTATCCCCACTTCGACAGGCCGGACTATCACGTGTTGCTCACGCTCGAATCGCGCGACGCCGACTACCTGGAGCGCGCGCTGAAGTCGCTGCTGGAAAGCCTTTCCAGCGACGCCATCCACGAGGTGGAGTGACTGGACGCCACGTCCCACGACGCCTGGCTCCGCTGGCTGGCCTACGCGCACCCCGTGTGGATGATCGCGAGCCTGACGCTGGCGGCGTGGGCCCTGCGGGTTGGACTCGGTCTCCGGCGGCGACGCACCGGCCGGGTTCCGGGCGGGGCCGGCGGCGCCGGGCTCCGCCGCAAACACCTTCGGGTCGCGAAGCCCGCGGTGGCCCTGTTGCTCGTGGGCTTCGTGGGCGGACCCGTGTCGGCGGTGTGGCTGCGGGGCTGGGATCCCTTTGACAGCTTCCACGGCTGGCTGGGTCTGCTGGTGGCGAGCCTGTTCGGGGCTGCGGCGGTGGCGGGTCACCGGATCGAGGAGGGGCGGTCGCGGGCTTTCGACGTCCACGCGCTGCTGGGGATCCTGGCCGTGCTGGCTGCGGCGGTGACGGCCGTGGCAGGATTCGTGCTGCTGCCCTGAGTCGGGCTGCTCGGATCAATCCAGCGCGGGTAGCGAGTCGACGCTTTGCTGGCGCAGCCAGTGATCGGCGAGCACCAGACACACCATCGCTTCCACCATGGGGACCGCCCGGGGCAGCACGCACGGGTCGTGGCGCCCCCGGGCTTCGAGAATCGCGGCTTTGCCCTCGCGGTCGACGGTCTGCTGGGCCTTTGCGATGGTGGCTGTGGGCTTGAAGGCCACGCGCAACACCACCGGCTCGCCGTTGCTGATGCCACCCTGGATGCCGCCCGAGCGGTTCGACGCGGTTCGCGGTCGCCCGTCGTCTCCGGGAACGAACGGGTCGTTGTGCTCGATGCCCGTCATGCGCGTGCCCTGGAAACCGCTTCCGATTTCGAATCCCTTGGACGCCGGGAGCGACATCAGCCCATGGGCCAGGTCGGCCTCGAGTTTGTCGAAGACGGGATCGCCGAGCCCCGGCGGTACGCCCCGAGCCACGCACTCGACCACGCCCCCCAGCGAATCGCCGCGTTCGCGGGCGGCATCGATACGCTGGATCATCTGCTCAGCCGCCGCGGGATCGGGGCAACGCACCAGGTTCGACTCGACGGCCTCGAGGGTCACGGCCGCGGCATCCACCACGGCTTCCACTTCGTGCACCCGGTGGACCCAGGCCAGCACCTGGACGCCCGCCACATCCCGCAGCAGCGCGCGGGCGATGGCGCCGGCGGCCACGCGGCCCACCGTTTCGCGGGCGCTGGCGCGCCCGCCGCCCTGCCAATTGCGGATTCCGTACTTGGCCTCGGTGGTGTAGTCGGCGTGGGAGGGCCGGTAGACGTTCTTCATGTCCTCATAGGCCGAGGGGCGCGTGTCCTTGTTGCGCACCAGCAGCGCGATGGGGGAGCCCAGGGTGCGTCCCTCGAAGACACCGGAAAGGATCTCGACCTGATCGGCCTCCTGACGCGGCGTGGTCAGTCGGCTCTGGCCCGGGCGGCGCCGGTCCAGGTCGCGCTGGATCTGCTCGGCCGTGATCGCCAGACGCGGGGGGCAGCCGTCCAACACGACGCCCACGCCGCCGCCGTGGCTCTCGCCAAAGGTCGTGATCCGGAAGATCTGTCCGAACGTGCTGCCCATGCACCTCAGGATAGGGCGGGGATGGATCGGTCGCTTGAATCCAGGCTGGCAGGCCGCTACTCACGGTTTCGATGGGGGGACGGTGCCGATGCCGCGCCCTCAGAACTGCAAACAAAGGGGGGACGACAGTGAGCAAGCAATTGGCATTGGGACTCGCGCTTCTGATGGCGCTGGCCCTGGGCGGATCCACCGCCTGTGTGGGTACCCAGGGACCGACCTTCGGACTGTGGATGGACGTGAAGGGCCCCATCCAGGGTGGCACCGGCCGCGGCGACAAGCGCGGCGAGGCCTGCTCGCAGCATTGGGTGGGCGTGGTGGCGCTGGGCGATGCCAGCATCGAGACCGCCGCCAAGAACGGCGGAATCAAGCGCGTGGATTCGGTGGACTACTACGCCATGAATCGGATCGTGTTCGGGAAGTTCTGCACCGTGGTGCGGGGCTCCTGAACCCGGGTGATCACGACGGGAGGCGGGGCAACAGGCCCTGCCTCCCGTGTGCGACGTCGCACGCGGGCCTCAACGCCTGCCGGCTCCCAACAGGTCGAGGGCCTTCCGGGTGACGGCAGCCTGGGGAAGCCTTGCGAGTGCGGGCAGGCCCAGCCAGCGGTGAGCGTCCAGGTCCCGCAGGCGCACGCGGCCCTCCGGGTCGCGGCAATGGTAGACGTGCAGGTGCAGCTGGCGGTGGGTGAAGCCGTGGTCCACCGAGCCGGCGCGTTGCAGGCGATCGATGCGCAACCCCACCCGGTCGCGCAGGGCTCGGCGGATGGCCTGGGCCGGGCGCTCGCGCTCCGCGAGATCGGCGCCCGGAAGCTCCCAGAGTCCGCCAAGCAGGCCGCTCGGCATTCGGCGCACGGCCAGGGCCCGGCCGCGGCGCATCACCAGGGCGGCCACCGCTTCGACCGCGCGCGGCTCGACTCGCTTCGCCTTGCGGGGCAGTGATTCGGCGTCTCCCGCGGCCCGTGCGTCGCAGAAGCGGGCGATGGGACACTTCGGGCAGCGCGGCGAGCGCGGCGTGCACAGCACCGCCCCCAACTCCATCAGCGCCTGGTTGAGATCGCCGGGCCCCTCGCCGCGCGCGAGTTCGGCCGCCGTCTCCCAGAGCCGCCTTTGAACGGCCGGGCGCGAGATCTCGTCGCGGATGCCAAGCAGGCGCGAGAACACCCGCGCCACGTTGCCGTCCACCACCGGTTCGGGTCGATCGAAGGCGATGGAGGCGACGGCGCCAGCGGTGTAGCGGCCCACGCCGGGCAGCGAGCGCAGGGAGTCGGTGTCGTCGGGCAACTCGCCCCCGAACTCGTCCACTAGCACGCGGGCGGCCGCGCGCAGATTTCGCGCGCGCGAGTAGTAGCCGAGGCCGGCCCAGATTCCGAGCACGTCGTCGAGATCGGCGGTCGCCAGCGACTCCACGTCGGGAAAACGCGCAAGGAATCGCTCGTAGTAGGGGATCACCGTTTCCACCCGGGTCTGCTGCAGCATGGCTTCCGAGATCCAGATCGCGTACGGATCCCGGGTCTCCCGCCACGGGAGCGCCCGTCGGTTCGCCCGGTACCAGGCGAGCAGGGCGCGCCGCACCCCCTTCACAGCAGCACCGGGAGCCGGCGTTCCACCGCGATGGATCGGGCGGTCCGGCGGTCGCGGGGCCGGCCGTGCAGGTCGGCTCGCAGCGGGAGCCTCACGGGCTCGATCGAACCAGCCGCTCTTCGATGTGCGTTTGAACCCATTTCGGGTCCCACCACTCCAGGGGATCCACGTACGTGTCTCCCACCAGGATGGCGAAGTGCAGGTGGTCGCCGCCCGCCAGGCCCGTGGTGCCCGAGAGGCCGATCGTCTCGCCCTTTTCCACCCGGTCGCCCGTCTTCACGTCCAGGCGCGACAGGTGCCCGTAGAGCGAGGCCAGCCCCATGCCGTGGTCGATCAGCACGCAGTTGCCGTAGATGCCCAGATCGCTGGCGAAGACCACACGGCCCGCGTTCGACGCGCCGATGGGGGTGGCAGACGTGGACGCCAGGTCGTAGCCCAGGTGCCGAGCACTGGAGATCTCGCGGCCATTCACGAAATACCGGCGCCTCTCGCCGAAGCGGCTGGTGACCCGGGAATTGGGAAGCTGTAGGAACGAGCCGTGCCAGAGGGGCGCTCCGGCGGGGTCGGCCAGCGCCTCGCGGATCGCGAGCTCGTTCGATCGCCGCACCCGGGTGTTGATCTCGTGGAATGCCTGGCTGGGATCCGAGGCATCGATCCGGAGCGAACGGGCCAGCGCGCGCACCGTAGTGTCCAGGAACGTCTGGTTCAGCGTCACCTGGGCCTTGGGCAGCACGCTCTCCTGTACCACCGTGGGCCAGCTGGCGGTGCCCAGGTTTCCCGCCGCGTCGCGGGCGAATACGGAGATCTCCGGCTCGGCCTCCACATCGTCGGGGACCGCGAAAAGCGCAAAGCGCTCGCCGGCGGACACCTCCTCGCCGCTCTGGCCGGGTTCCCTCTGGCCGGGTTCCAGCGGGAAGCCGCGGAACGAGGCGCCCGCCACTTTCACGCCGTCCTCGATCGTCGGCTCCGAGACCGAGTACATCACAGCGCCGGCGCCTCCACGGCGCACGTAGGTGAGGCCGCTTGCCACGCGAATCCGCGGGGGATCGAGGTCGATGATGACCGGAATGTCGAAGCGCGTGGAATTGCCGCCGAAGCCGCCGCGCCACGACCAGTCGCGGGCCACGATGCGGACGAAGGCGTCGCCGCCCACGCCGGCAACGCCGCCCACGTCCACCAGCACTTCGAGCCGAAGCTGGGTCACAGGAGGGCTGCCGCCCAGGAGCCAGCTGCCCGGATAGTGCTCCTCCAACAGCGGGACCTCGCCGCTTGCGTGGGCCAGGACCACCTGCACCTGGCGAAGCCCCGATCCGGCGTCGGTCAGGTCGATCCCGAGTGCGCGGGCCGTGGCTCCGATCACGGCGCGCTCGGGACCATCGATGCCCGGCGCCGAGCCCTCGCCCCGGAAGCGGGTGGCCACGCCGCCCACCATGAGAAGCAGAATCCCTGCCAGCACGAGCCAGCCGCGCGGTGTCACGGTTTCTCCCACCTCCCCCGAGATCGCCCCGCCGCCAGGCGGAGCCGCGGAACTCTACCAGAGGCGGGAACGCATTGACGCCACGGCCGGGCTCGCCGATCCTTCGCGCCGTCGATTCCACCCCAGCTCCCGGGAGGACGAATGTCGAACCTGCGCCGAATCGTGTGGGTCCGCCACGGTGAGACCGTTGGAAACTCGAGTGTCCGCTTCCACGGGAGCGGTGACGTTCCGCTATCGGACGAGGGCCGCGATCACCTGCGCCGCGCGGGCACCGGCTTGCGGGGCGAGATCTTTGATCTCGTGATCGCGAGCCCGCTGCGCCGCTCCTGGGAGGGGGCAGCCATCCTGAGCGGCGGTGCGGCGGTGCGCCTGGTGGACGACTTTCGCGAGATCGACTTCGGTCGCTGGGAGGGCCTGACGGCCGAAGAGATCCAGGCGTCGGACCCGGTGCTCTACCAGGATTGGCAGGCGCGAGCCGAGGGCTTCGAGTACCCCGGCGGCGAGCCGCGGGCCCAGTTCCAGGCGCGGGTGAAGCGCGGCCTCGATCGGATGCTGACCATCGGTGCGTCCTCGATCCTGGTGGTGGTCCACAAGGGGATCATCCGCCAGGGGGCCGAGACCCTCCTGGGCGGGCCCCTGGGAGACGGAAGGCCGGAACTCGGAGGCGTGGTGGTGCTCACGCGCGGCGCCGACGGCGCGTGGTTCGAGGGGCGGCGGTCCAGTGATCCGCCTGCCATGCGAGCGTCTCTGCAGGCCAGTTGATGGCGCGCGCGGGCGAGGCGCGCGGCGTCAGCCTTCCGGCGAGGCGCGCAGCCCGTCGCAGTGCGTCTGGATGCTGGTCACCAGGTTCAGGCAGACCCGGTCCCGGCGCTGCATGTTCCGGCAACTCGCGGTTCGCCAGCTGAACGCGTCCTTGTCGTCGGATGGAGTCACCGGCGAGCAGTATCCAGGTGAACGACGGCTGGTCTCGAGACACCCCAGGGTGAAGTCGGCCAGACCCGCCTCACACAGCATGTCGCGGCAGAGCGTGTCCTGACGCAAGGCCTCTTCCAGGCACTGCTGATCCTGACGCAGTTTCCCCCAGGCGGCGCCCCTCTCGCGAGCCGACGCCCGGTAGGCCAGAGGGTCCTTGTACTCGAGCCACTCGTTGACCCGAGCGACGAAGGCGAGCAGCTCGACACGGGCAGCCTCCCGGTAGCTGTCCCACGCCGTCTGGTAGAGCCAGCCGGCAGCCTCGCTCCGCATTACCTTCTCGTATTCGGCCACCTGGGTGGTGGTCAGGGTCCGGATGGCAAAAAGAGCATATGTGCGCGATTGCCGCAGAACAGGGCGCTCGATCTGGTCGAGGATCAGTTGTTTCATCGCGGCCTGGGTCCGTGGGTCCGTGCGATCGATGCCAAAGATCCGGTCGATGACGTTCGTCACCGCCAGGTTGGTGACGGCCAGGATCGGGAGCAGGTTCTGCGAAGTCCGGGTGGCCTGGTCGATCCTCGCCGCCGCCCGCATGCGCTTGTCGCTTGCGGGCCCGCTATCGATGCGGCGCGAGTAGGCCTCGAACTGGCCCTGGCCCTCGGGCGAACCGGCTGTGCCGATCGAAGCGATCACCTGAGCTCCGGTCGGGGATGCGTACCAATCGGTCAGGTAGTTCACTGCGGCGCTGTCGTAATTGGCGAGCAGCGCGTCGAGCATGCCCTGGTAGATCTTGTCGTGGTCGATCTCGTTGGACAGGAGGCTCGCGATCTGTTGCGTGCCGGACCCGGTGTCTCCTCCCATGGAGGCGGTCACCTGGTAGGACATCATGGTGGCGAGTTGGGTCGATCGGGCCTCGAAGCCGGTGAGCGCTAGCAGCATGCGCAGCCTGGTCTCGTTGTCGATGCCGGGTTCGATTTCGTCGCTGGGCGCGATCTCATCGCCCGCGGGCCCAGGCAGCTTTTCGCCGTCGCTGGTGGCACCCACCAGCGCAGCGGCCAGGAGCAGGGATCCGACCGCGACTCGTCTCGGGGATCTCCGGCGGATGTCAGGCCTCGTCACCTTCGCGGAGCCTGGCCAGGACGCTGTAGTCCTCGAGGGTGGTTGTGTCTCCCAGGGTTTCGCGGCCCGACGCGATGTCGCGCAGCAGGCGCCGCATGATCTTGCCAGATCGTGTCTTGGGGAGCGCATCGGTGAATCGGATCTCGGCGGGTTTCGCGATGGCGCCGATCCGACGGGTTACCTGAGCGAGCAGCGCCCGCCGCAGTGCCTCGTCGGCGCGGATGCTTCTCAGCGGGGTCACAAAGGCGACGATGGCCGTCCCCGTGAGATCGTCGGGTCGGCCGACGACGGCGGCCTCGGCCACGTGGTCGTGGGAGACGAGCGCGCTCTCTACTTCCATGCTGCCGATCCGGTGTCCGGAAATGTTCATGACATCGTCGATCCGACCCATGATCCAGAAGTATCCGTGAGCGTCGCGATGGGCCCCGTCTCCTGCGAAATAGGTCTTCGCGTACTTGCTCCAGTACTGCTCCTTGAAGCGCGCCTTGTCGCCCCAGATGCCCCGCAGCATCCCCGGCCAGGGTTTCGTCACCACCAGGAAGCCTCCCTCTGCCGGCTTCGCCAGCTTCCCCTCCTCGGTGTAGACATGGGCGTCGATGCCCGGAAAGGCGAGCGTTGCAGAGCCGGGCTTCGTATTCACGGCCGCGGGCAGGGGGGTGATCATGATCCCGCCGGTCTCCGTCTGCCACCAGGTGTCGACGACGGGGCAGCGTTCGTTTCCGATCACCCGGTGGTACCACATCCAGGCTTCCGGGTTGATCGGCTCGCCCACGCTGCCCAGGAGTCGCAGCGACGACAGGTCGTGCTTGCGCGGGTTCTCATCGCCCAGGCGGATGAAGGCGCGGATCGCGGTGGGCGCCGTGTAGAACACGCTCACCCGGTACTTCTCGATGATCTCCCAGAAGCGATCTGGGCCCGGGTGCGTGGGGACCCCCTCGTACATGACCGTGGTGGCCCCGTTGGCCAGAATCCCGTAGATCACATAGGAATGGCCCGTAACCCAGCCGATGTCCGCGGTGCACCAGTAGGTGTCTTCCTCCTTGAGGTCGAAGATGGCCCGCGCGGTCGTCGTCACATGGGTCAGGTAGCCGCCGGTTGTGTGTAGGATGCCCTTGGGCTTGCCCGTGGTGCCGCTGGTGTACAGGATGAACAGCGGGTGCTCGGCGTCGAGCTTTGCGGGCGGACAATGGGCGCTGGCGTCGGCCATGAGTTCGTGCCACCAGTGGTCGCGGCCCTCCTGCATGGCCGTGGGTTCGCCGGTGCGCTGCACCACCACCACGCTCTCCACACCCGGGGTGCCCTCGAGGGCGTCGTCCACGGCGGGTTTCAGGGCATTGGGTGCACCGCGCCGATAGCCGCCGTCGGCCGTCACCACGAACCTGGCCCCGGCGTCGTTGATGCGTTCGCGCAGGGCCTCGGCAGAGAACCCGCCGAACACGATGTTGTGGGGGGCACCGATCCGGGTGCAGGCCAGCATGGCAATGGCGAGTTCGGGGATCATGGGCATGTAGAGGGCGACCCGATCGCCCTTCTTCACGCCCAGCTGCTTCAACACATTCGCGAACTTCGACACCTCACGATGGAGAGCGCCGTAGGTGATCACGCGCGAATCGCCTGGCTCGCCCTCCCATACGATGGCGGCCTTGTTGCGGCGCCAGGCGTTCTCTCCTTCCAGGTGCCGGTCGATGCAGTTGTACGAGACGTTGAGCTTGCCGCCCACGAACCATTTCGCGAAGGGAGGCTTCCACTGGAGCACCTTCTTCCAGGGGGAGAACCAGGTGACGTTCTCCCTGGCCATCTTCGCCCAGAAGCGCTCCGGGCTGCTGGCGCCGAGCTTCCGATATTCGGCGACGGTCTTCTTGTTCCAGTTGGCGCGCTTCGCAAATTCAGGGTCGGGCTTGAAGACGCGCTCTTCCTTCATCAGGGATTCGATGTCGGGCATGGATCTCCGTCCTTGGGGCGGTCGCCGGGTGATGTCCCGGGTCAGGCGCCGCCGACCAGCGCTTCCAGATCGTCCGGCGCCTTGGGAATCGCGCCGGTGAGGTTCTCATGCCCAGACTCCGTGATCACCACATCGTCTTCGATGCGGATTCCGATTCCGCGGAAGCGGGCGTCCACCTTCTCTTCGTCGGCGCCCACGTAGATGCCGGGCTCGACAGTGAAGACCATGTGCGGCTTCAGGGGTCGCGGCTCGCCGTCGATCCGGTAGGCACCCACATCGTGCACATCGAGACCGAGCCAATGGCTTGTGCTGTGCATGTAGAAGCGCCGATAGGCCTCGCGTGCGATCAGTTCCTCTACGTCGCCGTCCAGGATCGAGAGCTCCACCAGGCCCTCCACCACGGTGCGTACGGCGGCGTCGTGCACCTGGGGCAGCGTGTTTCCGGGCGCGCAGAGCGCCAGTGCGGCTTCTTGCGCGGCCCATACCACCTCGTAGAGGGCGCGGCCGGGCCCGGTGAAGCGCCCTCCGATGGGATACGTGCGTGTTACGTCGCTGGCGTAGCCCTCGAGCTCGGCGCCCGCGTCCACCAGCACGAGCTCGCCGTCTCGAAGCTTCTGGTCGTTGGCGATGTAGTGCAGGATCGTCGCATTGCTGCCGCCGCCGACGATGGTGGTGTAGGCGGGGCCTCGGGCGCCGCGTCTGCGGAAGGTGTACTCGAGCACGGCCTGCATCTCGTACTCGTGCACCGACTCCCTGGCCATCCGCGCGGCTGCCTCGTGGGCCTCCCGCGTGATCTCCGAGGCGCGCCGCTGGATGTCGAGCTCGGCGGGCTCCTTGAACAGGCGCATCTCGTGGATGATGGATCGGGGGTCGATGATGGCATCGGCTGGAACCGGCCCCTGGCGCGAGCGAAGGCGCAGCCCTTCCAGGGTCTCCACGATCTTTGCGTCGACGGCAGCGTCGCGTCCGAGCACGTGGTAGACGCGCTTCGCCTTTCCCATGAGCGCGGACACATCGGGCAGGAATCGATCGTTGGTGCGGGCCTCGTCTGCGTCGTAGTCGCGCTCGGCCCCCTCGACCCCGGGCCGATAGCCGGTCCAGGTCTCCGCGTCGCGATCGCGGGCCTCCACGTAGAGGGTGTAGGCCGGTCCTCCGTCGGTTCGCAGGACCATGACGGCGTTGGGATGGTCGAAGCCGGTCAGGTACCAGAAGTCGCTGTCCTGGCGGAATGGAAACTCGGTGTCGCGCGATCGGGTGATGAGCCTGGAGCCCAGCACGATCGCGACTGCATCGGGCCCCATGGAATCGCGAACTCGTTGCCTGCGATGGGCGAACACGGCGCGATCTTAGCTCACGCGTACGCTAGGGGAGATCCGTGCAGACCACGCGGACCTCGCCACAGTGGCTGGCGCAGACGCGATTTCCGCCGCGGGCCAGGGTGGCCGTGTAATACAGCCCGCGTGGCTCGAGGGCCGGTAGCAGGACGCTCCGCAGGCGCCCATCGGATTCCAGCACGTGCACCCAGCCGCTCCAGCGCGTCACCACCGCGCGCCCGCCGGCCTCGGCGCGGACGTCCTGGACGAAGTCGTAGGCGGCGGGGAAGTCCGGGTCCAACACGAACTCGCGGCCACCGCCCCCCGGATCTGCGGGCGCGAGTACGCGCAACCGGAGCGCGCGGCCCTGGAGTTCGGCGAAGTAGCCGGTGCCTTCTTCCGAGAAAGTCACGAACTGGACCACCCGATCGTCCACCCGGCGAAGCTCGCGGCCGCTCCGGTCGAGCACGTAGGCGTCGTGTCGGGCGCCCCCGGGACCTGCTTGCGGCGCCTCCGCGCGGGAACCCAGCGGCAGCATGTCCGTGGTCGCCCAGAACTCGCCGCGTCCCGGGTCGAAGGCCACCGTCTTCGGCTGGGTGTCGAAGCCCGGGGGCGACGTCAGGAGGTGCTCGGCGACGAGCCTCCCCTCCAGGTCCACCACCACCAGGCTCCCCTGGGATGCGGCGTAGCGCGAGAACAACAGGGTTCCGTCGGGTCCCGTGGCGATTTCGTTGAGCCCCGTTCCCAGATCGGGCCAGTGTTGCACCTCGCCCGTTCCGGGATCGAGAAAGCCCGCCGACTCGAAGAAGGTGGTGAAGTAGAGGCGCCCGTTTGCGTGGGCGTGGATGTCCCAGACGCCCGAGCGATCGCCCGCGCGCCCCACCTGCAGCGGCTCGAGAAGCCGTTCGCGGCGAAGCTGGAAGCGACCGATGGGCAGCGGCCCCTCGCGGTCCAGATCGGTGAGCGGCCCGCCCCCGGGCGCGCGCATCCCCGACCAGAACGCGGCCTGTCCGAAGTAGAGCACCCCGTCCCGGGCGTCGCCGTACCAGGCGCAGTAGTCCTCTTGCAAGCTCGGGGCGGGCGCGGTCACCACGTGGGGCGACTCCTCGTGGACAGGCATCGCACAGGCGCAAGCCAGTCCCATGGCTCCGAGGGCTCCGCCAACGCAGGCGGCAGGGCGTCCGGAGTTGGCAGCCCCACGGAAGCCATGGGTCGGGAATGGGAATCTCACCAGGGAACGCACGCGGCCGGGGTTCGCGGGACCAGCTGCCGCCTTCGGATGCGGCGGGTCGGCTTTCGGGGGGATCCTGAAAGCCCTTTATCGGCAGAGTGTTGTGGTCTCGACCTACACGGGACTGGTTGGCACGGCTCGTGCTTTGTTGGCGCGACAGGAGTCGATCTGGTTGGGGTGAATCGGTTGTTTAAGCGGGCGCGCACAGCCGGTTCATCCTTTTCCCTGGGGTCCTGAGCCGAAACCAAGGCGCTTTCCCCAGAACGGCACCCGCCTTCTCGGGTCCCCAGGGAGCCAGGTCGCATCTCCAGCGCGAGCGCCGGATTCAGCGGCCGGAGCGCCGCCCGGATTCGCGCCCGCTTCCGCCCTTGGCGTTATCGGTCGCGGTCTTTTCCTCGCGGGCGCCTTTTTCGTCGTCGGTTCCGGCCGGCTCCGCCTCGAGAGTCGCCTTGACCACCTCGCTCCCGAACTCGCGCAGGAACCAGCCCTTCAGCTCCGGCAACTCCGCAAGGTCGCCAACGACCTCGGGCGCCCGCCACGCGATGGCCTCGAGGCCCGAGTTGGGGCACAAAACGCCGGGGTCCATGCCGAGATCGGCGGCGCGCGCGGTTCGCCACTTCTTGAGGGCCAGCAGTCGCCGGTCGGCGTGGCGGTCCATGCGCCGCCTGCCGTTTCCCTGGATCTTGGGGATCGGTCCGTGGTCCTTCTTCGCCCCCTTGCGCACGGCGGCGATCACGTCACGGCCCATTCGACGCATGAGCAGCTCGGTGATGCCCTTGATGTGCGCCAGCTCCTCGGGCTCAGACGGTTTTACATCGGCGATCTCGAGCAGGGTGCGATTGCCAAGCACCTTGAACGGAGGCCGGTCGATGTCCCGGGCGCGCTTGTCGCGCACGAGGTAGAGCTCGCGCAGGACCGAGAGGCTGCGCGGGTCGAGCCGGCGCGCGCCCTTGATCTTCAGGTAGCCGAGCTTGTCGAACTCCCGGTCGGGCCACGCCCGCCGGGTCAGCGTCTCGAACTCTTCCATGGCCCACGTCAGGCGCTTGGCGGCGCGAAGCTCCTTCTTGAGCTTCTCCACAAGCGCCATCAGGTAGAGCACGTCGGCGGCGGCATAACTCAGCTGCTTGGGGGTGAGTGGGCGTCTCGACCAGTCGGAACGCTGCTCGTCCTTGGGAAGATCCACGTCGTAGTGGCGCTTGGCCAGGCCGGAGAGGCCCACCGACGGGTATCCCAGGAGCTGAGCGCTGATCATGGTGTCGAACAGGTTCGCGAATTCGAACGAGCAGTCGCGCTTGAGCACGAACAGGTCGTACTCGGCCGCATGGAAGATCTTGCAGATGTCCGGCGATGCGAAGACCGGGGCCAGGGGAGACAGCTCGGACGGGCCGCCCAGGGCCAGGGGATCGATCAGGTAGATCTGGCTTCGGGTCGCGACCTGCACGAGGCAGGTCTTGTCGAAGTAGTGGTAGAAGCTGTCGGCCTCTGTATCGAAGGCGAGAATCTTCTCGCCGAGAAGATCCTGCGCAAGTGCATCGAGATCCGCTCGGTTCTCGATGAGTTCGAAATCGGCCAACTTCGGCCCCGTGTGCGGCGTGTTATTCCGCTTCGCCACCGCGTCCCTTGAACATGTCCCCGTCGCCCCAAGAGGGGACCCGGGTCGGGGACCGGGCTCCGTTTGCGAGAGGTGACGCATCAGCGCTGAGGAGGGAAATAGAGCAGCGCCTTGCTTCCCAGCCTAGCCGAGGGGGCAGTCCCTGGAAAGCGGGAGGCGCTGCCGACCTCCGTATACTGCGCGAATGCTGCGCGCCGGAGCCGGAATCTCGAGCACACGGGAACCACGCCCGGCGGCCGAGCAGGCCTGTGAGCAGGCGTTGGCGGGACTGAACGGCCCGGCGGATGGCGCCGTGGTGTTCGCGACGCCCGGGCATGGAGACGGCCTGCCGGAGCTGCTGGACGCAGCAGCCGTCTGCCTGGGGACTGAGAACCTGGTGGGAGCCTCCTCTCACGGTGTGCTGGGCCGCGGCCTCGAGAGTGGGCCTGCGGCCTCGCTGGCCGTCCTGGCCTGGCAGGGGATCGAGACCAGGACGTTCCTGCTCGGGGACCTGCAGGGCGGGGAAGATCTGGCGGGAGAGGAGATCGCGGCTCGGCTCGGCGGCGCCCCGCGCCCCGAAGACCTGGTGGTCCTGCTTCCGGACCCGCGGATCCTGCACGCCGGGGATCTGCTCGCCGGGGTTCGCCGAGCGCTGGCCCCCGCCTGCATCGTGGGGGCCGGGTCCGCGGACGCCATGGGCCAGCCCTCGCAGCAGTGGTCGGGTCGGAAGATCGAGTGCGGGGCCCTGGCGGGCGTGGTGCTGCGGGCCCGCCTTCCGGCGAGGGTGGGTGTGACCCAGGCCTGCAGGCCCGTGACCGACCTGTTGACCGTCACCCGCTGCCGGGGCCACTGGATCACCGAGCTCGAGGGCCGGCCGGCCCTGGACGTCTACCGCGAGGTGGCCCGCGGGCCCCTGGCCGACGACCTCCCGCGGGCCGCGGCGTTCCTGCTGGTGGCGCTCCCCAACGCTCGAGGCGAGCTGACACCGGGCGCCTACCGGGTTCGCAACGTGGCGGGCTTCGCCCCGGAATCCAGGGCCTTTGCCTTACCCCACGAGGTGCGGCCCGGCGATCGCATCGCCCTGGCCCTGCGCGAGCCCGAGATGGCCCGAGAGGATTTGAAGGCCATGCTGGGGAACCTGGGCGCGCCTCCCAGCTTGGGTCTCTACTTCAACTGCTGTGCTCGGGGCGCGAACTTCTTTGGCGTTGCCGGCCTCGAGGCTGCCTACCTGGAGCAGGCGTTCGGGCAGGCTCCCCTCGTCGGGATGTTCGGGTCCTGCGAAATCGGGCCCATCGACGAGCTGACCGAGCTTCTGACCTACACCGGGGTCCTTGCTCTCCTGGACGACTGAGTCCGCACCTCGTTTGCATTGCGAGCCTCACGTGGATAGTATTGTTCCGACATATAGATCTATGTTCCGTATATAAGAACGATAATCAAGAACGAGAATCAACAGGAGACCGCGTGGAGGCCCAGGCCAGCATCGACAAGGCCTTGGACGTGCTCTTCCACCTGCACGGCGAGGCGACGCCCCAGGGCGTGACCGCCATCGGCCGCGCCCTGGGCCTTCCCAAGTCGAGTGCCCACCGGTTGCTCGCGGGCCTGGGGCGCCGCGGGCTGGTCGAACGCGATTCGCTCGGCCGCTATCGAACCGGCATCGCCCTGGTGGCCCTCGGTCTAGGAGCGCTGGCCCGCGAGCCGGTGGTGGCGGCCGCCCGGCCGGTGCTGGAGTCGGGCGCCGATGAGCTCGGCGAGACCGTCTTCCTCGTGGGCGCCCGGGCTGGGCGCATCCTAGTGCTCGACAAGGCCGAGGGAACCGGCTTCCTGCGTGCGGCGCCTCGGGTGGGCGCCGAGGTTCCGGTCCACGCCACTGCCGTGGGCAAACTCTTCCTGGCTTTCGGGGGCGACGCCGTGGCCGCGCCCCCGCCCCCGCTCGAACGCTACACGGCGGCCACGCCGGTCCGGCCCGCAGATCTTGCCCACGAGATCGAGCAGGCGCGCCAGCGTGGCCACGCAAGCAATCGCGACGAATGGATTCCGGGGCTCTGGGTGGTGGCGGCTCCGGTCCTGATGAGTGGCCGCATGATCGCTGCCGTGGCCGTTGCCGCGGCCACGCCGCGCATGGAAGACCTGGGTGCGGATCGCGTGGCGCGTCGCACGCAGCAGTGGGCCGGAGTAATCGCGACCCGACTCCAGGGAAACGAGGGGAGGCAGACATGAAGGTCTGGATCGACGGCGCCGTGGTGGATGGGAGCGAAGCTCGCATTCCGGTTACGGATCATGGACTCCTGTATGGCGACGGTGTCTTCGAGGGCATTCGCGTCACCGCAGGTCGTGTCTTCCGCATCGACGGACACCTCTCGCGCCTGGAAACCTCTGCGCGTGCCATCGCACTCGAGATCCCCGCGAGCCGAGACGAACTTCGCGAGATCGTGTTCGAGACCCTGCGCCAGTACGGGGAGGACGAGGCCTATGTGCGTCTGCTGGTAACCCGGGGCGATGGCGAGCTGGGGGTCGATCCGACCAGCTGCCCCACTCCGCGCATCCTCTGCATCGTCGACCGCCTGAACATCTATCCAGAAGAGAAGATCGCCCGGGGCATCGATCTGGTGACGGCCAGTGGTCGACGCCCGGGACCGGACGTACTCGACCCGCGCGTGAAGAGCCTCAACTACCTGAACAGCGCCCTGGCCAAGCTCGAGGCCCGCCGTCAGGGCGCCGACGAGGCCCTGCTCCTGAACGCAGCCGGCAATGTGGCCGAGGCCAGCGTCGCCAACGTCTTCGTATATCGCGATGGCGAGCTGCGCACGCCCCCGGCCAGCGACGGTGCGCTCGAGGGCATCAACCGGGGTGTGGTCCTGGAACTGGCCGGCACGCTCGGCATCCCCGCCCGCGAGCGCACGCTGGGCCGCTTCGACCTGTTCGCAGCCGACGAAGCCTTCCTCACGGGAAGCGGCGCCGGCCTGGTTCCCATCCGGTCCCTGGACGCCCGCCCCATCGGCGACGGTCACCCTGGGCCGCTCTTCCAGAAGATCCGAGCCGTCTTCACCGAAACCACCCGATCGCAAGGCGTATCGTTTCGCTAGAGTCCGGCGAGGGGGGCGAACGGTGCGCTGGTCCCAATCTTTCATTCCCACACTTCGCGACGATCCCGCCGATGCCGAAGCCATCAGCCACAAGCTTCTGGTGCGCGCCGGCTTCATTCGGCAGCTCATGACGGGAGTCTACTCGCTGCTGCCCCTGGGCATGCGCGTGTGCCACAAGATCACCGCCATCGTACGCCACGAGATGAATGCCATGGGCGCCCAGGAGTGCAGACTCCCGGCGTTGCACCCGGGCGAGATCTGGCGGCGCAGTGGTCGCTGGGATTCCATCGGCCAGGAGATGTTCCGGCTGCAGGACCGCCGGGACACCGACCTGGTTCTGGGCATGACGGCGGAGGAGATCTTCGCCACGGTGGCGGGCGAGTTGCGGAGCTACAAGCAGCTCCCCCAGATCTGGTACCAGATCCAGACCAAGTTTCGCGACGAGGCGCGCCCCAAGTCGGGACTCATGCGCGTGCGCGAGTTCACCATGAAGGATTCGTACTCGTTCGACCTGGACACGGAGGGGTTGGACCGCTCCTTCCAGCGCCACTTCGAGGCCTACCGCAAGATCTTCGCCCGTTGCGGCGTCGACACCATGGCCGTCGAAGCCTCGTCGGGGGTAATGGGCGGAAGCGAGTCGGTGGAGTTCATCGTGGGAAGCGACGCCGGCGAGGACCACGTTGCGTCGTGTGGCGCCTGCGGCTATGCGGCCAACCTGGAGAAGGCGACGTCCCAGATCCCCACATCGGAAGACGGAGAGCCGCACGACGCCCCCGAGAAGTTCGCGACGCCAGGCGTTCGCACCATCGAAGACCTGACGCGCATCGAGGACGGGGCGCCCGCGGAGCAGCAGATCAAGACCCTCGTCTACGTGCTCGACGGCGAGACCGCGCTGGTGTTGCTGCGCGGCGATCACCCCCTGGCGGAGCAGAAGCTGAAGGACGCCACCGGCGCCAGCGACATGCGGCCCGCTTCGGAATCGGAGATCCGGGCCGCGCTGGGAGCGTCGCCGGGAAGCCTGGGTGCGGTGGGTGTTTCGGACCTGCGGATCCTGGCCGACGCGGCCCTCGAGGGTCGCGGCGGCATGACCACGGGCGCCAACCAGGACGATTTCCACCTGCGCGGCGTCGACGTGGGCCGGGACATCCAGGTGGCGACCTGGCTCGACCTGCGCGAGGTGAGGGCGGGTGAGGGCTGTCCCATGTGCGACACGCCGCTCTCGGTGGGCAAGGCCATCGAGGTGGGGCACATCTTCAAGCTGGGCACGCGCTTCAGCGAAGCCCTTGGCGCCTGCGTCCTGGACGAGACCGGCAAATCTCGCCCCATCGTGATGGGCTCCTACGGCATCGGGATCGAACGCACCCTGGCCGCCGTGGTGGAGCGCTGCCACGACGAGTCCGGCATCGTGTGGCCGCTCTCCATCGCGCCCTTCGAGCTGGTGATCACCGTGATCAAGCCGGGAGACGTGCGCACCAGCGAAGCGGCCGCGTCCCTCTACGAGGCGCTGAAGGGCGAGGGCATCGACGTGCTGCTCGACGATCGCGACGAGCGGCCGGGCGTCAAGTTCAAGGACGCGGATCTGATCGGCATCCCCTATCGCGTCACGATCGGTCCCAAGGGTCTGGAAGAGGGGAAGGTCGAAATCCAACGCCGCTCGGGTGCGAAGAGCCGCAGCGTGGATCTGGACAAGGCTTCGTCGGCCATCATCGACACCATCCTGGAAGAGCGCAGCTTCGCGCCCCGGGTCTGAACCATGGCTCGCGGCCCCGTCGTTCACCTGATCGATGGGTCCGTCTACATCTTTCGCGCCTACTACTCGCTGCCGGACATGAAGGCGCCCGACGGCACACCCACCCACGCGGCCTACGGCTTCGCCAACTCGCTGCTCAAGTACCTGACCGACAAGCGACCGAGTCATCTGGCGGTGGCCTTCGATCATTCCATGGAAAGCTTCCGGAACGAGATCGCTCCGGAGTACAAGGCGAACCGGGACGAGACCCCAGCCGACCTGGAACCCCAGTTCGATCTGTGTGTCCAGGTGAGCCGCGCCCTGGGGATCGCGGCCTTCGAGGCCGAGAACTTCGAGGCCGACGACGTGATCGCGACCCTGACCGCCCAGCTTGCCCGAAAGGGGGCCCGGGTGGTGGTGGTGACCACCGACAAGGACCTGGCCCAGGTGGTTCGCGAGGACGGCCGGGTGGTGATGCACGACCTGGCGCGCGACGAGACCCGGGACGCGGGAGGAGTGCGCGAGAAATTCGGCGTGAGCCCGGAGCAGATTCCCGACTACCTGGCCCTCATGGGCGACAGCGTGGACAACCTGAAGGGCGTTCCGGGTGTGGGAGCGAAGACCGCTGCCGCGGCCCTGCGGGCCTTCGGGCGCATCGAGAAGATCCCCGCGGACCCGGAGCGCTGGAACGGCATCGGCGTGCGCGGCGCCGCCCGCGCTGCTGCTGCCATCGACGAGCACCGGGAGCGCGCCCTGCGCACCCGTGTGCTGGCCACCGTGCGCCGGGATGTCCCGGGGATCCGGGCCAGCCTTCGCGCGCTGGCGTATCGCGGAGCGGATCCGGAAGGCGTCGAAAGTCTGTTCGGCGATCTGGGCTGGGGGCAGATCACTACGCGGATTCCGCGCTGGGCACCGCGCTGATCTGACGTCACGAACCGGCAAATCTATCCCACAAATCCATTGCTTCGACGGTACACTCGCCCCGCGCAGCCTGCGCAACGGGAGGACAGGTGATGGGACTCGAACTCTTCAGCATGGAGGGGTGGTACTTCCTCCTCCGCTGGTTCCACTTCCTGGCCGGGATCACCTGGATCGGGATCCTCTACTACTTCAACTTCCTCCAGACCCCGTTCTTCGGCACGGATCTGGGCGGCCCGGCCAAGGGGGCGATGACCCGCGGGCTCGTTCCCAACGCCCTGTGGTGGTTCCGCTGGGGCGCCATGTTCACGTTTCTCACCGGCTGGTTGATCGTGCTGACGAAGTTCGGCCACGATGGCGTGGGTCTCGGCACCGGCTACATGACTCGCATCCTGACCGGTGGGATCATGGGAACGCTCATGTGGGCGAACGTGTGGTTCGTGATCTGGCCCGCCCAGAGGGTGGTGATCGCAAACGCCGAGAAGACGGCGGCCGGCGGCGAAGCGGATCCCACGGCGGCCCGCCGCGGCGCCGCGGCGGGAATGTCTTCGCGCACCAACACCCTGTTCTCGATTCCCATGCTGTTCTTCATGGCGGCGGCCAGCCACTTCCCGTCCCTGACCTCGGCCCTGGACATGGGCGGCGGCCAGCTGGGCCTCTACTGGGCAGTGGCGCTGGTGGTGATCGGACTCGTGGAAGTGAATGGGTTGATCGGCCCCGGAGCCGCGACCCAGAAACCTCTCACCAAGGTGAGCGGCACCATCCACCTGGGCCTCGCGGTCACCGTGGTTCTCTATCTCGCCCAGTCGATCCTGTTGTAGAAGCGGCGGTTCGGACGCGTTCCAGGGCGGGGGGCTTTGCGCCCCCCGCCTTTGCGTTGGGAGCCCCGGATGCCAGGTAGGCCGCCAGCGCATCGATCCCGTCGGCCAGGTACGTGAGCCTCGGCATGGTCTGCCCCGGGCGTTTGGGCGTGTACCCGATCGGGTACTCGCCGCGAAGCACCTTGGCCGAGAGCAGCTCCCGCGACGCGCCGGCGATGGCCGGGCCCAGCGAGCCTTCCAGGTTGGGATCAGCATTGTGACAGACGATGCAGACGTTCTCGTAGATCGTCTTTCCCTGTTGCACCGCGGCGTCGGCCGGCGGCGCTGCGCCATCCGAGCAGGCCAGGGCCGGGCCCAGCATCAGGATCGTCAGAGTCTGTTTCATTTCCGGTTCACCGAGCGCGCGAAGGGTAGCCGTCCCACCCATGTTGGGTAGGCGTGGATCGTTTGGTAGGCATGCGCGGCGCCGGGTACAGTCGTCGTGCCATGACGGCAACGCCGGCGAATGCGCTCACCCTGCTGCGCCTGCTGCTCGCGCCGGTGCTGGTGTGGGCAATCGCGCGAGACTCCGCCGTGGCAGCCAGTCTGGTCTTCGCCCTGGCGGTGGCCAGCGACGTCGCCGACGGTTGGCTGGCGCGCCGCGCCGGAGAGACCTCGCCGGCTGGCGGTCTCTTCGATCACGCTGTCGACGCCGTCTTCGTCACGTCAGGCACCGCTGCGCTGGCGTTCGCCGGCGCTCTACCGGGGCTGCTGCCCCTTTTGATCGCGGTGGCCTTCGCCCAATACGCCCTGGACTCGGAGATTCTCGCGGCCCGGGGCGTGCACCCCATCCCGTTGGGCCGCTGGAACGGCATCGCCTATTACGTGATCGTCGCGATTCCGGTGGTTCGCGACGCCATCGGCCTCGGGTGGCCTCCCCCCTCCTGGGTGGAGGCACTCGCCTGGGGGCTCGTTTTCACCACCGCGATCTCGATCGGGGATCGTGCGCGCCTTCTCCTGCGCACCCGGTCAGGCGCCGTCGCCCCTTCCGAATAACTCCCGGTTCGCGCGCCGCACGAATAGCAGCCCGATGGCGGCGTTGAAGAAGATGAAGAAGTTGTGCTGCACGATTCCGAAGGCAGTCATCTCTCCGGGGCTATCCGGGAACAGGGTGGCCCACAGGGTGATCGCCGCGGCGCGCATGGGCGTGGGAACCGCCGCGAAGCAGAACACCACCGGCGCGTAGCCCAACATCTCGAGGAAGGTCACGTCCACGCCGAACAGGCGCAGGGCCAATGTGTAGACCAGCACGCCCGAGAGCAGGGCCGGAGAGCGCAGGGCCACGATGCCCAGGTAGTGGCGCAGGCGGGCCTTGCGAAAGGCCAGCAGGATCGGTCTCTCGCGAAGCGCGGATCGTGGCGCCAACACGCCCCGGAAGAACAGCAGCCAGGCCGCGAAGAAAGCCGCTGCAGCCAGGGCCAACCAGGGGATCAGGCCGAACTCCGGCGGAAGGGTATCGCTGGAAATCGCATACCCGACGGTGGCCCACATGAGCAGGTAGTAGAACTCGCAGAACATGATGAACAGCATGCTCGAGCCGACTTCCCAGCCCGAGACGCCGTCGCGGCGGTTCAGGTAGAGCGCCATGGCGCCCTTTCCCACCTGCTCGTTGACGATCGAGATGATGTAGGCGCTGCCGCGGATCGGCAGCAGATCCTTGTAACCCAAGCGCACGTTGAACCAGTTGATGACGCGCCACACCACGGCGGTGTCGATCAGGAAGAAGAAAAGCGAGTAGGGAATCATCAACGCCAGCCAGCGCACCCAGTCCACATGGGCGAACACGCCGCCCAGGTAGCCGAGGGCATCCTCGCCTTCGCGTGCCGCAGCACCGTCGATCTTGAAGTAGAGGAAGACGAAGCAGCCGATGGTGAGCGCCCACAAGACCAGACGGGGCAGCCAGCTCCGGCGGCGCCCCGGCGGCGCGGCGTCCTTCGCGGCGTCCTTCGCGGAGCTGGGCGCCGCATGGGACCCGGGTTCGCTCATGCCTTCGTGACCTCCTGGCCCAGGCTCCGCCTGAGCATTTCGTCCAGTGACGTGAGTTGGATCCCGAGTTCTTTGCAGACGCCGTCCACATCCACGCGGTCGTCGTGGAGCAGCACTCCCAGCATCTCACGGGTGAGGGGAGGCTCGGCCATCAGTCGCTCCAAAGGCCCCAACAAAAGCCGAACCAGGCCAACGGGCAGAGGCAGCAGCCTCGGAACCCGGCCGCAGAGCTTTGCCGCGCGCGCGATGAATTCGCGCTGGCTGAGCGATTCGGGGCCTGCGAGATCCAGCGAGCGGCCGGCCAGGCCGGGCCCGGTCAGGCAGGCGAGGATTGCGTCGACCACGTCGTTGCAGAAGATCGGTTGGGTCGCGGTGTGGCCCCCGCCGAGCATGGGAACCAGGCGCGACATCGCCTCGGCCCGCAGCATGCGCGCGGTGTCGTCTCCGGGGCCGAGCACCAGCGGCAGCCTCAACACGACGGTGGGCGTCGCCGCCTCCAGCAGGATGCGCTCGGCCCGTCCCTTGGACGCCAGACAGCGATTGGCGGAGTCCGGGTCGCTTCCCAGGATGCTGAGATAGACCACCCGTTCCACCGAGGCGCGGGCTGCTGCCCGCGCCAGAGCAATGCAAGTCTTCTCGTGGACGTCTTCGTAGCAGTTGGACCGGGTTTCCTTGATGATGCCGGGCAGGTGGACCACGAAGCGAGAGCCCTGGGCCACGCGCCACAGTTCGTCTTCGTCGCGGTAGTCGACGATCTCGATCTCTGCGTCCGCCGCATCGGGAAGCTCGCGCAGGCTGGCCGCCGCGCGTTCGGATCGGACCACGGCGCACACGGAAGTGGCTCCGCCGCGACCGGGTTGGAGCAATCGGGAGATCAGGCGACGGCCCAGGTTCCCGTTGGCGCCCGTTACGAGGACGCGTCCCCACCCGTCCGCCAAGGAGTTCGCTCCTTCTCGCCTCGCAGCGTCCGCCGCGCGGCAGCATAGCATCGGTGTCGACCGCGTTGACTTCACGTGCGCGTGTGGCTTCCATACGGTTGTGGTCAGCGTCCCCCGGGTTTCGCGCCTCGATCTGGCCGTTCATCGGGCGGCGGCGATCGTGCTCTGTGGGGGGCGCTCGCGTCGCATGGCCCGGGACAAGGCCAGCCTTCCCTTCGGCCCCGAGACCCTGCTCGAGCGCATCGTTCGGATCGTGTCCCAGGTGGTGTCGGAAGTCTGGGTGGTGGCCCGCGAAGGACAGGAGTTGACGGGTTCCTATTGCGTCGCGCGTGACCCGGAGGAGGGGCTGGGCCCCCTGGCCGGCTTGTGCGCCGGGCTCGAGGCCATGCAGGCGGAGCGCGCCTTCCTGACCTCCTGCGACGTTCCCCTGCTCCGGGCCGGGTATGTGGAGCGGATGCTGTCGCTCTCCCAGGGCTTCCCGATCGCCGCGCCGCGGATCGGCGAACACACCATGGTCACATCGGCGGTGTACTCCCGCGACGTGTTGCCCGTTGCCCGGCGTTTGCTGGAAGAGCGCAGGCTGCGCCCCCTGTATCTCGTGGAGGCCTTCGAGTCGCGAATCGTGACGGCGGACGAGCTTCGCGACGTGGACCCGAACCTCGAGAGCCTTCGCGATTGCAACACACCCGAGGCCTACCGGGAGGCCCTGGTCTCGGCTGGCTTCGACTGAGGACGTATAATCCGGGCCCGGGAGCCCCAGGCCGCATGAACGCCATCCAGGAATTGTACGCGCTGCAGGAGGCACGGGGTCACCTCCGCGACGAGGACCTGCGTGCCCTGAGCGAGCGCTCGCGGATTCCACTCTACGAGCTGCAGGCGGTCGCGAGCTTCTACCCGCACTTCCGGCGCACGCCGCCCCCGCCCATTCGCGTGGGCGTGTGTCGCGACCTCAGTTGCCACCAGCGCGGCGGGCCCCGGGCGGCAGACCGGATCGCGTCGCTCTGCGCCGGTCGCGAGGATGTGGAATTCCAGGAGATCTCGTGTCCCGGTCTCTGCGACCGGGCACCGGCGTGCCTGGTGAACGACGTACCGGCGGCGTCGGAACAGGTGGAGGGCTACCTGGCCGATCCGGATTCCATCCCCGGGCTCGCCGGGATCGCCCCGGCGACGCCCCGCCGCTGGGAGAGCGATCCCTACCAAACGAACGACGACCGCTACGGCGAGCTGCGGCTCCTGGCGGAATCCCGGGAATACGACGCGGCCATCGCCCGCCTGGCCGGCTCGGGCCTGCGCGGCATGGGCGGTGCTGGATTCCCCACCGGCCGGAAATGGGAGCTGGTGCGCAAAGAACCGGGTGGGTCCAAATACGTGGTGTGCAACGCCGACGAGTCCGAGCCCGGAGCCTTCAAGGACCGGGTGATCCTGGAAGAGCTACCGCACCTGGTGATCGAGGGCATGGCCCTGGCGGCCCTGTGCGTCGGCGCCGAACGGGGCTGGGCCTACATCCGCCACGAATACGAGGCGCCACGCGTTGCCCTGCAGCGCGCCATCGACGATGCGTACCAACGCGGTGTATTGGGCGAGAACGTGTGCGGCTCGGGTCGGCGCTTCGACCTGCAGATCTTCGTGTCGCCCGGCGGCTACATCCTGGGCGAGGAGACGGCGCTGCTCGAGGCCCTGGAGGGCCGACGCGGGGAGCCGCGCAACAAGCCGCCGTTTCCCGGAGTCGTCGGCCTGCACGGCCGGCCCACGTTGATCAACAACGTGGAGACGCTGGCCTCGGTTCCCCGAGTGCTCAGGACGGGAAGTGCCGACCTCAAGTTCTTCTCGGTCAGCGGCGACGTGAACCAGCCCGGCGTGGTGGAGGCGCCCCTGGGCATTCCGCTGCGCGAACTGGTGAAGCGCTGCGGCGGCATGCGCGGTGGCGTCGAGATCGGAGCCTTCCTGCCCGGCGGGGCCAGCAGCGGGTTCTTGCCAGGGGATCGCGCCGACGTGGCCATGGACTGGGAGTCGCTTCGCCAGGCCGACACGGCTCTTGGGGCAGGAGCCGTGGTCGTGATCGGGGCCGGTGCCGACCTGCTCGACCTGGGCCGCAACCTGACCGCCTTTTTCCGGAACGAGTCCTGCGGAAAATGCGTGCCCTGTCGCATCGGTACGGAGAAGGCGGTGATCCTCATCGACGAGGGAGGTGAGAAGAGTCTGGCGCTGTTGCCGGAACTGGACGAGGCAATGCGAGAAACATCGATCTGCGGCCTGGGGCAGATCGCGCTGACCCCGGTGTTGAGCATCCTCAAGCACTTCCCTTCGTATCGAACGAAAGGAACCACCTCGTGAGCGTCCGCCTCAGCATCGACGGGCGGGAGGTCGAGGTCGCTCCTGGCACCACGATCTGGGACGCCGCGCGCCAGGCCGGGATCGAAATTCCCACCCTGTGCCACGACCCCGGGCTCGAGCCGGTGGGGGTGTGTCGCATGTGCGTGGTCGAGGTGGAGGGCGCCCGCGTCATGGCGGCGTCGTGCGTGCGTATGGCCGATCCGGGCATGCTGGTTCACACCGCCAGCGAGAAGGTGGAGCGCTGCCGCCGGGTGCTCACCGAACTCCTCATGTCCGAGCAACCGGGGGTGTCGCCCAAGGAGGAGACCACTGGCGACGACGATCTGTTCGCCCTGGCCAGGCGCTACGACGTGAAGGCCCGGTTTCCCGGAGGAAACCCCCGCCCAAAGGACGCATCTTCTCCGGTGATCGCCGTCGATCACCAGGCCTGCATCCTATGCGACCGCTGCATCCGCGCCTGCGACGACGTGCAGCACAACGATGTGATCGGACGCACGGGCAAGGGCTACACGGCCCGCATCTCCTTCGACCTCGATCAGGGCATGGGCGAATCCAGCTGCGTGAGCTGCGGCGAATGCGTGGCCGCGTGCCCCACGGGCGCGCTCACCAATCGGCCGCTCTCGGCGCCCATCCAGGCCCGCGAGCGGCTGGAGGCGGTGGACACCGTATGTCCCTACTGCGGAGTCGGGTGTGCGCTCACCTACCACGTGGACCGCAAGAGCAACCGCGTGGCCTTCGTCGACGGACGCGAGAGCCCGGGCAATCAGGGACGCCTGTGCGTGAAGGGGCGCTACGGATTCGACTTCGCCTCTCACCCCCACCGATTGACCCGCCCCTTGATCCGGGTGGACTATCCGAAGCGGGCGCTCTCGCCGGAAGTGCAGAGTTCGACGCGCCGCAAGCGCAAGCCCGGCGGGATCGTCGATTACGACCAGGTGATGCCCGCCTTCCGGGAGGCCAGCTGGGATGAGGCTCTCGACCTGGTGGCTCGGCGTCTGCTCGAGATCCGCGAACGATCCGGGCCCGGGTCCCTGGCCGGATTCGGCTCGGCCAAGTGCAGCAACGAAGAGGCCTATCTGTTCCAGAAGCTGATCCGGGCGGTCTTCGGCACCAACAACGTGGATCACTGCACTCGCTTGTGTCATGCCTCATCGGTAGCGGCTCTGTTGCAGATGATCGGATCGGGCGCCGTGACGACGACCTACGGCGACATCCAGAACGCCGACGTGGCGCTCATCACCGGCACCAACACGACCTCGAACCACCCCGTGGCCGCCACCTTCTTCAAGGAGGCGGCTCGCAAGGGCACGAAGTTGATCGTGGTGGACCCCCGGCGCAGCGGAATCTCGAACCATGCCTGGCGCTTCTGTCAGATCCGGTCGGGCACGGACGTGGCCTTCTACAACGGGATGATGAACATCATCCTTGCAGAGGGCCTCGCCGACGAGGCCTACATCGCCCTGCACACCACCGGCTTCGAAGAGGTGCAGCGCACCGTCGCGAGTTACACGCCGGATCGTGTGTCCGGGATCTGTGGAATTTCCGTGGAGACCCTTCGGGAGGTGTCCATCGCCTACGGAAGCGCGCACGCGGCCCTTACGTTCTGGGGAATGGGCATGAGTCAACACGTGCACGGCACCGACAACTGCCGCTGCATCATCTCGCTGGCGCTGATGACCGGCAACATCGGCCGTCCGGGGACGGGCCTGCACCCGCTGCGCGGCCAGAACAACGTGCAGGGGGCCTCGGACGCGGGACTCATTCCCATGAGCTACCCGGGATACCAGCCGGTTACGTCCGACACCGCTCGCACGCGATTCGAAGCCGCCTGGGGCGCGTGCCTGGACGAGCGCAGCGGCCTCACGTCCGTAGAGATCCTGGAGGGGGCGCGCGACGGGATCATCAAGGGCATGTACATGCTGGGCGAGAACCCGTTCCTCTCCGAGCCCAATGTGAACGAGGTGCGCAAGGGACTCACGAACCTGGAATTCCTGGTGGTGCAGGACATCTTCCTCACCGAGACGGCGGAGTTCGCCGACGTGGTACTGCCGGCCACCACCGCCCTGGAAAAAACCGGCACGTTCACCAACACCGACCGGCGCGTTCAGGTGGGTCGCCCGGCGCTCGCGCCTCCCGGCGAAGCCCGCCTCGATTGGAAGATCATCTGCGAGATTGGAACCCGCATGGGCTACCCCATGGAGTACGCCTCGGCCAGTGAGATCTTCGACGAGATGGTCTCGCTCACGGATTCGCACGCGGGCCTCACCTACGAGAACCTGGGATCCACCGGAAAGCTCTATCCCTGCCCCAACCCGGAGGAGTCCGATGGGACCGTGGTGATGTTTGGTGACGGCTTTCCCACAGCGGACGGCCGCGCCCGCTTCGTGGCGGCGGAGCACACCGGCGCCGACGAGCTTCCGGACGGCGAGTACCCCTTCATCCTGGTAACCGGCCGGGTGCTCGAGCACTGGCACACGGGCGTGATGACCCGCCGTTCGAAGGCCCTGTCGTCGATCCAGCCCGAGTCGTTCGTAGAGGTGCACCCGGATGATTGTGAGAAGTTGCGCGTGAATGACGGCGCCTTCGTGACGGTGGCGTCGCGCCGGGGCCATGTGACATTGCCGGTGCGCACGAGCCGCGACACGCAGCCGGGCTCCGTATTCATTCCGTTCCACTACCGCGAGGCGGCCGCCAACGTTCTCACCACCGACGCGCTCGACCCGGACGGCAAGATCCCCGAGTTCAAATTCTGCGCCGTGAAGGTCGAGCCCGCCGATCTCTGAGCGCGAACCTCTCGTGCTCGAAGTCTCGAGGGCCGACCGCGTCTGCGCTGCGTTGGGACTCGATCGCCCACAGCAGCTGGTGGCCATCGTGGGCGGCGGAGGCAAGACGAGTCTCCTGTTCGCGCTGGCTCGGGAACTCGGCGGCGGAGTGGTGGTCACTACCACCACGCGCATCTTCGCCACACAGATGGAGCTGGCGGACGCGGCCTGCAGCCTGGACGAGCCGGGATGGCGCAATCGCCTGGACGAACTGGAATCCCAGCTTCTGGTGGTGGGCCACGTGGAGGGCGAGCGCGCCGTGGGGGTTTCGCGGGAGCTTCCGGCACAGTGGCTGTCTCACCCGCGGGTCGCCTGGGTGCTGGTGGAGTCCGACGGCTCGCGCATGCGGCCCGTGAAGGCCCCGGGCGACCACGAGCCGGTGATTCCCGCGGAGGCGAGCCTGGTGGTGCTGGTGGCGGGCATCGACGCCCTGTCGGCACCCATCGACCAGGTAGCCCACCGGCCCGAGCGCGTGGCGTCCATCACCGGTCTCGGAGCGGATCGCACCCTCACCCCCGAGGCGCTGGCCGTTCTCCTCACCTCGCCCCGGGGCGGTCTCAAGAGCGCCCCCCCGAATGCACGCGTGGCGTTGCTTCTCAACAAGGTGGAGTCCGAATCCCAGCGGGAGACCGCGCACGAAGTGGCGCGTCTCGTTCTTCGCGAACCCCGGGTGGAGCGCGTGGTCATCGGGGCCCTGCGGCCCGCCGACCCGGATCGGGGCTTCTGGGAGTGGTGCACACGCGGGTGAGCGCAGCCCTGTGGGGTGAGCGCAGCCCTGTGAACTGGCGCGGGTTCAGTGAACTAGCGAGGTGTCTGGCCATCCATCGTCAGGAGCGAGCGGTACAGGTCGGTCCGACGGTCCCGGAAGAATCCCGAGGAGGACCGGTTCTCCCGCAGCGCATCCAGATCGAAGGTATGGGTGAGCACCGCCTGCTCCTCGCGGCCCGCCTCCTCCACCAGATTCCCGGATCCGTCCGCGATGAACGATGATCCGTAGAACGTGAGCGTGTGGGAGTTCGACTTCTCGGCGCCGATCCGGTTGGAGGCGATCACCGGCACCACGTTGGCCGCCGCGTGTCCCTGCATGACATGCTGCCACGCGGCCTTGGAGTCGAAATCGTCGAACGGCTCGTCGCCGATGGCGGTGGGGTAGAAGAAGATCTCCGCATCCTGCAGGGCCATGGCCCGCGCGCACTCGGGGAACCACTGGTCCCAGCAGACGGCAACTCCAATTCTGGCGTAGCGGGTATTCCAGACCTTGAAGCCCGTGTTTCCCGGGGTGAAGTAGTATTTTTCCTCGTAGCCCGGGCCGTCCGGGATGTGACTCTTGCGATAGACGCCCAGGGTCGAGCCGTCCGCATCCACGATGGCCACCGCATTGAAGTAGGCGTTTCCCGCGCGCTCGAAGAAACTCACGGGCAGAACCACTTCGAGCTCTCGCGCCAACTCGGCCATCTTCGCGAGAGTGGGGTGGTTCTCCACGGGGCGCGCCAGCGAGAAATGCTCGGGCTTCTCTTCGGCCGGAAAGTACGGGGTCTCGAAGAGTTCCTGGATCAAGATGATGTTCGCGCCCCGGCCCGCCGCCTCGCGCACCAGGTCCATGGCGCGCTCGACGTTGGCGTCCGTATCCCAGCTGCACGCCATCTGGGTTGCCGCAACGGTGACCTTTCTCATGCTCGCCCCTCTCCGCGGTCCGCGAGTGCCCTGCCCGTCACTACGGCAGCGGCTCCTGCTGTGTGATGCAGTGTACCGATCCGCCTCCCTTGATGACCTCCTGGGAGGGGGCCGCCACGATCTCGCGATCCGGATAGGCCTTCTGGAGCGCCTCCCGGGCCTCCTCGTCCGCCGGCACCCCGTAGGCCGGGTAGACCACGCCGCCGTTGGCGATGTAGTGGTTGATGTACGACAGGGCCAGCCGGTGGCCGTCGAAGTCCTGGCGCGGGGGCTGCTGGATTTCCAGGATCTCGAGAGGACGCCCCGAGGCGTCCGTGGCCGCGCGAAGATGCTGCAGGTTGTTCCGAAGTCCTTCGTACTGGGAATCCTCCGGGTCCACCTCGCTGAGTGCGGCCACCACGCCGGGTCGCACGAAGCAGGCCAGGTTGTCGATGTGGCCGCCGGTGTCGTCGAACTCCAGGGCCGCCTCCAGCCAGATCACCTTCGAAATGCCCAGGAAGGCCCGGAAGATCTCGTCGGCCTCTTTGCGTGTGAGGCCCGGGTTTCGGTTCGGGTTCAACACCACGCTCTCCGTGGTGAGCAGCGTCCCCTGCCCGTCCGTGTGGATGGCGCCTCCTTCCAGGTGGATCGGGCCCTCGAAACGGCGCAGCTTCTCGTGCGCAAGCATGCGCGCGGCCAGCGCCGCGTCCTCCTGGTATTCGGCGTAGAGTTCTCCATAGCCGTTGAAGGGCCAGTCGATGCCGGCCAGATTCCCGCGTCCGTCCACCAGGAAGGTGGGGCCGGTGTCGCGCACCCAGGAGTCCTCGGTGTAGAGGGTGACGACGTCGATACCGTCACCACAGCGGCGGCGCGCATCGTCCGTGTCGTCGGGGGTAGCGACCATGGCGGTGGGTTCGAAGCGTGCAATCGCCTGCGCCACCCCCACGTAGTCGCCCCGCGCCGCCTCCAGATCGGAGAAGGTATCGGGCTGGCACGGCCAGACCATCCAGCAACGCCGGTGCGGCTCCCATTCGGCCGGCATGGAAAAGCCGTCCTCGGCGGGGAGTCGCGTCATGGAGTGGCCTCCGGAATCTCCGGCGCCACCTGGTCCAGGAAGCGCCGGATCCGTTCGAAGTAGGCGTGTCCGCCCACGTGGGTGGTGTCATTGTGTCCCGCGCCGGCGATTGTCTCGAAGCTCTTGGGTTCGGGGGCGCTGTCGAACAGTGCCCGTCCGAGCTCGAAGTCGATCACGCGATCGCGATCGCCGTGAAAGAACAACAGCGGCGCGCGCACCCGTTCGATCTTCGAGTCCGACGCCAGCACGCCGCGCAGCAGAAGCGCCATGGGGGCTCCGAAGGCCCGCCGCGCCACGTCCGCCGCCGACGTGAAGGTGCTCTCCAGGATGACTCCGGCGATCTCCCGGTCCTGGGCCAGGTCGACGGCGACGGCGGCGCCCAGGGATCGGCCGAACAGCACGATGCGGTTCTCCGGGAAGCCGCGTCCAACGAGATCCTCCAATGCGGCCCTGGCGTCGGCGTAGCAGCCGGCTTCGCTGGGCGTGCCCTCGCTCATTCCGTAACCCCGGTAGTCCGGCACCAGCACGGCCGCGCCCAGCTTCGCAAGCTCCGCCGCATTGGGAAGCCGGTGGGAGGCGTTGCCGGCGTTGCCGTGCAGGAACAGGATGGCGCGGGTGGCGGCGGGAGATGCCACGAAGAACCCGTGGAGCCGGGTGCCGTCCTCACTGGTGAGGAACACCTCGTCGCCGTCGATTCCCAGCATCTCGGGGCGGAGGTCGATGCCGGACGTGGGCTGGAAGATCACCTTCCCCGCGAGCCAGTTCCAGGCAACCATGTGGATTCCGAGGGATGCAACCAGGAGGCCGACGCCAACGCGGAACACGAGATCTCGCGGATGCAGTGACTCCGGCGATTCTACGACGAGAGCGATTCGATCGGCAAGAGATCTGCAGCAACCCTGATACGAGAGAGCCCACCCACAGCAGCGGGGTGGCCTCGAATCCGGTCGAAGGGATTCGCTATACCCCCTGCTGGGAGGCGATATGACGATCCCGAGGTCGATTCGCCGCGTCGGAGCAGCCGCGGGGGTAGCCCTGGCGGTGCTGCTGGCCGGATGGCCGAGTGCGGCGCAGCCGTCCCGGGACGAGGTCATCGCGAGCGGCGAGCGCGGGCGCACGTGCCAAGCCCCGGTTTGTCGAGGCCGTATCCGAGCTGTTGCGCTTTCAGCGCGAGAAGATCCTGCGGGTAGATTGAGCTCGTCATGACCTCTCCGACAGCTCCCGCCGAAGAGATCGAGAGCGACTCGCGAGCCGTGGCGGGCCTCTGGCTCCGCCACCTGGTCTCGCTGTTCTTCCCCGGCCTCTCGCTCGCCTTCCTGTGGACGGGGCCCCATCCCTGGTACATCGCGGCCCTCTTCATGCTGCCCCTGGTCGCGGTTCACCAGCTCGACTGTGCAGCGAGAGCCGAGCGCCGGCAGCCCCCCGAATCGCTTCCCGCCTGGCCGTTCGATCTGCTGGTCTACGCCCTCGCCGGCCTCCAGTTCCTGGTCGTCTTCGAGCTGGTCCGGTTCTTCTCGGTCCAGGGGATCTTCTCCGTGGACATGGTGATGGTCTTTCTCGTGATCGGCTCGAGCTCGGGCTTCTCGATCGTCACCGCCCACGAGCTCATTCATCGTCGCAAGCCCTGGGAGCAGCGGCTCGGGCGGCTTCTGCTTTGCAGCGTCCTCTACGAGCATTTCTTCACCGAGCACCTGCGCGGACACCACGTGCGTGTGGGTACCCCGGACGATCCGGCGAGTGCTCGCTTCGGCGAGGCCTACGAGGCCTTCTTTCGTCGCACCGTCCCGAGCCAGTTTCGCAGTGCGTGGCGGCTCGAGGCGAAGCGCCTCGGCGACCCCGACATGAAGCTCTGGGACCGGCGAACGCTCGGGAACCGCGTGCTGCACGGTCTGGCGGTCGAGTGGGGGCTGGCCGCGGTGGTCTTCCTGGCGTTCGGCGGCGCTGCGCTCTTCGCCTTCGTGCTCCAGGCCTTCACCGCGGTGAGATTGCTCGAGGCCGTCAACTACTTCGAGCACTGGGGGTTGGTCCGCCGGGGTCCGCGGGTCCGCCACGCCGACTCCTGGGACACCCACGCCTGGACCACCTACTACGGACTCATCGGCCTCACCCGTCACGCCGATCACCACGCCTGGCCAGCGCGCGCCTTCCACCAGCTGCGCGTGGTCGAGGAGGCCCCGCTCCTGCCCTACGGCTACGTAGGCATGGTGGATCTGGTGATGGCCGACAACGACGAGTTCCAGGATCTCGCCACGGCCGAGCTGGCGCGCCGGCGACTGGGGCCTTTCGCAGAGGGTGGCGCCGACTCCGAAACGCCTGGCGAGGTGTTGGAGCAGGCGCAGCGAGAGGAGTCGCCGCCACGCGAGCCTGGGGCGTTGGCACGGACCTGGCGCAAGATCCCGTTGGCGCTGCGCCTGGGATTCCTGCTGGCCGCCTTACTGCTGGCGGTGACGGCCGGCGTGCAGTGGGAAACGGCGGGCGTGTCGATGGGCTTCGCCGCGCGTTTCTTCCTGAACGCGTGGATCGTCGCGGCCGTGGCCCTGTCGATCTTCACCATGCGGCGGATCGACGCGCGCGTGGCGCACGAGACCCTCGCTTTCGGAGTCGGCTTCGCCGTCCTGACCACTGCGGGCCTGCTCGGCGACTCGCTCCTTCGCTAGCGCGCGCTGGTTTCGTTCGGCGCGGGGGTGATCATCATGGTCTTCCCCACGCATAAGTCGTTCAACTGAAGTGCTGCTCCGGAACCTCTGCCTCTAGCGCGTCCCGGGGGTCAGCCTAGGACATCCCGAGCTCGAGCCTGGCGGCTTCGGACATCATGTCCGGATTCCAGGGCGGATCCCACACCAGGTCGAGCTGCACCGACGTGACTCCGCCCGCCGCCCGCGCCTTGGTCTCCACCTCCGGCGGCAGCTCCCCCGCCGCCGGACACATGGGCGACGTGAGGGTCATGCGGATGTGGGTGGCGCCGCCCGTCTGCACGTCGATCTCGTAGATGAGGCCCAGCTCGTAGATGTTGACCGGGATCTCCGGGTCGAAGACCGTGCGCAGCTGATCGACGATGCGCTCGCGGATCGCATCCGGTGTGTTGGTGCTGGCGTTTTCGTCCATGGAAACCTCCCTGTTCGCTTCCGATTCCGCTTCCGATTCCGCTTCCGATTCCGCTCCCTACTCGGTGCTCACGCTGTCGCTCTCCCCGGCCAGGGCCGCGCGCAGGGTGTGCCAGGCCAGGGTCGCGCACTTGACGCGAATCGGAAATTCGCGCACTCCCGAAAACACCGCGAGTTTCCCCAGTTCGGCCGCGTCATCGGCCGCCACGACGTCGGTGGTGAGCAGGGCGTGGAAGCTCCGGAAGAGCTTCTCGGCCTCATCCAGCGACAGGCCCTTCACGGCCTGGGTCATGAGCGACGCCGAGGCGGTGGAGATCGCACACCCCGACCCCTCGAATGCGACATCCGCAACTCGGTCGCCTTCCACCGTGGCGTGCACGGTGATCTTGTCGCCGCACAGCGGGTTGTTGCCCCGGGCCGTGCGGTTGGCCGATTCCGGAGTCCGGAAGTTCCTGGGGTTCTTGTTGTGATCGAGGATCACCGTCTGGTAGAGCTCGCGCAGGTCCGACATCAGGCGAAGACCTCGCACACCTTGTCCAATCCCCGAACCAGGGCGTCCACATCGGCTCGCGTGTTGTAGAGGGAGAAGGAAGCCCGCACCGTGGCGGGGACGCCGAAACGCTCCATCACCGGCTGGGCGCAGTGGTGCCCGGTGCGGACTGCGATGCCTTCCCGGTCGAGGATCGTGCCCACATCGTGGGGGTGTACGTTGTCGAGAACGAACGAGACCAACGAGGCGCGCTTCTCGGCGGTGCCTATGAAGCGCAGTCCCGGCAGCTTCGAGAGCTTCCGGGTGGCGTACTCCAGCAGGTCCGCCTCGTGGCGGGCCAGGCCCTCCATGTCCAGGTTCATCAGCCAGTCCAGGGCCGCGCCGAGCCCCACGACGCCGGCGATGTCCGGGGTACCGGCCTCGAACTTGTGCGGAATCTCCCTGTAGAGGGTTTCCTCGAACGACACCGACAGGATCATGTCGCCGCCGCCCTGGTAGGGAGGCATCGCCTCCAGCAGGTCGGCCTTGCCGTACAGGACCCCCACACCGGACGGCCCGAAGACCTTGTGGCCGGAGAAGGCATAGAAATCCGCGTCCAGATCCCGAACGCTCACCCGCTGGTGCGGTACCGCCTGGGCGCCGTCCACCAGCACCGGGATTCCCCGCGCGTGGGCCAGGCGCACGATCTCCCTCACCGGGTTCACGCTACCCAGGGCGTTCGAGACGTGGGTGATGGCGACGATCCGGGTCCTGTCGCCCAGCAGCTTCTCGAATTCATGCATGCGCAGGGCGCCGCGGTCGTCGATGGGCGCCACCCTGAGCACCGCACCCTTCTCGCGGCACAGCATCTGCCAGGGCACGATGTTCGAGTGATGCTCCATGTGCGTGATGAGCACCTCGTCTCCGGCTCCCACGTGGGTGCGGCCGAAGGTCTGGGCCACCAGGTTGATGGCCTCGCTGGTGCCTCGCACGAACACGATCTCGCGGCTCTCGCTCGCGTCGAGGAACGCTCGCGCGCTCTCCCGTGCGGCTTCGAAAGCCTGGGTGGCGCGCTCCGAGAGTTCGTAGACGCCCCGGTGGATGTTGGCGTAGTCGTTGGCGTAGAAGCGCGACATGGCGTCGATCACCAGCGCCGGTTTCTGGGCGCTGGCAGCGCTGTCCAGGAACACCAGGGGGTTGCCGTGGATCTTCCGCTGCAGGATCGGGAACTCGGCGCGCACCCGCTCCGGATCGAAGGGAGGTGCCGCCGACGCTGCCGCGCTCACGCTGCGTCCTCCCGGCGAGCGCTGCCCTCCAGTGCGTCCGCCACCAGCAGGTCGATCTCGTCGCGCAGGGGCACCACCGAGATGGCCCGCGTCATTTCCGACGCGAAGCCGCGCGACAGCATCTCGCGCGCCCGATCCTCGCCGATGCCGCGGCTTCGCAGGTAGAAGAGGGCGTCTTTGTCCAGTCTTCCGATGGCCGCCCCGTGGCTGCACTTCACGTCGTTCGCGTGGATCTCCAGTTGCGGCTTGCTGTTGATCTGGGCCGCGTCGGAGATCAGGAGCGTGGGGTTCGACTGTTCGGCGCGGGTGTGCTGGGCATCCGGGCGCACGATCACCCGCCCGCGAAAGACGCCGCGGGCGCTGCCTCCCAGGACCCCCTTGTAGAGCTCGCGGCTGGTTCCATGGGGCATGGCATGGTCGATGGTGGTGTAGTTGTCCACCCGTTGTTCGCCGGTCGCTACGAACAAGCCGTTGGCCGTGGCCTCGGCCCCCTCATCGGCCAGCACCACGTTCAAGTCGTTGCGCACCAGGGCGCCTCCCAGGCTCACCACGTGGCTGGTGAAGCGGGCGTCGCGCTCGAGCTTTCCGGCCAGGTTCGCAATGTGTGTCTGCGCAGCACTCTCGCGCTGAAGCACCACCAGCTCGAGGGATGCCGCCTTTTCGACGAATACTTCAGTCACCGCATTGGTGAAGCCTCCAGTCAGACCCAGGGAGACGTGATCCTGGATCACCGTCGCGTGGCTTCCGGCGCCCGCGACCACCAGCAGGCGCGGGTGAGAGAGCGTCGCCGGCGCCCGCCCCGAATCGACGAACACCACGTGCAGGGGCGAGTCGAGCCGGGCCCCGGGCGGGAGTCGAAGCACCGCACCGTCGTCCAGGAATGCCGTATTGAGGGCGGTGAAGAAGTGCCGCTTCGCGTCGGCGAGCTGGCCCAGGTAGGGCTCCAGTGCCCCCGGATCCTCGGCGAGGACACGGGCCAGGCTCTCCACGTGCACCGCGCCATGCAGGGCCATTCGCGCCGAGAGCTCCGTGTCGAAGCGGCCGTCCACGAACACGAACAGGCTACAGGCGAACAGCGGAACGGCCTGGGCTTCCACGTCCTGCGGGGCGATGGCTCTCGTATTGGCCGATGCCAGCTCGAAGGGAACCCGGGCCAGCGCCGCCAGGTTGGTCTGGCGCCAGGCTTCCATGCGCGTCGTGGGGAAACCCTGATCTTTGAATGAGCCCACGGCGTCCCGGCGCCGATTCGCAAGCCAGGCCGCCTCGCCCGACACCCGCTTCGAAAAGGTCTCGTGGAGATCGACGTAGTGATCGCAAGCCGGATCCCGCACGCTCAGCCCGCCGCCGCGCCGTCCGTTGGCGCCGTCTCGAGCCAGCCATAGCCCAGCTTCTCGAGTTCGCCGGCCAGTTCTTTGCCTCCCGAGCGTGCAATCCGGCCGTCGGCCAGCACGTGCACCTGATCGGGCACGATGTAATCCAACAGACGCTGATAGTGGGTGATCACGATCATGGCGCGCTCGGGGCTGCGCAGGGCGTTCACGCCGTTGGCCACGACGCGCAGGGCGTCGATGTCGAGCCCCGAGTCGGTCTCGTCCAGGACGGCAAAGCGCGGCTCCAGCACAGCCATCTGGAGTATCTCGTTTCGCTTCTTCTCGCCCCCGGAGAAGCCCTCGTTCACGGCGCGGTTCAGGAACTTCTCGTCCATCTGCACCAGCTCGAGCTTCTCGCGCACGAGGGCGAGGAAGTCGAAGGCGTCCAGCGGTTCTTGGCCGCGGTGCTTTCGCACCGCGTTCAGCGATGCCTTCATGAAATACGAATTGGTGACACCGGGGATCTCCACCGGATACTGGAAGGCCAGGAACAATCCCTCCCGGGCGCGGTCCTCGGGCGCCAGATCCTGCAGGGGTTTGCCCTGGTAGAGCAGACGACCGCTGGTCACCTGGACGTCTTCGCGGCCCGCCAACACATTGGCCAGGGTGCTCTTGCCCGAACCGTTGGGGCCCATCACCGCGTGCACCTCGCCCGGGCGAACCACCAGGTCGATCCCCTTCAGGATCTCCACGCCGCCGGCGCTGGCGTGCAGGCCGGAAATCTCGAGCATCGGATTCTCGTCGGCCACTAGCCCACCGCTCCTTCCAGGCTGAGCCCCAGCAGGTTCTGGGCTTCCACCGCAAACTCCATGGGAAGCTCTCGCAGCACCTCCCGGCAGAAGCCGTTCACGATCATGGAGATGGCGTCTTCCTCGGAGAGGCCGCGCTGTCGGCAGTAGAAGAGCTGATCCTCACCGATCTTCGAGGTGGTGGCCTCGTGTTCCACCGTCGACGCGGAATTGTTCACCTCCAGATACGGGAAGGTGTGGGCGCCGCAACGGTCGCCAAGCAGCAGCGAGTCGCACTGGGAGTAGTTCCTGGCACCCCTGGCCTTGGGCCCGATTCGCACCAGCCCCCGATACGACTGCCGGCCGTGGCCCGCCGAAATCCCCTTGGAAATGATGGTGCTCTTCGTGTTCTTCCCGATGTGGATCATCTTGGTGCCGGTGTCGGCCTGCTGGTGGTTGTTGGTCATGGCCACCGAGTAGAACTCGCCGACCGAGTCGTCGCCCTGGAGGATGCAGCTGGGATATTTCCAGGTGATGGCCGACCCGGTCTCCACCTGGGTCCAGGAGATCTTCGAGCGCGCACCCCGGCACGCGCCGCGCTTGGTGACGAAGTTGTAGATGCCACCCACGCCGTTCTTGTCGCCCGGGTACCAGTTCTGGACCGTGGAGTACTTGATCTGGGCGTCGTCCAGAGCCACCAGCTCCACCACGGCGGCGTGCAGCTGGTTCTCGTCGCGCATGGGCGCCGTGCAGCCTTCCAGGTAGCTCACGTAGGCGCCTTCCTCGGCCACGATCAACGTGCGTTCGAACTGGCCGGTGCCTGCGGCATTGATGCGGAAGTAGGTGGAGAGTTCCATGGGGCAGCGCACGCCGCGCGGGATGTAGGCGAACGAGCCGTCGCTGAAGACCGCCGAGTTGAGGGCCGCGAAGAAATTGTCCGAGTACGGGACCACTGAACCCAGGTACTTCTTCACCAGGTCCGGATGGTTCTGCACCGCGTCGGAGAACGAGCCGAAGATGATGCCCTGCTTCTCGAGTTCGGCCTTGTAGGTCGTTGCCACGGACACACTGTCGAAGACGGCGTCCACCGCCACGCCGGTCAGGCGCTTCTGCTCCGAGAGTGAGATCCCGAGCTTCTCGTAGGTACGCAGCAGCTCCGGGTCCACCTCGTCCAGGCTCTCGAGCTTCACCTGCTGCTTCGGTGCCGAGTAGTAGATGATGCTCTGGTAGTCGATCTCCGGGTAGTTCACGTTCGCCCAGGTGGGCTCGTGGTGGTCATCCAGCATGGCCAGGAAGCGCTTCAGGGCCTTCAGGCGCCAGGCCAGCAGCCACTCGGGCTCGTTCTTCTTCTCGGAGATGAGCCGCACCACGCCTTCGTCGAGCCCGGGCGGGATCGACTCCTGCTCGATATCGGTGACGAAGCCGTACTCGTACTCGCGGGAGGTGAGTCGGTCGAGAGTCGCGTCGGTAGATTCTGCCATGGTTCGTTCACTCGCCCACGTTGGCCGGGTTCGCCGCGTTGGCGCTCACGGAGGTCAGTGGGAGGATCGCGCCGAAATCCGGCGACGAGAGGTCGGCCAGGGTGATGCGACTCAGTGCATCCCGCACCACCTGGTTGATGCGCTGCCACGGCTCGCGCACGTGGCATGAAGCCTCCTGGCGGCAGGCGCCCGGGTGGATCGTGCACTCGGTGAGGCCGATGGGCCCCTCCAGCGCCGCAATCATCTCGGGCACGGTGATCTCGCAGGGCGTGCGGGCCAGGCTGTAGCCGCCCTTGGAGCCCCGGTTCGAAACCAGAAGCCCTCCCCGCGCCAGGGACTTCAGGAGCTTGCTCACCATGGGGGCCGGGAGCAGCGTTCGCTCGGCCACCTCCCTGGCGTTGTGCACCGACCCGGCCTCGCGCTCCGCCAGGTGGGCCATGAGCACGATTCCGTAGTCGGTCGTGCGGCTCAGCTTGATCATGCAATCTCCCGGTCTTCGAGTCTTCCAGTCTTTCCCAGTCGGCCCTCGATGCAGCGGCAACGAGGGTGCAAATCATATCGGACTGATTTGGTCCTGTAAATATCGGACCTTTTGAGTCCGAATTCCAGTCAATTCGATAAACATTATTATTTTCAATAAGTTACATAATCGACTCCAGGCCGGCCGGCTCCGATTCCCGGCGGGGGCCGCGCGAGCCCAGGGCTCATTGAATGCGCGCGTCCCAGTGGGCATGATGGGCAGTTCGCGCCCCCCAATCCGAGGAGAGACCCGTGAAGTTCTACGATTCCCTGGGACCGAATCCGCGACTCGTCAAGATGTTCATGGCCGAGAAGGGCATCGAGCTGCCGTCCGAAAAGGTAGACATCATCGCCGGCAACAACCGGAAGGCGCCCTACACCGACATCAATCCCGCCGGGCAGATGCCGAGTCTCCAGCTCGACGACGGATCCATCCTGTGCGAGACCGTCGCCATCTGCGAGTACCTGGAAGAACTGAACCCGACGCCCGCGCTGATTGGCACCACTCCCGAGGAGCGCGCCGAGACCCGCATGTGGGACCGCCGGGTCGAGCTGAAAGTGACGGAGCCCCTGGCCAACGGTTTCCGTTACGGTGAGGGCCTGCCCATGTTCAAGGAACGCATGCGCACGATTCCCCAGGCGGCCGACGATCTGAAGGCGCTGGCCCACGACGGCCTCGCGTGGCTGAACACGCAGCTGGAAGGCCGCGAGTTCGTGTGCGGCAAGCGATTCACCCTGGCGGACATCGTGCTCTTCAGCTTCCTGGACTTCGGCGCCAGCGTGGGACAGCCCCTGGACCGGGATCTGGCGAACGTGGCGGCCTGGTTCGACCGGGTGGCGGCGCGGCCCAGCGCCGCGGCGACCGCCTGAGCCTCGTGGGGTCCGCCGGTCCGGTGCGCGCGGCAATCGTGGGCGCCGGCCCGGCCGGCGCCGCCCTCGCCTACCTGCTGGCCCGGCGCGGCGTCGAGATCGTCCTGCTGGAGCGCCACACCGACTTCGCGCGCGAGTTCCGCGGCGAGGGACTGATGCCCAGTGGTGTGGACGCCATCCGGCAGATGGGGTTGGGCGCGGCACTGGACGCACTGCCCCAATCCCACGTGTTGCGCTTCCAGATCTACCAGGATCGCGAATGCGTGGCTCGTTTCGACTTCCGACCCGACGACGGTTCGCCCCAGGGCCCGGTCTTCGTCTCCCAGCCGGCACTGTTGGAGATGCTGGTCGCCGAGTCCGGGAAGTTTCCGTCGTTCCGCCTGGAGCGGGGCTTCACGGTGCGCGACGTGTTGCGGGAGAACGGACGCGCCTGTGGGGTGCGCGGCGATTCCGGCGGCAGCCCGGCGGAGGTGCGCGCCGACTTCGTGATCGCCACCGACGGGCGGGCCTCCGCAGTTCGCAAGCATTCGAGCCTGGATCGGATGGAGCGGGTGGAACCGTTCGACGTGGTGTGGTTCAAGGTTCCGATTCCCGAAGCTCTCGATGGGATGCAGCAGGGACGCGTCTATCTGGGCTCTGGTCACTTCTGCCTGATGTTCCAGGCTCCCGACGGCGAGCTCCAGATTGCCTGGATCATCGAGAAGGGGAGCTTCGGCGAGCTGCGCCGCCAGGGCGTCGAGGGATGGCTCGACCAGCTGGCAGATCTCGTCTCCCCGGATCTGGGCGCGCATCTGCGTGCGAACCGCGCCCGGATCCACCACCCCTTCCTGCTGGACGTGGTGTGCGATCACCTGGACGAGTGGAGCGAGCCGGGCCTGCTCCTGCTCGGCGACGCGTGTCACCCCATGTCACCCGTTGGCGCCCAGGGCATCAACATCGCCCTGCGAGATGCTCTGGTGGCGGCCAACCACCTTTGCGGACCGCTGGCCAACGGCGCCGGGCCCGAAGCCCTGGACGCCGCCGCTCGCGCCGTTCGCGACGAGCGCCTGCCCGAGGTGAAGACCATCCAGCGCCTTCAAGGCGCGGCGCCGCCGCGCTTCCTGTTCCAGAAAACGCCGGCAAGTCGATTCCTGGTGCGTCGCGTACTCCCGTTCCTGGCCCGGACGGGGCTGTTCCGGATTCCGTTCGGCATCGGCTTCCGGCGCTTCGCGTTGGGAACCACCCGCGTCGAACTTCGTGTCTAGGACGGGGACGGGGTTGACTATTGACTTTTTCGCCACCGCGTCGGTGTCACTCTCGTCGCCCTGAAAAAGTCAATAGTCAACCCCGTCCCCGCTCCCCAGCTCTCGCTCATCTCGACTCGGCGTCGATCTCTTGGACTGCCCGGTCGAGCTGCACGGTCAGCTTCGCCATGTAGTCGTAGAACGCGCGGTGGCTGATGGCGAACGAGACCGCCTCCTTGAAGACGGAGGGTCGGCGCACCAGGATGGTGCCAAGCAACGAGAGTGTGAACCATGCGCGCTTCCGCCCGCCGAGTACGAGGGTCTGCCACAGGATCTTGAGCAATCGGATCGGGTCGCGGCGCCGGATGTTGAGGCCCCGGTTGATCTGGGATCCCCGGTTCATCAGGAACGCCAGGGTACGGTCCTCGTAGTTTCGGAAATCGTATAGCTGCTCCACGAGCCATCGGTATCCCAGGTAGAGTTCCCGCCGGCTCATGCGCTCGGGGCGGATGTTCGAGAGCGCGAACTGGTCGCCCTGGCTCGCGCTCAGCAGGCGCCCTTCCTTCTCCACTCGCTCGTAGAGGGGTGTCTTGGGGAGGGCCTGCAGCATACCGGTCATGGAGACGGGAATTCGCGCTTCCTGGATGAAGCGCAGCTGCTCCTCGAAGATGGAGGCATCGTCGTGGTCGAAGCCCACGATCATCCCGGCCTGCACCTGGATGCCGTATTCGTGGATCGTGCGGATGCTTTCCACCAGGTCACCCCGCATGTTCTGGGTCTTCCGGGTCTCCAGGAGCGACTCGGCCCTGGGGCTCTCGATCCCGATGAACAGGGTGGTGAAGTTGGCGTCGCGCATCAGACCGAGGAGTTCCTCGTCCTGGGCCACGTTCAGGGACACCTCGCTGTTGAAATCGATCGGATAGCCGTTCTCGCGCCCCCAGCGCGCGATCTCCCGCAACACCTCCTTGGCAAGCTTCTTGTCGCCGATGAAGTTGTCGTCCACCACGAACACCTGCGTGGCTCCCAGGCGGTGGCACTCGCGGATCTCCGCCATCAACTGCTCGACGCTCTTGGCGCGCGGTCGGCGCCCGTAGATCACGATGATGTCGCAGAACTCGCAGTTGAACGGGCAGCCCCGGGCGAACTGGATGGTGAGAGCGTGATAGCGGTCGACCTTCAGCAGGTCGAATCGCGGCATGGGGGACGTTGTCATGTCCGGCTTCTCGGTCGGGCGATATTCGGTCTTCCAGGCGCCGGTCTGGAAGTCCTCGAGAAAGCGGCTCCAGGTTTCCTCGGCCTCGTCGAGGAACAACACATCGCAGTGCTCGCGCAGCTCCTCCGGGCAGAGGGACGCATAGGGTCCGCCCACCACCACGAAGCGCCCGCGCCTTCGGCACTCGGCGAGGATCTCCAGCATGCGCGGCTTGTGGATGATGTATCCGGTGACCCCGACGATGTCCGCGTCCACGTCGAAGTCGATGTCCTCCACGTTCTCGTCGCACAGAGTCACTGTGTGTTCGCGCGAGGTGAGCCCGGCAACCGTGGGCATCGACAGATTGGGGAAGATGCAGTCCTTCTCGAGCGTGGGCAGGATCTCGTCGTAGGTCCAGAAGCTGGCGGGATTCCGGGGAGTGATCAGATGGATCTTCAAGGCCGCTCCGCTTTCTTGCGCAGGTGCGCCCCCCATCCCGTTCCATTGTACCCGGGCGCCGCCGCCGGTGGGAGGTCCGGTGAATTCGCGGGGTTTAACGCAGGGGCGTCTCCAGATCGGCGAAGCGCACCAGGGGTGTCAGTACGCCGCGACCCTCGCGCCGCCACGACAGGGGTGGGGCCTGCAGCTTGCCGGGGGCGCAGACCCGCGAGGCGCCAGCCTCGGCCAACGCGCGAATCAGGCCGGGCGTTCCGGTGCCGAAGCCCTGTATGGCGACGCCCGCCAGGTGCGAGCCCAGCGGGCGCAGCGCTTCGAGAAGCGCGTGCTCGTCCGCCACGGGTTGGACGCGGACGAAGCGGTGGAGCGGGGCCGGAAGCGGCGTGGAGACATCCTCCCGCACCACCGTCCACGCGCTGCCCGTGCTGGCGTGGACCGTCACGTCTCGGCCCGCGGCGGCGCGCATCTCCGCCTCGGCGCGCTCGTGGGCGATGGCGGCCGAGGCCACCGGATCGATGCACCCTCGTGGGAGCCGTGCCTCGCTCGACGCCAGTGCTTCGGCGAGCGCCCGGGCCACGCGATCGACGGCCTCGTCGTCAGGGTCGGCCACGTACACGGCGATCGGCGACAGGCAGCCGAGTTGGTCCCACAACGAGATGTCGAGCGCCAGTCCCGCGGCGGCGCGCTCGAGCTCGCCGCCGCCCGTGGCCTCGGGCCCGAGTGCGGCTACCGAGAGGCGATGCCCGTGGCGTAGAACGCGGCGGGGAGGACGCACGCGCGCGGCAAGGGTCGCCGTGGTCTCGTCGGAGCCGGTGGCCACCACGCAGTCGGCTTCCAGCAGCGCGTCCAGCTGGGCCGTGTCGGAGCTCGGGAACGAGACCACGTCCAGGCAGGCGCCGATCTCCGGATCGGTTTCCGAAACCGAACGTGCCACCAATGCCGCGGTTACCGGGTCGCGCGATCCCTGCCTGGCCAGCACCGGTGAACGCAGCGCCAGGGGCAACAGGATCGAGAGCAACGTGGGCATGGGCACCTGCCCCGCAAGCACCACGGCTGTCGTCTCCGGGGGCACCGCCATGCGCGAAGCGGCCGAGTCGAGACGCTCGGCGCCGCCCAGCTCGCGCTTCACCAGTTGGTGCAACGCGGCCCCGCTCCACGCCCCGAATCCCACCTGCGCCCCCTCGCGCACCGCCGCCTCGGAGAAGCCCGTGGCGACTGGGAACTGGGCGTTCAGGGCGCGACGCCACGGGGAATCGGGATTGGACCAGCTGTCGATCACCCGGGCCAGCACCGCGATCGTCTCGACGGCCGGCCGCCGCCGCAGCACGGCGCCGGCCTCGCGAAGCGCTGCCAGTCGGCCGCGAAGGGTGTCGGCGCTCACGCCGGGCTTCCGGCCAGGAACTCGTCCACGGCGATGGAGCACCCCCGCGCCTCTGCGCCCGGTTCGCGGCCGATCACGTGGAAGCCGTCCGACGCGACTCGCCCCAGGTCCGCGGTGTGCAGGGCGAGAACGCTTCCCGTGTTGGCCAGATCGAACAGCCGGATCGATCCGTCGCCGCTCGTTGTCTTCCCCGTCTCCGGGTCGACGATGCGGACGCGGGTCCACGGCGGCGCGAGCTTTCTCCGCGGCTCGTCCGGATGCCGCAGCACCGAGTCGTAGAACTGGCTGCCCAGCTCGGTCATCCCGTACTGGTTCACCACCCGCGCTGCCGGGATGCCCAGGCGCGCCTCGATCTGGTCGTAGAGCTCGCTGTTCGTCACCCGTCGCGAGCGTCCCTTGAAGCCACCCGTCTCCATGGCGCGGGCCGATTCCGGGAGCGCAAACGACACGCCGCGCCGGGACATCTCGTCCATCAAGTGGACGAACGCGAAGGCAGTGCCGCACACGGCCACGGGCGCGGCACCCGCCGCGGCCGCCTCGAGATCCGCGAGCAGCCGGTCCGCATCCAGGCGTTCGCGTTCGAGATAGAAGCTGCTCTCGGGTGTACCCAGCTCCCGGATCACCACAGCGAACATGTGGGACAGCGATGAGTCGGGCAGCTCGCTTGCCGAGGGCGCGAGCACGAGCAATCGGGCACGATCTCCCTTCACCAGATCGGGCAGCACGAAGCGGCGAAACGACGCCAGAAGCGAGGCCTCGTACGGCAAGAGGGTGTCCAGGTGGAGCGCGCCACGCTGGGACGTGGACGTTCCGCTGGTACGAAACGTGTGGCGGGTGCGCTCGCGGGGAAACGAGACCAGCTCCATCTGCTTGAAGGCGCCGGTGGGCACCGCCGGGATCTCACGCCACGAATCCAGCCGATCTGGCGTGTAGCCGCGCCCCTGGCAGAAGCGCCGGTACGGCTCGCAGTGCTCGAATTGGTGCGCGAAGAGCGCGAGGGCCAGCCGCTGGAAGCGATCCTCATCCGCATGCCATCCAGGTTCCCGGGTCCAGGCCAGCAGCTCCCGTTCGATCTCCCGGCGAGCGTTCATTGCAGACACTCGCAGAGTACGCCGAGGGCGAGGCTCAGGATCTCGGACTCGACGCACAGGGGCGGCGTGATCGAAACGACGCGGCCGTCGTCTCCCGACGGCAGCGCAATGACGCCGCGGCGCATGGCGGCCGCGACGGCGCGGTTCACGCGCTCGGCGCTGTCGCATTCCACCGCCAGCAGCAGCCCCAGGCCCCGCACGTCTTCGACGCCGGGCGCCCCCGAAAGCCCCGACTGCAGCTGTGCCAGGGCCGTGGCCCCGTTCTCGGCGGCGCGTTCCACGAGCTTTTCTTCTTCGAGGGCCGCGATCGACGCCAGTGCAGCGGCACAGCCCGGCGGATGACCCAGGAAGGTCTGGGTGTGGAGGGCTTCGCCGTCCGAGGCGGGCCAGGCATCCATCAGCTCGGCCCGTCCCAGGGTGGCGGACAACGGCATCCCTGAAGCGAGCCCCTTGCCCACGCACAGCAGGTCGGGAACCACGCCCTCGTGCTCGCACGCGAACCAGCGGCCCGTGCGACCGAAGCCGGTGTAGACTTCGTCCACGATCAGCAGCCAGCTCCGGTCGTCACACAGGCTCCGCAGCTCGGAGAGGAAACCTGGGGGGGGGATGCGATCGCCTCCCCGGCCCTGGATCGGCTCCACGAGCACGGCGCCCACTGGATGCTCGAGGGACTCTGCGGCCCGAAGGGCATCCCCGGCGTCACCGAAACGCGCGAAGACCGTTGCGCCCGGCAGGCGCAGACGGAAGGGCTCGCGAAACGCGCCGCGCCAGGTGGTGTCCAGCGCGCCCAGGCTGAGCCCGTGGTAGGCGCCCTCGAAGGCCACCACCCCCGGGCGCCCTGTCGCGAGCAGGGCGGTCTTGAGCGCGACCTCCACCGCGTCGGAGCCCGACGATCCCAGCACGGCCCGGCAGTCGCCGCCGCCGGGAAAGCGGCGGGTCAGCGCTTCCAGCAGTTCCACCTTCACGGCCGCTGGGTGCACGTCGCCCATGGCGTGGAGCATTCGCTCCGACTGTTCGTGAATCGCGTCCACCACACGCGGGTGTGCGTGTCCCGCATTGGCGACGCCGAAGCCCGCCGTGAGATCCACGAAGCGGTTGCCATCCACGTCCCAGACGTTGGCCCCGGCGGCGCGCTCCCAGAAGAGGGGCACCGGGTGAAGACACGTGACATTGCGGCTCTCCACACGTGCCAGCCGTTGCGCCAGTGCAGTCGAGCGCGGCCCCGGAACGGGGGTAAGCAACGCAGGGGCGAGGGAGGGAATCGCCGGCACGGCACGGGATTGTAGCTGTAAGATCGACCCGGTGAGCGAGCCGACCCCCCTGTCCCCGGATCGCTTCCGCGTGGAGCGGGCGCGCCCGCGCGGCTTCGACCAGGCCTTCCTGTCCGAGGGCCGGGGCGGCGTTCCCCTGTTGCTCGTGCACGGCTGGCCCGAGACCCGGCGTATCTGGTGGCGCAACGCCGCGCCGCTGGCGGCCGCTGGCTTCCACGTGATCGCTCCCGATCTCCGGGGTTTCGGAGACAGCCAGGTGGGGCCGGACGGGTTCCACGACGTGGTGTCCCACAGCCGCGACCTGTACGCCCTGGTGCACGAGCATCTGGGGCTCGATTCAGTGGTGGCGGTGGGCGGCGATCTGGGTGGCGCCGTGATCCAGGATCTCTCGCTGCGATTCCCGGGTTTCGTCGAGAGGCTCGTGATCTTCAACGCTCCGCTTCCCTTCTTGAAAGAGCGCATGCAGGGTCTCGTCACGCGACCGCCCCGCGAGCGGCTCGACTATTTCCTGCGCGCGGGAACCGATGCGGACGGTCTGGCCGCAGAGCTCGACACACCGGAGCGCCGCAAGCACTGGGTGGCGGACTTCTACACCAAACGACACTGGGCGCATCCGGGCGCGTTCGAGCCCGACGCGGTGGATTTCCTCAGCGAACCCTTCGCCGACGCCCACCACTTTCGCGCGAGCCTTTGCACCTACGAGAGCGTGCTCTCGGCGCACGCCCGGGTGGCGCGGCCCTTCTGGCGCGAGAATCCCACGCCGGCGCTCATCCTCTACGGGCCCGAGGATCACGTGATTCCTCCCGACTTCGAGCGCATGGCCGAGGTGGTCTTCCCCGACCGGGTCGGGCCCTTCCAGCTGAGCGGCGCCGGTCACTTCCTGCAGTGGGAGGCGGCGATCCGGTTCAACGCAGCCATCGCATCGTTCTGCGGCGATCGGCTGCAACAGCGCAGCGCGGGCGGAATCGAAGGCGAGCCGGCCTACGTATCGCTGGGCTCGAACCTGGGCGACCGGGAGGGGCATCTGGTGCGCGCCCTGGCGGCCCTGGGTCGCACCCGGGGCGTGTGGGTGGAGGCGGTGTCACCCGTTTACGAGACCGATCCGGTGGGCCCACCGCCCCAGGGGCCCTATCTGAACGCGGCGGCGAAGCTGCGCTGCCGGTTGTCGGCGCGGGCGCTGCTGGACCGACTCCAGCAGATCGAGTCGGATGCCGGGCGCACCCCGGGGGGCCAGCGCAACACGGCGCGCACCCTGGACCTGGACGTGCTCTTCTACGCGGGCCAGAAGATCGACGAGCCGGGCCTCCAGGTGCCACACCCGCGCCTGCACGAGCGCGCCTTCGTGTTGGAGCCGCTGTGTGAAATTGCTGCGGCGTTCGTGCATCCAATACTCGGGCAACCCGTGGCGGACCTTGCGGCCCGGGTGCGCGACCCGGTGGCGGTGCGCCGCCGTCTGGGCTGAATGTCTGGGCTGAATGACTGGGCTGAACGTCTGGGCTGAATGACAGGATCGAGGGGAACCAACGAGATGGCCATCGTCGCAGTCAGCATTTCACCGGTAGGAGAGGGGGTCAGCGTGTCGAGCTACGTGGCTGCCGCACTCAGGGTGGCTCGCGATCAGCAGGCCGTGCGAACCCGGCTGGATCCAATGTTCACCACCCTGGAAGGTGAGCTTCCAGAGGTGCTGGCGTTGGTGCAGCGGATGCACGAGGCGGTCTTCGCAGCCGGGGCCATGCGCGTGAGCACGCTGATCAAGATCGACGAACGGCGGGACCGCACCGTGGCCATGGAGGACAAGGTGCGGTCCGTGGACGAGAAGCTCGCATGAACCCAGTCGCGGCAGCGGCTGGCGCCTCTGTCAAATACCACAGTGCAACTGTCTGGAATGCTTGGGATCTGCCACGATCTTCCGATACATTGGAAACCCCATGGCGATGACCGCCCCCTCCTCAAACCCCGAGAAACCCACGCAGCGGGCCCTGCGCCAGTTCATCCAGAGTGGCCAGGCCGAGGCCCTCAGCGCCCAAGAACTCTTGAGTTGGGCACTGGAGAATTATCATCCCAGGATTGCCCTTTCCTGCTCGTTCGGAGCGCCCGAGGGCATCGTGCTGATGGACATGATGCATCGCATCGAGCCAGCCTCCCGGGTGTTCGTGCTGGACACGGGGCGTCTTCCCCAGGCGACCTACGACCTGATCGACCGGGTCCGTGACCGCTACCGGGTAAAGGTCGAGGTGGTCTTTCCCCGTGCCGAGGCGGTGGAGGCCATGGTGCGGCAGAAGGGTCTGAACCTGTTCTTCGAGTCGGTGGAGAATCGCCAGCAGTGCTGCCGCGTTCGCAAGGTCGAGCCCCTGAACCGCTTCGTCGCCGATCTGGACGCCTGGGTCACGGGCCTGCGGCGTGACCAGGGCGTGACGCGCACCGACACCACCAAGGTCGAGATCGACGCGGGCCACGGCGACAAGGTGAAGATCAATCCGCTCGCCGACTGGAAGCGCGATCAGGTGCTCCAGTACGTGCGAGACCACGACCTACCCACCAACCGTCTGCACCTTCAGGGCTACCCGTCGGTGGGCTGCGCCCCCTGCTCGCGAGCAATCGCAGCGGGCGACGATCCCCGGGCCGGACGCTGGTGGTGGGAGAACCCCGAGACCCGCGAATGCGGCATCCACGTGGAGGAAGAGGAAGCGGGATCGGGAATTTGATCGGACTCCGGACCTTCCTGGGTGCTGCTCCTTGCACCCTCTTGTGGCCCTTTGCGCCCGCTACGAGCCTGTCGGCGGCTCCTCGCGCACGTAGTTTCGCAGTCGGCCCACCCGGTCGATCTCCACCTCCACCACATCGCCATCCCGAAGCCAGCGAGGCGGTTCGGCGGCTGCGCCCACGCCCGCGGGTGTACCGGTGAGCACCACGTCGCCGGGTTCGAGCGTCATCAGCCGGGACACGAACGAGAGGATCGCAGCGACCCCGAAGTGCATCTGTTTGGTGTGCCCCGACTGTCTTCCCTGCTGGGAGACGACGGTCCGGATGCCCAGATCCTGGGGGTCGGGAATCTCGTCGGTGGTGATCAGGGCAGGTCCCAGGGGAGCGAAGGTGTCGCACGACTTCCCGATGAACCGTTGTCCCCGGACGTCCTGGTAGTCCCGCGCCGAGACATCGTTCGCCACGCAATAGCCCGCGATGCTCGCGAGCGCCTCTTCGGGGCCGACGCCGCGAATCGCGGCTCCGAGGATCACGGCCAATTCGCCTTCGTAGTCCACCTGCACACTGGCCCGGGGCAGACGGATCTCGTCCTCGGGGCCGATCACCGACGACGGGGCCTTCAGGAAGAGCACCGGCTCCTCGGGAATATCGCCGCCGCGCTCCGCCGCGTGGGCCGGGTAGTTGCGCGCCACGCCCACGATCTTGCCGGGGCGCGGAATCGGCGCGCACAGGCGGACATCGCGTCGACCGTGCACGACGCCGGCCCGCACCAGGTCCGGGGCGTCGTAGCGGTCGAGGGCCTCTACTGCGAACGCGAGCGCCGTGCGAGCCACGTCCATGCTCCCGGGGCCGCGGCGCAACAGCTCCAGGAGATCCGCAGGCAGCAGCGAGTCGGCCTCGGCTTCCGGGGCTCCCCCGCCGTCGGAGGCGAGCCTGATGGCCAACGCGCGGTTCAGGTCCACCACCGAGCCTTCGTGGGAGCCGACGGGCAGGATGGCCCCCATGCGCCGCATGCCGGGCCGGTGCGACTCCAGGGCCTCGAACCCCAGCGCGGCGTCGCCCATGGACGAGTGGCGCGATCGGCGCGGCTCGTCGTTGTCGTTGCTGTCAACCCGTCGTTCGTAGGTGACCAGCTGCATGCGGCCTCCCGCCGAGCTGCGCATTCGACGCGTGCGTTGCAGGGAGTCGGCAGGCGATCGGCAACCCGCGTGCGGATCCCAGGCAGGTAGCGCACACGGCGACGGGTCCCGGCTTCAAGATTCCCCTCCGAAGCGCCGAAAAGGATCAGGACGTGGTGTGCAGGGTACCACGGGGAGACGTCATGCGAGCCTGGGAGAAGGTCAAGACCGCGATCGGTGGGACCGCCCTGGTGGCCATGCTGTTGCTGTTGTCGCCCGGGGTGCAGTTGGTGAAGGCCGGCGAGGCCGAAGCGCCGCGGGAGTCCTCGGAGGCCGCGGTCTGCAACGATCCGTCCCTGAAGGCCAACCCACCCCACCCGGTGAACCTGAACACGCTGCGACAGCGCGTGGCAAGCCGCTCGCCGGATCGCCAGGGTACGGTCGTGCTCAACGGACGTGGCTACAACTATGTCCCTGTCCGTGCCGCCGAGGCTCTCGAAGCCACCCGATAGCTCGGCCTCTCTTTTCATCTCCACGTCTCATCTCCACGTCCGAATCCGGGGCGTTTTGACAGCACCCGGGCACCCGCCGTAGCATGGCGAGGGTGCCGGGAGCCATATGAACCCGACGTCCCCCCTGCGCTTTCGTCGGACGACCGCGGCCATCGCCATCGGCTGGGCCCTGGTTGCTCTGGCGCTCTCGCTCGGCCCCCTCCGGGCGCCCAGCCACAAGCTGAACCACCCCTTCTCCATTACGGTGCTCGGCGGCAACGTCATCGTGCAGGCGCTCGGCCCCGCCGCCACCGAGGCGGGCACCGAAGCCGGCGTCGGCGACCGGGTCCTGGAGGTCAACGGCACACCCTTCCTGTCGGATCTCCGGCGCGGCTGGAAGGGACTCGAGCCGGACGTCCCGAACACCTACGTGTTCCAGAAGCGCGACGGGCGGCGCATCAGCGTGGAGCTGCTGCCCGAGTCATCCGAGGCCCTGCACGGTCGCCTGCTGATCCTGCTCCACGGACTGATGTTGCTGCTTGCGGTGATCTACATCGCTACCGGCTCGATCGTGTGGTGGCTGCGCCCCGACCGATCCGGGGCCTGGGCCCTGCTGCTGTTCTGCTCCACCATGTCGGTTCAGCTCTCGCACACGATCCAGGGCGACGTGATCGCCTGGTCGTGGGCCTGCATGGCCATCAACCTGCCGCTTCTAGGCGCCACCACGTTCCATCTGTTCACGACCTATCCCATCGAACCCGGCTGGATCGTTCGCCGCCGGCGCATCCAGTTGCTGCCCTACGCGGCCGCCTTCGGCCTGGCGGGGTTGGGGCTGGGCGAGGAGGCTCTGGGTCTGGAGCTGGGCTCCGTCTCCAACGCGTCGTTCCTGTTCACGATGGGTCTGTTCGCGGTGTCGGTGGGGATCCTGGGGCTCGAGCGACACCGGCACCGGGAAAGCGCGCTCAAGGATCGCGCCGATGTGATGTTCTTCGGCGCGCTGGTGAGCTTCGCCCCGGTACTGGTGGTGCTGATGGCCCAGTGGTGGTTGGAGAAGCCCTTCCCCTACTACCTGGCCCTGTTCTGGGTATTCCTGTTTCCCGTGGCAGTGGGTTATGGACTGGTGCGCAAACAGCTGTTCGGGATCCGCACCATGGCGAAGTCGTCGGCGGCCTATGGCACCGCCAGCCTCGCCATCGTGGCCCTGTTCGCGTTCCTGATCACCTTTGCCGACACGCTGGTCTGGCGTCTCGGGGTGAGCTTCCGCTGGTTCCAGGTGGTGTTCCTGTTCTTCGCCATCCTGGCCTTCGACCCCCTGCGTCGTCGCATGCAGAATCTGGTGGATCGGTTCTTCGACCGCGACCGGACGGCCTACCGGGTGGCGGTGCGGGAGATTTCCGAGGCGATGGTCTCCATGCTTTCTCTGAACGAGATCGCGGATCGGATCCTGGTGGCGCTCACCGACACCATGGGCGTCGAGCGCGCTATGGTGCTGCTCGTGGACGACGAGGGTCGTCTGCTGCGGCCCATCGCGTCTCGGGGCGACTGGGAGGAAGAGGCCCTCACCACCGAGGTTCCGTCCCACCACCCCATCTGGAAGCATTTGTGGATGCGCCGCGAGGATCTTTCGCGGGTGGACTTCGACGACGAGCCCGACGTGGAAAGTCGCGAAGCCTGCCGCGACATCTTCGACACCCTGGAGGTGGAGATCCTCGTGCCCATCCTGTATGGCGTGGATCTTCTTGGCGTGATCGCAGTGGGCCGCAAGATCTCGCGCGACCGACTCGCACTCGACGATCGTGTGCTGCTTCGCACATTGGCCAACCAGAGTTCCATCGCCATCGAGAACGCCAAGGCCTTCGACGAGATCGCGAAGCTGAACGAGAATCTGGAGGCCCGCGTGGAGGAACGAACGCGCGAGTTGCGCGAGACCCAGGCCCAGCTCACCCAGGCCGAGAAGATGAAGTCGCTGGGCCAGCTGGTGGCGGGTGTGGCGCATGAGCTCAACAACCCGATTGGATTCGTTCACGCCAACCTCAAGCTGCTTGACGAGTACGTGAAGAAGCTGATCGAGGGTCAGCGCACCGAGAGCGACACCACGCGCGTCCGGGAGGGAATCGAGAAGCTGCTGGCGCGCAGCCAGGAGGGGACCCAGCGCGTCAAGAAGATCGTGGAAGACCTGCGCACGTTCTCCCGCATGGATCAGGCCGAACTGCAGGACGCCGACCTGCATGAGGAGATCGATCGCACGCTCGCGCTAATGGAGCCTCGCTTCAAGAACAACATCGAGGTGGTACGCGACTTCGGCGACCTGCCTCACGTGCGCTGCTACCCGGGTCAGTTGAACCAGGTCTTCCTGAACCTGCTGATGAACGCATGCGACGCCATCGAGAAGGACGGCGAGATCCGCATCACCACCCTCCACACCGACGATGGCGTGCGCCTGGAGTTCCACGACAACGGCCCCGGGATTCCCCACGACGTGCAGAGCCGCATCTTCGATCCCTTCTTCACGACGAAGCCGGTGGGCGCGGGAACCGGTCTGGGCCTCTCACTCTCCCACGGCATCATCGAGCGCCATGGGGGCCGGATCTTCGTGGGCTCCCAGCCGGGCCGGGGAACCACCTTCGTGATCGACCTGCCCCTGGTGGCGACCCCCGATGACTCCTGAATCGGATATCCTGCCCACTCCATCCCCGAGATAGGAGCCCCCCCCATGCGCCTCGGACTCCTGGCGGGCCAGTTCGGCCCGAAGATGACCCTCAACCTGGATCTGATCCTCGAAGCCGAGAAGCTGGGCTTCGACTCCGTGTGGACGGCCGAAGCCTACGGAAACGACGCCGCCACGCCGGCCGCCTACATCGCGGCCCGTACCAGTCGCATCGGGATCGGCACGGCCATCATGCAGATGCCGGCCCGCAGCCCGGCCATGACCGCCATGACGGCGATGACGCTGGATGCCCTGTCCGGCGGGCGCTTCCGCCTGGGCCTCGGACCCTCGGGCCCCCAGGTGGTGGAGGGTTGGTACGGCGTGCCGTACGGCAAGCCCCTCACCCGCACCCGCGAGTACGTGCAGATCGTCCGCCAGGTCCTGGCCCGCGAGGCGCCGCTGGAGCACAAGGGCCTGCACTATCAGATTCCCTACTTCGGAGACGACGCCACTGGTCTCGGCAAGCCGCTCAAGAGCATCCTGCACGGACGCCGGGATCTGAAGATCTATACCGCGGCCATCAGTCCGGCGGGCCTGGCCTGTGCCGGCGAGGTAGCCGACGGCGTGTTCCCGCTGTGGATGAACCCGGAGAAGCCGGAGCTCATCGTCTCGCACCTGGAAGAGGGTTTCCGGAAGGCAGGCGGCGCCAAGAGCATGGCCGATTTCGACCTGGCGCCCTTCACCACTGCCATCCTGGGCGACGACCTGGAAAAGTGCCGCATGCCCATCAAGGGGATGATGGCCCTCTACATCGGCGGCATGGGCGCCCGCGGTCGCAACTTCTACAACGACTACGCCAAGCGGCTCGGTTACGAGGACGCAGCCGTGGAGATCCAGGATCTCTACCTGGACGGGAAGAAGGGCGAGGCCATGGCGGCGGTGCCCAACGCGCTGGTGGACGATGTCGCCCTGGTGGGACCCGCCGAGCGCATCGCCGAACGCTTCCAGGCCTGGAAAGCATCGCCCACCGGCTCGCTGCTGGTGGGAGCCGGACAGCCGGAGGTGCTGCGCCTGTTGGCCGAGCTGGCCCTGTAGCCGTTGCTGGCCCGGGAGCGCGACCGCATCGTCGCACTCGACAAACGTCGGGTGTGGCACCCGTATACGGAGATGGCGAACTACCGGGCCCACACGGAGCCGCTGGTGGTTGCTCGCGCCCAGGGGTCGCGCCTGTTCGACGTGGAGGGCCGCAGCTACATCGACGCCAACGCGTCGTGGTGGTCGAGCGCGCTGGGTCACGGTCACCCGCGGCTGCTGGAAGCGTTGCGGCGCCAGTCGCAGACGTTGTGTCATACGGCCCTGGGCGGCATCACCCACGCTCCCGCTGCCGACCTGGCCGAGGCAATCTGCCAGGTCGCACCCGACGGCCTCGAGCACGTCTTCTACAGCGACGACGGCTCCACCGCCGTCGAGGTGGCCATGAAGCTGGCCCTCCAGTTCTGGCACCAGAACGGCAGGCCCGAGCGCACCCGGTTCGTATCGCTGGAGGAGGCATTCCACGGCGAGACCCTGGGCGCAACGGCCCTGGGGGGTGTGGAACTCTTCCGCCGGCCGTTCGCCGGGGCGGTGCCAGGCGCCGAGCACGTGCCTCCGCCCCGGGAGCCGGGAAGCCTGCAGGCCTGTGTCGACGCCCTGGAGCAGACCCTTTGCGCCCACGCCGACACGCTGGCGGCGCTGGTGCTGGAACCCGTGGTGCAGGGCGCATCGGGCATGCGTTTCTACGACCCGGCCTATCTGCGCTTCGCTCGAGATCTCTGCGATCGCTTCGACGTGCTCCTGGTCTTCGACGAGGTGGCCACGGGCTACGGGCGCACGGGCCCCATGTGGGGCTGCGATCACGCCGGTGTCTCGCCGGACGTGTTGTGCATCGCCAAGGGCTTCACCGCCGGCATGCTGCCGATGGCCGCGACCCTCGCGACGCCGCGAGTCTTCGAGGGCTTCACCGGCGACGAGGATCGCGCCTTCTACTACGGGCACACCTTCTGCGGCCACCCGCTGGGCGCCGCCGTGGCACTCGAGGTGCTTCGGGTCTACGAGGATGAACAGGTTCTAGAGCGTGCGAAACCCAAGGCCGAACGAATCGCTCGAGCATTTCACGAGATGGGCGAGATGCCAGGCGTTGCGTCCGCGCGTTCGCTGGGGATGATCGGCGCCCTGGACCTGGCTGGCGACTCCGGCTACCTGGATCGGGCGGGGTGGCGCGTGTACGAAGAGGCGCGCCGGCGCGGCGCCTACCTGCGTCCGCTTGGCAACGTGGTCTACGTGGCGCCTTCTCTCAACATTCCCGACGACGACCTGGAGGCATTGCTCGCGATCGTGCGAGAGAGTGTTTCGGCGGAATTGAATCGCAAGGGAGATGCATCGTGAAGCGGGAGACCATTCTCGAGGAGACCGACAACGGGGTCCGCACCCTGATCTTCAACCGGCCCGAGGCGCGGAACGCCTTTAACAGCCAACAGTGGCGCGAGCTGCGAGACGCCATGGCCGACGCGAAGAAGGACGACGACGTGCGGGTCGTGATCGTGACCGGCTCGCCCGGGGCCTTCACCGCGGGCCAGGATCTGGGAGAGATGTCGGCGCCGCCGGGTGGGGGCGGAGACACCGATCACCCGTTCGCCTCCTGCATCGACGACCTGATCGCCTTCGACAAGCCACTGTTGGCGGCGGTGAACGGCGTGGGCGTGGGCTTCGGCCTCACGATCCTGCTGCACTGCGACATCGTCTACATCGCGGTGGGCGCGCGTCTGAAGGTGCCCTTCGTGTCGCTGGGAGTGGTGCCGGAGGCGGCGAGCAGCCTGCTTCTTCCCCACATGGTGGGTTGGCAGAACGCGGCCGAAATCTTCTTCACGGCCGACTGGGTGGACTCGAGTCGGGCGGTGGCCACGGGACTGGCCGCTCGCGAGCTGCCTCCGGAAGAGTTGCTGCCGGCCCTGCGGGGTCTCGCGGCCCGAATCGCAGAGCACCCCCTGGGATCCCTGCGCCACACCAAGCAGTTGATGCTCGAGCCCCGGCTCGAGGCGGTGCGCGCCGCCCGTGCACGCGAGGACGACGGTTTCCGGGTGCGGGTGGGCTCGCCCGAGAACGTGGAGGCCATCCGCGCCTTCTTCGAGAAGCGAAAGCCGGACTTCTCCAACCTGGCCTGACCGGGGTTCTCCTGAATCAGCCCTGACCGGGGTTCTCTTGAATCAGTCCGCGACGCAGACGCGGTTGCGTCCGGCGTCCTTGGCCTTGTAGAGCTCGGCGTCGGCCTTCTCCACCAGGCTGGTGGCGTTGCCGTCGGTCTGGTCCAGGCACGCGATGCCCACACTCACCGTCAGGCCGTTCTCTTTGAGAGACTCCATCGAGGCGCGGATCTTCTCGCCGAAGGTCGCCGCGCCGTCGATCGCGGTCTCCGGCAGGATCACGGCGAACTCCTCGCCGCCATAGCGCGCCGGCAGGTCGTGGGCGCGGCTGGCTCCCGAGATCACCCGGGCTACCGAGACCAGCGCCGAGTCGCCCTGGGGATGTCCGAACCGATCGTTGTACGCCTTGAAGTGGTCCACGTCGATCATGGCCAGCGAAAGCTGGCGCTCGTGGCGGCTGGCGCGCTTCACTTCGGCGTCGAGCGTCGACCAGAAGAACCCGTGGTTCGCCAGATTGGTGAGCGCATCACGCTGGGCCCGCTTCTCCATCTCTTCGAATCGGCGGGCGTTGCCGAGTGCCACGGCCGCGTGGCCGGCGATGGCCTGGAGCAGACGCAGGTCGGCTTCGCAGAACGACTTTCCGTCCTTGCGGTTGTTCACGTTGATCACGCCGCGCACCTGGCCCTGTAGGATCAGGGGCGCGACGACGCAGGAGGTCGTGTTGTAGCGCTCGCGGTTGGGGCGGCGGAAGCGCTCGTCCTTTTCCACATCCGTTATGAGAAGCGGCTCGCCGGTGGCCACCACGTGCCCGGCGATGCCCTCGCCCACCCTCATCTGCACGCTTGCGATCACGTCATCCGGAAGTCCACGGGCGTGCGCGATGCGCAGAACGCCATCGGCATCGGTCAGCAGCACCGAGGCGATCTCCGAGTTCATGTGCTTGAGCGTGCGCTCGATCAGGCGCTCCACGACCTCGTGACTCGAAAGCGTCGAGGCCAGGTCGCGGACCGTGTCGAACAGGATTTCGAGCTCGGCGTAGAGCCGATTGCGCTCGACCGGCTCGGGCAGCGGCTCTTCGGGGCTGTTGCTCATCGCTTCGATGCTCCAATCCCCGATACGCGCGGGTGTGGTCTTTCTATCGTCAACACGCAGCTAGCTCTTGATGCGAGCGGGTGTCCCGGCCCGGAGAGGCCCCCCCGGGGGAACCCAGGGGAAGGTGGCACGGGGAGCACTACCATTGCCCCGTGCGGGAGTTCAGGCTCGTATTGGCGTTAGCCGTGGTTTCGGCGCTTGGTGTCCACGCGAGCGCCGACGACGCGGACGCCCCGACGGGAAGCGCCCCGAAGAACTACGGCTTCCAGATCGAGGGCCCGCTGGTCGCCTCCGGGTCGATCGTGGCCGGGGGGCCCGGGCGCGACGGCATCCGCAGCGTCGACGAGCCGGAGTTTGCGACCCTGGAAGACGCCACCTGGGTGGCCGACGACACGCCGGTTCTCGGCGTGCATCTGGGCGGTGAGGCTCGTGCCTATCCGGTGCACCTGCTCGAGTACCACCAGATCGTGAACGACGCGGTTGGCGGCGTGCCCATCGCCGTCACCTACGATCCCCTGACGGCGACACCACGGGTCTTCAAGCGCGAACTGGATGGCAGCGCGCTCACTTTCGGGGTGTCGGGGCTCCTCTACAATTCCGGCTTCCTGATGTACGACCGACAGTCCGAGAGCCTGTGGTCGCAGTTCGAGGGCCGGGCCATTGCCGGTCCCCTGGCGGGCAGGAAGCTCGAGGCGATCCGGGTGGTCCAGCACGTGGCGGGTGCCTGGGCCGAGGCGCACCCGGACTCGAAGGTGCTGGCGCGACCGGAGAAGTATCACATCGATTATCGTTACAGTCCGTTCACCCAATACATGATCCGCGATTCGATTCCGTTTCCGGTGAACGCCGAAGATGATCGCTATCACCCGAAGCGACTGGTGGTGGGGCTGGTTGCAGACGGTGTGGCGGCGGCGATTCTCGACACGGCGGTCATGCAGGCCGGTGGCAACCTCGAACTCGAGTTCGAGGGACGTGCGGTCCGCGTTCGCTACGACCCGGACAACGCGGTCTTCAGCTGGGAGGTGCCGGACGACATGCAGGTGACCGAGTCGTACTGGTTCGCATGGAAGGCCTTCCACCCGAACACCCGGGTGCTCGGCGATCCGCCATCGCGACCGGGCCAGTGAAGGCCCGGATCGGGTGCCCTACCCTGAATTCGTGGGGGAGCGGGCCGACGTCCTGATCGTGGGTGGCGGTATCGTCGGGACCAGCCTGGCGTGGGCCCTGGCGAGCCGCGGAATCGATGGCGTTACCGTCCTCGACCTCGATCTCGCCGGAGTCTACGCCTCGTCCGAACTCAACGCGGGTGGGGCGCGCGCCACCTGGTGGCAGCCGGTCAACATCGAGAGCTGTCGCGAGACTCTGGACTTCTTTCACGACCACCACGAAGAGTTCGGCTTCCGCGCGCAGGGCTATCTGTGGCTCTACTCGGACCCTGCGCTGTACGAGCGGGCCCTGGAAATAAGGCACACCCAGAACGCTCGAGGCCTTGGCGTCGAGATCCTGACGCCCGTGGAGGTGCGCAAGCGTTTTCCACTGCTGGATCGCGCCATGGACGAGATCATCGGAGCCACATTCTCGCCGCGAGACGGCCTCGTGAACCCCAACGCGGTACGCGCCTGGTATCGGGCGGAGGCTGAACGGCTCGGGGTGCGCTTTCTCAATCGCCACTACGTGGGCGGCGTGTCGACGAGTCGAGCCGCAGGCGCCGCCGGCAGCTTGCGGCGGGTGCAGGCCGTGGACGTGATCGAGGTGGCGCGCGGCAGCCCCTCGGACGAACCGGGAACCGTGCGCGAAATCCTCGTGACCCATCGCGTGCCGCCGGATGCCGTCGTGGGCGAGGTCCGCATGGAATGCGACGTGGTGGTCAATTGCCTGGGGGCCTGGTCGGGCATGTTCTCGGCGAAAGTGGGCGTTACCGATGCCACCCAGCCGGTGCGACGACAGATCTCGCTGGTGGACGTGCATCGCGGCGACCTGGCCCCGGGTGTGTCGCTCGAAGGCCTGGGGATGCTGGTGGATCCCAGCGGGCTCTACTTCCACCCGGAGGGGCCTTACATCCTGGCCGGCTACTCCACACCCGACGAGGCGCCGGGCTTCGACTTTGATTACGACGGCGACGAATTCTTCGAGGCGCAGATCTGGCCGCGCCTGGCCCACCGCTGCAGCTCGTTCGAGCGCTGCGGCCACGTGCGCGGGTGGTCGGGTCTGTACGCAGTGACCCCGGATCGCAGCGGAATCGCCGGGCGGGTGGACGGTTTCGCGAACCTGTACGAAGCCCACTCGTTCACGGGGCGCGGCGTGATGCAATCGTACGGGGTGGCGCGCGCCATGGCGTCGCTGATCGCGAGCGGCCGCTTCGAAGATCTCGACCTTTCGCCCCTGGCGCGGAGCCGCTTCGAGGACCCGCGCCGCTGGGTCCTGGAGGAGCTTCACATCTGAGTAGCGGGCCCCGGGCGGGGCGTCAGGGCTGCTCCTCGCACCATTTCTGGACCGACCGCAGGCGTTCGTCGATCAGCTCCGTGGCCATGCGTCGCACGTCGAAGCGGTCCACCACTCCACCCATCATGGGAACCTCGCTCTTGGCGCAGAGCTTGAGCGTGAGCCGGGTTTGCCGCGCCGCGTCATTTTCCAGGTCCAGGGTGTACGTCTCTTCGAAGCGGATGAGTCCCAGCGTGATCGCGGCCCGCAGCCGCTCGCCGGGCGCAACCTCCAGGGGCCGTTCGGTGAGGATGATCGGAATCTTTCCCAGGCGGTAGCGCCAGCGGACCTTCTCGCCGATCCGGGGGTAACCCTCTGGCGAGTCGAGAATGGCGACCATCCGCGCGTCCCAGCGGATCATCTCGTCGGGCACGGTGAGCGCACGCCACACGCGATCGCGTTCGGCGCCGATCACCGCGGACATCACGGTGGTGATCACCTGGAACGAATCCCCCCCCGGCCCGGAAGGATGGGCCGCAGGGGGGGAAGGCGCAAGTCAGCGCTGGGTGCTTCGTTCTTCGGCCTTTCGTACCCGCTGTGTCAGCTCGCGGAAGATCTCGAAGGAGATTTCCGGCATCTGGAGGATCAGCTCCTTGAGACTGCGACCATCGATGCTCAGAACCCGCGACGTCTCTTCGGCCCTGGCGGTGGCGGTCCGCCGTTCGCCCCCGAAGATCGCCATCTCGCCGAAATAGCCTCCCGCTCGGTACAAGGTGAGGGGAGTTTCGTCGGGCTCACCATGACTCTTCACGATCCGTACGTCCCCGTCCATCACCACGAACAGTTCGCTGCCGGGTTCGCCTTCGCGGCAGATGATTTCGCCCCGCAGGTATTCCACTTCCTTCGCGATCCGCTGCAGGGCCTCCAGCTGCTCGAGGCTCAGCGTGGCGAACAGCGGTACGCGTCGCAGGGCCAGAAGTCTCTCCATGACATCCACCTCCCGGGGCTCGAAATCGTCGTCGAAAAGGGCGTTCGCCGCCAACCGGATCCAATGCGACTGGCTGCGACGGGAACGCTCCAGCACCTGCGCCGTGTCGGCGGGTAGCTCCAACAGCTTCGAAGCCTGGGCGGTCCGCTCATCGAGTGGACCCGCCTCGTGCAGCAGTGCCAGAAGCGATGCCGAGCCGCGATCGCCCAGGTTCGAGAGCACCTCCAGGGCGTCGCCGCGTGCACGGGGCGAGCCGAAGCGCAGCGCGCGTTCCACCCGTCGGATCAACGGCGCCCCGACCAGAAACTCGAGGATCTTGAACGTGAGTCTCTCGTGACGCGCGATGGCGTCGCGATAAGCGACGAGCAGAAAGCGCGAGGCCAGGTCCTCGCCGCGGGGCAGGTGCTGATGGGCCACCACGTCGATCCACAGCTCGCGAACCCGCCAGTGCAGCTCGCGCCCGAGCTCCTGACTCGCGCCCGGGGCGGCGGCCAGGATCGGAAGCGCGGCTTCGATCAGGCGCTCGCGTTCGCAGCGGAGCAGCGGCCGGACCGCCGCAACCCCCGCGTCGCCCATGGCGCAGAGAGCGCGCTGGCATTCGAGCCGGACCGGGGGCGCGATGTCCGCCAGGGCGTCCGCCAGTCGGGCGGCGGCGTCGCCGCCGGGAAAGGTGGCCACCAGGATCGCGCCCGCCCGCCGCACGCGGGCGTCGGGATCCTGCAGCAATTCGCCGAGGGCATCGCCGGAAAGGGGAGCTCGCTCGGAAATGACGGCGGTTCGCTCCAGGGCCGCCGAACGCACCCCCGGGTGTGTGTCGTGTACCCGGCGGAGCACGGCGTGAAGCAGCTCGGCGGGGGCCACCCGTAGCGCCGATGTGGCGGCCAGCGGATCGTCCGATCCGATCTGCGCGGCCAGCGCCGCCAGGCCCTTGTCGCCGGTCTGGAGCGCCGCCTCGGCGCGCACCCGCGGGTCGGGATCGCTCACCAGTTCGCGCAGCCGCGGGGCCAGGAAGCTCTCGGCGCTCTGGAGGGCCGCGAGTCCGCGCAGGGCTGTGATCCGCACCTCTGCGTCCGGGTCGTCCAGGGCCAGGGCCAGGGTGCCCCCGGTTTCATCGCGGGCGTGGGTCGCCAGGGCTTCGAGGCAGGCCCTGCGCACGCCGGGGTTCGGATGCGAGGCGGCGCGAACCAGCGGCGCGTGGATGCCGCGGGCGGCCAGGCTGGGCACCAGCTTCAGCAGGGGCTCCATGGCCCCGCCCTCGGTGTCGGCCAGCAGCGCCTCCCACAGATCCGCCAGGCGCGAGGCCTCCCAGCGGCCGAGCTCGTCGCTCACCTCTTCGATGTCCAGCTGACCCCTGCGCATGGCGCCATCCAGGGCGAGCACGTACTCGCGGCGTACCCGCACGTTGGCAGCCAGGAAGACCAGGGCGGCGGCGCCCCCGGCCAGACACAGCAGCTGCGGGTCCGGGTCGCCAAGCACCAGAAGCAGCAGTCCCGCCGCCGCCATGCCCACGTACACCACCACGCCCTCGAGAAACGCGCGCACCCGGCCGCGAAAACGCAGGGGCAGGGCGTTGATCACCAACGACCGGATCGGGAACCCCATGGAGTTGTCGACCATCTCGCGGTTCACGCGCGCGGCCACCGCACTGGCGTAGCCGTATTGGAAGCCCAGGCCGACGAAGCTCAGCAAGCTGAGAACCGGATGCACCAGGTTGGCGCTGGGCACACCCAGGCGCCGGATCAACCGGGGCGTCAACCCGAAGCCGATGACGATCTCGACCGCGTTGGTGATCAGCAGGTAGAGCCCCAGGAATGTGGCCAGGCGGCTCGGTTCGCGAAACCGCTCCACGAAGACACCCGAGTACAGGTACTGGGCGACGAAGAGCGCCAGCACCATCCCGGCGGCCGACAGCGCGAGGGTCCGGCCGAGAGAAGTGGCGCGCAGGAAACGCACCGCTCCCTGCATGCCTTCGACGGACGTCTCGTCCGCCTCCTCGAGTTCCAGCGGGCCCCAGCGTCGCAGGGGTCGCCGACCCAGGCGAAGCAGCAGGGCGCCCACTCCCAACCCCGCCCCCCACGCGCCGATGAGCAGCAGCGGGTCGCTGAATCGCGCCACCGCCACCGCCAGTCCCGCGCCCACTGCACTGCCCAGGCTCGCGGCGATCGTGAAGCGCGGGAACAGGCGTTTGCTGCTGGCGGTGTCGAAGTAGTCGCCGGCGAAGGTGAAGAAGTGGTTCATGAAGATCGCCTGGGACAGATAGTAGAAGCAGAAGAGCGCCGGGAGCACGAGGTCCGGCGACGCGTCGGCGACCCAGGCCGCTCCCACCAGCAGGACCGCCGAGCCCAGTGCCATCTGGAGGAAGAGTCCGTCGTTGCGCAGGCGGCCCACGGCGGTGGCGTATCCGAAGGTGCCCACCACCGTGACGGAAGCGGCGGCGATAAAGGCCTCGGGGAGTCGGACGGCTCCGAAGCGGGACAGGAAGAGGGCTTCCGATCCCACCAGCCCCAGGGTCTGGGCGGCACTCACGAGAGCGGCCAGGCCCGCGAAGAACAGGAACCGCGAGCGCTCGCGCCTCCGGACGTCCACGACCAGGTGCCAGGGGAATCCGAACGGATGGCCCATCGCTGCGGATCTATACCAGAGATGGCCCTAACGCAGCTTGGCGATGATCTGGTCGGCGAAGCGGCGCAGGCCGTCGATCTTGTCCTGCAGGGAATCGGAGGAGCCGCCGTACAAGAACCAGGGCATGGTCTGCAGGTGGGTGACGCCCGCGTCCTCCAGGCGGCGAAAGCCGTCCACGTCGAAGGTGTCGGAGCAGGCGGCCACGATCTGCAGGGACTCGTCCGCACGACCGTACTCGGCCCGATAGGCGCGGATGCGTTCCACGATCTGACGGAGTTCCTCGCGGGTGTGGATATCGGAGATCCAACCGTCGCCCAGGCGACCCACGCGGCGCAGCGCCGGCTCGGACAGGCCGCCCGCCAACAGGGGAATCGGCTCACTGGGCGCCGGGCTCATCTGGAGGCGATCGAAGTCGTAGAACTCGCCGTGGTGCTCCACCATGCCGCCGCCCCAGAGAAGGCGGATCACCTGGATCATTTCGTCCATGCGCCGGCCTCGCTGCCGAAAGCCCTGTTCCAGCAGCTCGAACTCCTCGCGCATCCATCCCGCGCCCACGCCAAGCACCACGCGGTTGTTCGACATGACGGCCGCCGTTCCGATGGCTTTGGCCACGACGAAGGGATTGCGCAGGGGCAGCACGTAGATGCCGGTGTAGAAGCGCAGCCGCTCGGTCACTGCGGCCATCGCGCCGATGGCGACCCAGGGGTCGGGCCAGGGAGCCGGCGCCTCCCAACGGGGAGCGCCATCCCGGGTATAGGGATAGGGCGACTCGATCTTCTCCGGGTGCACGACATGGTCCGAGACCATGACTCCGTCCCAGCCGCACTCGTCGGCGACCCGCGCCACGGAGCAGGCGTGGGTGGGGTCCTGGAAGGCCAGCGACGTGATGAATTTCACTGCGACGCTTCGAGCTAGCGCGCCACCGCGGCGCCGTCCACCAGCATCGAATCGCCGGAGATGAACGATGCGCGATCCGAGCACAGCCACACCGCCGCTTCAGCAACTTCCTCCGGGTTTCCCAGGCGGCCGCCCGGAAGCGAGGCCAGGATCATCTTCTCGATTTTTGGGTCGCGATCCATGGTGGTGCGCAGCATGGGCGTGTCGATGCAGCCTGGGCACAGGGCGTTCACCCGCACCCCGGTGGTCGCGTTCTCCACCGCGGCGGTCTTGGTGATCCCCAGCACGCCGTGCTTCGACGCGCAGTAGCTCACCAGGCCGGGTGTGGGCACGATCCCCGCTCCCGAGGCCATGTTGACGATGGACCCGACGCCCTGCTTCTGCATCACGGGGATCTCGTACTTCATGCACAAGAAGACGCTGGTGAGGTTGATCGTCAAGGTGCGGTTCCATTCGTCGAGCGCAAGCTCGTGGAGCGGGCCTGGCAGCGGCGTAATGCCCGCATTGTTGACGGCGCAATCCAGTCGCCCGTAGGCGTCGAGGGTTGCGGCAACCATGGCCTTCACGCCGTCTTCGCTCGTCACGTCGCAGTGCACGTAGCGGGCCCCTGGCAGCGTCGCGGCAGCCTTCTGGCCCGCGTCGTCATCCAGGTCCGACAGCATCACGCGAGCACCCTCGCGCGCCAGGGCCTGCGCCGTGGCGCGCCCGATTCCGGACGCGGCTCCGGTGACCAGCGCGACCTTGCCTTCCACCAGTCCTGCCACGGCTAGACTCCCGCTCCGGTCCGGCTCCGGGGCTCTCCCACGGCGAAGCTTCGGGTCTCGAGAGCGCCCAGGGCGAAGTTCCGGTAGCCCCCCTTGAAGAAATCACGGCAGCGCGACGAGTGGGCCAGTGCCCGTTCGCTGGACGTGCGCCTCACCTCCTGGCGGAAGCTCCCGTCCTCGAAGAGTCGATAGTGGGCGAAGCCGCCGGGGTAGTCCTTGGTGCAATTCACCTCGATGAACGGGATCGGGCCCGACTCCGAGTAATGTCGAATACGATTGCGGTGGGTGTGGCCGATCAGCACGCCGCGAACCTGGGGGTGACTTCCCAGGGTGTCGAACAGGCGCACCGAGTGCTCCGGATCGATCCCGATGGTATTGGGGTAGCCATTGCGAAATTCGGGCGGCACCGGGTGGTGGTGCATGAAGAGCATTGTGGGCGTGCGCGTTTCGCGGGTCTCGCGGAGTGTCTCGTCGAGCCAGCGAAGTCGCTCCTCGCCGAACACGCCGTGGTGCTCGCCGGGCTCCACCGTTTCCAGCAGCACCAGGCGCCAACCGCCGAGATCGAGACTGCGCGGCGCGCGCGGCTGCCCCAACAGGGCGTATCCGTCGACATCGAGGCCCGCCTCGAGCCCGTAGTAGTCGTGGTTTCCCAGGAAGGCGTGGTGGGGCATGGAGAATCCGGAGAACGCCGCGGCCGCGTCCTCGAATTGTTCCGGACGCCCCCGATCGGCGATGTCGCCCTTGATGATCGTGAGGTCCACGCCGGTCTCGTTGATCTCGGCGATGGCGTCCTCGTTCATGAAGCGCCAGTAGGGCACATCCGTGTCCGTGGCCTTGGCGATGCCGAAGCCCGGCGCTTCGCCGGCGAACTCGCCGTCGGGGGCGAGCATGCCGCCGAAGCGGAGTTCGCCGAAGTGGAGATCGTTCAGGGTGGCGAACGAGCCCACCGGAGCGCCCGGTGCGGTCGGTAGCGTCGTGACGGCTTCGGGGAAGTAGCGGTCGTTCGCCGCTTCCGGGGCGCCACCCACCTGGATGCGGATGCGGTAGGTGGTGTCCGGTTCGAGCCCTTCCATGCGGACCAGCCGCGTTCCCATGCCTTCGGAGACGGCGTGCACCTGATCGTTCAGGAGCACGCGGGCTTCGAGGTCCAGGGCGCGGGGGCCCTCCGTTACGTCGAAGGCAAGGGTCAGGCTCGACTCGGTGACCCCGAAGACCTCGGGACAGGTGATCTCGACGGGCACGCCCCCAGCCTAGACGCATGACCTGGAAAAGTCACCGTCGGCGACGGCCGGATCGGCGGGGCGTCAGCGACAGGCGGCGAACGGGTCGGCTTCCAGGCGATCGGCCAGCCCCCGGAACCCGCGCTGGAGATCCGGGTCGGGGATGGACCTGCCCAGGTGCCGGATCAGCGTGCGCACCGAGGCCAGGCTGCGTTCCACCCGGGGCGCGTCGTCACGCCGGCGCCAGAGCTCCGCCAGGAGTGCGTGGGCGCGCCACTGGACCGGCGGGTACTCGATGGCGACGGCGATCTCGAGCGCCCGGTGCAGGGTTTCCTCGGCGACGTCTCGCTCGTCCTTCATCAGGAGGGCGCGACCGCGAAGCTCGAGCGCCCGTGCCTCGATCTTTCGCGAGGGGTTGGCCCGGGCGGCGTCCAACTCCTCCTGGGTGAGTCGCAGCACCGTCTCCGGGTCGTGCCGCGCCAGCGCCACCCGGGCCAACGCGTGGCTGACATGCATGGAGTAGCGCCAGCGTTGCCACGGATCGCCAGGCTTGGATAGCTCTTCCCGGATGGGCAGCACCAGGGCGTCGGCACGCTCCGGATCTCCCATGGCCACGTAGTTGCCGGCCAGGTTGATCGCGGCGTTGGCGTGGAGCTCCGGAGCGCTCGCCACCACCTGTAGCTCTACGATCTCGCGGGCCATCTCCTCGCCGCGGCGGTTGAACTCGCTGGCGCGATCGTGTGCGCCGAACTCCGCATAGCACCAGCCCAGGGTATTGAGCACCCGCGCCGAGAGTGCGCGGTCGCCCAGGCGCCCGCACACGTCCAGCGAACCCTGCATCCACTCGAGCGCCGTTCCGTAATCGCCCAGGCAGGTGAGTGCGAGCCCGCAGAACCACGACGGAAACACTGCAAGGGTACTGAGCCGCTTTTCCTGCGCGATGGCGATGGCGGCTTTGCCCACCTTCAGGGCCTCGCGGAATTCCCCCCGCCACTCCAGGCGCTGCAACATCTGCTGCAGGGCCAGGATCCGGGCCTCCGGGTCGCCCGAGATCTCCGCCAGGCGCATGGCCTCGGCCGCCAGCGAGTCGTCGGTGACGCGCCCGTGCACCAGGTCGTCTTCGTCCAGACAGGCGAGGGCCAGGGCATGGGCGCCGGGCAGGTCGTGTTCGCGGGAGACTTCGATGGCACGCTCGGCGCACGCGCGAGCCTCGGCGTAGTCGTGGCCCCAGAGTTTCCCGTGGCCTGCCCAGGCCAGGTTCCGGGCGCGCGTCGCAGGGTTGTCGGCCCACTCGGCGGAGCGCAGCTGGGCATCGCCCGATTGATCGAAATACGACAGCAGCCACAGCACGCTGCCCAGCCCCTCGCTCAGCCGTTGCAGAAGCGATCGGGACACGCTGTCGCCCAGGCGCCCGGCGATGGCCAGGGCCTCCCGGTAGTGCTCGGCCGCCGAATGGTTCGCGTAGGCGGCGGCGGCCTTCTCGGCGGCCTGCCCGTGGTAGAGGAACGCCCGCTCCCAGTCTTCGGCCCGGGCGAAGTGGTGCGCCAGCGATTCGTAGTGTTCGGCCAGGCGATCCTGGTAGAGGTCCTCGATGGCGGTCCCCACGATCTGGTGCAGGGCCCGCCGCCGCTGGACCAGGACACTCTCGTACGCCACGTCGTGGGTGAGCGCGTGCTTGAACATGAACGCCAGTTCCGGGTGCGCCGCTTTCTCGTAGATCAGCTCGAGCGAGCGCAGCTCCTCTACCGCCGCCGACGCCGCGTCGCCTGCGTCGGTGATGCGCTGCAGCAGGCGCAGGGCAAACTCGCGACCGATGACGGAGGCCACCTGGATGGCGTGCTTGGGCTCGTCGGACAGTCGGTCGATTCGCGCCATCAAGACGTCGTGAATGCTGTCAGGCACCGAGATCTCCGAGAGATCGCGCGCCAGCTCGACTCTGCCGTCGACGATGCGAACAGCCCCGTCGTCAAGCAGCGACTTGGTGACTTCTTCGACGAAGAATGGATTTCCCTCGGCCTTGGAGGCGATCAACTCCCCCAGCGCCTCCGGAAGCCTTCCCGATTCCATCAGGACTCCGGCCATGGTCGTCATCTCGTGGGTCGAGAGCGGCTGCAACGCCACCCGCACGTGGTAGCTGCGGTCACCGAGGGGGTGGCGATAGCCCGGGCGGTGGGTGTAGACCGCGAGCACCTTGGAGGCTGGCAGCGAATCCGACAGGAAGCCCAGGAATTCCTCGGACGCCGGGTCGATCCAGTGCAGGTCCTCGATCACGAACACCAGGGGGGCGGCCTCAGCGTAGGCGAAGAAGAAGGCGTACAACGCGCGGATGCTCTCGCTGCGGCGTCCGGCGGCGTCCATGGCTTCGACGGCGGGATCCCCGGCGGGTAGCGAGAGCAGCACGCGCACGAATGGGATCGTCCAGGCCAGTTCGCCGGGTGCCGCCGCGATGCCGTCATCGATCTTGGCGAGCATGCTGGCGTCGTCGTCGCGGTCTTCGATTCCGAAGAGTCGCTTCAGGCCGTCCACGACGGGCTGGAAGGCGCTGGCTCGCGCGTACGCCGCGCAGCGTCCCTCGAACCAGGTGTGGGGTCGATCGGCCAGCCGACTCCGGAACTCGTAGAGAAGACGCGATTTTCCGATGCCCGCGTCGCCCACCAGGAATGCCACCTGGCCGCGTCCGCTCCTGGCGGCGTCGAAGGCCGACGCCACGGTCGCCAGATCGCGCTCGCGCCCCACCAGCGGCGTGAGGCCCGCGCCGGCGCCCGCTTCCACGCGACCGCTCACCGGGCGTTCGGCCCCGACCTGGAAGGCGCGAACCGGTTGCGCCTTGCCCTTCACGGCCAGCTCTCCCAGGTCGGTCAATTCGAAGAACGGGTCGACCCGTTGCTGGGTGGCCCTGGAGATCAAGATCGCGCCGGGTTCGGCCAACTGCTGCAGGCGTGCGGCCAGGTTCGTGGTATCCCCCACAGCCGTGTAGTCCATGCGCAGGTCGTCGCCGATGCGCCCCACCACCACCGGCCCGGTGTGGATCCCGATGCGCACGCGGAAGTCCACACCCAGGCGTTCGCGGACTTCGTCGCCCAGGGGCTCGATGGCCCGCTGGATTGCGCGGGCGGCCAACACGGCGCGCCGCGGCGCGTCTTCCAGGGCAATCGGCGCCCCGAACAGCGCCATCACACCGTCGCCGGTGAACTGGTTTACCGTGCCTTCGACCCGGTGTACCTCGGCCAGCACGCGCTGGAAGAAGCGATCCATGAGCGCGTGCATGGCTTCCGGGTCCGAGGCCTCGGCAATCGAGGTGTAGCCGGCCACGTCGGCGAAGAGCACCGTGACGTTCTTGCGCTCGCCTTCCAGGGAACTCTTCGAAGTGAGAATCTTCTCGGCCAGGTGCCGGGGGGTGTAGTCGCGAGGGGCGGGCGCCGCCTCGGCGGAGGTCGGCGCTGCGTAGGTCCGACCCGCGACGAGCGCCGCTCCGCACTGGCCGCAGAATTTGTCGCGGGTCTCGTTCTCGGCGCCGCACGCCGGACACGGGTGGGGGAGACCCGAGCCGCACTCGGTGCAGAAGCGACGGCCCGATCGGTTCTCGTGGTCGCAGGCGGGGCAGCGAAGGGTCATGGGAGCGTGCTTCTCATGTAGACTTTCATCTTATCCGGACCCCGGTGCCGCGGGCGAGTCCGGAGGAGGGGTTACGGGCGTGCGGGCCGAGTTCGACGTCTGCGTGATCGGAACCGGCGCGGGCGGCGGTGTGATGATCCAGGAGCTCGCGGAGGCGGGATTCCGGGTGGTGGCCCTGCAGCGCGGACCCGAACTCTCCAGCAGCCAGTTCGTGGATGACGAGCTCGAGGTCATCGTCCGCGATCGGCTCTTTGCCCCGGATCAGCTCGAGACCTATCGCCACGACCCGGGCGAGCCCGCCGTGCCCGGCCGCTACAACCAGCTCGCCCACGCGGTGGGGGGCAGCATGACCCGCTGGTCGGGCTGGTCGTGGCGATTCCGCGAGGACGATTTCCGGGTGCTCTCGAGCGAAGGGCCGGTGTCTGGCGCGAGCCTGGCCGATTGGCCCCTTGGCTACGACGAACTCGAGCCCGGGTATGCGCGCGCCGAGCGCGATTTCGGTGTGGCGGGCCGGCGCGGCGCCAATCCATTCGCACCACCCCAGGCGGCCGAGTATCCCCACGCGCCCCATCCGGAGCGCATTTCCAGCCGGATCTTCGAACGAGGCGCGCGCGCGCTGGGCCACCACCCGTTTCCGCTTCCCGTCGCCATCAACCCGTCGAACTACCAGGGACGCAGCGGTTGCAGCTATGGCGGCGCATGCCAGGGCTACGGGTGCGCCATCCACGCCAAGGCCTCGACCCTGTCGGTCTGCCTGCCGCGCGCCCGGGCCACCGGCCGGCTGGACCTGCGTCCCAACGCCAGGGTCTTCGATCTTCCAGTCGCTGGGGACGGTCGCGTTCGGGGTGCGCGTTACCTGGACGCGAACGGCAACCTCCACGAGGTGCGGGCGCGGCGGGTGGTGGTCGCCTGCAGCGCCATCGGGTCGCCGCTCCTGTTGCTTTCGTCCCGGTCGGGATCGTTTCCAGAGGGCCTCGCCAATTCGAGTGGTCTCGTGGGCCGGAACCTGATGCTGCACCACCACGCCGCCATACGATTCCTGGTGGACGAACCTGCCCTGGGTGTCACCGGAATCGAGGCCTATCGCGCCATCGACGACTTCCATCCCAGCGACGCCAGCCGAGGCTTCATCCGCGGCGGGGTCGTGGCCGAGGTGAACTCCTTCACGCGCCAGCCCATCGTCTACGCCCTGAGCAACCAGGGCGATCCGGAACTCACCCGAAGCTGGGGGGCAGATCTCAAGCGATTCCTGCGCGATTTCCCGCGGGCCATCACCATCGGGAGCATTCTCGAGGATCTACCCATGCCGGAGAACCGGGTCGATCTGGATCCCGAGGTGGTGGATGCGGACGGCCTGCCGGTGGCGCGCATCACCCACCGCCAGCACCCGAACGACATCGCCATGAATCGCTGGTACGCGGAGCAGCTGCCGGACCTGGCAGACGCCTGCGGAGCCTCCCGCAAGTGGCTGCTCCAGATTCCGGGCGTGACCCGGATCGACGAGCAGACGGCCATGAAGGGCAGCGCCCACGTGCACGGCACGTGCCGCATGGGCGACGATCCCACCAGATCGGTGCTCGACCGCTGGTGCCGGGCCCACGACGTACCGAATCTGTGGGTGGTGGACGGGAGCTGCTTCCCCACGTCGGGCGGTTACAACCCCACCCTCACCATCCTTGCCAACGCATACCGCGTCGCCAACCACATGATCGAAGAAGCGAAGCGCTGGAACGGCTGATCGACAGGCGCCGAATCCGCGCGTGACGACCGCGAACTACCGGATCGTCGCCAGATAGTCCGGAAGCTTTGTCGCGTCCATGAACGTGCGCCACTCGACCGCGCCCGCTGCCGTCACCCGTTCTCCCCAGGTTTCCAGGCGATCGCGGAATACCGCCGGGTCGACGGTGTCGTGCTGGAGGCGCTTCACGTTCATGGCCACCACGTGGGTCCCCTGCAGCTCGTCGGACGTCAGGTCGCGCTTGGAGCCCGGAGGCAGATCCTCTTGCATGTCGCTGAAGATCAGCATCACGCGGCTCCCACTGCCGATCTCGTTCAGGTATTCCGACGTCAACATCATGGCGCCCGGGATGTCCGTGTGACGCGCGTTCACCGGCTGTTTGGCGAAGGCGTCGAGCTTGTGGGCCATGGCCAGCTTCTGGGCGTTGGCGTGGGAGGGCCGGTGGTCCAGGGTGAGCAGGGCTTCCACGTTCTCCTGGTCGTAGCTCTCACTGTCGATGCGAACCACCAGCAGGGTATCGCCGGGCACCATGTGCGGAAGGACCTCGCGCTTGATCACGTTGACCGTCTCGGCGCGCTGGTCCGAATAGGTTCCCGACACGTCGATCAGTACACCGATCGCCTGGTCGTATCGGCGCGAGTCGCAGCCCAGCACGGCGAGACCCAGTGCAAGGGAGACGAGAACCCGCTTCATCACGCCACCTCCGCGTCGTCGATGCTCACCGGGTCCGCCTTTCGGATCATCCGCTCGATGCGCAGGGGGAGAGCCACGTACACGTCGTAGATGCTGGGGATCGCGCTCGTCAGGTACTTGGCCAGGTGCGCTGCAATCGTCATCACGTGACCCACCAGGTGGAGCGCGAACACCGAGGCCCGCGCCAATACGTGACGGCCACTGTCCAGGAACATCTCCAGCGGAATCGCCACCATGGACAGGATCCAGGGCAGCACGAAGCCAAGCACCGCCTGCCCGATGACGGGAATCGACGAAGAGGTGGGCCGCGCCACAACGTTGTTCTCCACGCCAGCCAACGACAGCTTGAGGAATGCATCGGCCTCGACGATCTGCTCGCGCAGGATCGCCAGCGAGCTCTCCACCGACGCCAGGAAGAACAGGCCCAGGGTCGCCATCCACAGGATCAGCCGGCGCCGCGAAGGCGCCACCGCGCTGAGCTTCGGAAACAGGTCGGTAATGCCCAGCATGTCCATCAGGAAGATTCCGAGGGCCGCCTCCATCAGAACGATTACCAGGGCCGAGACCGTGGAGACCGGGAGCCCGCCGATCCGGGCGCCCGCGGGCACCAACTCCGACATGGGGAGGGCGATCAGCTGGAAGTTGATGAAGGCGCCCCCAAGCGCCACGCCCATCACGATCAGCGAGATGATGAAGGGCTTGAACGCCGAGTACGTGAGCGCCTTGGCGGCCGAGTCGCGGTCCTTGAGGACCTGCGCGTACTCGTCCACGAAGCGATCGATCTTTCCGGTGATCTGGAGCGCCTTGGCGGCCATGTCCTGCATGCGCGCCATCAAGCCGCGAACCTCCTTCCAGTCCGGCCGCATCTTGTTCAGCAGACCGTGCCGCTTGGAGCTCTCGTCGCGATAATTCTTGAGGGCCTTCTTCCCGGCGTCCTCCAGGGAGCCCTGGATCCCCTCCAACACCTTCTTCACGTTGGGGTCGGCGGCGGCCGGGATGTTGGCCACGGCTTCCACCGCGGGTGCCCAACCCGGCACGTCCGGCGGCGAGTCGCCGCAGTTCTTGTAGTCCGTGTCCAGGTGGTTGAGCAGATCGTCGAGTCGCCGGTGGAGCGTGGAATACTGGCCGACCTTCTGGGCGAAGCTGCCATCGATCTTCTGGAGCTCGCGCTCGACCTTGCCGTTGAGCTCGAGCTCGCCGGCGGCCAGCAGGGCCTCGGTACTGCGGCGCTGCAGGTTCTCGGCCGTCTCTGCGCACCATCGGGCCACCGCCCGCAGACCGCTCTCGAGTCCCTTCCCCAGGCTTCGCAGCATCTGGAGCATGGGCTCCCGAGCCGCCCACAGGAAGATCATGCTGATCCCGGCCAGTGCGCAGATCGAAGCCGCCGGATTGTCCGGCCAGAAATAGATCGAATCCATGGCGAAACCTCCCCCCGAAAAGGTGGGGACCTACCGATCGGAGCGGCAGGCCGGCAGCTTGAACCCTCAATGGGTCGGTATCCCCACAATTCTTGTGATCCAGGTCACATGCTTGCGGGCGCCTCCGGGGCGAGTTCGGAGCGAACTCAGCCGCCCTTCGGCATGCCGATCATCCTGGCCACCAGGGCGTCGATCGCCCGGTCGGGAAGCACGCGGGTGAGGAACTTCACCAGCTTGGCGTCGAAACCGACCCGATAACGGGTTCTCGGGCGCGGGGAGGTGAGCGCGTGGTGGATCGCCTCGGCCACCTTCTCGGCGGGGATCGCGCGCAGCGAGGCCGACACCGCGAACTTCACCATCTTGTCCAGGTGATCGCCGTAGAGATCGAGCGCTCGCTCGGACAGCCCCTTGCGCACTTCGTCGGCGTAGGACTGGGCCTTGTCCCAGATGGGGGTCCCGATGCTGCCCGGCTCGATCAGCGCGACCTCCAGGCCCCATGGGCGCAGTTCGCGCCGCAGGGAGTCCGTGAGCGCCTCGATCGCGAACTTCGATGCGGCGTAGGGCCCCATGAAGGGCGCGGCGTTGTAGCCGCCCATCGAGCCCACGTGAACCACGCGGCCGCCGCCGAGTCGAAGCAGCGGGAGGAAGGCGCGGGTCACTGCCACCGGGCCCACCACGTTCACCTCCAGCTGGCGGCGCAGCTCGTCCAGGTCGATGAACTCCTGGACCGCCGTCACACCCACCCCGGCGTTGTTGACCAAACCCCCGAGCCCGGCTGCGCCGAGCGCCTGCTCGACGCTCTTCGCCGCTGCCTCGATCCCCGTCGCATCGGTGACGTCGAGCATCAGCGGCGTGAGCCGTGCCGAGGCCGCTGAGCGCAAGGCCCGGGCGTCCTCGTCGCGGCGCACGCCCGCAAACACCTGGAATCCCTGTCGATCCATGTGCAAGGCGGCCGCCCGGCCAATGCCGGTGGACGCACCCGTGATCACGACACTTCGCTCCGCCATGGATCTCCCTCCCGGTGGACAGGGGTCTTGTCTGGGGCCTGGTGGGGCATTTATGGACGCTCGATCCGGCCGGGTCAAGTAGGACGGGCGCTCGGTTATGCTGCCGCCGGAGGTCGGCGGTGGAGTCCCCCTCACTGGTGAGAGTCGCGGTCTACCGGCGCGAGTTGCGGGCCTGCCTCGAACGCGTGTGGGAGAACGCGCTCGACTGGGAGCACCTGCCCTGGCTCCACTCCAGCAGCTTCTCCAGCATCGAGTGCCTCGAATCGGGTCGCTGGGGATGGCGGGCGCGGGTGGGCCTTCAGCCCGCCGATCCGGCCCACCCGATCACCATCGAGCTGATCCTGGATCGCCCGAAATCCCGCTACGTGGTTCGAACCCTGGAGGGACCCGGGCGGGGCACCGAGATCTGGACGCGGCTCGAGTCCGGGGCTGATGGCCGCACTCGCATCGAGGTGGAGTTCCGCCTCCCGGAGGTAGCGCCGGCCAGCGCCCAGATCCTGGGCGCCGGCTACACCCGCCTCTACGAACGGCTCTGGGACGAGGACGAGGCCATGATGCGCCATAGGCAGGCAGGCCTGGAGAACACGACGCCCGCGGACGGCGAGAGTGTGGACGAATTCAACCTGGGCCCGGTGGAGGCCCTGCGCAATCAGCTTCCGCGGCGGGTCGAGGTCCGGGGGCGCGTCTGGCGAGTGGTCGACGTGGAAGGAGAGCTCATGGCCCACGCGGGCACCTGTCCGCACTGGCTGGGCCCCCTCGACGATGCCGTGATCGAGGAAGGCTGCATCCGGTGCCCGTGGCACGGATACGTGTTCCGGCTGGAAAGCGGCCGCAGCAGCGATGGGCGCGGACTGCGCCTGGCGCGAGCCCCACAGGTCCGGGTGGATGGGGGCGTGGCGCGGCTGGTGTGGGAGCCGCCACAGGCCTGATCCGGCCCGGGCGGGCCCGGAACCCCAGTCTCCCAGATGCTCTAGTCGTCCAGACGCTCTAGCCGTCCAGATGCTCTGGTCGTCCAGATGCCCTATTCGCCGATGCGCGCGTTCATCGTGGGATTGTTCAGCCACTGGGCCACGTCGCGTCCCAGCGTCTTGGCGCAGCGGTAGAAGAACGAGCAGTTGCCCTTGTACTGGCCAAAGACGCCGCCTGTCGTCGAGCGTCGGGCTCGGAAACTTCCGACGACCTTGCCTTTTTCGCGAAGCTCGCCCGAGAGCGTCAGGCTCTTGGCCCGACCCGTGAAGGCATTGCCCTGCTCGGCGGCATCCACGATCTCGATCTCCAGCGTCCGGCCGGTCCCGGGAAGCTCGTGGGCGGTTATGATCTGGCCGCTCGCCGACTGCACGATGTACGCCGGCACCTTGGAGTCCAGCTGGCACTGGTCGCGCACCTCAGAACGCACCATGGCGTTCTCGGCGAAGGGAACCTGACTCAGGATCACGGTCTGGCCATTGCCTGCCGCTGCAAACATGGGCAGCAGTGCCGCGCCCGCTGCGGCGGCGATCAGGCCAACGAGAATGATCTGGGAATTGCGCACGGGAGATCCCTCCATGGAACAGGGGGGGTTCCGCTCATTTGGCGGCCGGACGCTAGCAGAGGTGAAGTCTTTTCCGCGCTGGGAAACCACTTTCCCGCTGGGAAACCACTTTCCCAATAGGGGAAAGCCCTTTCCTCCGGTAATGGGTGCCGGCACCCCCATTTCATCGCATTGCAGCCGCTCATGGGTGTTTCTTCGGTGGGCACGATTCTTGATAAAGGAAAGTGTGCGGACGTTGGGAGTGAGTAAAGCCCTGAACGGTGCTTTGGTTCTCGCTCGGCGTCCTGCCGGTTCGGTTTCGTGGTCCACCCGTCGGGCGAAGCGATCGTCCGACGCGTGAGGAGACGAGTCCACGCGCGACCGTCAGTGGGGTCATGTACGGGTGAGCGGGTCTGGCAGGAGTCGCAGCCGCGACAGGACTGGGCCTGTCGGCGCGGCAGTCGCAACCCGAAACGGCCCCGACAGCTGACGAGCGCGCATCCCCGGCCGCCGCGCTGGCGTAGCCTGCGGTGGCCGGGGATCACTCGTTCCCCGGCCGGGGATCACTCGTTCCCCGTTTCACTTCCAGGTGCGGGCTCAGCAGGGTGGATCGGGGTAGGTTCCGCCCGTGGAGGGGGCGCATCCCGCGTTGACACTGGTGCTGGCCCTCGTGGTCGGCATCGTTGCGCAGTCACTGGGCCGGCACATTCGCGTGCCGGGAATCGTGGTGCTGTTGGTGGCGGGTGTGGCCCTGGGCCCCGACGGCCTGGGTTGGGTGCAGCCGCTCTCGTTGGGCAGCGGGCTGTTCACCATCGTCGATCTGGCGGTGGCGGTGATCCTCTTCGAGGGCGGCCTCAACCTGGATATCTCGCGCCTGCGCCGGGCGCAGACTCCGATCCGGCGGCTGGTGAGCGTCGGCGCCCTGGTGACCCTGTTCGGCGGGGCGCTGTCCGTCCATGCCTTCTTCGACTGGCCGTGGGTCCATTCGCTGCTCTTCGGGAGCCTGGTGGTGGTGACGGGGCCCACGGTGGTCGGTCCCCTGGTCGAGAGCTTGCGATTGCGGACCCGGGTGGCCACGGTGCTCGAGGCCGAGGGCGTCCTGATCGACCCGATCGGCGCCATCGTAGCGGTGCTCATGTTGGGCGTGGCCCTGTCGCCAGGCGCCGAGTCGCTGGCCAGCGGCGCGGGCGCCCTGGTGTACCGACTCGGGTTCGGAACCGTCGCGGGTGGCCTGGCGGGAATCGCCCTGGCCGGGTTGCTGCACGCGCGCCGGGTGGTTGCCGAGGGGCACGAGAACGTCTTCGTACTCGCCTCGGTGCTCCTGCTCTCCCAGGGCTGCGACGTGGTGGTTTCCCACAGCGGGATCCTGGCGGTGACGATCGCCGGCGCCGTGGTGGGCAACCTGCGCACGCCGGTGGACCGGGACCTTCGCGAGTTCAAGGATCAGTTGAGCATCATGCTGATCGGCCTGCTCTTCGTACTCCTGGCCGCTGGGGTACGCCTCGAAGACGTGGCGGCCCTGGGTTGGCGGGGCGTCGGGGTCGTGGGCGCACTGGTTTTCGCGATCCGGCCCCTCAATGTGTGGCTGTGCACCGCCGGGTCCGAGCTGTCGGGGAAGGAGCGCTGGCTGATCGCCTGGATCGCGCCCCGCGGCATCGTGGCCGCGGCCGTGGCCTCGGTGGCGGCGGGAGCGCTCACCAACGAGGGGCTCGAAGGCGGGCCGGAACTGCTGGCCCTGGTGTTCCTGACGATCGCGGGCACGGTGGTGCTGGCGGGGCTCACGGCGGCGCCCATCGCTTCGCTGCTGGGACAGCGTCTGCCGGGTCGCGACACCACCGCCATCCTGGGAGCCCAGGGTCTCGGGCTCGAGCTGGCCATCGCCCTGCGCGAGTCGGGCACGCCGATCGTATTCCTCGACTCCAATCCCCGGAACTGCCGGCAAGCCGAAGAGGCTGGCTTCCCGGTGATCTTCGGCAATGCGGTGCAGGAGCGCACGCTGCTGCGGGCCCGCCCGCACCGGGTGGGCCTCGCCATCGGGCTGACTCCGAACGAGATGCTCAACGGCGTCTTCGTGAGCCGGGCCCGAGAGCGCTTCAGTGTTCCCAGTTGCTACGTGGCGGTCTCGAATCCCGAGTCGGGCCTGGTAGGAGATCTGGTGGAGAGTCAGGAGGTCAGCGTGCTGTTCGACGGCCCCCACGACGTAGAGTGTTGGGATGCGCGTTGGCGGCGCGGCGCGACAAAGGTGGAGAGCTGGAGCTACACCGGGTCCGACGAGACGGACGCGACCGATTCGAAGCCCGACGACGCAAGCCGTACCGGTGAGCGCTTCGTGATCCTGGCGATCGGCCGCGGCGGGAAGGTGTCGCCCATGCACGCGACATTCAAGCTGCAGCCTGGCGACATTGCCACCGTCATGATCCACGTTCCCGAACGCGACGAGGCGTGGGCCCAGCTCAGGTCGCTCGGGTGGGAGCCGCATCGGGAGGCCGAGGCTGCGTGAGGTGGATGTCGGGCTCGATGTAGATCATCGCAGCCATCGGCGCCCGAGCGCGCACATTCGCCTCGATCGCGTTGATCACGGCGGCCACCTGGGCGAACTCGAGGCTCGCTTCCATCTCCACCTTCCCCGCCACCAGCAGCTCGTCGGGTCCCAGGTGCAGGGTGCGAAGGTGGATCAGGCGCAGCACGCGGGGGGTGGTTTCGATGGCCGACCGGATTTCCGTCAGGTGCTTCGGCCCCGCCGATTCGCCGATCAGCAGGCTCTTCATCTCGACGGCGAGAACCACGGCGATCACGCCGAGCAGCACCCCGATTCCGATGCTGGCCATGGCGTCGTAACGCGAGTCACCCGTAGTGGCCGCAAGGCTCACACCCAGCAGTGCCAGCACGAGTCCGATCAGGGCACCCAGGTCTTCCGCCAGCACCACCGGGAGTTCGGGACTCTTGGCGTGGCGCATGAAGCCCCACCAGCTGCGTCCGCCGCGAACCTTGTTGGCTTCGCGCCGGGCCGTGTTGAACGACCAGCTCTCGAGGATGATTGCCGCCAGCAGCACCCCGATCGCCCAGCCCGGTGAATCCAGTGGGTGGGGATTGCGGAGCTTCGCGATTCCCTCGCCGGCGGAAAAGATCGCGCCCAGCGAGAACAGCACCAGCGCCACCACGAAGGCCCAGAAGTAGCGCTCGTGCCCGTAGCCAAAGGGGTGCTCCGCGTCGGGAGCGCGTCGGGCGCGGGCCGCGCCCAGGAAGAGCAGGCCCTGGTTGCCGGTGTCGGCCACCGAATGGACCGACTCAGCCAGCATCGAGGCCGAGCCGGTGGCCAGGAAGGCCACGAACTTGGCCACGGAGATTCCCAGGTTGGCCAGGAAGGCCGCCAGGATCGCGCGTCGATTCCCCTCGGTCACGGGCGGTAGAATAGCCGCCATCCATCGCTGAAGGAGGGCGGACATTGGGGCGCTTCACGCGCGACGAGCTGGAGAGAGCGTTTGCCCGCTACTGCGAAGTGAACGACGTGGCGTCTGCCGCGCGCGACTGGCAGGCGTGGGCAGACAAGTTCACGGAAGACGTGCACTACGTGGAGCACGCATACGGGGAGTTTCGCGGGCGCGACGCGGTGCGCGACTGGATTACCGGCGTGATGGCGCCGTTCCCCCAGATGGACTTCCCCATGGACTGGCACGTGATCGACGAGGAACGCGGCTGGGTGATCTTCCAGTGCCAGAATCGGCTGTCCCACCCCAGCGACCCGGCCGGGAGCCCCTTCCAGTTTCCGACCTGGACGCTGATCCGATACGCGGGCGACGACCTCTGGAGTTACGAAGAGGACAACTACAATCCGAAGCAGGCCGGCGAGACCGTCAAGGCGTGGCTCGCCGCTGGTGGCGTGCTCGAGATCCGGGAGCAGGTGAAGATGAAGTAACCGGCCCGTTCAGGAGGCCGGATCGGCTCCGCCGAGCTCGGGGTGGTCCTGGGCTTCGTCGTCGTTGGCCGCGATCACGCAGTTGCGACCGCCATCCTTGGCTCGATAGAGAGCCGCGTCCGCCGAGTTGAACAGGTCCGTGCGGCTTCCGTTGAACTGGGCCACTCCGATGGAAACGGTGGCCTTCCGCGGTCGCATGGTGTCGTCGACGATGAACGAGGCCTCGGCGATGGACATGCGGATCTTCTCCGCCAGGATCATCGCGCCCTCCATGGTCGTCTCGGTGGCGACGATCGCGAACTCCTCGCCCCCGTAGCGGGCCAGCAGGTCCGTGTCGCGCACCATCTCTCTCATGATACGGGCGATCTGGCGCAGGAATTCGTCGCCGGCCGCGTGACCGTAGGTGTCGTTCAGCTTCTTGAAGAAGTCGATGTCGACGAGCAGGAGCGCCAGCGTCTCACCGGTTCGACCCAGGCGTTTGATCTCGCGCCCCAGGTGATCCTGGAAGAAGCGGTGGTTGTGGAGCTGCGTGAGCTCGTCGGTGATGGAAAGCTTCTGCAGGTTTTCGTGATGCTGCTGGAATGCCTGGTTCTGATCCTGCAGCGCGCGAGAATGGGTCGCGGTTTCGTGGGTGCGCGCGCGCAGACGATCGGCCATGGCATTGAAGGCAATCAGCAGCGACTCGATCTCGCCCACCGCTCCGCGCAACGGGAGATTCTGATCCACCAGCTCGTCGCGCGCGGCACTGCGCAGGCCGTGGTAGAGGAGATTGATCGGACGCACCAGCCCCTGGCCGAGCCGCGCGGCCGAATAGGTCATCAGCGCCATGGCCAGCACCCCCATGACGCCGAAACCGACGGCGGCCATCAGCGCGGGCGCATAGGCCGAGAGCACGGGCTGTTCGATCACGATGGTGAAGCCGTATTCGCCCAGTGCATGGGCGGCCGTGAGCGACCACGCGCCATTGTTCATGCGGCGCTCGGGGCCCGTGTCGTAGTTTTCGCGCAGGAGCGCTTCGGGAAGCTTATGGAGCGGGGAGTGCCTGGAGGGACCCGCCGAAGCGACGGTGCGTCCGGCCTCGCTCACGAGCAGAACGGTCGCGTTCGCGCCAAGCACTTCGGCGCGGAGGCGCTCGCCCAGGCCCGCGCGCGACACGAAGGCGTGCACGGAGCCGATCGGTCGCCCGCGGTCGTCGTGAAGCGAAGCCGAGGCCAGGGGAAGCGAGGGCAGGTCGCCCATCTGAAGCATCTGCACGCTCGGGAGGAGCACGCCGCTCAGCCGCTTGCGCAGCTGGGCTGTGTCCATCAGGTCCGTGAGGTTCGAATCCAGCGCACCCCTGGGCGCCAGGGCATCCAACAGGGTGCGGAACTCGGCGCCGGGACCCACACCGGCCAGCACCTGCCCTTTTTCATCCAGGGCCACCAGGGACGAGAAGACCTTCGCGCGCAGGAGTACGCCACTGAGCTGATTGAGGAGGGTGGTGTCCGGGGTGCTTCGATCGGACCGATCGGCGGCCTCGGCTACACCGTCCAGGAAGGTCCGATCTGCCGCGACATCACCGATGGCCCGGATCGACCGATCCAGATGCTCGAGCACACCTTCGCCGCTTGCCCGGATCACGGCCGGGTAGACCTCCTGGAGTTGCCGGTTCAAGGACATCCAGGCGGCCAGGACGCAGGTGGCGCCCACCGCGAGCACGCCCAGCAGGGCCGATCCGAACACCACGCTCACGACCTTGCCGCGGACGCCGGGCGTCGGTACGGGGGCTAGCGAAGGCGGAAGGCCGGGGCCGGACATGGCTATGGGTGGACTCCTCTGATGGCGTGCATCGACCAACGCAGGCAGCGGCTTGACTGCTTGGTGCAGCTTCACTGAGAATGCCCGGAGAACGGGTAGTTGCGGCAGTTTCTGCCTGTTCGGAAAGCGGCAATACCGGGAACGGGTCAGCCCACTGCGCCGTCGGCCGGTGTTGACGCCCGAGCGTCCCCGATGTCTGGAGCAAGCCATGCCGACTCCCGTCGCCGTTGCCATCGCCAAAGGGCCGCCGCTTTTCACGCCCGGCTTCGTCACCCTGCTCACTTCGCAAGCGGGCTTCGGCTACGCCTTTTCCAGCTTCTTCATGCTCCCGAAGTTCCTGGATACCGAACTCGGAGCGGGGCCTGCCGAGATCGGGCGGGTCGCTGCGGTCTATGGCGTCACGGTGGTGTTGGCCATGCCGGCCCTGGGCGTGGCAGTCGATCGCTTCGGGCGGCGTCGCTTCCTGACCTGGGGGGCGGTGATCATGACGATCGCCTCATTGGCCTTCGCGGCGGTGGACCGGATGGGGCCGCTGTTATATGGACTGCGGATCGCGCAGGGTGTGGCGTTCGCCATGGCGTTCGCCGCCGGGGGGGCCCTGGCGGTCGATCACGCGCCGCCTGCGCGGGTGGCCCAGGCCATCGGGTTGTTCGGACTCACGTTCCTGTCGATGAACGCAATCGCGCCGGCGATGGTCGAGTCGCTGGCTGGCCGCTATGGCTGGCAGGTCGCCTTCGCAACGGCCGCTGCAGGAGCCCTGTTGTGCGGCTTGCTCTCGCTGCGGGTACAAGAGCGCCACCCACGCCCCCACGGCGACGATCCGATTCCGACGCTGATCCAGGTGATGCGCCGACCGGGACAGCTGCACGCCTACGCCGTGATCTGCCTGGCGGGCGCCGCCCTGGTTTCGATCTTCAACTTCTACCAGCCGTTCGCCCTCGAGCTGGGAATGGGCGAGCTGCGGGGATTCTTCGTCGGCTACGCCGCCGGTGCAGTCTTCGTCCGCACTGCTCTGGGTCACCTGATGGACCGCGTCGGGCGCCGCACCACTGCCATCGCTGCGCTGGTAGGATACGCGGTGGTGGTGAACGAGATGGCAGGGATGTGGCCCGGCTCGCTTCCGATATTCGGCGTCGGCATCGGGTTGACCCACGGGCTCTTCTACCCGGCGTTCAACGCGCTGGCCGTCGAGGCCGTGGGACCGCTGGAACGCGGAAAGGTGATGGCGCTATTCCAGGCCTCCTTCCAGATGGGAGGCGCGGTCGGTTCGCTTGCCCTGGGCGTGCTGGCCGAGAGCCAGGGTTACCCCCCGGTCTTCCTGGCCGCGAGTGGCTGTCTGATGCTGGCGCTCGTGATGGTGGCGGCCTCGCGACCCTCGAGGCCATCGCCGTGATCCGCGGGAGGGTTGCCGTCGCGATCGCGGGTTCGTTGGCCGGGTCGGGCCTGTTGCTGTCGGCGGCGTCCATCTCGGCCTCGGAACCCGATTCTCGTGACGAGCCGACGGATGCCGTCGAGGCTTCCGAGGGTCACTACGTGCAGCCCAACGTCACCCTCAAAAACGGCCAGCCGGCCTACTTCCACGTTACACCCGAGGACATGCCCTGGCGCGTCGCGATCGGTCGGCCCAAGGCACCTCCCAAGTACGGGAGCAGCACTCGGGCGCAGGAGGTTTCGATCGAGGCCATGACGATGTGGGAGACGGCGATCCAGGCGCGCTTGCCGTGGTTCGATCTCGAATTCGTGGAGGAGGATGCGGACGCTCCTGTTCAAGTGGTATGGAAGCGCCGGATCACAGGGCCGTGGGGTGGATTCGGGGGGATGCGTATGCTCGAGGTCGAAGGCGGAGGCATGCGTCTGGGCGGCGAGATGCAGATCTCGACGACACCCGATCGCTTCAGCCAGCTCAGCGTCGATCAGGTCCGGCTGCTGGTGGCCCACGAGTTTGGACACGTGCTGGGCCTGCGCCACTGCCTGAAATGTGATTCGGCCATGAACTACGCCTGGAATACCCGGGACCGGGTTCTGGTGACGGATCTCGACGTGGCGACGTTCGTTCGACTCGTGGAGATTCCGAACGGAACGACGGCGAAGTAGGCGCCTCCGCGACTCCACGGCTTCTATTTCGGGTCGGTGTTAGCAGGCCCGCGACGAGATGGATGGTTTGATGCGTTTCCGCCCCTGCATCGATCTTCACGGTGGCCGGGTCAAACAGATCGTCGGTTCCAGCCTGCGCGACGGTCCGGACGCCGGGAAGATCGAGACCCACTTTGAAAGCGAGGATTCGCCGTCCCGATTTGCCGAGATGTTCCGGCGCGACGGCCTCGACGGCGGGCACGTCATCATGCTGGGTCCTGGAAACGAGGCGGCCGCCGGTGAGGCCCTGGCGGCCTTCCCGGGCGGCTTGCAGATCGGTGGTGGCATCGACCCGGAGAATGCCGCTCAGTGGCTCGAGCGCGGGGCTTCTCATGTGATCGCCACCTCCTATCTGTTCGAGAACGGCGTCTTCTCGCCTGCGCGCCTTGCGCGCCTGGTCGCCGCCGTCGATCGCGAGCGACTGGTGCTCGACCTGAGCTGCGCACGTCGAGACGGTCGCTACTTCGTCATGAGCAACCGCTGGCAGACATGGACGGAGCTGGCCATCGACGCCGAAACCCTGGGCTCGCTGGCCGAGTCCTGCTCCGAATTTCTCGTCCACGCCGTGGAGGTGGAAGGCAAGCAGACCGGTCCCGACCTCGACCTGGTGGAGCTTCTCTCCGGCGCCACTCCGATTCCCGCCACCTACGCGGGGGGGATCCGCAGTCTGGCCGACATCGAGGCGATCGAGCGACTCGGCCGCGGCCGCCTCGATTTCACCGTGGGCAGCGCCCTGGACATCTTTGGAGGCCACCACCTGCGCTACGCCGACCTGGCAGTTGCCTGAGGTGGCGGCTGGCGACGCGGCAGCGCAGCCGCGATTCCTCAGTGCCGAGTGGCGCGACCTGGCCATGCTCAACTACGAGATCGACCCGGCGATTCTTTTGCCGCGCGTTCCCCGTGGTTGTGAGCTCGACTCGTGGTCCGGCCGCTGCTTCGTGAGCGTCGTGGGTTTCCGGTTCCTGCGGACACGGGTGCTGGGTATTCCGATCCCGTTCCACCGCGATTTCGACGAGGTGAACCTGCGCTTCTACGTGCGTCGCCGCGCGTGGGACGGCTGGCGCCGCGGCGTGGTCTTCATCACGGAGCTGGTGCCCCGGCGTGCAATCGCGTGGCTGGCGCGGCGCGCCTATCACGAGAACTACGTGGCAAGGCCCATGCGCCACGCGCGGTCGCTGGCCGAGGAACCGGGATCCAGCCGGGTGGCCTACCAGTGGCGTCGTGCCGGCAGCTGGGAGGGCTTCTCCCTGGACTTCTCAGGCTCTCCCTGTATCCCCCCCGTCGACAGTGAAGAGGCTTTCATCACCGAGCACTACTGGGGCTACGCGGCTGCGCCCGACGGCGGCACGCTGGAGTATCGAGTGGAGCATCCGCGCTGGGGCGTCTGGCGGGCCGACCGGGCGTCTCTGGACGTGGACGTGGGCCCTCTGTATGGAGACGCGTTCGCGGAATGCCTGTCCGCACCGCCCACGACGGCATTCGTGGCCGACGGTTCGCCCGTCGTCGTGCGCAAGGGCGCGAGACTCGGCTAATCTGACCGGATGCCGCATGGGAAGCCGCGGGTCCGCTTCTACTTCGACTACATCTCGTCGAATGCCTACCTGGCCTGGCTCGAGCTTCCGAAGATCCTCGCCCGACACGATGCCGAGATGGAGCCGATCCCCGTGCTGTTCGCGGGGTTGCTCGAGGCCCACGGTCAGTTGGGACCCGCCGAGGTTCCCGCCAAAGCGTACTGGATGTGGAAGAACAACCTGCGCAAGGCCGCTCTTCTCGGAACGCCGCTGAACCCGCCGGTGTTCCACCCCTTCAATCCCCTGCTCGCGCTTCGCGCCTCGTCCCTGGATCTGCCGGACGCCGAGCGCCGCGCCCTGATCGACGCCCTGTTCCGGGCGGTGTGGGTCCGCGAGCTCCATGTGAGCGAACCGGATGTTGTGGAAGAACTCGCCAACGATGCCGGGCTCGACGGGGCGCACGTGATCGCAAATGCCCAGTCGCCCGAGGCCAAGGCGCTGCTTCGCGCTCGAACCGACCAGGCGATCGCGGAGGGCGTATTCGGCGTGCCGTGCATGGCGGTGGGGAGCGAAATCTTCTGGGGCTACGACGATCTGCCCTATTTCGAACGACACCTGGCGGGCGAGGATCCACTGGACCCGGAGCAGACCCGCCGCTGGACGAGGGCGCCGCGGCCTTCGGCGGTGCGCCGGCGGTTCCGCGCCGAAGACGCATCAGGGCCCGACGGGGACGAATAGGCCACCGCATCTCCGTGGTAGCCTCTTCCCATGCCGCCCGAGCGTTTGCGCATCCTGGCCTTCGCCTTCGCGGTGATGATCCTCTTGTTGGGCGGCGTCGCGCTGGTAGACGGTTGGTCCGAAGAGGCCGTGCGACGGATCGTCCGGGCGACCGCGCAGATCGGCGTGGTGCTGTTCTGCCTGGCCTTTTCGGCGTCTTCGCTTCGGAAGTTCTGGCGAACACCGGTCTCCGCCTGGCTGCTCCGCAACCGACGCTATCTCGGCCTTTCGTTCGGCTCGTACCACCTGCTGCACCTGGCTGCGCTGGGGGCACTCGCCGCCGCATTTCCCCAGCCGTTTCTGGAGGATCTCCAGGCCATCACGCTCATCGGAGGAGGCGCCGCCTATGTCTTCCTGGTGGCCCAGATGGCCACTTCAAACGACACGGCGGTGCGCTGGCTCGGTCGTCGGCGATGGACCCTGCTGCACACGCTGGGCTCGTGGATCATCTGGGCCATCTTCGCGCTGAGCTACATTCCGCGGGCCGTTACGAGCGCCTATTACGTGCCCTTTGCCGGGGTGCCGGTGGCGGCCGTGGCTTTGCGCGCGGCCCGTCGCCTGAGCCGCTAGTCGGCGCGTCCAGTCGCTTCCGGGACGCCAAAAGAGTATCGTGACGCTTCGAGCGGGAATCCGAGATGTCCGTCGACCTTCGCACCCGATCCGATGATGACGTCCGAGTCGTCGATCCCCACGAGTTCTTCTCCCGAGAGCTGCCCGAGGCATTGGAGGCGGAGCGCGAAGCGCTGGCGCCAGGTGCTGCGCGCCTGGGCCTTCGACCCTTCACGATCGAGGTGGAAAGTGAACACACCTCGTTGCGTTGGCACGGCGATCGGGTGGAGGCGGCGCCGGGGCCGGCCTCCGAAGGCGCCCACCTGCGCCTTTCGGCCGACGACCTGACCGCACTGGTTACCGATCAGGTCACTCCCATGACGTTCTTCACTGGCGGCAGCCTGGACATGCCGGCCGGCGGCCTGGCGGACTTTCTCGATTGGTGGCTCGTTCTGCGCAGCGCCCTGGACGGGCGGCGGATCCACACGCCGGGCGACGTGCAGTTCCAGGATCGCGATGGCCGCCCCCTCGACCTGGGTCGCAGCTTCCGGCCCCAGGATCCCGTGGAAGAGATGTCCCACTTCCTGCACGAGGCGGGCTTCCTGCACCTGGCGGGCGTATTCCGTGAAGACGAGATGACGCAGGTGGTCGTGGACATGGATCGGGCGGCGCCTGGATACCGGGACGGCGATGGCCGCAGCTGGTGGGCCAGCACCGCCGACGGCGAGCGCCGGCTGGTTCGCATGCAGGCGTTCGACGAAAAGTCGCCCGCGACCGCCGCCATCCTGGGCGACGAGCGCCTGCTGCGCCTGGGGGGGATCCCGGGCGACGGCCATACCCACCGGGGTCTGGAGGGCAACCGCATCGAGGCGCTCGTGAAGCCCATCGGTGTGGTCAAGGGCATCTCGGACGTACCGTGGCACAAGGACTGCAGCCTGGGTCGTCATAGCTACGAATGCTGCAGTCTGACGGTGGGCATCTCGGTCACGGGAGCGGACGCCACCTCGGGTCAGCTGCGCGTGGTGGCGGGATCCCATCGCGCGCTGGTGCGGCCGGCGCTGATCCAGCCCGATCACGGCTTGCCGGAGATCGATCTGCCCACGCGCGCGGGAGACGTGACCCTGCACCTGAGCTGCACGCTCCACATGAGTCAACCTCCCACCGAACGCGAACGGCGCGTGATGTACACGGGCTTCCGGCTGCCCGGCACGGGATGCGAGGCCGCGGCTGCATCGCGCGCTCGCCTGCGCGCCGTGCGCGAAGGGGCATACACCACGGTGTCACAGGAGTCGGCAGCTTCCGAGTGACGACCCGCCACGAAACGTGATTGCCTCTCCCATACACCGGCGTCCCATGGACCTGTTGCTGGCCGCTTTCTTCAGTGTGTCGGTCCTGTACGGCTTTTTGTTCAGCCTGCCCGAGGGGCTCGGCGTTCCCGTGGCGCCCGACAGCCCGTGGCTTCCCCTGCGCGCGCTGTACGGCTGGGCGGTGGCCGAGGAGCCCGCGCACCTGGATCCGCCTCCGGTGCTGATCGCCAATTGCCTGTTCGACGGGTTCTTCCAGGCTCCGGCGCTGTTGTTCGTGATCGCCGGGCTGGTTCGCCCGAGGCCCTGGCTTCGTCCCCTCTCGCTCGTCTACGCGGGAGCTGCCGTCACCAACATGTTCTTCTACTTCATGCAGACTTTTCTCGCGCCGCAGCCTCCCCCCAATACCGTCATCTACCTGTTCTTCAACCTCCCCTGGCTGTTTGCGCCGGTGCTTCTGGCCCTGCGCGTGAGCCTGGGCCCGGCGCGCCGTTGAAGGCCGCACGATCGTTCCTGTTGGGGGCGTTTGCGCTGGTGGGCGCCCTGGGGGTGGCGATGATGCTGGCGGGTCGGCTGTTGGCCCTGTGGATCTTCGCCCTGGCGACGCCGGTTCCCGAACTCGTGAATGCACCCGAGGAGCCCGCATCGGTGCAGTGGTTCGACGATTACTTCACGATCCAGACCATCGACGCCGAGACCCACGCCATCGGCGAGCCCCGCTATTGGCAAGCCAATTACGGCTACCTGATCCTGGGTCAGGAGCGCGCCATTCTCTTCGATTCGGGGCCCGGCGTCCGCGACATCCGGCCGGTGGTTGCGTCGCTGACGGATCTGCCCGTGACCGTGGTGGCCTCTCATCTCCATTACGATCACGTGGGCAACCACGCCCGCTTCGATCGAATCGCCCAGATCGATCTGCCACATCTGAGAGAGCGCGCAGCCTCGGGCGACTTCCGTCCTTCGGCAGCGGAGCACCTGGGCTTCTTCGAGGGCTTCGATGCGCCCACACTGGAGTCAGTGGAGTGGTGGGCGCCAGGCGCCACCATCGAGCTGGGCGAGCGGCGTATCCAGGTGCTGAGCACGCCGGGCCACACGCCGGAATCGACCATGTTGTTCGACCGGGAGCGCGGGATGCTCTTCACGGGGGATTTCCTCTACCCGGGCCCGTTGATCGCCTTCGTGCCCGGCTCGGACCTGGGGGAGTACCTGGCGACGGCACGACGACTGGCGGAAGACATCCCCCCCAATGTCCGTCTGTTCACCGCCCACCGCGATGCGCCCCCGGGCGCCCCCATCCTGGCCCACTCCGACCTGGTGGAACTTCGCGACACGCTGGCGGCGATCCGGGACGGGCGGGCCCGGGGCTCGGGCTTTCCCCTGGAAACCTTTCCGGTGAACGAGAAGATCTGGATCGAAGTGGAGAGCGCCTGGCTGAACCCCGGGCGCTGATCGACACCATGCCGGTTCAGTCCGGGGATGCGGGCCCTGTCCCTGTCCATCCCTGATTATCCCTGTGTTAGGGTGCCCGGTCGGGAGGCGCCGTGGAGATTGTCGTAGCCGGTTTCGGGCTTCTGATCGCAGCGGTGAGCGCTCTGGGCGTGATCCAGCCCCAGCGTCTGATGGCGGCGCTGGCCGGCATGAGGCCCTGGCCACGCTACGCGATTGCGGTGGGGGTCCGCCTCGTCATGGGCATGGCCTTCCTGGCCGCCGCGGCCAGCTGTCGCTGGCCGAACGTGATCCAGGGGCTGGGTCTGTTCGCCCTTTCGGTGGCCCTGATCATCGCCATGTCGGGGCCGCGCCGGCTGGACACCCTGATCCAGTGGTGGCTGGCACGCACGTCCGGTTTCCTGCGCGGCTGGTGCCTGTTCGGTATCGCTTTCGGCGGCCTGCTGGTCCATGCCGCTCACTAGGCGGGCCTTTTGCCGGAGGGATTCAGCTTGCCGAGCCGAGCGACGGCGGCTCACCCATCCCACTGGTCGACGATCGCATTCTGCTCGTCGAGTACGACGACGCGGGGCTTGATCGTCTGCGCCTCGTCTGGATCTGCGAAAGCGAAGGCCAGCACGATGATCCGGTCGCCCGGCTGCGCGAGACGAGCCATCGCACCGTTCAATTGCATCGAACCGGTCCCCGGTTCTCCTCGGATGACATAGGTCTCCGCCCGTTGCCCGTTTGAACAGTTGCCGATGAGCACCTGTTCGTACTCGATGAGGCCCGACGCCTTCATCAGGTTCTCGTCGATCGTGATGCTGCCGTGATAGGCCAACTCGGTCTGTGAGACCGTTGCCATATGCAGTTTGGATTTGAGTACTCGAATCAGCACGGCGCCTCGGAAGGTCGTTGTTCGCGGGGCAGGGCCAGCGATAGGCCGCGCGAGATTCTACCAGGCACCCAGGATCGCGGCCAATTTCACGAGTCGAGCGCTGGCTTTACGCGCATCCCAGGGCAGGGATCCCGGGCTTCAAAGCCAGGGGGGCACGTCGTAGCTGCGGACGCGATCGAACGGCAGGATCTCGCCCTCGCTGTGCATGCCCTTGTAGAGGCGTTCGCGGATCCGCCAACCGTGCGGCGTTCGCACCAGGCGGTCCTGGTACAAACCGTAGATCAGCCAGCGATTGGACTCGCCTTGCAGCGTGGTCTGCACGTGGAGCGCGCGCATGTTGTGGCTCGAGCGCGCCGTGTCGCCTTTTAGCTCGATCAGGAGCTGGCCTCCCTTGTGCTGCATGAAGGAGAAGTGCCGATTGAAGCTCCTGAACTGCGGGATCATGTTCCGATAGCTCGTGTCGGTGCCCCCGAGCGCGTCGTATCGAACGCTGGCGTCGGGGGTGAAGACGCTCTCCAGCAGATCGTAGTTCCAGGTGTCCATGGACCGGAAGTAACGCTGCTGCATCTGGTCGATCTCGATATGGTCGCTGATCTCCTGGGGGGTGAGCATGTCGGTTCTCCTGGGGAACGAGTCGTGTCAGCTCCTGCCCTTTCGCGGGATCGAGTGCTCCCAATCGGCGAGAATCGCCCGGAGGCCGGTCACCAGGGCCAGGGGCTGGTCCAGCAGAAGGTGGTGATGGGCGTTGGGGATCTCTACTACCGGTGCGTTGCGGTCGAGTAACTCGTACATGTAGTCGCCGATGTCGGGCGTCACCAGCCCGAACTCGGCGCGGAAAAGCGCCACCCTGCAGCGCACCTCGGACAGGATCTCGTGGATCGCGCGCGGGGCGAAGCGCCGGAACACGTTCGGATCGAACTTCCAGCTGTAGCCACCCTCGGTTGCACGCAGCGAGCGGCGCGCGATGTAGTCGATCACGTAGGGCTCGGCGGTGGTGGGCTCGGGGACCACGCGAAAATGCTCGAGAGCGGTTTCCAGATCCGGGTAGACCTTGGGGTTTCGAAAGGCCTTGCCGTGGGCGCCTTCCACCGCTTCCGGGTCGGGCCGCCGCACGGGCGAGTCGAGGATCACCGCGCCCGTCAGGCGGTCGCCGTACCGGGACGCGGCGGCGATGCACACGAAGCCGCCCATGCTGTGCCCCACCAGGATGGGCGCACCCACCAGGCCCGCGTCTTTGGCCACGGCCATGACCTCGTCGGCCCAGATGTCTCGCGGGTACTCGTCGCGGCGACCGCTGTCGCCGTGGCCCGAGAGGTCCAGGGCCACCACCTGGCAGTCTGCGGTGAGCTGGGGCGCGATGAACGTCCACCAGTGGGCGTGGGCGGCACCCCCATGAACCAGCACGATGCCCGGTCGGCCAGGCTCGCCCCACTTCAGGTAATGGATCGGGCAGCCCTCGACCTCGACCGTGCAGTCCTCGTACGGCGCGTCGATCGCCTTCTGGAACCAGGCCGGCGCCTCGATCATTCGGCCGCCGGTTCGGGCCGGAGCCGCTCGCGGAAGAGTCCCAATACGCGGTCGAGGGCCTGGCGCGTGGGATGGCCCGCCTGGTCCACCAGGTCCTTGGTGACCACCGAGTGGGCGATCCGCGGGATGCCGTGCGGATTGCCAGGGCTCGAGTCGATCTCGATGCCTTCGAAACCCCCGCCCAACTCGCGCCGGAGGGTCTCGAAGCGGTCGCCGGGGCACAGGGGATCGTGGCTGAAGCGCAGACCCAGCACGCTGCAACCCTGGGCGGTGCGCTTCTTGACCGCGGCGAGATCCTCGTCGCTCAGGTGCAGCGAGGCCCGATGCGACTTCGAGACCGGAAAAGGCAGTGACGGCTGGCTCAACACCGGCGCCATCACGGACTCGTCCACCATCAGTGCCAGCGCGAAGTTCCCGGTGAGACACATGCCGATGGCACCGACGCCGGGGCCGCCGCACTCCCGATGGGCCCGCCGGCACAGGGCTCGCAGCCAATGGGTGATGGGGCTCGACCCGCGCCGGGCCAGGGTGGTGAACTCGCGCCGGATACAGGCGCGCGCCACGCCCTGCAGGATGTAGCCCAGGCTCTCGGGCTTCCCGGGTACGCCAAACAGATGGGGCAGGTACACGGTATAGCCGGCGTCGACCACGATGTTCGCGAAGCGTTCCACCGACGGCGTGATTCCGGGGATCTCGTGGATGACCACGACGGCCGGGCCCTCACCGCGTCGGTAGACGCTTCGCGTCGTGCCGTCGTGGCTGAACGGAAACGGTTCGTAACCTTCGAGTGCCATGGGGTTCCTCGCCGGGCGGCATTATAGGCGGAGGCGGGTGGAGTCCGCTCAGACGCTGCGGACGGCCGGGAGCACGTGCTTCACCAGCCGCTCCAGGTTCTGGCGGAACCCGGCGGCGTCGGCATAGCGGAAGCCGTGCACCAGGTGGGTCACGCCCACGCGCGCCAGAGCTGCGACGTGATCCTGGGCGCGGCCGGGATCGTCAACGGGAAGACCCGTCATCAACACCACTTGCGGTGCGGGCCGCCCGGCGTGTTCGGCCTGCTCGCGCAGGCTCTCGATGTCGGGGGCCAGTGTCTCCGGGTCGCCGCCCATGGGCAGCCAGCCGTCTCCGTAGCGCACCGCACGCGTGAGCGCGTGGGGCGCTGCGCCTCCCACGTAGATGGGAGGCCGGGGCGGACGCGGCCGGAACAGAAAGGCCTGGTCGTTCCTCTCCACCACGTCATCGGAGAAGCAGCGGTTCAGGAAATCCAGGGTGTCGTCGCTGATGCGACCGCGTCGTGCGCGGTCGACGCCCAGTGCGCGGAACTCGGCGGCCATCCAGCCCACGCCCACGCCGAGCATCACCCGATTCCTGGAGAACTCCTGCACGCTGGCGATGGCCTTGGCCGTGGGTAGGGGCGGGCGGTAGGGGAGGATCAGCACTCCGGTCCCCAGCCCGATGCGCGTGGTGGTGGCCGCCAGGAAGGCCAGCGTGGTCAGGGGATCCAGGTAGCGGCCGCCGGATCCCTCGGCGTCGTCCGGCGGGATCGCGATGTGGTCGGGCAGCCAGATGTCGTCGAGTCCGGCGTTCTCGGCCGCCGTTGCGCACTCGGCCACGGTCTCGCGCGTGGCCGGCGGGCCCATGGTGCGGACGACGACGCCAAGCTTCACGCGGGGATCACTCGCCGGCTTCTTCGAGTATCCGCGTGAAATTGGGCTGGCCGGTGGCGGCTGTGATGCCGCCGTCCACCACGATCGCTGCGCCGGTCAGATAGCTGGCGTCGTCGGAGGCCAGGAAGGTCACGACGCTGGCGATCTCATCGGCTTCGCCCATGCGTCCCATGGGGATCAGCCTCTCGTATTCGCGCATGAAGGCCGGACTTGCGCGCAGCCCCGCCGTGAGGGAGGTGTCGATGGCACCGGGGCACACGCAGTTGGCGCGGATGCCCTCGCGGGCGTGATCGATGGCCAGGGTGCGGGTGAAGTTCACGACCGCGCCCTTGGCGGCGTTGTACGCGGCAAGGCCGTAGTCGCCGTAGAGCCCCGACATGGAGGCGGTGTTCACGATGGCACCGCCCCCCGCCTCGCGCAGGAACGGGATGGCCGCGCGGCAGCCGTAGAAGACCGAGTGCAGGTCCACGTCCAGGGTGCGATGCCAGGTTTCCGGATCCAGGTCGGGGGTCTTGCCGTAGGAGGCGATACCCGCGTTGTTGAACACCACGTCGAGGTGCCCGAAGCGCTCGACGGTGGCGCGGGTGAGCGCATCCACCTGTTCCAGATCGGCCACGTCGGTGGTGCGCACCGCCACCGATTCCGATTCGCGCGATCCGGTGCCGGCGTCGATCTCCTTGGCAAGGCTCGCCAATCCCTCTTCGTTCACGTCGGCCAGCATCAGCCGGGCGCCTTCGGATGCGAAGCGACGCGCCGTGGCAGCGCCGATTCCCGAAGCCGCGCCCGTGATCAGCACCACCTTGCCGTCGAATCTGCCGTTGCTGGATCGATTGGAACTCGTCATGCGTCTCCCCATGGGTTGCGGATACTAGGCACCCTGGCGGGTCGGGCTGTCAACCGCGGTGACGGCGCTCTCGCTCCCAGCTTGCTACCGGCGGGCCATCGGTGATAGGAAGGACGGCCATGGATTCGACTCGGCCGCTGCGCATCGGAGCCCTGGGGGCGGCTCGCATCACGCCCATGGCATTGGTGAAGCCGGCCCGCCAGCTGCCCGAGGCGGAGTTCGCTGCGGTGGCCGCCCGGGACCCGGCGCGGGCGCGCAAGTTCGCGGCGAAGCACAGGATTCCACGGGTCCACGGGAGCTACGAGGCGCTGATCGCCGATCCGGACCTAGACGCGATCTACAATCCGCTGCCCAACGGGCTGCACTGCGAGTGGAGCATCCGAGCCCTGGAAGCCGGCAAGCACGTGCTGTGCGAGAAGCCCCTGGCCTCGAACGCCGAGGAGGCCCGGCGCATGGCCGAGGCCTCGGAGAAGACGGGCCGGGTGCTCGTGGAAGCCTTCCACTGGCGCTACCACCCGCTGGCGGAGCGCATGAAGCAGATCGTCGACGGCGGCGAGCTGGGCGCCGTGCGGCATCTGGAGGCCCACCTCTGCTTCCCGCTGCCCTTTCCCGGCGACATCCGGTACCGGTACGACCTGGGCGGCGGCGCCACCATGGATGCCGGCTGCTACCCGATCAACATGCTGCGCTTCCTGGCGGGCGCCGAGCCCGAGGTGGTGCACGCCCGGGCGAAACTCATGACGCGGGACGTGGACCGCTGGATGCGGGCCGAATTCCGCTTCCCCGACGGTCACACCGGGCGCATCACCTGCTCGCTGTGGTCGACCTCGCTGCTGCGAATGAGCATCCGCGTTCACGGCGACGCCGGCGAGATGCGCGTGTTCAACCCGATCGCACCGCACCTGTATCACCGCCTCACCGTGAAGAAGCCCGATCGGGTCGTCAGCGAACGCCTGCCCGGAGACACGACCTACACCCATCAGCTCCGGGCCTTCGTGAAGACCGTGCGCGGCGAGGGCAGCATGTCGTCCGACGCGCAGGACGCCATCGCCAACATGCGGGTGATCGACGCCATCTACGACAGCGCCGGGATGCGGCGCCGCGGCACCTGAGAGCGCGTGGAGGGCCTCCCATGGGACGAAAACTCGACACGACCCTGGGTCGGATCGAGGGAATCGAGGATCGCGGGCTGCTGGCTTTTCGGGGGATTCCCTTCGCGAAGCCACCGGTAGGGGAGCGTCGATTCTGCGCGCCTGCGCCCGCCGAGCCCTGGAGCGGCGTGCGCGACGCGAGCGCCTTCGGCTTCTCAGCGCCCCAGAACAAGGCCCAGCTCGATGCCCTTGTTGGCATGGGGGTGGGAGCCCAGAGCGAGGATTGCCTCTACCTGAACGTGCTCACTCCAGCAGCCGATGGCGGACGGCGTCCCGTGATGGTGTGGATCCACGGCGGTGCGTTCACGATCGGTTCCGGATCCCAGCCGATGTACGACCCCGTGCCGCTGGCGCTTCGCGGCGACGTGGTGATCGTCACCATCAACTATCGGCTCGGTGCGCTGGGCTTCCTGCACCTGCTGGATGTGTGCGGCGAAGACCTGGGCACCAGCGCCAACTGCGGAATTCTCGACCAGGTGGCTGCCCTGCGCTGGGTGCGCGAGAACATCGAGCGCTTCGGCGGCGACCCGCAGCAGGTCACGATCTTCGGGGAATCGGCCGGAGGCATGAGCGTGGGAACGCTGATGGGAACCCCCGCCGCAAAGGGCCTCTTCCAGCGCGCCATTGCCCAGAGTGGCGCCGCCCACCGGGTGAACGACCGGGATTCGGCGAGCGAGGTGGCGTCGCTGGTGCTCGACGCCTTCGAGATCGATCCGCGCGACGCGGCCCGGCTACGCGACGTGCCCCTCGGTCGGATTCTCGAGGTGCAGGCGAAGCTGGTCGCCAGCTACAAGCGCCACGATGCCCTGCGCGCGTTCTGCCCCGCAGTGGACGGCCGCAGCCTGCCGGAATCTGCCATCGGCGCCATCCGGTCTGGGCTCTCCCGGGATGTTTCGCTCATGGCCGGCACCACCCGCGACGAGTGGAAGCTGTTCGGCTTGATGGACCCGAAGTCGCGGGAACTCGACGAAGCCGGGCTGCTCGAGCGAGTTGAACTGCACCTCCCGGGAGACGAACCGGCGCGCCGAGCACGGGGCCTGATCGAGGCCTATCGCAAGGCGCGCGGTGGCCGCACGGGCATCGAGCCGCCGGAGCTCTTCTACGCCATCGAGACCGATCGCGTGTTTCGGATGCCGGCGATTCGCATGCTCGAGGCCCAGAGCGTCCATCGGCCCCAGACGTTCTCGTATCTGGTGTGCTGGGAGGCGGCACTCTTGAACGGGGCGCTTGGCGCCTGCCACGGCATCGACGTCCCCTTCGTGTTCGGCTCGATCGGGCGCAAGGGGGCGCAGAAGTTCGCGGGGAGTGGACCCGAGGCGGAGCGCCTCTCGGCGCGAATGATGGATGCCTGGATCGCCTTCGCGCGCAGCGGGGATCCCAATGTCGACGACCTGCCCGACTGGGCTCCGTACGATTCCCGCCGCCGCGCCACGATGATCTTCGATCGCGAGTGCGCTCTCGACGACGCGCCTCTCGACGCCGAACGCGCGGCCTGGGACGGCCTTCTCTAGTTCACCCGATCCTGATCCGCGGCCCCCGGTCGCTTCCGCTACAATTCGACGCGTGAGCCCGTCATGCCCCACAAACTGAATCGCACCAGCCGTCGCATCACGGAGCCCAAGTCCCAGGGCGCCTCGCAGGCCATGCTCCACGCGGCAGGTCTCTCCGAAGAGGACATGGAGAAGGCCCAGGTCGGGATTGCCAGCATCTGGTACGAGGGCAACCCCTGCAACATGCATCTGCTGGAGCTGGGAGCCCGGGTGAAGGAGGGCGTGGTGGCGGTCGGGCTCGTGGGCTTCCGCTTCAACGCCATTGGCGTGAGCGACGGCATCTCCATGGGCACCGAGGGGATGAGTTACTCGCTGCAATCCCGCGACCTGATCGCCGACTCGATCGAAACGGTGATGGGCGCCCAATGGTACGACGCCAATGTTTCGATCCCCGGCTGCGACAAGAACATGCCCGGCTGCGTCATGGCCATGGGCCGGATCAACCGGCCCTCGATCATGATCTACGGGGGCACCATCAAGCCCGGCCGCAGCCGCAAGGGCGAGCCCCTCGACGTGGTGTCGGCCTTCCAGTCCTACGGGGAGTTCATCGCCGGGAGCATCGACGAAGAGACCCGGTTGGACATCGTGCGGAACGCGTGCCCGGGAGCGGGCGCCTGCGGCGCCATGTACACCGCCAACACCATGGCGTCGGCCATCGAGGCCCTGGGCATGTCGCTTCCCGGCAGCTCGTCGACGCCGGCCGCGGATCCGGGCAAGCTGGAAGAGTGCTTCCGCGCCGGCGCCGCCATCCGGCGCCTGCTCGAGCGCGACATCAAGCCCAGCGACATCATGACCCGCGCGGCCTTCGAGAACGCCATGGTGGTGGTGACGGTACTGGGCGGCTCCACCAATGCCGTGCTGCACCTGATCACCATGGCGCGGTCGGTGGGCGTGGATCTCGAACTGGACGACTTCCAGAAGGTGAGCGATCGCATTCCATTCCTCGCGGACATGAAGCCCAGCGGGCGCTACGTGATGGAGGATCTGCACCAGGCCGGCGGCACCCCGGGCGTGCTCAAGCTATGCCTTGCGCACGGAGTCATCGACGGCGGCTGCATGACCGTAACCGGCAAGACCCTGGCCGAGAACCTTGCCGAGCGCCCGGGTCTCGTGCCGAGCCAGAAGGTGATCCGGCCCTGGGACGATCCCGTCAAGGAGACCGGCCACATCCAGATCCTGCGCGGCAGCCTGGCGCCGGAAGGCGCGGTGGCCAAGATCACTGGCAAGGAGGGGCTCGACTTCTCGGGACCGGCGAACGTCTTCGACTGCGAGGAGGACATGCTGGCCGCTCTCGAGCGTGGCGAAATCCTGGCCGGGCAGGTGATCGTGATCCGTTACGAAGGGCCCCGGGGCGGCCCCGGCATGCCCGAGATGCTGACGCCAACCTCGGCCCTCGCGGGTGCGGGCCTTGCCGACCGGGTGGCGCTCATCACCGACGGGCGTTTCTCCGGAGGATCCCACGGTTTCATCGTGGGCCACGTGACGCCCGAGGCCCAGGACGGCGGAGCCATCGCCCTGGTCCGCAACGGCGACGAGATCTGCATCGACGCCAAGCAGCACAGCATCGACGTGTCCGTGGGTCCAGAGGAGCTGCAACGGCGTCGCAGCGCCTGGCAGGCGCCGCCGCTCAAGGCGACCCGCGGGACCCTCTACAAGTACATCAAGAACGTGAAGTCCGCGTCCGAGGGCTGCGTCACCGACGAGTGACGAGTTCGGCCTCCTCTTCGTCCGCTGCGTGTTCGGCGGCGGGGTCGAGATCCAGATAGCGGCTCAGCCAGTGCACGCCCAGGTAGAAGGGCCCCGTGTCCAGCAGCGCCACCATCATCTTGAACACGTAAGCCGATCCGATGAAGACCCAGAGCTGGGGCCAGACGTCCTGGCTCGGGTCGATGGGAATCGCGTTCGCGTAGAAGTGGGTGATGGTGATGACCGCGAAGGTGTCCACGAACTGGCTCACCAGGGTCGAACCATTGTTGCGAAGCCACAGGTGGCGCCCGCGTGTCAGGTTCTTCCAGAAGTGGAACAGGAAGACATCGCACATCTGGGCGGTCAGGTACGCGATCATCGAGGCCACCACCGCGCCCATGGTGAGCAGTCGGATGCGGTAGAAGGCGAAGTCGTATGCCTCCGTGGCAGGCAGTCCGGTGGCCGGATCGAGAGACGGCGCCGGCGGCAGCGCGCCGCCGAGCCACAAAAAGGCCACCACCCACAGGTTGAGACCCAGCCCCACCCACACCACGAAGCTGGCGCGCCGGCGCCCGTAGAGTTCGCTGATGAAGTCGGTGCACAGGAAGGTGATGGGATACGGCAGCACACCCACCGCCAGCGCCATGGGAATCTGGAGTCCGAAGACCGTGAACGACAGGTCGATGAAGCGCGACACGCCCAGGATGTTGAGCATGGTCATGGAGCCCAGGAACAGGCCGGCCAGCACCAGGAACACCCGTTCCCGGCGGGCGTGCAGCTCCGAGGCTTCGATGGGATGGAGCTTCATCAGGTGGTCAACCGATTCCGCACGACCTGGCGCGCTCGCCACAGCAGAGCGAATGACAGAGCCAGGATGTAGAAGAGATCCCAGGCGGCAATCCACGTGTATTCACCTGCGAAGGCCGAGCGCGCCAGCCGCACGGGATGCAGGAGCGGAAGCGCCTCGGCCAGCCACAGCCACGCGCCCGAGAGGCGCTCTTCCAGCGGGAAGAACACGCCGGAGAACAGGAACAGGGGCGTCAGGAACAGGGTGAAATAGAAGCTGAAGAAGTTGATGTCCGGGATGCGCAGGGTGAAGGTGATGCCGATCGCCGCGAAGAGCAGCCCCGCCAGGGGAATCACGGGAATTGCAAGCAGCGAGCTGGGCAGGGGCGCGAGCCCCCAGAGCGTCACCACCAGGAAGAATGCGCCCCCGTAGATCATCACGCGGGTCATGGCCCAGAGGATTTCGCCGGCGAGGATGTCGTCGGGCTCGAGCGGCGTGGTGAGCATGGCGTCGTACGATTTCTCGAAGCAGAGGCGCACGAAGAAGTTGTAGGTGACCTCGAAGCTCGCGCCGTTCATCGCGGCCACGCACACCAGTCCGGGGGCCAGGAACTCCGCATAGGACATGCCGCCCATGTCGCTGATGTAGGCCCCGACACCGATGCCCAGGGCAGTGAGGTAGAAGACCGGCTCGAAAAAATTGGGCAGGAGGTTCAGGCGCCAGGTGCGCGCGTACATGCTGGCGTTGCGCCGCCAGACCGAAGTCGTGTGGGCCAGGGAGACGCTCATGCGCCTGCTTCGAGGTCCGTGCCCGTCACCTGCAGGAACACGTCCTCCAGGTTGGTGGGTCGCACGATCAGCGGCCGGCGATCGCCGCCGTCGCGCTCGTGGATCCACAGCACCAGCGGGGTCGCGTCGTCGGCGTAGAGCATCAGGCGATTGCCCGAGCGCAGGCGAGCGGACGTGTCTCGATAGCCGTCGAGCAGGGCGTGCTCCTCCTGGGAGGTGCAGTCGAACTCGACGGTTTCGCGAGCCAGGCGGGTTTCGATGAGTTCGCGCGGGCTGCCCTCGCACACGGCGCGGCCCTCGCTCATGATCGCGACCCGGTCGCACAGGCGCTCGGCCTCGTCCATGTAGTGAGTGGTGAGGAGGACGCTCGTACCCTGCTGGCGCAGCTCGCGAACGCGCGACCACAAGGCCAGGCGCACCGCCGGGTCGAGTCCGGTGGTGGGCTCGTCCAGGATCAGCAGCTCCGGGCGGTTCATCAGCGACTGGGCGATGGCCAGGCGCCGCTTGAAACCCCCGGAGAGCGTCACCACGGGAACCTCGGCATGGGACCGGAGCTCCAGGAAGTCGATCAACTCGTCCACTCGCTGCGAGAGCTCGGGCTCGCGCAGCAGGTGGTAGCGCCCGAAGACCCTGAGGTTCTCGACCGGGCTCAGCACCTCGATCAGCACGTTTTCCTGGAGCGTGACGCCCAGGCGACTTCGCACCGCGCGCCGGTGCCTGCCGACGTCCAGCCCGAACACGCGCACCTGGCCGGCGCTGGGCTCGCACACGCCGTAGATCATCTTGAGCGTGGTGGTCTTCCCGGCGCCGTTGGGGCCCAGCAACCCGAAGCAGTGGCCCACTGGCACCCGCAGGTGAAGGTCGCTCACCGCCGCGCGCTCGCCGAAGCGCTTGCAGACGCCCACGAGCTCCACCACGGCTGCGTTCGACTCCGCGGGCATGGAGGTGCAGTCTAGGGCGGAGGCCCGCGCCGAAGCCAGCTCATCAGGACCGCGGAGTCGCATCCGGAATGTCATACTCTCCCGGGCGTGGGGCGATCGGTATCATGAAACAGCGCGAGTCGCTGCTGCTTCTCGGCCTCGGTGTGGGCCTCGGGCTCGGGCTCGGGCCGATGGGCTGCGCCAGCATGAACACGTCGGGTGTGGGCGCCGAGATGACCGATTCCATGGCTGACGGCTGCTTCGCCGGGGCTTTGAGGGCCGAGCCAGGGGTGCTGAATTTCCGGGAGTTGCCCCGGGGCGACGCCCGGGCCTATGGGTTCGAGATCGAGTTTCCCCATGCGGAGGCCGAGCACGCGCCGGCCTTCGTGGCCCTGCAGGAGCTGACCCACAGGGGTTGGCGCGCTCGCATCGACGCCAGCTTCCGGGCCCTGGGGCGGCGCGCGAAATCCCTGCGCCAGCAGGTGAACCAGCGCCAGCAGGAGATGCTGGCGCGGGTGGTCATGCGCTGCACCGGTCGCGCCGTGAGGTTCGACCCGCCCCGCGAGTGCGGAAAGGGCGAGGATCACACGCTCTGCGCCTCTGGGCAGGGCGTTCCCTAGGATCCTCCGCCCACCACGATCTTTCCCGAGAGGGTCCTGGTGGGGTTGTACTGGTCGTCGGTCCGGTTGAACAGGTTGATGGTGTAGTCGTACTCGCCGGGCTTCAGTGCACACGGCGTCACCACATTCTCCATCCCGCCGGTCGTCATGGGGATCGACGCGACCCCGTCGCCGGTCTTCGAGAAGATCGGCCGCAGGTCCTTGCAGGTGAAGTTCGCGGCCACGGCACTCGTGAACGAAATCGTGCCGTCGTACTCACTCGCGTAGTTGACCCAACCCACCGAGCCCCCGGGCAAGACGTGCGCGATGCTCGGCGCCAGGTACGAATCCGTGAAGTGAACCATTACGTGCTTGCGCGGTGCGTTCCGCGTTTCGGCCGATTGCTGTGCACAAGCCGCAAGCAGCGCAACCGCGCACACGACAGTGAGAATACGCTTCATGGGGGGTCCCTCCTGGAAGGCTGGGGGCTGGGGAATGGGCGTGGAATCATCACCGATCTGCCCGAGCGGGGTCAAGGAACATGCGACCGGGCAGTGCGTGCCGAGAGGGGCCGTAGCGCTACGCTCCCCGCGCAGACCCGTTCGCCTGCGAGTCCTAGTCCGGATCGCCCGACCGCGCAGACGCGGGTCCGGCCGCAAACTCCAGCAGCGCCGCGTGGAAGGCCGCGGGCTGATCCAGATACGCCGCGTGGCTCGCGCCCGGCAGGATCAGAACCTTCGAATCCCGAAAGGAGTCGGCCAGCTCCTGAGCCTGGAGAGGTGGGAAGAGCCGGTCCTTCTCACCCCAGATCACCAGGGCCGGGATCGAAACCTTCCGATTGCTCTTCGCGTAGTCGAGCGCACCCACTGGCGCTACCGGCACGAAGCCCGCCACCCAGTCCGGGTGCTCCACCAGGAGCGGGAAGCTGAAGCTCCCGCTCATGGAGGGCGCAACCACGATGGGCCGCCCGATGTCCAGCTTGGGCAGCACGTCGACCAGGAAGGAATCGGGGCGCGACCGCACCCTTCGCGAGCGCCCGTAGCCCGGCAGGTCCAGGGCCACGGCCCTGTAGCCCGCGGCCGCCAGCTTCTGCAGGGTGCCCAGCTTCTCCCAGGTGCCGGAGTCGTACTTGGCTCCGTGCAGCAGCAGCACCGAGGGGCCGTCCACGGGGCCGGCGGTTCTCATGTAGAGGATTTCCCCCCCGTATTCGAGGCCTTCCAGGGTCACCCCTTCGGCTCCCCGGGCCGGGGAAGGGGTCACTGCCAGGAGCAGGATCAGGTACAGGGGGGCCGCCGGCACGGGATTCTTCATGGGACCGCCCATTCTACCCGGGTCGGCAGATTCAAGTCCTGCCGGAAAGCTGCCGATGAGTTGCACGTTCCTGAAACGAGGGGGAGGACCGTGGAGAATCCGCGCATGGACAGTTCTTGGGTACAGGTGTTTGGAACCCTGGCAGGCCTCGGCCTGGTGGCGGGTCTGGGGCTGCTGGCCTGGACCGTGGCGCCCGCTTCCGGCGAAGCCCGTTCGATGAGTGCCAGCCGCATGGAACTCGAGAGCTTCGCTGGCAGCTCTCCCGATCGGTGTGTCTACTCGGCGCCCGATCGCGAGCTGTGTCGTTGGCGTGTCGAGGGCCGCGTGATCCGCGCGGGCCGCACGGACGGGCCCGGCGTCGTCAGCGGCGTGAACCTGGTGTGCGAGCTTCCCATCGATCCCAGGTCGCTGGAAACGGGATCCTGCAACGTGCACGCCCTCGAGCCCGGCGCCGTGGCGCGGCTTGCGCAATCGGAAGGGATGGATCGGCTACCGCCGGTGAGCGCAGCCCGGCCCGAGACCCTCGTCACTCCGATCGACCCGCTGGCCGTGGCGGTGGCGCTTTCGGAGGCGCGAACCCTGCGTGACCTGAGCAAGCTGCTTGGCGACATCCCCGAGAGCTGTCTCACGGGAGCCGGTGTCCAGACCTGTCGCTGGCAGATCTCCGAGGGCAGCGTTGGCGAGATGCTGTTCGCATCGGCCCCGGAAATGGCGCGCGCGGTCGAGCTTCTCTGCCGGCTTCCGCTCGATGGCAGCGCGCGCTCGGCCGAGTCCTGTCTGGTGAAGTCCGCCTATTAGTTCGATCAGCTGCGGAGCAGGGATCCGGCGAGTACACCCGTGTGCTCGCCCTTCTCCATGAAGGGCCGGCCGTTCACCAGGGTGTGGCGGTAGCCGTCGCCCCTCTGGATGTAGCGCCAGGCGCTGGCTGGAAAGTCCTGGACGTACTCGGGCTCCAGAACCCGCAGGGCGTCGAGCTCAAGCACGTTCAGGTCGGCGAAGGCGCCCTCGCGCACCCGGCCCCGGTCGCGCAGGCCGAACAGATCCGCGGGCTCCGAGGTGAGCTTGCGGATCGCCTCCTGCACCGTGAACAGCCCCTTCTCGCGCACCCAGTAGCTCAGCAGGAACGTGGGCAGGCTGGCGTCCATGATCTGTCCGCAGTGGGCTCCCGAATCGGCGAGGCCGAGCACCATCTGCGGGTGCTTCAGCATGTCGGCCACCGCCGAGAAGTCCTGGTTCGCGAACGGGAAGATGTAGAGAGCGCGCCCCTCGGTCTCCAGGGCCTCGTCGATGAAGGCCTCGGCGGGGCTCACGCCGCGCTTCTCGGCGATGGCGATGAGACTCTGGCTGGGATCCAGGTCGTAGCGAGCCTCGCCGTTCACGATGGGCAGCCGGTAGAAGTGCGGCAGCATCCCCTCCGGGATCGGGGCGTTTGCGGCGTCGGCCAGCAGCTGCGCGCGCACTTCCGGCTTGCGCAGCGCGGCCAGGCGCTCCTCGAAAGACGACAGCTTCAGCAGGCCCCAGCTGCCGCCCGCCATGTCGAAGGGCGTCAGGTTCACCAGGCCGAAGAGCACGCCCACCGAGCGCACCTGGGTCTGGGGCCGGAGGTTGGCGCCGTCGCGCGTCGCCTCCTCCACCTTGCCCAGGATCAGCTTCCACACATCCGGCAGCTGGTGGGTCTGGATCAAGCCAAAGGTGAGAGGTCGCCCGGTTTCGAGGCAGAGTTCGCGCATCCACTGCAGCTCGGACATGTGCACGGCCGGGTCTTCACTCTCGAGAAACGGCACGGCTTCGAACACCCCCTTGCCGCGCTTGCCCATCACGCGACCGAAGGCCATCAGCTCCTCCGGGGCCGCGAACGTGCCTGGGATGGGGATGCCGTCCGGGGTCTTGTGGATCCGCGTGCGCGAGGTGGAGAAGCCCAGGGCGCCGCCGGCAATGGCCTCGTCCACCAGCTCCGCCATGCGCTCGATGTCCTCGGGCGAGGCCTGCTCCTGCTCCCAGCGCTTGCCCATGGCGGCGTAGCGGACGGCGCAGTGGCCCACCATGCCACCCACGTTCATGCCCTTGGGCAGGCGCTCGACTTCGTCGAGATATTCGCCGTAGCTCTCCCAGTTCCAGGAGAGGCCCTCCATGATGCTGCGGCTGGGGATGTCCTCGACGGATTGCATCAGTCGGGCCAGGAACTCGCGGTCCTCGGGCTTGCACGGGGCGAAGCCGACTCCGCAGTTGCCCATCACCACGGAGGTCACACCGTGCCAGCAGGGAGACGAGAGCGTGGGATCCCAGAAGATCTGGGCGTCCAGATGGGTGTGGATGTCGACGAAGCCCGGCGTGACCAGGCAGCCCTCGGCATCGATGGTGCGCGCGGCTTCGCCCTCCACCTGGCCCACGGCAGCGACGCGGTCGCCCACGATGGCCACGTCGGCGCGCGTGGGCTCGGCGCCCGTTCCATCCACGAGCATCCCGTTGCGGATCACGATGTCATAGGCCACGGCGTTTCTCCTGGTGCAGGTCGGGGGGGTCGCCTCTCCCGGAGCCGCTTTTGTCGGCCCGGGCCATTCGACCCATTCAACCAGAGGGGCGGCCCGGAATCAACGCAAGAGCGCCGCAACCGCCCCCTCCGGGGCCAGATCCCGTTACAATCCGCAGCGTGCCCAGCGTCTCCATCGTCATTCCGTGCTTCAACGAAGTCTTCACGGTGGAGAAGCTGGTCGACACGGTCCTCGCCTCGCCGGTGCCCGACAAGGAGGTGATCCTGGTGGACGACGGCTCCACGGACGGCACCCGGGAGCTGCTGCGCGAGAAGATCGAACCCCGGGTGGCCCGGGTGATCTTCCACGAGGTCAACCAGGGCAAGGGGGCCGCCCTGCGCACGGGCTTCGCCGCCGCCACCGGCGACATCGTCCTGATCCAGGACGCCGATCTCGAGTACGACCCGCGGGATTACGAGAAGCTGCTGCGGCCGATCCTGGAAGACCGGGCCGACGTGGTCTTCGGTTCGCGTTTCACCGGCGGCGAGTCACACCGGGTGATCTTCTTCTGGCACTCGATCGCGAATCGTATGCTGACCCTGCTCTCGAACATGTTGACGGACCTCAACCTCACGGACATGGAGGTCTGTTACAAGGTCTTCCGCCGCGAGATCGTTCAGCAGATCAGCATCGAAGAGGATCGCTTCGGTTTCGAGCCCGAGATCACCGCCAAGGTGGCAAAGCTGCGCTGCCGGATCTACGAGGTGGGAATCTCCTACGACGGCCGCACCTACGCCGACGGCAAGAAGATCGGCTGGCGCGATGCCGTGCGCGCCGTGTGGTGCATCCTCAAATACAATCTGTTTCGTTAGCGCGTGAGCTCCGCGATGGCGTCGACGACCTGGGGCCAGGCGCCTCGGGGCAGGGCGTGGCCCATGCCCTCGATGAGCTCGAGCTTCGCTCCCGGCACGGCGTTGGCCGTGTCGTAGGCACCCTCCACCACCACCAGCGGATCCTCGCTGCCGTGGATCACGAGTGTGGGCACCTGCAGCTTCGCGAGGGCCTCGCGCCGGTCGCCGGCCGTGAGGCTCGCCACCAGCTGGCGCGCGCGCCCGTCGCTGTCGTAGCCCCGGTCGAAGCTGCGCGCCTCGCGCTGCCACACCAGGTCCCATTCGAAGGGGAAGCCGGACCCTCCCAGCGCTTGCTCGTTCAACACGTTCAGGCGGATGTGGCCCTCCCGGTCGCCGGGCTTCGGGCGCATGAGGATCTCGACGGCCTCGGCGGTGGGCGGGGGCAGTGCCCGGTTGCCCGTGTTCGACATGATCGACGTGAGGCTCGCGACCCGAGACGGGTGCCGGATCGCCAGGGTCTGGGCCACCATTCCGCCCATGGAACGGCCCGCCACGTGGGCCGCGGCGATACCCAGGCCGTCGAGCAGCGCCGCCGCGTCGTCGGCCATGTCCTCGAAGGTGTACGCTGCCGTAACCGGCTCGCCCCGCCCGACCGCCGCCATGACCGCCTCCAGGTCGGGGGCGCCCAGGTGGTGGAGCACCGTCGAGCCGCCCATGTCGCGTGCGTCGTAGCGGATCACCCGATGGCCGCGGGCCGCCAATTGCTCGCAGAATTCCTCGTCCCACGTGAGCAGCTGGCTGCCCAGTCCGGCGATCAAGAGGAGGGGGCGACCCTGTTCGTCGCCGAAGATCTCCGCCTCGATCTCGATGCCGTTGGCGGGGATCTTCACCGGATGCCATCCTCCACCACCCGGGAGATGCGGGCCAGGGCCTCGTCTATGTCCGCCTCCGAAACATCCAGGTGGGTGACGGCGCGAAAGCGGTGGTCGTCCATGGGGTTGATCAGGACTTCCACCGCCCGGGTTGCCATCCGGAAGCCGGCCGTGTCCTGAACCGCGAACATCACCATGTTGGTCTCCGGCGCGGGGTCCACGTGGAAACCCAGCTTCTCGAGACCGGTCGCCAGGCGGCGGGCATTGGCGTGATCATCGGCCAGGCGCTCGATGTGGTGCGCAAGGGCGTGGAGACCCGCCGCCGCCAGGATGCCCACCTGGCGCATGCCGCCCCCCAACAGCTTGCGCGCCCGGTGCACGGATTGGATCCGTTCGACGGATCCGCACACGAGCGAGCCCGCCGGTGCCCCCAGACCCTTGGAGAGGCAGAAAGTCACCGTGTCGAAGGGCTCGGCCCAGACGTTGGCGGGGGTACCCGTGGCCACCACCGCGTTGAAGAGGCGGGCACCGTCCATGTGGAGGGCGAGCCCGTGCTCGCGGGCCGCCGCCGCGACGTCCTTCAATCGATCCAGGGGAAAGACGCGGCCGCCCGAGCAGTTGTGGGTGTTCTCGACGGTCAGTACCCGCGTGGGCGCGTAGTGGGCTTCGTCCGGGTGGATGGCGCTGCGCACGTCTTCGGCATCGAAGAGCCCCCCGTTTCCGATCGTCTGGATCTGCAGGCCGGACAGCGCCGCGGCGCCACCGGATTCGTAGAGCAACACGTGAGCGTCTTCGCCCGCCAGCACCACGTCGCCCGGCTGTGTCAGCGTGCGGATCGCGCTTTGGTTGCCCATGGTGCCCGACGGCACGAACAGCGCGGCCTGCTTGCCGAGCAGGGCTGCGGCCCGCTCCTGCAGGAGGTTCACGCTGGGGTCTTCGCCGTAGACGTCGTCGCCCACCTGGGCGCTGGCCATGGCCTCTCGCATGGCAGGCGTGGGCCGCGTGACCGTGTCGCTGCGCAGATCGATGGGCTGCATGGTGGCGATTATACCCTGGCGCTAGCGTGGCGGGATGAAGCAACCCTTCTTCTGTAAAAGCGGTTGAGCCGTTCGAGGGCATTGGTGGTGCGCAGGCGCCGGCGATGCGGTTCCGGCAACGCGAAGACGGCCAGGCCTTCGGGCACGTTCGCCTGCATCCACTCCGCGAGTTTCGGAGCGGGACGCCGGT
>JAQBHB010000040.1:0-194139 GCA_032128115.1 Deltaproteobacteria bacterium | reverse complement strand
ACCGTCACGACCTTCTGCGTGGTGCGCGTGCCGTCGGAGAACATCCACCTGAAGCTGCCCTTCGTCGCCGCTCACATCCTGCTCGACGGCGCCGACATCCCCTTCTTCGCGCTGGTGGGCGACTGCGAGGCGAGCGACGTCCGCATGGGCCTGCGCGTCGAGGCCGTCTGGGCGCCGCGCGAGGAGTGGGGGCCGACCTTCGCCAACATCCGCCACTTCCGGCCGACGGGCGAGCCCGACGTCGCGTTCGAGAAGTTCAAGGAGCACCTCTGATGCGGGAGGTCGCGGTGGTCTCGTTTGCGCAGACGCCGTACGTGCGGCGCGAGCGAAGGAAGAACGAAGTCGAGATGCTGATGCCGGTGATCGCGCAGGCGATCGAGCGGTCCGGCATCCCGAAGGCCGAGATCGGCTTCACCTGCTCGGGGAGCTCCGACTACATCGCCGGGCAGGCCTTCGCGTTCGTGGGCGCCGTGGACGCTCTCGGCGCCTGGCCGCCCATCGTCGAATCGCACGTGGAGATGGACGGCGCCTGGGCGCTCTACGAGGCCTGGATCAAGATCCAGTGCGGTGCCGCGGACTCGGCGCTGGTCTTCGCGTTCGGCCGCTCGTCCATGGGCACGATCTCCGAAACCCTGGCCATGCAACTCGACCCGTACACCCTGCATCCGCTGGGGATCGATACGGTGAGCCTGGCCGCCCTGCAGGCGCGAGCCCTGCTCGAGGGCACGCATCACACCGAACGCGAGATGGCCGAGGTGGCTGTGCGCAGCCGGCGCGACGCCAAGAGCAATCCGTTCGCCCAGCTCAAAGGTGATTTCGAGGTCGAGAAACTGCTGGCGGAGCCCCACTTCATCTCGCCCCTGCGCAAGCACGACTGCCCGCCCATCAGCGACGGCGCCTGCGCGATCGTGTTGGCGGCCGACGACACGGCTCGGCGGGTTTGCGAGCGCCCGGCGTGGATCCGCGGCATCGATCACCGCATCGATCTCCACCAGCCGGGCGCACGCGACCTCACCGTGTCCCCATCGACGAAGCGGGCGGCGGAGAATGCCGGTGCCCATGCGGCTGCACTGGACCTGGCAGAACTCCACGCGCCCTTCACCCACCAGGAGCTGATCCTGCGCGACGCCATCGGCCTGGCCGACGACGTTCGCATCAACCCCTCGGGTGGACCGCTGGCCGCCAATCCCGTGATGGTGGCGGGGCTGGCCCGCATCGGCGAGGCCGCCCAGCGCATCTCCCGCGGCGAGGCCGGGCGCGCCCTGGCCCACGCGACCCAGGGTCACTGCCTGCAGCAGAACCTGGTCTGCATCCTGGAGGGCGCGTGATGGCGAAGCGCTGCGCAGTCATCGGAGTGGGCCAGACCCATCACGACACCAAGCGGATCGACGTATCCCAGGTGGGGTTGGTGCGGGAAGCGGCGTCCCGCGCCCTGGAGGACGCGGGTCTGGGCTGGGGCGACATCGATGCCGTGGTGATCGGCAAGGCGCCGGACCTGTTCGAGGGCGTGATGATGCCCGAACTCTTCCTGGCGGAGGCCCTGGGCGGTGCCGGGAAGCCCATGCTCCGGGTGCACACGGCGGGAAGCGTCGGGGGTACCACGGCCATCGTCGCTGCGAGCCTGGTGGAAGCCGGCGTGCACGAGCGGGTGCTCACGGTCGCGTACGAAAAACAGTCCGAGAGCAACGCCATGTGGGCACTCTCGATCCGCATGCCCTTCCAGCAGGCGATCGTGGCCGGGGCCGGCGGCTTCTTCGCGCCGCTGATCCGCTCCTACATGCGCCGCTCCAAGGCGCCCGAGGATACGGGCATCCGCGTGGCGCTGAAGGACCGGCAGAACGCCCTCAAGAATCCCTACGCGCACCTGAAATTCCCCGACATCAGCTTCGAGCTGGTGGCGAACTCGCCCATGCTCTGGGATCCCATTCGCTACCTGGAAACCTGCCCCTCGTCGGACGGAGCCTGCGCCCTGGTGCTCTGCAGCGAATCGGCGGCGAAGAAGACACCCCGCCCGCCCGCTTGGATCCACGCCACCGCCATGCGCACCGAGCCCACCCAGTTTGCGGGCCGCGACCAGGTGAATCCCCAGGCCGGGAAGGACTGTGCCCGGGAGCTCTACGCCAAGGCCGGCATCACGGATCCGCGCGCGGAGATCGACTGCGCCGAGATCTACGTGCCCTTCAGCTGGTTCGAGCCCATGTGGATGGAGAACCTGGGATTCGCACCGGAAGGGGAGGGTTGGAAGATGACCTACGAGGGCGCCACCGCCCTGGACGGTGACCTGCCGGTCAACATGTCGGGCGGTGTGTTGTCCTCGAACCCCATCGGAGCCTCGGGCATGCTGCGCTTCGCCGAAGCGGCCAATCAGGTGCGCGGCCTGGCCGGCGAACACCAGGTCGAGGGCGCCCGCCGGGCCCTGGGCCACGCCTACGGCGGCGGCTCGCAATACTTCTCCACGTGGGTGGTGGGAAGCGAGCCGCGCTAGGCCCCCGCCGCCGGCTTCCGCAAGCGCGCGTTTCCTGTTTTCCCTGCTTCCTGTTTCTTATTTTCCCTGAATCTTATTTTCCCTGAAAGGCCGGTCTTATTTTCCCTGAAAGGCCGGCTTGCGCTTCTCCATGAAGGCGCGGGGCCCCTCGGCGGCGTCCTTCGTGCCAAAGATGGGCTGACCGATCTCGAGTTCGCGGGCGAGACCGTCGACCTCCGAGAGTCCCTCGGTCTCGCGCAGCGACCGCAGCACCGCCTGCACCGCCAGCGGCCCGTTCTCGGCGATCTGGGCCGCGATCTCGCGGGCCCGCGCGAGCGCCTGGCCCTCGGGCACCACGTGTCCGATCAGGCCGATCTGCTTGGCTTCCGCGGCCGAGACGAAGCGGCCGGTGAGCAGCATGTCGGCCGCCACCGTGAAGGGAATCTGGCGCCGCAAGCGCACCGTCGAGCCCCCCAACGGAAACAGTCCGCGACGCACCTCGGCTACGCCGAACGTCGCCGTCTCGGCGGCGACGCGGATCTCCACGGCCTGCAGGATCTCGGTGCCGCCGGCCACGGCATAGCCCTCGACGGCGGCGATCAGCGGCTTCGTGGGCCGATAGTGTCGGAGCAGCGCCTTCCAGGCCAGGTCCGTCTCGCTGCGGATGCGCTCCACCGCCTCGGCACTTCCGGCGCCACCACCGGCCATGGCCTCGAGATCCGCCCCGGCGCAGAAGTGGCCGCCCGCGCCGGTCACGATCCCCACGCGCAGCTCCGGATCTTCGCTGAGTTCGATCCACGCGTCGTGCATGCCGGCGAGCATCTCGGCGCTCAGCGCGTTGCGCTTTTCGGGTCGGTTCAGGGTGACGATCAGGACCGGGCCCTCGCGCTCGGTCAGCAGATGGGGGGCTTGCTCGCTCACGGGGCCTCCGGGGGGCCCGAATCGTTGCGAGCCCGACTGAAACGTGTTCTACTCGGGCGCAGATTACATCGCGCGGTGCCGCCGCGCCCGCCACGCGCCCCGAGGAGCCCCCCATGTCCCAGCTTGGATTCTGGAATTTCGCACAGAACGACCCGGACCCCCTGGCCCTCGCCACCTCCGACGGCCGCGAGTGGAAGCGCGGCGAGCTGCTGGCCGCGTGCAACCAGATCGTGCACGGCCTGCGCGCCCTGGGTCTCGAAAAGGGCGACTGCGTCGCCGTGGTGCTTCCCAACGAGGTGGAGATGATCGAGCTCTACCTGGCTGTGGTGCAGGCCGGCTGGTACATGACGCCCATCAACCATCACCTCACCGGACCCGAGATCGCTTACATCGTGCAGGACAGCGGCGCCAAGGCGTTCGTCGCGCACGGGCGTTTTGCCGACGCCTGCACCCGGGCCGCCGCCGCAATCGACCTGCCCGAGAACGCGCGCTTCGCCGTGGGCAGCGTGCCGGGTTTCCGACCGTTCGAACAACTCAAGGCGGGCCAGCCCGAATCGTTGCCCGAGGATCGCGCCGCGGGTCAGGTGATGAACTACACCTCCGGCACCACGGGCCGCCCCAAGGGCGTGCGCCGCGGACTCGCGCCCCTGGATCCGGACACGATGGCCTCGCTCATGACCGGATTCCTGGGCCTGTTCGGCGTGAAGTCCGAAGACGGCAACGTCCACATCTGCGGCTCTCCCCTGTACCACACGGCGGTGCTGGTGTTCGCCAGCTCCTCGATGCACATGGGCCACCCGGTGGTGCTCATGGACAAGTGGTCGCCGGAGGAGATGCTCCAGCTGATCGAGAAATACCGCGTGACCACCAGCCACATGGTACCCACCCAGTTCCATCGGCTCTTGGGTCTGCCCGAGCAGGTGCGCAGCCGCTACGACATGTCGTCGTGCCGGTGCATGGTGCACGCGGCGGCACCCTGCCCCGTCGAGACCAAGCTGAAGATGCTCGACTGGTGGGGAGACACCATCTACGAATACTACGCCGCTACCGAGGGCGGTGGCACGGTGGTGAGCCCCGAAGAGTGGCGGAAGTTTCCCGGCACCGTGGGCCGGGCCTGGACCAGTTCGGAGATCCGAATCCTCGACGACGACGGCGTGGATTGTCCCGCCGACCAGCCCGGAACCGTCTACATCAAGCTCGGCCAGGCCGACTTCGAGTACAAGGACGACGCCCTGAAGACCCAGGAAAACCGCCGTGAGGGATTCTTCACGGTGGGCGACATCGGCTACCTGAACGCCGACGACTATCTCTTCCTGTGCGATCGCAAGTCGGACATGATCATCTCGGGCGGCGTCAACATCTACCCGGCCGAGATCGAGAGCGTGCTGCTCACCCACCCGAAGGTGGCGGATGCCGCGGTCTTCGGAATTCCCCACGACGATTGGGGCGAGGAGGTGAAGGCGGTGATCGAGCCGGTGGAGGGCGCCGAGCCTGGCGACGCCCTGGCCGCGGAGATCCTCGCCTTCTGCAGCGACAAGCTCGCCAGATACAAGACGCCGCGCAGCCTCGACTTCACGACCGAGATGCCGCGCGATCCCAACGGCAAGCTCTACAAGCGCAAGCTGCGGGATCCCCATTGGGAGGGTCTGGAGCGCGCCATCTAGGCGCCCCCACGAGGCCAGCCGTGAATTTCGCATTCAGCGACGAGCAGGAGGAGTTTCGATCCAGCCTGCGGCGCTTTCTCGAGGAGAAATCGCCGGCGACGGAGGTCTTGCGTCTGATCGACACCGCTGACGGCTATGACCGGTCGATCTGGAAGCAGATGGCCGCGGAGCTGGGGCTCCAGGGCATCCAGATTCCCGAGGCCTACGGGGGCCAGGGCTTCGGCTTCCTGGAGCTCGCGATCACGATGGAAGAGATGGGTCGCGTGCTGCTGTGCGGCCCCTTCTTCTCCAGCGTGTGTCTGGCGGCAGGGGCCCTGCTGCACGCCGGCAGCGAGGCGCAGAAGACGGCCCTGCTGCCCGGAATCGCCTCGGGAGCGACTCTCGCCACACTCGCCCTGCTTGACGATGTCGCGGGTTGGCGGCCGGGGGACGTGGAACTCGAATTCTCGCGGGATGACGACGCCTACGTCCTGACCGGTCGCAAGCGCTTCGTCACCGACGCGGCGGCGGCGGATCTGATCCTGGTGGTTGCCCGCGTTCCGGGAACCCGGGGTGAGGACGGACTCACACTGCTGGCCGTGCGAGGCGGTGCCCCGGGCGTCAAGACCAGTCCGGTCGAGTCTCTCGATCCCACCCGCCGGCTCGCCGACGTCGAATTCGCCGGCGCACGCGCGGAATGCGTGGGAGCCGAAGGCGGAATCGCCCCGGCGCTGGTCCGGACCCTGGATCAGGCTTGCGTTGCCCTGGCGGCCGAGTGCGCCGGCGGCACCCAGCGCTGCCTGGACGACGCGGTCGAATACGCCAAGCACCGCGTACAGTTCGCCCGACCGATCGGCTCGTTCCAGGCCATCAAGCACAAATGCGCCGACGTGCTGCTGGAGGTCGAGAGTGCGAAGACGGCGGCCCACTACGCCGCGTGGGCAGCGGCCGAAAACCCCGAGGAGCTTCCGCTGGCGGCCAGTGTGGCCAAGGCCTTCTGCGCCGAGGCCTACCAGCGCGCCGCGGTCGAGAACGTGCAGATCCACGGGGGCATCGGCTTCACCTGGGAGGCCACACCGCATCTGTATTACCGCCGCGCGCGGGCGAATCAGACCCTGCTGGGCGACGCCACCCACCATCACCGCCGCATCGCGGATCTCAAGGGCTTCTAGTCCGTTCCCGAACCCTGGCGAAAGCCGCCGATTTTTATTGAAAAACAGGACTTTTGAAGCTCCCAGCTGCACTCAAGTGAGGGCTGCGGCGCGACGATCCATCATCCGGGGGGCTGGCGATTCCGGCCCCACTACGCTGAAGACCCGAGGATCATGCTCCGCTCCGCATGCCAGACCCACCGGATCTCGGCCTCGGCGCTCGCCGCCTGGGGCGCCGTGGGGCTGATCCTGACGCTGGGATGCACGGCACTGGAGCACCGCTCCCGGGCCGCTGAAGTGGCGGGCCTGACTCTCGCCATGGCCAGCGACGAGGGAGCCGCCCATCTCGCCCTGGAATCCAAGCTCGATCTCACGGTCCGCGGCTACGTCACCAGCAACGGCAAGCCCCAGTACCTGCACGTAGCCGACGGCCAGACGCTCTACCTCTTCTACACGGACGACGACCAGGTGGCGATCTTTGCCCGCGAGTTCATGGGCCGAAGCGAGGTGAGGCGGATGCGCCAGATCCCGGGGAACCTGCTGAAGCTGCTTCCCGAACCCGAGAGGGCGCGCGTGCTGACACGTCGCGCCGACAAGAAGAGCAGGGCCGCAGGCCGCCGGACGCGCCCCGGTCCCTCGAGTCCGGCGGCACCGGCACCGGGACAGTCCGGCTGGAGCGATCGCCGGTTCGACGTGAACGCGCTGGTCGGGCGCATGCGCGAGCCTCTCACTGCCGCCGATCGCGGCGTCGGCACCTGGAAGCGCGAGACGCTGTCCGACGGCTCTCTTCGGCGAAGCGCGAAATCGGGCGACACGCTGTTCGAGGTGCGGGCCGATCGGGTGAGCTTCTCGACCCCCATCGCCGCCGGATCGGTCTCGACGCCCGGACACGCTCACCCGAGCTACCGCCGCGTGAACAACGCGGTGTTCGGGGCCAATGCGGACAGCGTGAACCAATTCGTCGCCGGGATCATCGACCAGGTTTCCGCCGATACCAGTGGTCGCACCCAGATCTCGCAGCGGGTAAACGGCCGCACGTTGAGGATCATCCGGGTTCCGTCCAGCGGCGTGCTGGTCTACGCCATTCATCCCTGAGCGGCGCTCGCCCGCCTCGTCCGGAATGCGGATCAGCTGCGGGGAAGCTGGTCGAAGGGAACGTCGCGGTCGCCGCGCGGCTCGCGCGGTAGGCCGAGCACCCGCTCGGCAGCCACGTTCTTCTGGATCTCGTCGGTGCCACCGGCGATGTGGATCGCCGGCGCGCCGAGAAAACGGTTTTGCCACGGCCCGCGGCGCGCGAGGCCCTCGGGGCCCAGCAGATCGACCCCCAGCTCGGCCACCTTCGTCACGATGCGGGCGATGGCGAGCTTCATGATGGAGCTCTCCGCCACCGGCATCTCGCCGCGCCCCAGCTTCGTGACCACCCGCGCGTTGATCAGCTCCAGGGTCCGCACCCAGGTGTACAGCCGGGCCAGCTCGTTGCGCTTCACCGGATCGAGCCCGCCCGGCCGCTGGTTGGCGTGGGCCACCAGCTCGTCGAACGAGAACAGCCGCTCGAAGCCGCCGATGGCCATGCGTTCGTTCATGAGCGTGGTCATGGCCACGTCCCAGCCGCCCCCCTCGGGCCCCAGGCGGGCCTCGTCGGGCACGCGCACGTCGTTCAGGAACACTTCGTTGAAGTGTTGGCCGCCGGCCATGTCGCGCAGGGGCCGCACGTCGATTCCGGGCGAAGTCATGTCGATCAGGAAGTACGTGATGCCCTTGTGCTTGGGCGCCGACGGGTCGCTGCGGGCCAGCAGGAAGCCGAACTTCGCGTGGTGCCCTCCCGAGCACCAGGTCTTCTGGCCGGTCAGGATCCAGTCGTCGCCGTCGCGCAGCGCCCGTGTGGCCAGGGCCGCCAGGTCGGAGCCGGCTCCCGGTTCGCTGAACAGCTGGCACCACATGGCGTCGCCGCGCAGCATGGGTTCCAGATAGCGCTGCTTCTGGTCGTCGGTGCCGTGGCTGATGATCGTGGGTCCGGCAAGCCCGATGGCCGGCAGGAACAGGGAATCGCCCAGTCCCACCCGGGTCAACTCCTGGTTCCACACGATCTGCTGCAGGGGCCCGAGACCGCGGCCGCCGTATTCCGCAGGCCAGGTGATGGCGGCCCAGCCATGCTGGTACAGCGTCTTCTGCCACGCCACCGACTTCTCGACGTAGGTCTCCAGGTCGATCTGGTCGTCGAAGTAGTCGGGCATCTCCGCGGGCGCGTACGCTTCGAGAAACGTCCGCGCCTCGACCCGGAAGGCCGCCTCCTCGGCGGAGTCGCGAAAATCCATCTGGGTCCGGGGTCAGCTCTCGTCCAGCGAGATCGCCTGGCGCGGACACAGGCGAACCGCTTCGCGCACCTTGGGAACCAGATCCGCCGGCGGGTTCTCCACCAGAACGGTGAGCGAGTCGTCCTCTTCGACCCGGAAGCACTCCGGGCACACGTCCATGCAGACGGCGTTGGACTCGCAGAGGTCGTAGTCGATGACGATCTTCACGGATGTCCCCTCACGAGTAGTCGATCGCGGCGCGGATCACTGGCCCGTGAACCGCTACCGGCCGATTCCGGGCGATTAGAACACGTTCTACGCCGACGGGCAAGGCCGCTCGCGCCCCCGGGTGGACAAGGCGGCGCTCGCAGCGGATACTGTCGCCACTAGAACACGTTCCACTCCGCGACCCGCACCCGAGGTCCCCATGTATCTCGATCTCACCCCGGACCAGAAGGCTTTTCGCGACGAGCTCCGCGAGTATTTCGGGAAGCTCGTGACGCCCGAGCTTCTCGAAGAGATGCGCGGGAGCGAGGGTGGCAGCCCCGGCTACCACAAGGCCCTGCAACAGATGGGAGCCGACGGCCTGCTGGGGATGGGCTGGCCCAAGGAATTCGGCGGACAGGCCCGCGGCCCCGTAGACCACTACATCTTCAGCGACGAGGTTCAGCGCTCGGGCTTTCCCCTGCCCTTCCTCACCCTGAACACCGTCGGCCCCACACTCATGCGCTACGGAAACGAAGAACAGAAGCAGCGGTTTCTCCCCACGATCCTGCAGGGCAAGCTGCACTTCGCAATCGGATACTCGGAAGCCGAGGCCGGCACCGACCTGGCGTCGCTCAAGACCCGGGCCGAGCGCGTGGGCGACGAGTGGGTCATCAACGGCGCAAAGATGTGGACGAGCCTGGCCGACTACGCCGACTACATCTGGCTCGCCGCGCGCACCGACCCGGAAGTCAAGAAGCACCGCGGAATCTCCATGTTCCTGGTGCCCACGTCATCACCGGGCTTCAAGACCACACCCATCACCACCATCGGCGGCGTGCGAACCAACGCCACCTTCTACGAAGACGTGCGGGTTCCGGCGGAGAACCTGATCGGCGGCGAGAACAACGGTTGGTCGCTGATCACGGGACAGCTCAACCACGAGCGCGTCTCGCTCATGAACGTGGGGCCGGTGCACCGCCTGCTGGACGAAGCTCGCCAATGGGCCCACGAGACGAAGCTCGCCGACGGCCGTCGCGTGATCGACCAGGCCTGGGTGCAGTCGAACCTGGCCCGGATCCACGCGAAGCTCGAGGTCTTGCGCCTGATGAACTGGAAGCAGGCCTGGGCCCTCCAGCACGGCCAGCTCCACCCGGCGGACGCGTCGGCCGTGAAGGTCTTTGGCAGCGAATTCTACGTGGAGGCCTACCGGGCCCTGCTGGAGATCTTCGGCGCCGAGGGCGTGGTCCGGGCCGACTCGCCGGGCGCCGTGCTGCGCGGCCGCGTGGAAATGATGTACCGCAACACCCTGATCCTCACGTTCGGAGGCGGCACCAACGAAGTACAGCGCGACATCATCGCGATGACCGCGCTGGGAATGCCCCACTACAAGTAGACGAAACGCCCGCCCGACCGGCGGGCGACGGAGCCCCCCATGGATTTTTCACTGAGCGAGGAACAGCAGGAGGTCCAGAACCTCGCGCGCAAGATCCTCGAAGACCTTTCCACCCACGATCGCCGCAACGCCGCGGAAGCGGGAGACGAAGGCATCGACCGGCGGCTGTGGTCGGAGCTGGCCCGTGCCAACCTGCTGGGAGTCGGCCTGCCCGAGGCGGTCGGTGGAAGCGCCCTGGGTTTCTTCACCACCTGCCTGCTGCTCTCCGAGGTGGGTCGCAGCGTGGCGGCCGTACCGGCGCTTCCCACCCTGGTGCTTGGCGCACTGCCCATCGCACACTTTGGCAGCGAGGCCCAGAAGAGCCGATGGCTCCCCGGGGTGGTGAACGGCGACGTGATCCTGAGCGGGGCCCTGCTCGAACCCGGCAACGACGAGTCCGCCAGGCCCGCCACACGCGCACGCCCGGAGGCTGACGGCTGGCGCCTGGACGGCCTGAAGGTCTGTGTTCCCGCCGCCCGACTGGCCGCGCGCATCGTCGTGCCCGCCGCAACCGCCGACGCCGCGGTGGGCCTGTTCCTGCTGGACCCGATGGCCGAGGGGGTTGCAATCGAGGCCCAGCGCACCACCGACCGCCAGCCTCACGCACGCATCGCGCTCGACGGCGCCCGGGTAGAGGCCGACGACGTACTGTGCGCGCCCGGATCGGACCCCTCCGCTGCGGAGTGGATGCGCGACCGGGCCACCGTGGCCACCTGTGCCCAGCAGCTTGGGGTTTCCGAGAAGGCACTGAAGATGACCGCCGAATACACCACCAGCCGCATCCAGTTCGATCGACCGGTGGGAAGCTTCCAGGCGGTCCACTCCCGGGCGGCAGACGCTTTCATCCAACTGGAAGCCATGCGCCTGACCACGTGGCTCGCCGCCTGGCGGCTCGGCGAAGGCCGAGCGGCCCCTGAAGAGGTGGCGGTGGCGAAGTACTGGGCCGCCGAGGGCGGGCAGTTCGTGGGCTACGCCGCACAGCACCTGCACGGCGGGATCGGCATCGACGTCGACTACCCGCTCTACCGTTACTACCTGTGGGCCAAGCAGTCCGAGCTGATCCTGGGCAGCGCCCCCGTGCAGCTGGCGAATCTGGGCGCCCGCTTCGCCCGCGAACCCGCCTCTGCTTGAATCGCAGGCGGGCCCGCGTGCCTATGCGGCTCTTTTCTCCGAGCCCCGCAACATGAGTTCGGCGGCATTGCGCGTCTGCTCCACGATCGCCGTGTGGGCGTGCAGACCGCCGGCCCAGCCCACCAGCGACGCGAACCACACCAGCTGCAGCGTGTAGGCGAGCGTCCGCTCGCGATCGGTGATGCGCCCGTGGGAGCCATCGGGTGGAGCCCCCCGGAGCGCGGACGTGATGAGATCCTCGATCCGCGTGTGAAAGGCGGCGACCTTCTGGGTCAACTCGGGCTCCCCGGTCGCCACGGCGCGCACCAGGGCGCGAGCCAGATTGGGCCGGCGGCAGAGTGCCCGGGTCATGGCCTCGAAGAACGAGGTGAGGCGCTCGAGCGCGTTCTCGCCCTGGGGCGGGCGCCTCTCGAGCACCCGCTCGTACGCGGCGATCTCCAGCTCGAGAGCCGCGAGCAGCAGGTCTTCTTTGCTCCGGAAGCGCCGGTAGAGCGTTCCCAGGGCGACGCCCGCATGGGCCGCCACGTCGCGCAGACGCACCGCCTCGAAGCCGCCCTTTTCGGCCAGCTCGACGGCCGATTCAACGATGCGCCGGGATCGCTCCTCCATCACGAGCCGATTAGAACATGTTTCACTCAGCCGGTCCAGCCTGCGACCGGGGGCCACTCCGTCGCCGTGTGGTGTTCGGTTCCGTTTTCGCACCGGAATCCGAGTTCCCGTGCAACGCGTGTGCAACTCGCCGGCAACTCCGGCCGGTGGATTTCCCAAGGTGTGAAACCCGCTTCCCACCGGGCCCTGCACGCGCTCTGCAATCTGCTGAGAAGCCTCCAGATTCCAAGCACTTGGCCCGTTCCACCGGGCGCCTTGCGTGGCACGCAGCTTGCAGTTTCCCCTCCGGTAGGGCACGCGAGGTGGCCGCAACATGCGGTGGTCCAGGAGAGCGCACAGGTTCGCAGCCGTCGTTGGCGGAACCCTTGCCCTCACCAGTGGCGTTGCCCGCGCCGACGAATCCGCCCCCGCCGAAGAGCCCCGCATCCATCGAGCCCGCCAGATCCTGGAGCACGTGGACCCGGATCACGCCCGGGAAGGCGAGAGCTGGCGGAGCCACTTCCAGATCCAGAAGCAGCACGGCCTCGAGTATCGCCACGCGCTCAGCATGGGACGCCGCGATCTGGTGCTGGCCGTACACGGTCCCCTGGTCGCGAAGAAGACGTTCGGCCTCGGATTCTCGATCCGCTTCTGATCCCACGCCTCCGGTATGCTCTCGCCGTTTTTCGAAACCGGGAGCCCCCATGGCGGAGATCAGCGTTCACGAGGCCATTCACTCCCTGCGCGCCATGCGCCGCCTCGGGCCGGATCCGATTGCCCCGGAAGACCTTCGTTACCTGGTCCAGGCCGCCACCCAGGCCGCGAGTGCCGAGAACGATCAGAACTGGGCGTTCGTGGTGATCACCGACGCCGGGCCCCGGAAGCTCCTGGGAGAGATCTATCGCGAGATCGGGGAACGCGTGATCCGCGACCAGGCGTTGGCCAGCGGAAATCTCCCCGAGGAGACCGCGCGGGTCTACCGCCGCGCCATGATCCTCGTGGAGCACCTGGGCGAGGCCCCGGCCCTGATCCTGGTGGCAAAGCGGGGCACCCCGCCGGCCGATCCGGCCCAGAGTTCGGCCTGGTATGGCTCGATCTACCCGGCCATCCAGAATCTGATGCTGGCCGCCCGCAGCCGCGGTCTGGGCACCACCCTCACCACACTCCACAAGCTTCGCGAGCAGGACGTGAAGCGCGCTCTCGGAATTCCCGACGAGTACGAGACCGTGGCCCTGATTCCCGTGGGCTACCCCCGCGGCGAGTGGGGGGTCCCGCGACGCGCACCGCCCGAACGGGTCACCCACTGGAATCGCTGGGGCGGCAGGCTCGACTAGGAAGCCACGAGTTCCGGGCGGTACTGCGGGTGGGAGGTCAGCCACTCGGAGAGCCTGCGCATGGACTCCTCGTTCTTCCTGTTGATGAAGCGGTAGATGGGCCCCTCGAACCACCGCCACGGGACGCCGGCCAGGTGGTAGCGCTCTTCGAAGTGCAGGCGCGTGCGGTTGGAACCCAGTCGCTCGAGCCGCAGACGACCGGTCTGGTCGTTTCCCACGTCGCGGCTGATCATCGTGTACGTGTAGCCGCGTGCAGGCTCGACCTGCGTCACGAGTTCGAGAGCCGACCCCTGGCGCCCGAACGGCAGCTTGTAGATCACCCGCCGCAGCAGCCCGTTGCCCGCGGAATCGCCCGGATGGATCACGTCGACCCGGATCACCATGGGGGCGTATTGCGTCCAGTTCGCATAATCCTGCATCAACGCCCACAGCCGCTCGGGAGAGTGGGGAAGATCCAGGGAATAGCGGTGTTCGCGCATGAACCGGGGCCTCCTCCACCCGTACACGACCCATACTACTCTCCCCCCTGGATAGGTGGAATCCGGAAGCTCATGACGGCCGCAGCTCCCGACGAGGTCAAGCTGAGGTAAGCCATGCGACTGCGTCTGGTAACACTCAATGTCTGGGGCCTGCCGTGGCCGGTGGGACGCGAGGTCGCCCTCCGCATGCAGGCGATCGGGACGCAGTTGCCCCGGCTGGAAGCCGATCTGATCGCCCTGCAGGAGGTGTGGACCCGGGGAGCGCGCGACGCCCTGGCGTCCGCCGGGCGGCGCGCGGGACTTCCCCACGTGTGGCACAACCAGGCCGCGACGCGTGGCAGCGGGTTGCTGGTGCTATCGCGCCTGCCGGTGACCCGCACCCACTTCGAGGCCTACCACCTGGGGGGTCGACCCGAACGCATCTGGGAGGGCGACTACCATGGCGGCAAGGGATTCGCGCTGCTGGAGATCGAGACCCCCGCGGGCCCTGTGACACTCGTCGATACCCACCTGCACGCCCAGTACACGGACGACGCTCACGACGGCTCGTTTCCCTACCGGGTGGGTCAGGTCGTGCAACTTGCAGCGCGCCTGGCGCCGATCCGCAACCCGATCCTCGCAGCCGGCGACTTCAACCTCCGGGAAGACCGGCCCGAGTACCGCATCCTCACGGGCCTTTCCGGACTCGCCGACGCAGCCGTAACTCTCGATCACCGCCAGGATTCGGTGCGGCCGGACACCGCGAACCGAGCGCGAGGCACCCTGCCGGGCGCCCGCATCGATTATGTATTCACCCGCAGCGGCGCGGGGCTTCGCGCCGTTCCGCATGCGATCGAGCGAACCTTCGACGACACCCTCGTCTTCCGCGACGAGGAGCACGGCTACTCGGACCACCTCGGGTTGCTGGCGGAGATCGATCTGGTGCCCGGCGAGACCCGGCCCGGCGGCGTCGACCCGAAGGCGGCAGCCGAGGCTCGACACATCCTCGAGGCGGGGCGCGACGCGGCGCGATCGCGAAGAACGGGCCTGCGCGCCGTGGCGGGAGGCACGCTGGCGGGCGCGACCGGCGGGTTGCTGGCGGCCCCGCGCGCCGCGCTGTCTCGCCGACGCCTGCTGCGCGGCGCCGCATGGGCATTGCTGCCGGTGGGACTCGGCGCCGCTGCCCTGGCCGAGACCTTCGGCGCCCGGGAAATTCGCGCTTTCGACACGGTCCTGGCAGAACTCGAGGGTCTCCAGGACGCCAGATGAACAGGCCCGTGGCTGAGGAATGGAATCACTCCCCGACCCAACGCGGGGTGCCGGTGGTGCGCGTCTCGTCGAGGGCGGCCCGCACCCAGGCCAGATCGTCCGAGCGCGCCACCCGCCTCGCCCGGGCCGGATCGATGCCGTAGACGCGCGCCGCATTGAGTCCGAGGATCTTTTCCTTCACCCGCGGAGTGAGCGCCGGATAGCCGTACCGGTCGCAATACGAGGCGGGGATCCGGAAGGCGCGAAAGGCGTCGATCAGGGGCTGCGGAGATCCGTACCAGACCGAGTCGGTTCCCCACAGCACGTTGTCCTCGCCCACGGCGCGCAGGAGCTTTCCCAACACGTGCGCGGCCTCGCGCGGTCGACGGGCCAGCAGATACCAGGTACTCCCCAGCTCGGCGTAGACGTTGGCGCCGGGGCCGACACCGGATCGCAACAGGCTCGCCACCAACCGATCGGTTCCGGCGGGTGCGGCCGACGCCTGGTATGGACCCTCCTCGAGGTCGCCCACGGGAACCTCGTAGCCCGAGTGGTAGATCAGGAAGTCGAGATCCGGAAAGGCAGCCGCCGCCGGCCCCACGTCGTCCGGCGAGCCGGTGGGCGCGAGCTGGCTCAGCCCCTTGTGGGCGCACACCCGGCGCACCCCCAGCTCGCGGCTCCGCTGGAGAAACGGAATCCCCGACGCCTCGTCATCGAGTCGCCAGCCGGCGCCCTCGCGGTTGGCGTAGAGCGTGTAGACCTTCCAGCCCACCGGCTGGTAGCGATCGCGCAGCGCCTCCATCGCCTCGAGCTCACCCGCAAGGTTCGGATGCACGATGGCGTGGTGCAGCAGGCGGCCGTCGCCGCCGAGGCGCTCCAGCAGCTCGCGGGTGCCGGCGATCTCGGCGTTGGTGAGGATGTTGTGTTCGCCTTCACCGGGCGCCGAGGTGAGCACCGCCACGGCCGTTTCGCTCTGGAGGTAGACGCAGCGCAGGAACTCGGCCATCGATAGCGCCGCCGCGCCGGGCAGGGACGCCCAGCGTTCGGGCGCCACCTGTCGGATGAAAGCCAGAATCGCAGCGGCCGCCGGGGCCGTCGCCCGTTCCTGGGCCACGTAATGCGTTTGAACGTCCACCACCAGCTCCGCGCCGCCCAGGCTGTCCTCGGCGGCCACCGGGTCGTGGGCCGCCTCCGGGGCCACGTCATAGAAGGCGCCCTCTCCGTCTCCGCTCCCCTCCCACGCGGCGTTCAGGGCCATTAGCGACGCCGCCGTTCCCAGGCGTCCGGACAGGTAGTGCGCCAGTGGGAGGGCCGCGCGACGGGCGGCGTCCGGGGCGATCCCGTCCACGACGGCCCGGGCCCTGCGCTGCTCGTGCGAGTCGGGAGCCGGGTGGAATTCGTCGGTTCCGCGCCGCTGGAGCAGCAGCGGCGGCTCGGGCGCCGGCTCGAAGATCCCCGCCACGGGCTCCAGGGTATCCGAATCCGGCACGCCCGAATCCGGGTAGAATGGCCGGCCCACGGCGGAGGGGCTGAGGGCTCGGATCGGACCCGGACACCCATGCACACCCTGATTCGGATCCTCGCACTCGCCACACTGGCGATCGTCGGCCTCGGCGCGATCGGCGTTGCGACCTTGTGGTGGCGCTACGGCGGCGGCGACGAGTTCCCGGATCTCACCAGCGATCCCGAACTCCCGGCCTCGGCCCTGGAGAAAGTGGCGGATCTGCCCCTGCCCCCGGGCAACATCGCGGTTTCCCGGGACGGCCGCGTCTTCTTCAGCTTCCACCCGGAAGCCTCACCGGAAATCCAGGTGGCCGAGCTGATCGACGGCGAGCCGGTGCCCTACCCGCCCGGCGGCCTGCCCGACGGACTCGAGTACCAGTCGGTGCTCTCCCTGCGCATCGATCGCCAGGGCCGCCTCTGGATCCTGGACAACGCCAACCACGGAACCGGCACCCCCCGCCTGCTGGCCTTCGACCTGGCGTCGGGAGATGCGGTACATCGCTTCGACTTCTCGCGGGATCTGGCCGGCATCGGGTCGCACCTGAACGATTTCCAGGTGAGCCCGGACGGCCGCCGCATCTACATCGCCGATGCCAGCATTTTCGCCAAGACCCCCGCGCTGCTGGTCTACGACGTGGAATCGCGCAGCGCGAGGCGCTTGCTGGAGGGACACACCTCGGTCACCGCCGAGAACTACGTGCCCGAGGTCCAGGGCCGTCGCATGCTGGTCTTCGGAATCTTCGCCATCCGGCCCGGCGTGGACTCGATTGCGCTCGACCGGCGCGGCGAGTGGCTCTACTTCGCACCGGTGACCAACCGCCACCTCTACCGGGTGCGACGATCCGACCTGGACGATCCCTCGCTCTCGCCCGCGGCACTGGCCCAGAAGGTCGAGGTCTTCGCGCGCAAGTCCATGAGTGATGGGATCACCAGCGACGATCTCGACAACATCTACCTGTCGGACCCGGACGAATCCGCCATCGTGGTTCTGGGCCGCGATCGCAAACTCCGCACGCTGTTGATGGATCCCATGCTGCGCTGGCCCGATGGCTTCAGCTTCGGGCCGGACGGCTGGCTCTATGTCACGTGCAGCGCCCTGCACCACGTGATCATGCGGAGCGACGATCACGTGCGAGCCCATGCTCCCTACCAGATCTACCGTTTCCGCCCGGGCCCCACGGCCCCCCCCGGACACTGAGCCGGGACATCGCCCCATGCACGATCGACGCATCCTGGTGACCGGAGGCGCGGGCTACGTGGGTTCGCATCTGACGCGGCAGCTGCTCGGGCTGGGCTACCGGGTTCGGGTGCTGGACAAGCTGGCCTGGGGCCGCGAGTCGATCGCGCCCCTGATCGGTGTGTCGGGCTTCGAGCTGCTGGAGGGCGACATCTGCCACATCGAGGACCTGGTGGCGGGGCTCGAAGACTGTCACGGCGTGATCCACCTGGCGGGCATCGTGGGCGACCCGGCCTGCGACCTGGATCCGGACGCCACCTTCGCCGTCAATCTGGCAGCCACCCGCACGATCGTGGACGCGGCGCAATACCGGGGAGTGGAGCGCTTCGTGTTCGCCTCCACCTGCAGCGTCTATGGTGCCGCCGGTGACCGCTGGATCGACGAGACCTCCGCCGTGAGACCTGCCTCGCTGTACGCGGAGACCAACGTGCAGTCGGAGGAGATGATCCTCGAGGGTCTCCGCGATTCCGACACGGTGGCAACGGTGATGCGCCTGGGCACCGTGTTCGGCCTGTCGCCGCGCATGCGCTTCGACCTGGTGGTGAACATCATGACCGCCAAGGCGGTGAGCGAACATAAGCTCAGCGTGCACGGCGGCGAGCAGTGGCGACCCGTGGTCCACGCCCACGACGTGGCCCGCGCGGCGGTGGCGTGCCTTGCGGCCGACGCCGTCACAGTGGCCGGACAGGTCTTCAACGTGGGCTCGGATGCGGGCAACCACCGCGTGGCGGAGCTCGGCGAACGCGTGGCTGCGGCGGTGCCCGGAACCCGGGTGGAGGTGGCCGGCGACTCGCCGGACCCGCGCTCGTATCGGGTTTCGTTCCAGAAGATCCGGGATGCCCTGGGCTTTGCCTGCGAGCGAAGCCTGGACGACGGAATCCGAGAAGTTGCCGACGCCCTGCGCACCGGTGAAATCGCCGACTTCCGGGACGATCGCTACTACAACGTGCGTTACCGTTATCGCTGACGGCCACGCCATGCGAGGCGCCCCAGGACGCCCAGGAACCCCATTGTCCAACCCCTCCCAGCTTGCCAGCCAGGGCGGACGGCCCGTTCGCGAGAGCCTGCTTCCGGTGGCGCGCCCCTCCCTGGGCGAGGCCGAGCGCCGCCAGGTGCTGGAGGTCCTGGAGTCGGGCTGGATCACCGCCGGACCGCGGGTCGAGCGCTTCGAATCGGCCCTGGCCGAAGCGATCGGGGTCCGACACGTGGTGTGCGTGAGCTCGTGCACCGCCGCGCTTCACGTGGCGCTCGCCGGCCTCGAACTGGCCCCAGGCGACGAAGTCATCACCACCCCGCTCACCTACTGCGCCACCGCGAACACCATCCTCCAGGCGGGTGGACGCCCGGTCCTGGTAGACGTGGAGCCGGACACCCTCAACCTGGATCCGGCGCGCGTGGCCGATGCAATCTCCGAACGCACCCGTGCCCTGGTTCCAGTGCATTACGCAGGACACCCGTGCGACATGGACGCCATCCTCGAGTTGGCCGCCCGACACCGCCTGCGTGTGATCGAGGACGCGGCCCACGCCATCGGCGCCCGCTACCGGGATCGCGCGGTGGGAACCCTGGGCGACGCCACCTGCTTTTCGTTCTATGCCACCAAGAACCTCACCACCGGCGAAGGCGGCGCCCTGACCACGGATTCGGATCGCATCGCCGAGGGGGCCCGGCTGCTGTCCGCACAGGGGGTGAGTCGCGCCGCTTGGCAGCGCGAACAGTCGGCGGAGCCCTGGTTCTACGAGGTTCGAGCGGCAGGCTTCAAGTACAACATGACCGATCTGCAGGCCGCCATCGGGCTGCCACAGCTCGCGCAGCTCGCCGGGTTCACGGCGCGGCGCCAGGCCCTGGCAAGGCGTTTCGATCGGGCCTTCGCCGGGCATCCCGCAGTGGAGATCCCCGCGTGTCGCGACAGCGTGACCCACGCATACCACCTGTATCCGATCCGGCTGCGCCCCGAGGCCCTCGCCTGCGACCGGGCCCGATTCATCCGGGAGCTGCGCGCCGAGAACGTGGGCGCCACGGTCCACTTCATCCCCATCCACTTCCATCCGTTCTACCGCAAGCAGCTGGAGCTCGCGCCCGGGTCGCTGCCGGTGGCCGAAGCCGCCTACGAGCGTCTGGTTTCCCTGCCCCTGTACCCTGCCATGACGGACGCCGACGCGGACGACGTGGTGGAAGCCGTCGCGAAGGTGGCGACGGCCCTGGCTCGCTGACATGTCCGAAGTACCGATGCATGAGATCGCCAACAGCGACAGCGAGCTGCTGCATGCGATCTTCCGAGACCGGGACGATCTGCCGCGCGGCTGGTGCGGCCGCCCCGACCCGGAGAGGCTCATCGCCCATGCGTCGGCGCAGGCGGCCCGGATCCTGGACGCTCCCGACGCGCGCGGCTTCGCCACGGGCCATCCCGGCGCAGGCGTAAGTGCCTACCGTCCGCTGGTGTGGGACAGCGCAATCCTGGGGATGCGGGTCGGCGGCGTTCCCCTGTTGGAAATGGATGCCAAGTCGGGCGCCGACTCCGACCGCTCGGGCCCCATGGCCGGCGCACTCGCAGGAGCCGCACTCGAGGCTGCCCGCACAGACGGCGCCGCCTACGTAACGGCCCGCCTGGGCAGCAATCAGGGCGCCGGTCTCCGGGCCCTGGAGGCGCACGGATTCCGGATCGTGGACGGCGTCCTGCACTTCGGCATCGATCTCGACGAGATGGGAGACGAGGTGCCCGGCGCCGCCAATGTGCGAGATGCCCGCGAAGACGACATCCCGGCCCTGCGCCGTCTGGCCGCCAACAGCTTCCGGTACGATCGCTTCCACCGCGATCCGGTGATCGCCCCCGAGGCAGCCGATGCCGTCCACGCCAACTGGGTCGAGAACGGGGTGCGTGGCGCCACCGGTTGCGCCGTGCTGGTGGCCGAGCTGGACGGGAGCCCGGCTGGCTTCTTCGTGTTGTCCGAGGACCCGGTGGCCCGCGAAACCCTGGGGGTTGGCGTGGGCGCCCTGGATCTGATCGGCGTGGACCCGTCGCGGCAGCGCAGCGGAATCGGCGCCGCCCTGTCGTGGGCCTCGTTGGCCCGGCTCCGAGCGCGCGGCAATCGCTTCGCCGAAGTGGGAACCCAGATCGCGAATCTGCCGGCCTCGAACCTCTACGCGCGCTGCGGATTCCAGCTGGTGGCCTCGAGCCTCACCCTTCGCTGGTGGCAGGGCGACGTCGCCGGAGGCCCGGCGTGAGGATCCTGGCCATCGTGCCCGCGTTCCAGGAAGAGGACGCCATCGGACAGGTGGTAAAGGAATTGCACGATGCCCAGCCGGCCCTGGACGTGCTGGTGATCGACGACTGCTCCCGCGACGCCACCGGCCGCCGCGCCCGGGAGGCCGGTGCCCGCGTGCTGACCCTTCCCGTGAATCTCGGCATCGGCGGCGCCGTGCAGACCGGCTTCAAGTACGCCGTGGCCCGCGGCTATGACGCGGTGGTCCAGGTGGACGGCGACGGCCAGCACGACCCCGCCCAGCTGGGCCGGATCCTTCAGCCCCTGCGCGAACGTGAAGCCCACGTGGTCATCGGCTCACGCTTCCTGGACGACACGGGCTACCAGGCCTCGCCGGCCCGCCGTCTGGGAATGCGACTGTTCGGCGCCGTGGTGCGAGCCGCCACCGGCCAGCGCATCACCGACACCACTTCGGGTTTTCGCGCCCTCGACCGCCAGGCCTTCTCGTTCCTGGCTCGGAACTACCCGGTCGACTTTCCCGACGCCGAGACCCTGGTGCTGCTGCGCCGGGCAGGCTTCGATCTGCTCGAGGTCTCGGTCCGGATGCGTCCACGCGCCAGCGGCCGCTCGAGCACCACTCCGCTTCGCGCCCTCTACTACCCCTTCAAGCAGCTGCTCTCCATCGGGGTGGTCCTGATGCGAAAGCCACCGGAGTCCCAGGAGGTCCCATGGAACCGCTGATCCCCGCCCGCGCCCAGGCCGTCGCCGTGATCGGCTGCCTGGCCCTGTTCGCCTTCGTGGTGGAGCTGGTGCGCAAGCGCCGACTGAAGGAGGAGTACTCGATCCTGTGGATTGCGGTGAGTCTGGGGACGGCCGTGTTGGCCTCCTGGGGCGGTCTTCTCATCGGGATCACCCGGATGGTGGGAGCCGTCAGCGCCAATTCGGTGATCTTCTTCTTCGGCCTGTTGTTCCTGGCCGCCCTGCTGCTCCACCTGAGTGTGCGGGTGAGCGGGCTGTCCGAGCAGAACAAGGACCTGACCCAGGAACTCGCCCTGCTCGCGGGGCGCCTGCAGGAGGTCGAGCGGCCCGAGAACGGCCTCTGACAGAGCCGAGATGCAGGAGATTTCAAGCTGGACCCGTTGTGCCTCCGCCCTGAGTCTGGGGCTGCTGGTTTTCTCCGTGGCTCTCCCGGCCCATGCGCAGCGCCTCACCACGAGCGAGCGCGCTCAGCTGGTTCGCTCGGGACGCGTGGGCGCGCCGGCCATCGATCGCGTGGAGAGCGAGGGTCGCGCTCCGGTCCTGATCGTGTTCCGGGTACCCGAAGCGGGGCCCGGCGGTGGCGAGCGCTTCCGCCACCCGCGCCATCGCCACGCCCTGGCCTCGCGAGGCGACGCCCTGCTCGGCCGCTTCGGCGCCGGCGAGTTCGAGCTGCAGCGGCGCTTTGGCGCCGTCAATGCGGTGGCGGGCCGTGTCGACGCCCGGGGCCTCGTGCGTCTGGCGAACGATCCGGACGTGTTGCGGGTGGATCTCGATAGCGGTGGCTCGGCCCACGCCACCGAAGCGGTTCCCCTGGTGGGACTCGACGCGCTGCAGACCGCGGGCCTCAGCGGCGACGGCATCCAGGTGGCGATTCTCGACTCAGGCGTGGATCTCTCGCACACCGACCTCTCCGATGCGGTGATCGCCCAGGAGTGCTTCTGCTCCGATTCAGGAGCCGGCTGCTGCCCCAACGGCAATACCACCCAGAGCGGCGCCGGCAGCGCCCAGGACGACAACGGGCACGGCACCAACGTGGCCGGCATCGTGACGTCGAACGGAACCACTGCGCCGCTGGGCGGCGCCCCGGGCGCGGAGATCGTGGCCGTCAAGGTCCTGGACCACAACGCCAATTTCTGCTGCAGCTCGGACATCGTGGCGGGCCTCGACTGGATTGCCGTGAATCGACCCGACGTGGACGTGGTGAACATGAGCCTGGGAACCAGCGTCCTGTTCTCGGGAAATTGCGACACGGCCACTTCGTTCACGATGAGCCTGGCCATTGCCATCGACACCCTGCGGGCCAACGGCGTGCTCAGCATCGTGTCCGCGGGAAACGACGGATCGGGATCGCTGATGAGTGCCCCGGCCTGCGTGGCCGGCGCCATCTCGGTGGGGGCCGTCTGGGACGCCAACGTGGGCTCGCAGACGGCTCACACCTGCACGGATGCCACGACCCAGGCCGACCAGGTCACGTGCTGGTCCAACAGCAACGCCAGCACCGACGTCTTCGCGCCGGGTGGGCGTCTTACCTCCACCGCTCTGGGCGGCGGCAGCAGCACCTTCCGGGGAACCTCCCAGGCGGCGCCGCTGGTCACCGCCTGTGTCGCCGCGCTGCTGGAGAACGACCCGAGCCTGACGGCAGACGACCTGGAGACCGTGCTCGAAACCTCCAGTGTGCTCGTGACGGACACGACCAACTCGCTGGACTTCCCGCGCCTGGCGTGCACGGCGAGCGCACCCGTTCCGGGCCTGCTGCCCCATGCCACCGCACTCCTGGCCTCAGGACTGGCCGGGGCGGGCGCGTGGGCGATCGGCCGTTCGAGACGGCGCGGCCAGCCCTGCAACGCTTTCTCGTGACAGCGGGTCAGGCCGGGGCGCCCTGCTGCGCGGCCTCGCGCTGGGTCATGAACTCGGTGAGCAGCTTCACCAGCTCCTCGGGCGGCGTGACATCCGGGTTCTCGACCGAGTCTTCCAGGTGTTCGAATCGCAGCAGGTCGAGCTTCGCGTACTCCTCGCGAACCCTCGGGGTCAGGAGCCCCAAGCGCTTGAGATTGGGGACGATTTTCGAAAAGAGCATCTGGCGGAATCCCTTCATGAACGGCGTCTCCTGCATCCACGGCACCCACACCTTCTTGTCCCAGCCCATGCGATCGAACACCGGGTGCATCACCAGCCGCTCGCGCATCAGGTGGGTGGCCTCGATCACGAACTCCTCGCGCTCGGAAAGCTCGGAGGCGGTCAGCTCGTTCCGGTAGAGACCCTCCAGGGACAGCACGCCGAATGCCACATGGCGCGACTCGTCGGCCATGACGCGGCTGGTCAGGTCCTGGATCAGGGGCTCGTCCTGCATCATGAGCTTCATCATTCCGAAGGCCGCCAGGGCCAGGCCCTCCACCATGATCTGCATGCCCAGGTAGGTCACGTCCCAGCGCGAGTCGGAGACGATGTCTTCCAGCAGCGACGCCAGGGCCGGGTGGATCTCGTACGACATGCCCATCTTTTCGGTGAGGTAGCGGTGGTAGACCTCCACGTGGCGGGCCTCGTCCGCCACCTGGTTGGCGGCGTAGAACTTGGCCTCCTCCCAGGGCACCTGCTGCACGATCTTCGCCGTGGCCACCAGGGCGCCCTGTTCCCCGTGCAGGAACTGGGAGAGCATGAAGGCGTTCATGTTCAGGTTGAGTTCGATCTGCTCCCGGTCATCCAGGGTTCGCGGCGGGTTCAGCACCGTGTTCAACATGCTGCCGATGCCGCCCACCTGGCGTTCGCGCATGATCTTTTCGATGTCCACCTCGATGGACCAGTCGAGATCCGTCGCGTTCCAGGTGGCGGTCTTGCCCTTTTCGTAGAGGGCCATGAGGCCCTGCTTCTCCATGGCGTACTTCCAGTCGAAGACCGATTCCATGGTGGTCTTGACGGACTGGGACGCTCCGAACGACGGAATCGGGACCGGATTGTTCTGGATGTACTTCACGATGCACTCCTCGGGCTGGGCGATGGCTCGGGGGCGGCACCCAGGTATGAGAGAAAGTTTCGCGTCAACTCGTCCACCAGGTCGTCGTCGCCCAGGCGCCGGGCGCCCGCGCGGATGTCTCCAAACATGACGTCCTGGTGCATGAGACCAAAGGCGAACTGCACGCCGAGATCGATGGCCAGCTCCGGGTCCGGATGCGCGATCTCACTCCGGCGCGGGAGCAGCAGCGCGACCAGTCGCTCCGAAACCTTGCGTCGGAAACGCAACCCGTCCTCCATGAATTCCGGGTCCTGGGCCGCGCGGAACATGAACACGCCGATCAGGGCGCGGCGTTCGCGGAAAGTGTCCACCAGCTCGCGGACACAGGCCCGGGCGATCTCGGGGATCGGGGCCCCGCCCCAGCGCTCGGGTCTCGAGATGGCGTCCAGGCGCTGGCTGAGTTCGTCGAAGAAGCGCTCCTCGAGTGCCCGCAGCAACTCACGCTTGTCGCGGAAGCGCGCGTAGAAGCCGCCCACCGATGAGCCCGCGCGCCGCACGATCTCGGGAACCGAGGCGTCGGCAAGCCCCTTTTCCTGGATCAGGCCTTCGGCGGCATCGAGCAGGCGGTAGAGGGTCTGCTCGCTGCGGACCTGCTTCGGCGCCGCCACGCTGAGCAATCGGGATCGCACGATCGGGGGGGGTTCCAACACACTCTCTCCAAAAGAGAATCCGATTCGGGTTCTTTTACTCGATGGGTCCGGGCCGGTCAAGCCCGAGCGGCCCCACCCGGCTGGAATGCGGCGCGGTACGCTGTCCCGCGTGGGGGAATCCGCGCTGTGGCGAGGCCGCTTTTGGCCCGGGTGGATGGGGCTCGCGGCCCTGTCCGCCCTGGGATTGCTGGGCTGTGGCGAGCCCGAGACGCCCGAAGCCCGGGTGCGCGCCCTGATGGCGCAGGCCGAGGTCGCGGCCGAGGCCATGGACGCTGCCGCCATGAAGCCGCTGGTGTCCGAGACCTACCTGGACGACAGGGGCCAGGACAAGCAGGCCGTAGTGGCCATGCTCACCTTCTATTTCATGCGCCACGACTCGGTTTACCTGCTCACCCGGATCGACTCGATCGCGATCCCCGGCGACGGCAGCGCGGAGGCCACCGTGTTCGTCGCCATGGCGGGAACGCCCATCCTGGCTGTGGAGCAGCTGGCGGGCATGCGCGCCGACCTCTACCGCTTCGACTTCGCGCTGCTGGACGAAGACGGCCAGTGGCGTGTCAGCGGCGCCACCTGGCGCCGCGCCGGCCCCCAGGACTTCCTCGCCGCCGGAATCGCCGTCCTCGACTAAGCCAACCCAAGACGGGCACACCCAAGACGGGGACGGGGTTGACTATTGACTTTTTCACCCCGTGGCGGTGTCTGCTCGGCGTCGCTCGAAAACGTCAATTGACAACCCCGTCCCCGCTATTTCGGTCCCCGCTATTTCGCTGTTTGCGGCCCCGGAGTGCCAGGACGCTCGAGACCGTGGAGACCAGATAGGGCACGGCCACGGTCAGGCCCATCTTGATCCAGCGGTCCGGGCTCAGGTCGCCCGCCAGCAGGGCATCGCCGTGGTTGATGGCGATCAGCACGGCCCCCACGATCACGGCGAAGGCGAGTGCACGGCGCACCACGCTGGCCTGGAGCGCGATGCGCAGCGCTCCGGGATCAGGCGGCAGCGGTGCGCCCGGAGCCGCCGTCGTCATGAAAGGTCTCGTCGGAAAGCTGCCCCTCGCTGCGCGCCACCACGCACGTCACCGCCGAGTCGCCGGTGATGTTCACGGCCGTGCGCACCATGTCCAGCAGCCGATCCACGCCGATGATGAGCGCAATGCCCTCCACCGGGAGATTCACCTGGCGCAACACCATGGCCAGCATCACGAGACCCACGCCCGGCACGCCGGCGGTGCCGATGGACGCCAGGGTCGCGGTCAACACCACCATCAGGTATCCCGTCAGCCCGATCTCGATGCCATAGGCCTGGGCGATGAATACCGTGGCCACACCCTGCATGATGGCCGTGCCATCCATGTTGAGCGTGGCGCCCAGGGGGATCGTGAAGCTCGCGATGGCGTTGCTGACGCCCAGGCGGTGCTCCGCGTTCTCGAGGGTGACGGGAATCGTGGCGTTGCTGCTGGCGGTGCTGAACGCCAGGGTCACCGGATTGCGCATGCGCCGGAAGAACGCCAACGGACTCAAACCCGCCAGCACGCGAAGCATCGCCGAGTAGGTGACGATGGCGTGGAAGAACAGCACCCCCAGGACCAGGAAGAAATAGCTGAGCAGGGGCTCGAAGGCGTCGAAGCCCATCTGGGAGAACACCTTGGCAATCAGGCAGAAGACTCCGTAGGGCGCCAGGTTCATGAGCAGCATCACGAGACTCAGCACCACCTGGTTCAGGTCTTCGAAGATCCGCAACAGGCGTTTTCCCGCGTCCCCAGCGAGCGTCAGAGCCAACCCGAACAGGATCGAGAACACGATGATCTGCAGCATGTTGCCTTCGGCCATGGCGCGGATCGGATTCGAAGGGAACAGACCCACCAGGGTCTCGACCAGGGGCGGCGCCTGCGTGGCGGTGAAGGTCGCGTCGCTCGTGAGCCCGAAGCCCGCTCCCGGGCGCAGCAATACGGCGCCAAGCAACGCCCACGAGATGGCGATCGCGGTGGTCGCGAGATACAGACCCAGGGTCTTGCCGCCCACCCGGCCCAGTTTGGCCACGTCGTCCAGGGCGGCTGTGCCGCACACCAGGGAGACGAACACCAGGGGCACCACCAGGAGTTTCAGGCTCGCCAGGAAGATCGCGCCACCTGCGTGGAAGACGCCGTCCACCAGGATCTCGTTCACGGGGCCCGAAACGCCGATGGCGTTCAGCGCGAGCCCCACGACCAGGCCGCCGAACATCCCGTAGAGGATCCGGATCGTGAGGCGTCGGCGAGACGCCGGGTCATTCATCAACGGTCACCCCCTGGCACGCATAATAACGAAGCGCGCCAGAGGACCGCGGGAGGCTGCGAGATCAGTGGAGCGTCGATTCCCGGGGCGCGAGCCCCCAGGCCAACGTGCCACCCAGCACGGCGCCGGCCGCGTAGTGCGGAAAATCCCACCACGAGAAGGTCGAACCCACCAGGGCGTGACCCAGCATGGTCGCTCGCACCAGTTCGAGAGGGCCGCTCTTCCAGAGCTGGAGCGTCTCGAGCAGACACGTGACGACCAGCACCCCCAGAGCCACGCGCAGCGGCGACCATCGCGGCTGGAATCCGACGGCCATCAGGATCCAGAACATCACGTACAGGACGCCCCCGGCGTAGTACCGGACCCAGGTGCCGTACTCGCCCGCGTACATCTTGCTGCCGACACCGAGCGCAAGCATCGCCAGGACCGTCAGCAGCAGCAGGATCTGCTGGGTCGGCGACCGGGTCACCGGGGCGGCACCGGATGTGGCGGCCGCCGCCTGCGATATCCCCAGACTTCCTCGTCCCATTCGTAGAACGCCTCCAGATCCGGGTGGGCCGTGATCTCCAGGTTGGCCGGAATCATCTCGGAGATCGGCGAGTCGGGATCGGGAATCAAGATGTAGTCGGGCTCCCGCGACAGGATCAACTCCGCATTCGACCGCTGGTGGCCCGGAAGCGACGCCCCCCCCGTGGAGCCGGCGGGGCGACTGCGAGCGATCTCCGGATCCACGAGTCCGTAGAGGTCCACGATGGGGAGGTTGGAAAAGTACCCGAAGGCCCCGATGGCACCCCCGGCCACGAGGCGCACGGGCTCTCCGCGCTCCTCGAGCCTGCGAGCTCGCATGAAGCCCATCCTCTCGAGCATCCCGAAGCCGGTTCGAACTTCGCGAAGCTGGAGCGAGCGCTTCGAATTGCGCAGGGCGTCGCGCGCGCCGGTTCCCGGGATCGTCAGGGCCAGGATCGCCAGCCCGGCCCCGATGGCCGCGGCGGTGATGGGAAGCGCGGGGCGGTTCCGGGCCACTCCCAGGGCCCAGGCCGCGGCCGCGAACACCAGGCCCACAGCCATCCACCACGGCAGGCCTCCGAAAACCTGCCAGGCGATGGCGCCCGGAATCAGTGCGGCCACCAGGATTCCCGCGTAGCGGTCGCGCGACCACGCCTGGGAGGCGCCTTGCACCGCCAGGGCCGAGAGGCACGCGAGCACGGGCAGCAGGAAGCGGCCGTGGGGAAACACGTCGCCCCCCACGGCCACAGTGTAGACACACGTGATGGCGCAGAAGACGCCGCCGGGCCACCCGAGTCGGTCGCGCACCAGGGCGATGGCCGCGGGGATCAACAGCAGGAAGGGGCCGGCGGCGAAGAAGTCCCCCAGATACGCCAGACCCTGGGTAACGGGAATGCCGCCCACCTTGGCGAAGAACGTGTTGGGAACCGGCGACCCGTAGTAGGCCAGGCGGAAGCCCACCAGCACCAGACCCAGCAGCGTGTAGACCGCCGGCCAGCGCCACGCGCGCCAGCCCTCGCGGCCGTTCTCCACCAGATGGAAGGCGTAGATCGTGGCGGCCACCAGGACACCGTCGGGTCGCGTCAGGGTGGCCACGGCAGCCGCCAGCGTGGCCCCGCCCACGCGCCCGCGGGCGTGGGCGGCCAGGGCCACCAGGGTGGCCGCCGTGAACAAGGCGGTTTCCATTCCGGAGGTCGCCCACAGGGCAAACGGCAGCGACGACACCAGGACCCACGCCGCCACCGCCGCGATCCAGGCGCGTGGGGGTGGCAACCCTCTCCGCGCGTACCACCACGTGGCCAGGACGGCGGCGACGCCTGACACCAGGCCCAACACGTGACCCGTGGCGTTGGCCTTGAATCCCAGGGCGATCCCCAGCGCCACCATCAGTGTCCACAAGAGGTTGGTGATCCCCTCGACCGCCTCGCCCGGGTTGTAGACGAGCCCGTTGCCCTCCACCAGATTGCGGCCGTAGCGGTACGAGATGTAGGCATCGTCGAGCTGGGCGTGGCGGACTGCCGACTCCGCCAGGAAGACAGCCAGGGCCCCGACCCCCAACAGCAGGGCCACTGCGCGCGCCGCCCGCCCCGTTCCGCCGCCCCGACCTCCCCGACCGCTCATCCGACCGCTCATGAGGGGGGCGGGTGTCCCCGCTTGGTTCAAATCGCCGACTCCGTCCGGTGCCATGATCGACGCCGATTCCGGAGCCCGCGCGCGCCGGAGCGACTTCGCGGGCGGAGGGTACCGCGGCTCAGGCCTTGTCGGCGTGGAGCGTGAGAACCGGGCACCCGGCGCGGCGAAGCGTGCGCTCGGCCACGCTTCCCAGCAAGACGTGCTTGAGCCCGGTGTTTCCGCGGGTTCCCATTACGATCATGTCGACCTTCAGGTCGGCGGCTGTGTTCACGATGACCTCGGCCGGGATCCCCTCGCACAGGCGACCGTGGGCATCGACGCCTTCGGTCGTCAGCTTCTCACACAGCGCCTCGAGCTTCTCGCGAGCGACGTCCCGAACCCCCTCGAGCACGCTCACCGGCAGGGCCAGGTGATAGGGCGTGAGTTCCACCAGCGGAGCCTGGTAGGCGTGCAGGATTTCGACCTTCGCTCCCAGCTCGCGCGCCAGCCCCCCCGCGTACTCGAGGGCCCGATCGGCGTGCTCGGAGAAATCCGTGGGAACCAACAGGGTGCGGATCTTCACGACGTAGCCTCCACCTCGCCATCCCCCCGGGCGCGGCGTTCGGCCCGGCGGTAGAGCGTCTTGCGATCGATACCCAGGATGCGCGCCGCTCGCACCTTGTTGCCGCCGGTGCACTGCATGATCTCGCCGATGTAGCGCTCCTCGAGCTCGCGCAGGGTCAGGTTCCGGTGGACGGCGCTGGCCAACAGCGACTCGCCCCGGTCCTCGGATGCGGCGCCCGTCGGCCCCATGGGAAGGTCGTCGGGCCCCACCTCGGGGCACTCGCACAGGGCGAGGGCTCGCTCCAGCACGTTCTCGAGCTCCCGGGCATTCCCCTTCCAGGCGCACGCCTTCAGACGATCGATCGCGGCCGGCGACAGGCTTCGGCGGACATCCCCTGCGTGCCTGCGCACGAAGGCGTCCACCAGACCCGGAATGTCCTCCGGGCGCTCCCGCAGCGGCGGAATGTGGATCGGGATCACATTGAGCCGGAAGTAGAGATCCTCGCGGAAACGGCCGGCTTCCATCTCGGCCTGGAGGTCCTTGTTGGTGGCGGCGATGATCCGCACGTCCACCTTGATCAATTGCGTACCGCCCACGGGTCGGATCTCGCCGTCCTGAAGCACCCGGAGCAGCTTGCCCTGGAGCGCAGCGCCCATGTCCCCGATCTCGTCCAGGAACAGGGTGCCGCCATTGGCCTTCTCGAAGAGCCCGCGCTTGGTCGTGTGGGCCCCGGTGAAGGCGCCGCGCACGTGCCCGAACAGCTCGCTCTCCAGCAGACCCTCGGGGATCGCCGTGCAGTTGATGGGAATGAACGGCTTGTCCTTGCGTATGCCGTGGTAGTGAATCGTGCGCGCCACCACCTCCTTGCCCGTTCCGCTCTCGCCGGTGATCAGCACACTGCTGCGACCGTGGGCGATCTTCCGGATCAGCGCGAAGATGTCGCGCATGGCCGGGCTCTCGCCGATCAGGTCGCCGAAGGCGGCGGTGCGATCGACTGCGCGGCGCAGCCGCCGGTTCTCCTCTTCCAGGGCCCGGTGCTCGATGGCGCGCTCCAGGGCGAGCAGGGCCGTCTCGGGCTCGAATGGCTTCGTGATGTAGTCGAAGGCCCCGGCGCGCATGGCTTCGACCGCCGAGTCGATGCTGCCGAACGCGGTCATCAGCACCACCGGCGTCTCCGGGCGCACGCGCCGCATCTCGCCCACCAACTCCACCCCGGTCCGGCCGGGCATGCGAATGTCGCTCAGGACGGCGTCGAACTCCGAGGCCCGGGCGCAAGCCAGGGCCTCGTCCGCCGCCGGCGCCTCCTCCACCTGGTAGCCCTGTCCGCGAAAGAGCGACGCCAGCATCTGGCGCATCGCCGCATCATCGTCCACCACCAGGACTCGTCGGGCCTCTGTCATCGAGTTCCTCTCCGATCGCTCCAGAGAGCACGTGGCGTGCCAACGCTGGGGCCCCGCTGAGGGCCTCCTGAGCGCACGAATGAGTCATAATGCCACATTCAGAGTCGGTTTGCCCCATTCGCTGATGAGGCAGTGGGGATCAGACGTGGAAGATGCCGGCGAGTTCGTCCTTCATCTCGCGGCTCATGAGGCGGGCCGCCTCCTCGAGTACGTCCGCTCCCTCGTAGCAGACCCGGTAGACGGCGGCGGCGATGGGCATCTCGACCCCCTCGCGTTCGGCGAGCCGATGCGCCGGGGCCGCAGTGACATAGCCCTCGGCCACGGCCTTCTGGGAGGCCGCGATCTCCGCGGCGCTTTCGCCCTTGGCGAGGCGCACCCCCAGCTGTCGGTTGCGCGAGAGCTCGCCGTTGCACGTGAGCGTCAGGTCGCCGACGCCGGCCAGGCCCAGGAACGTGAGCGGGCTCGCGCCGAGCGCCACACCCAGACGGGTCATTTCTGCCAATCCCCGGGTCAGCAACGACGCCAGTGCCGAAGCGCCCAGTCCGAGTCCGTGGGCAGCCCCGCAGGCTACGGCAATCACGTTCTTCAGAGCGCCTCCCAGCTCGATGCCCACCACGTCGTCGCTGGTGTAGACGCGAAAGCGCGGCGAGTGGAGCAACGCCTGGCCCGCGCGGGCGACCTCGATGTCCTCGGCGGCCAACGCCACGTCGGCCGGAAGACCCGCCGCCACGTCCTTCGCGAAGCTCGGACCCGAAAGAAACGTCAGGCGACTGCGATGGGGGGCCAGGGTCTCGGAAAGCACGTCACTCATCAGGCCGAGTGAGGTCTCCTCGATTCCCTTGGCGGTAGAGGTGATGAGCGCCCCGTCTGGAATGTGCTCCCGCGCCTGTTCTGAGACCCGTCGCATGAAGGCGGACGGTACTGCCAACAGCACCAGGTCAGCGCCGCGCAACACTGCGCCAAGCTCGTTGCTGAATCGAACCTCGGGCGGAACCGGAAAGCCGGGCAGATAGGCGTTGTTCGCGCCCTCGGCCTCCACCGACTCGGGCAGCCCCGCATCGAAGGCCCAGACCCGGACCGCGTGGCCGCGCTCCGCCGCGTACAGCGCCAACGCCGTTCCGAAAGCGCCCGCTCCAACGACACTCACCTGGGCCATTGCCGTGCTCCTTGCCCGAGAAGCGTCATGGTACCGGGCTGGCGACGCCCAGATCAGGGGCGGGCGCGCCGAGAACCCGCGAGATCTCGTCCCGTTCGTAGCGGGGAAGTGGGCTTCCATCTTTGCGATGCACCCCGGCCCCGCGAAGCGCCCGGGCAATGGCCCGGACCGCGTATCCCTCGCCCGCGAGGGTGGCGCAGGCATGATCCGCCCGATCCGCGGCGAACGCCGCCAACAGCGTCCCCGAAGCCAGCACACCCCAGGGATCCGCCCCCAGCGCCGCACACACCGCGCGGCCGGGCTCGAACCACAGCACCGCCTCCCCATCGACCCGGAGCGCCAGGCCCGAGGCCTCGGCCAGCTCGTGCAGCCCGGCCGAAAGACCCCCCTCGGTGGGATCGTGCAGCGCCGTGGCGCCCAGGTCTGCGGCCCGAAGGGCCGCCTCGACGACACTGATCCCCGGATCGCGGAGTGCGCCCCGCGCCCGCGCCAGGAGTTCCGCGGCGACCGAACCCAGGCGCGCACCGGCTTCGTGTGCCAGCACCGCGGCCCCCTCCACCGGTGCCGGGCCCACCTGCAGGACCACGTCGCCTTCGCGGACTCCACCGGTTCGCACCACGCGACCCTCCGGGTGCTGGCCGAGCATCTGCCCCACCACTACGGGCTGTCGCACCGCACTCGTCACCTCGGTGTGTCCTCCGACGAGAAAGGCTCCGAGTTTCTGGAGTTCGGCGCGCATCTCCTCGAACAGCCCGCGGACATCTTGCCGGGTGGTACCGATCGGCAGCAGCACGCAGGCGAGAAACCAGCGCGGCCTGGCTCCCGTCACGGCGACGTCGTTGGCATTGATCACCACCGCGTGCGCACCCACGCCGCTTCCGGTCAGCGTGATGGGGTCGGTGGCAGCGATCAAGGCTCCGGCTTCCACCCGGAGAGCGCACGCGTCTTCGCCAAGGGCCGGCGCGAGGAGCACGTCGTCCGGCAGCGGCCCCCCGGAATCCAGCAGCTCGCTCAGGAACGCGGCGGGAAGCTTTCCGGCCGGAAGCGACGTCACGGGCGACCGGGCGTGCGAACGACCCGTCCACTCAAGGCTGCGTCCCGGCGGGAGTGGGGAGCACGATGCAGAACTCGGTGCCCTCACCTTCGCGACTCGCGACGTCGATGCTCCCGCCGTGATCCTTCACGATGCCCTTGGCCACCATCAGGCCCAGGCCATTACCCTGGCCCGACTCTTTCGTGGTGAAGAAAGGCTCGAAGATCCGCGGCAGGTCGGCCGCGCGGATCCCCGGGCCCGAATCGCCAATGCGGAGCTCGACGCTGCCGTCGTCCGCGGGGGCCAGTCCGAGGCGCAACTGCCCGCCCTCGGGCATGGCGTCCGCCGCGTTCAAGAGCAGATTCAGCAACAGCTGCTGTAACCGTTCCGGGTCACCAACCACACTGACGACCGGTTGGTAGGCGCGCTCCACCTGGATCTTCCGACGCCCGAGCTTTTCGGAGAGGAACGAGAGGGTCGATTCCAACAGGCCCTCGAGCGCCACTGGCACCCGCCGCGACTTCCCCGGACGCGCCATGTTGAGCAGCGTCTGGATGATTCTCGAAATGCGCCCGATCTGTTCCTGGATCGTCTTGAGTCGCCAGCGGGCATCGTCGCCCGAGACGTTCGACTCGAGCATCTTGGCGTGGCCCTGGATCACGCCCATGGGCGTGCCGATCTCGTGAGCCAGGCCCGCCACCAGGGTGGCGATCGACGCCAGTTCTTCGGCGACCCGCGCGCGCTCCTGGGTCTGACGCAACTCGACGCCCTGCTCCGCGAAATCGCGCCCCAGGCGCTGTCCCGCCCGGGCCAATTCCCGGGTCAGGTACTCGAGCTCGCGTTCGCGGGCAACGATGTACGCCTCCATGGCGAGTTCCGAGTCGAGCGTGAGCAGCTTCTGCAAGGCCACCAGGGTCCGGAACCCGCGCTCCGGATCGTCGACGCAGGTGTCAGCGAGGATGGAAGACAGAAGCGAGAAATACAGGGAATAGGCCCCCAGGTACCAGCTCGGCTCGAGCCCCACCCGTTCGTGGGTCTCGCCGATGCGCCGTCGGTCGGCGAGATAGGCTTCGTCGAATTCGGGCCGGGCCAGGCTCAGCAGGTAGCCGCGCTGCTTGGCCAGCAGCCGCTGCTTCACGACCGGATCGCGCAACAGGGCGCGGGTGGACTCGAAAGACAGCAGGTGCCGGTAGAAGGCGGCCACGAAGACGTCCGCGTGCTTCTCGAGCACGGGCGCCAGCTCGGCCAACAGCTCGCGGTCGGCCTCGCCCAGGTCCAGGTAGGCGAGCCTCCGCTTCAGGTCATCCAGTCCATCGGGCTCGTGCATGGGGCGACAAGACTTGGGCGGTGGGAGGCGCCTGTCAAGCTGCGGGAGGCCCGCCCGCCCCAGTGCGGGTCCCATGCGGGGCGGAATTCCCCGCTCCGGCCCTCCCACGCCTTCGTCGCCCCCGGCGGCGCTGGCACGCCGCGTGCAGAGATCCGACGCCATGCCCCGCTCCGCCGCCGCTCTCGGACGCTCCCGGCCTCCGTCCGGAGTCGTTCGAGACCTCATGCGCTCGGCGTTCATCACGGTGGCTCCCGACGAGAGCCTTCTGGGCGCGCATCGCACCATGCGCCTGGCCCGGCTCCGGCACGTGCTGGTGGCGAGCGGAGACGTTCTCGTGGGCGTCGTCTCATACCGCGACCTGCAGGAGCTGATGACGCTGTACCTGGAGCGCCACGGCGGAGGCGATCGCGACGCGAGCCTGCGGGCCCTCGCGGTCCGTGACGCCATGGTGGACCTGCCGGAAGTCGTGAGCCCGGACGCGTCGGTCGCCGAGGCGGCGATGCGCCTTTCTCGGCTGCGCCTTGGGTGTCTGCCGGTGGTCGAGTCGAGTGTCGACGGCGCGCACCTGGTGGGCCTGCTGACGGAAGCGGATCTGATCCGGTTCGCCTACGAGACCCGCTGAACCCGGCAGCTAGAGCAGCTAGAGCAGCTAGAGAACCTCGCGAATGCGCCGATAGCCTTCGCCGATCTCGTGGAGCAGCGAGCGGATCGCCTTCTTCGCCTCTCGCGCCGGAGCCTTGGCTTCGCGGGTGGTGAGCTTCACGCGTGACTCCACGTCCTGGAACTTCTCCTCCGTGCGGGCCCAGAGATCCACGACCTCGGCCTTGGCCAGGTGCATCTGCACCCGGAGTTCGTCGCGCGTGCGCTTGAGCGATTCGACCTCTTCGTTGATCTTGTCTCCCAGGTCCGTCATCAGCCTTTCCTCCTGGTGTTCACCTTCACCCACAGGGATCTCACAGGTTGCGTCGAGTGCACGGGGGGCTTCGATCAACGCCGCCCGCAGGAGGTCGCTCTCGGTGACGAGCCCGATCAGCGTGCCATCACTCCCAACCACCGGCAGGCAGCCGATCTTGTCGTGCAGGATGCGCCGGGCAGCCTCTCCAAGCGAGGTGTCCGGGGACACGGTCACGACGTCGCACGTCATCACTTCCTTCACCAGGATCGAGCGGATGAACGCGCGTCGGGACGACTTGTCGAACTCCAGACAGCGTGTGAGCGACGCCGAAAGCAGGTCGCGGCTCGAAACCAGCCCCACCAATCGTGTCCCCTCCAGCACCGGCATGTGCCTCAAGAGCCCCAGGTGCATCACGTCCTGGGCCAGATCGAGGCTTTCGTCGGGCGTCAAGGTCACCACGTCGGTCTGCATGATTTCCGAAACCCGGCGCGAGTGGGCGTCCATGGAAATCTCCTCCTCACCCGGACTTGCAGGTTCGGTGCCAGGAGCCCCGGTGCGCCCGGAGCGCCCCCAGACGCGAAAACTCCCGGTATCGGGGCAGCCCGCCCCGCAACCGGGGAATTCGGCCCCAGCGCACAAGACACACAGCTCCCACGGGCCCGGCGAGATGGCACAGCCCGTGCACTACCGGCCCTCGAAAGGAGGGCAACATGGCCACGACCGCGCGAGACATCATGCAGTCTCAGGTGATCACCCTGGCGCCCAACGACCCCCTCTCCAACGTGCACCGATTGTTCTTCGAGGAGGAGATCCACGGGGCGCCCGTGCTTGACGAGGCCGGACGCGTGCTCGGGATCGTCACCAGCATGGATCTGCTCCGCGCCGCATCCGATGAACACGAGAACGCGCGGGGGGATTCGGCATACTTCGCCGATCTCCTGGAGTTCTCCGGGCCCGATTGGGCGAATGCACCGGATGGGTTCATCGACCGCCTGCGGGAGCGGGTCGTGTCGGAGTGCATGACCGAGAACGTGGCCTGCGTGGATCCCGACGATTCCGTGGCGAAGGTCGCGCGCACGATCCGGAGCCATGGGATCCACCGGGTCCTGGTGGTCGAAGACGGGCACCTGCGCGGCATCATCTCGACCTTCGATCTGGTGGGACTGCTAGAGAACGACGACTGAACCAGCAGAATCCGGGTCGGTTGCTCACAGCGCGGTGGCTGTGACGAGGCTGCATGTCGCAATCGACGCCGCGATCGAGCAGGACCGGGACCCATGCCCGCGCCGAGACGGCCGCGGGCATCCGCGGATTGCGCCTTGCGGGCGCCAGCCAGGTGATCTCACCGCACCCAAGGTGATCTCACCGCACCCACTGGGCGGCCAACGCATCGCGAATGCGATCGAAAGGCCCGCGGTGGTCGAATTCCTGACGCCTGACGGAAAGCAAACCGCTTCGATCCGGTCTCAACCGGCTTCGGACGCCTTCACCATGAGAACCGGGCACGGGGCCGTGTGCAGGGTGCGCTCGGCCACGCTTCCCAGCAGCAGATGCTTGAGTCCCGTGAGGCCTCGCGTCCCCATCACGATCAGATCCGCGGAAATCTCCCGGGCCGTCGCCGACAGCACGCTGCCGGGAAACATGGGCGAAACGTGCCCGTGCACCGGGATGCCCGCTGCCTTCACCCTCTCGGCCCACTGACCGAGCTTCGCCTCGGCCGCGGCGCGCACCTCCCGGTCGAAACTCTCTGGGAGGGCCAGGCCATAGGGAGAGATGCCCCCCATGTTGATCTGGTAGCAGTGAAGCAGGTGGATCTGGCCGTCGAAGGCCTTCGCCATCTCCATGGCCAGTTCCAACGCACGCCCGGAGTGGGCCGAAAAATCCACGGGCACCAGGATCGTGCGAAAGCCGTTCATGCCGGCTCCCCTACCACATCGGCGACCAGGCGCTCCTCGTGTTGTTCGTGCTCCGCGAGAGAGCCCGCGAACGCGTCGAAGGCGCGGCCGAAGCCCGGGAGGTCCGAGCGCTCCAGATGCTTGTTCAGGTGGCGAAGCGCGTCGGCAAAGCCCACGTGCTCCCGGCTCAACATCTCCAGCCCCTCCGAGTAGCCAGGGCGCAGCCCATTCAGCGCGGGAAAGAATACCAGGTCTTCGAGTCGGAAGTGCGCATCGAGGGCCACCTGCAGTCGGCCCAACGCGTCTCGCGCCCGCTGCGGGTCGGTCTGCCCGATCGCAGCGCGGATCTCCGCCAAAATCGGCCGCAGGTGCAGGTGTTGCTCGCCGATCTGACGGACGGCACGCCTGACGCGGTAGCGAAGTCCGGTTTCCGTCGGATCCATGGGGCGACCTTGAACGAGCGCGCCTGCCTCAGTACACGACTCAGTATACGACGCGTGCTTCGAGAGTTCCGGCATCGGTCTCCACCACGGTAAGACGGGTCATGCAGGCCATGCAATAGACGCGATCGCCGGGCCGAAGCTCCCGCGACGAGCGGATCACGATCTTGCAGACCGGACACAGCGCCTCGTTGGGCGCCAGGACGTCGTTCGGACCTTCCCAGCGGCGATAGAAGCGACGATACCGGAGAGGCACCTCGTTGAAGCCGCGGTCGTCCAGCTCGAAGCGACGCCGCGGTGCCGCCGCCCCGGAGGTCCCGGCGAGCTCGCGAACCGGGTCACCCGCCGTCACGCGAACCCCAGCCTCTCGACGGTGGAGAGGTAATCACGGCCCAGCTCGATCCGATCGTCCCGGTCGGAGTGGATCTGGTTCATGGACTCCTGGAACGTCTCCAGCACCAGGCTGTCGAGCTCTTCGCGCACTTCCACGAGCCGTGTGCGGAGACGGGGGTTCTCGCGAATGCGCGCGCCCAGTTCGTTCTCTCCGAATCCGATGTGGCGCCGCTCGTCCTTCACGATGCCCTGCAGCAGCTCCCGCGTGCGTGGGTCGGCGCGACGTGCGTGCATCTGGAACACCGAGAACTCCATCGACTCGAGAATCACATTCTGGGCGAACACGGCCGCCGGCCAGTCTCCGCTGCGCACGAAGTCGAGCACCCGGCTCCGAAAATTCATCAGGCTGCGGCTTGCTCGGCAGGCGATCTCGGTCTCCGGCTCGGCCACGCCCAGCTCCCGAAGGCGGTGGATCAAGACCTCCAGGTGACGGCCTTCGTCCGCCACCTGGGTCGCCAGGAATACCTTGGTCGCATGGTTGGGAGCGATCTGGATCAACCCGCCCGCGCCCTCCAGGGCCGTGGTCTCCCCTACGCAGTAGTTGCAGAGAACCGTGATCAGATGCTCGCGCTCGTCGTCGCTGGACTCGACCTCGGGAGTCTCGGGGCGGCGGCCGAACTGGAGACCGTCGAGATAGCCCCGGATCGACTCGAACCAGAATTCGAACGTCCCCACCTGGTCCCTGAACTCGGAAGGATCCAGGTCGTGCAATTCCCGCGCGGGCTCCGTCATGGCCGACACGTCATGGGCGGGCCGACACGTCATGGGCGCACCGGCGTCTGGTACTGGATCCCGATGCGTCCCAGACGGATCTTGAACTCCCGGAGCACCGTGTCGCTGAGGAGATCCTCCATCTGCGCAGGCTCCAACGCATCGAGGGCCACCCCCTGCCAGCGGGCCGGCGCGCCTCCGGCGCCCCGAAGGCGATTCATCTCCTCCTGGGCCGGTGCATCGCGAAACGAATCGGCAAACGTCGCCAGCATGTAGTACGACATCTCTTTCTGCATGCGCTCGATGTCCGGGAGTCGCTCCGGATGCTCGCGGATCAGCGAGCCGATCCGATTCTCGCCGAAGCCCACGTGGCGACGTTCGTCGGCGATGGTTCCCGCCAGGGTGTGGGCGAACTTGGGATTCAGGTTGTCGTTGCTCGCCTTGAGCATCTCGAACACGTTGAAGGCCATGCCCTCCAGCACGATGTTCTGGCCCACCACACCCGCCACGAAATCCCGATTCCAGACCTTCTCCAGCAGGACTTCGGCGAATCGCACCAGATTCGGATTGGCGAGACTGTCGATGGTGTCTTCCAGCTCGCGTTGCTTCACGCCCAGGTCCAGGAGCCGGCGCGTGAAGACCTCCACGTGCCGGGCTTCGTCAAGCGTCTGGGTGGCCAGGAAGCGTTTGCTGGCCTCGTCCGGAGCCGAGTTGATCAGCCCGGACGACGCCGCCAGGGCGCAGCGCTCCCCCACGACCAGCTGCACCATGGTGCGGATGGCCTGCTCGTGAAGCAGCGGATCCGTGAAGAGGAATTCGGGCTCGGCATCCTCGTGCTCGTGCCCGTACTCGGTACCCATCAGGTAGCCCTGGGGCGCGGATTCGAGCCACTGTTGAACGGAGAAGCCCTTGAGGAAGTCGGCCACGGTGGTCCCCTCGATACGCTGCAAAGGCGGCGTGTGACGCAACGAACGCAATTCGCGTGCCATTGAAAGCGGAAGCACGACCGTTGGCTGGCCGGCCAGCCGGGGCGAATTGCCCCGGTTTCACATCATCGCTGGGCCTTCGTGCCCCGCTCCGGACGTCGCACGGCGTAGAAGAGGCAGTCGCTGCAGGCGATGGCCGGGTCGACGGTCATCATGATCGGAATCAGGTCGCGCCGCGTCCGGATCACCCCGTCCCCGACCGAGAAGAGCCGCCTCGAGACCTCCTCTCCGTCGGCCCCGTGGGCCTCGAGCGGCCAGCCCCCGTCCGACCCCCCGGTCCAACCGATGGGCGTCCCTGGCGGCAGGCTCTCGAAGTTGTGGCGATCGGGGTCGCGCGCCACCGTGAGATCGACCGACGGATCCGGGTTGTCGCCGAAGACCAGGGTTGCGCCGGCACGTACGGCCACGCGCACCGGATCCACCAGGATCTGAAGCGATGTTTCGTCCCCGACGCCCACGCGGTCGGCCTGTAGGAAGCGCTCGAGCCCTTCCCTCGCCGCGGCGTCGGCGTCCGCGTCACCCGCGCGCCCGCACTCGATGGTGACGCTCGGAAACTCCAGGCACGTGGCCTCCACCAGGGCACACAGGCGCAGCGAATTGTGGACCAGGCGGTCGGCGAACAGCGCCGCGAGGGCGCGCTCCGGCGCACCCACCCGGGACGCGACCCCGTAGGCGGGGCTGTGGCCGGTGGTGTTGTGGAGGTCGATGAGCGCCTCGGGCCGGACCTCGCGGACCCGGGCCAGGGCGCCTGCGGCGATGCGGCCCTCGCGCCCCTCGTAGGGCGGAAAGAAGCAGCGATTCAAGTCGCGATGTCCGGGAAGCGCCCGGTGGGCAAAGCCCGGTGGCGCCAACGCCGCATCGATCGCCGCGACGAACACCCGCACGTCCACAGCGGGCTCGCTGCCGCTGCGAAGCCAGGCGTGCACGGCGCGGATGCCAGAGGGCTCGTTGCCATGGAGCAGCGTGGCCACGACGCGACAGCGCGTGCGATCGCGGCCGGGAACGTGGATCACCGTGGGCCGCCCGAGCAATCGCAGGAAGTCTTCCACCGCGGTCGGAACCCGCTCGGGCCGCGGCGCATCGAGCAGGGGGATCTCCCCGCCTTCCATCAGGTGCCCTCCGGCCAGCGATGAACGGGCTCGCCCGACTCGCTGCAGTCCAGATAGCGCTCGAGCATCCGGGTGAGGGCTTCGTCGCGCCCGCACTTGGGCTCCAGTGCGTCGAGCACCAGGCGCTGCCAGACCGAGCCGGTGCGCCCCTTGCGCACCCGCGCTTCGAGAAGGCTGAGCAGCGGGTCGCTGTCCTCCGGCTCGATGCCGGCGCGCGCCAGCCCCTGGCGCGCTCGGGGCAACAGATCCAGCAACAGGTCGCCCGCCCGCACCGGCGAGCAAGGCCCACCGGGCTCGCACGGCCAGTGCAGGGTCGCGTCCAGACCGAACTGCGCGCTGCGGTAGAAGTTGTCGTGGGCCACCTCGAACGGGAAGGCCTGCGTCCACACCCCGCCGTCGTCGGCCAGGGCCCGGCTCGCCCCCACCAGGAACGCGATGTTCGCCAGCATGTCCAGCGGGCCCGGCCCCGACGGCAGGGCCCGCACCTCGATACGCAGGTGTCCGCCGTCGGCGGGATCGTAGATGACCCGGTTCCAGTCCCAGACCGTGCCCTGGTGCAGGCGAACCTCGTGAAGGGCCGGCACCCCCCCGGCCCGCACACACGCGAGAGAATCCTCGTCGCCAATCACCGGGAGCAGCGGCTCGTGGAGTTTCGCGTTCTCCCGGAAGATCTCGAAGGCGCCCTCGCGCACCCAACCCGTGCCGAACGAGACCCGCGACACGCGACCCTCGGCGCGACGACTGTCCACCGATTGCTTGAACAGTGCCACGCGCGTCTCGTGCCAGAGGCGATGGCCCAGGAAGGTGGGCGAGTTGGCAGAGGCGGCCACCAGGGGCGCCGTGATCATCTGCACCGCGTTGTAGGTGCGAGCGAACGCGCTGGGATCGACGCGAAGATGCACCTGCAGGGAGGTATTGGCGCCCTCGAAGGTTACGTCGTCGCAGGAGATCTCCAGGGGATCCTCGCCATCGATGCGCACGTGGAAGGGCTCGCGGCGCTGGCGCTGCAATGCGGCTGCGAGCGCCCGGTAACGCGGCACATCCGTCATGGCCGACGCCTGGATGTCGCGGCGACGCAGCGTGGGCAGGATGCCCACCAGCGCCACACGCCCACCGTGGCAGCCCGCCGCGCGCCTGACCTCCGACAGGGCGCTCTCAAACTCTGTTCGCAGGGCGGCGAACGGGCGACCCGCGAGCGGGCCGTGACGCAGGTTGCACTCGAGATTGAAGCGGTCGAGTTCGAAGGTCATGCGCGGGTCGGCCGTCTCGGCCAGGACCCGGTCGTTGAGGGGCAGCGGGCGCCCACACCCATCCACGAGCGACAGCTCGAGCTCGGCCCCGATCGTGGGCGGGCCCCCGCCGAAGCCGGGCCGTTCCAGCAGCTCGCGCAACGCCACCAGCCCCTTCTCCAGTCGCTCGGCGAAGCGCGCATGGTCGGCATCGGCGAAGTGATCCCGGTCGATGTGGGTCCCCACTCGCCCCCCCCCGGCCGTTGCGCTTTACGCCTGCGAGTGCCTCCCCGGCGAGCATGCAGTGTGACGCGAAGCCCCCCGCCCGCGCCAATCGATCCGGAATCACCCCCCTCGAAACGAGAACGGCGCCCGTCCGCGTGGGACGGTCGCCGCCTCGGGCCTTGCTCCGGTCTTCCGATTTCGACTTCGCGCGGGTCAATCGCCCCGGCGCTTCGAGATGCGGCGGCCGCGTCGGTCGAGCTTGTTGTCGATCCGGTTGCCCTTGCGGTCGAGCCGGTTGTCGATTCGATCGCCCTTGGCGTCCAGGCGCGCGGCCAGCTTGTCGCGCCCGGCTTCCTCGGCACGTGCGGCCTTGCGGTCCAGCCGGGCATCGATGCGGTCGCCCTTCACGTCCAGGTGCTGCTCGATGCGATCGCCCTTGGCGTCCAAGCGCTCTTCCACGTTCGCCAAAGCCGTCCCCACGCTGGCAAAGGCCAGCGCGAACCCAACCGCGAAAAATCCGATCTTCTTCATTGTCTCTCTCCCGTCTCCCGATTCGTGACTTGGTGCGGCCCCTGCCGCTCACGGAATCGAACACGGCAGGGGAGATCGGGTTGCGCAATTTTTCGTGGGGTGGGATCCGGCCATCGGCAGCCCCCAGGCAACTGGGGCCGATCGGGCGCGCAGGAGCGGAGATCTTGTCAGCAGGGTCCGACGCGGATCACCGCGGCTCCGCGCAAGCGGCCGTGGCGGAGATCGTCCAGGGCGGGGTTCGTGTCCGCCTGGGGATAGACGCCCGCGCACACCACCACGCCCGCCTTGGCCACGGCGCGGAGGGCCACGGGAACCAGGTCGCCCACCGGAGCGAACACGATGGCGGCGTCCAGCTCCACCGGTGGCCGCGCGTCCCCGGCCATGCGAAGCGCACGAAATCCGATCAGCCCGGCGCACAGGAGTGGCGCCGCCTGCAGGTCGTCGTAGCCGTCGGGGATCGGAAAGCAGAAGCGCGCGTCTGCGGTGCAGGCCTCGGCGAAGCCCCCATCGATCTGATACCCGGTGTAGAGCGCCTGATCGCAGAGATTCTCGCGTCCCGAGCGGCAGCTTCGGATCCGACAGGTCGCCGTCCATCACGTGAAGATCGCTGCGACACACCCCACACGTCTGGACCCGAACCAACAGCTGCCCCGGTCCGGGCGCAGGCTCCGGGAGGTCCCGCTCGTGCAGGATCCCGCCGGCCGCCTCGAGCAGCATCGCGCGCATGCATGCGCTCCCGTTCGAAGCATGACGGAGGCCGAGGCCCGCGCCAAACGGGTGGTCGATTCGCTACTCATAGGCGGAGTCGGAACATGAGCGATCGCCCCGATCAAGATCTCTACGCGACACTCGGTGTCGACCGAAGCGCCGACGCCGACGCCATCCGCAAGGCCTATCGCGTGCTTGCGCGCAAGTTCCACCCGGACGTGAACCCGGGCGACGACGCCGCCGAGGAGCGCTTCAAGGAGATCTCGGCCGCCTACTCCGTGTTGTCGGATGCGGGGAAACGACGCAACTACGACGAGTTCGGCCAGATCTCGCTGGAATCGGGCTTCGACCCGGAAGCCGCGCGCCGCGCGAGAGAAAGCTTTGGCGCGCGTTTCGGCACAGACGGGGACGCCGCCTCCCACTTCGGCCCTGGCGGAGAATTCTCGTTCGGCGACCTGGACGACATGTTCGGACGCCTGTTCACACGGCGGGAAGGCCGCGAGCGCGTACGGCGCGGCGCCGACCTGGAGGCGAGCCTGGAGCTCGACTTCCTGGACGCCGCCCGCGGCGGTGAGCACCCGATCAGCTTCTCCCGGCCGGCGGCAGACGGCAGCGTCCGCTCGCAACGGCTCAGCGTACGGATCCCGGCCGGTGTCGCCGACGGGGGGCGAATCCGCCTGGCGGGCAAGGGGGCGGAGAGCGCCAACGGCCGCCCTGGCGACCTGTACCTGACGGTGCGCGTGCGACCCCACCCGGTCTTCCGGCGCGAAGGCCGCAACCTGCATGCGACGATCCCCATCGGAGTCAGCGAAGCAGTCCTGGGCGCGCAGATCGAGGTGCCCACCCTTTCGGGACGCGCCACGGTCACGGTGCCCGAGAGCACCGACAGCGGTCAGGTCCTGCGTCTGCGCGGCAAAGGCGTGCCCGATCCGGCGGGCGGCCCTCCCGGCGATCTGCTGGTAACGGTCCAGATCCGGGTGCCGCGAACGCTTACCGACGAGGCTCGGGCCAAATTCCGGGAGCTGGCGGAGCTGGATCCGGAAGACCTCCGCAAGGACCTGCGGTGATGACGGGCCCCGTGCGCATCGAGGAGGTGCTTCGCTTCCTGGGCGTGGACGACCGCGAGGTCCTGCGGCTGCTGCGCGCCGAGGGCCTGTTCGAATCGGACGAGCTGAGCGCCGTCGAGTGCGAAGAACTGCGCGTGGCCGTGCATCTGGTGCGCGAACTGGGCGTGAACGCGGCCGGAGTCCAGGTGGTGCTGCGACTGCGAGGCCGCCTGATCGCGCTCCAGAGTCGCACCCAGGAGGCACTGCGCCAGCTGCTTCATGACCGCGACGAACCCTGACGCCGCCGCCACGAGCCCTGGAGTCGCGCTCAGCCGCGCGGTCCCTTCACCGTCAGGACCGAGCAGGGCGCCGTGCGCAGGGTCCGCTCGGCCACGCTGCCAAGCACCACGTGTTTCAGGCCCGTGTGGCCGTGGGTTCCCATCACGATCAGATCCGCCCCGATCTCCTCGGCCGTCTCCACGATCGAGGGCGCGGCGGGCACCTCGCGCAAGTGGGCCCCTCCCGTGATTCCCTGCTCCCGGATCCGGTCTGCCACGGCCTGAAGCCTCTGCCCCGCAGCCTTGCGCGCCTCGTTCAGGTAGGTGGTGGGCATGGTGATGCCGTAGGGCACGGCCACGGGAACCGGGAGGTGGATGGCATGCACCACGTCCAACTCGGCCCCGAACTTCCGGGCCATCTCGAGGGCGGCATCGACCACCAGCTCCGAGTGCTCGGAGAAGTCGACCGCGACCAGGATCTTTCGAATCGGTTGCATCACTTCCCCCTTGATCCACCGCTCCCTCGACGGTGCACGAACGGTGCCAGAAACCGAAACGGTTCGCTCATGCCCCGGCGAGAGCTGGTCTGTAGCAATTGGCCCCGACATGCACCAGCATTCCCCACCTCACCGACCCGCGCGCCGCCACACCGGCGCATCGTTGGCACAGATCCTGCGGAGTCGGGAGAACCGAAAACCGGAGGGTGTGCGTGAATCCGATGGCCAGGCGCCTCGCCGCGTTCGTCTTCGTCCTGCTCTGGGCAGCGCCCGCAGCTGGCGACCGGGAAACGCGCGCCAACATGGGCGAGATCTTCGAGACCGTGCGCTTCCTGCTGCCCCTGAGCCTGAGCGAAGAGGAGTTCGCAAATCCCGCCCAGCGCGAGGCGATCCTGGCCGCGCTCACCACCCTGGCCGAGAACGGGGCGCGCCTGAAAGACCACGGCCGCCAGCGCGAAGCCAGCTTCGTGTTCCTCAGCCGCTCCCTTGCCCGCGACACCGCCGAGGCCCGTGCGCGGTTCGCGTTGGGGGAGATCTCCCAGGCCCGATTCCTGCTCCATCGCCTGGTGGACAACTGCGTCGAGTGCCACTCGCGGCTACCCAAGGATCGCGACTACCCGCGCGGGCGCGAGTTCGTCGAGTCGTCCGCAATCGCCGGACTGCCTCCGGAAGAGCGCCTGATCCTGGAAGTGGCCACTCGCCAGTTCGAACCCGCACTCGAGAGCTACGAAACGCTCTTCCTGTCGCCGGAGGTCTCGCCCGTCGAGCTCGATCTGCTGGGCCACTTCGACGGCTACCTGGAGCTGTGTCTCCGGACCAAACGCGATCCCGAGCGGCCCGCTCGCGTCTTCGAGAAGGTCGCCAAGCGGTCCGACGTGTCGCGCCCCCTGCGCACCCATCTGGGCGCCTGGATCGAATCGCTTCACCGGCTCGAGAAACGCGGCCTCCCGGAACCGGACATCGCCGTGGCCCGAGCGCTCCTGGATGGCGCCGAGGATCGCAAACGATTTCCCGATGATCGCAACGCCCTGGTGGAATACGTGGCGGCATCGAGTCTGCTGCACCGCTTCGTGGCCGCTCCGCCGCTCCGCAGCGATTCCGAGCGGGCCGAGGCCTACGCCCTGCTGGGTCTGATCGAGTCGCGGGTGGGACGTTCGTTCTGGCTCTCGCAAACCGAGTTCTACCTGGAGACGGCCATCCGGCTCGATCCCGCGGGCCCGCATGCCGAGGCCGCGTACGAGCTGCTGGAAGAATTCGTGATCTCCGGCTACACGGGAAGCCAGGGCTCCTTCGTACCCCCGGACGTGCGGGCGAACCTGGACTCGCTGCGGCGCCTGATCGACGACTCCTGACTTCGATCGCGGAGCGTCTACCCTAGGTCGGCCCATGCACGCGCTGGCCCAAGCCTTCCGGTCCCGCCTGGAGCGGTCCGAACCCGATCCCGAGAGCCTGCAGATCCTGGGCGAACCCGATCCCAAGGGCGCGGCCGACGCCTTCCTGCGCGCCGCCCGGGACCCGGACCTGGCGGACGCCCTGCCCCACTGGGTTCCAAGCCTGCTCGCCACGGCGCGTCCCGGCTTCGGGGCCCAGGCGTTGGCCGACCTGGCGCAACGCCGAAGGGAGTCGGGCGCGCCGCCCCTGGATCTCGTGGGCTGCCCCGTACTTCCGGTGGTACTCGGTTCCAGCAACTTCCTGACGCGCCTGCTCCTGCGGAACCCGGACTGGGTCGAACTCCTGGACGGAAAAACGCCGGCGCCGCCGGCTGACGACCCGGTGGAGGCGGACTGGAGCGCGATCCGCCTGGCAAAGTATCGCGCGCTGCTTCGGATCGCGGCCCGGGATCTGACCGGGCGCGCCTTCAGCGACAGCCTGCGCGAGCTCTCGGACCTGGCGGATCGCTGTCTGGTGGCCGCGTTGGAGTGCGCCGCCCGCGAAACCGGAGCCCGCACACCGGCGCTCCTGGCCCTGGGCAAGCTCGGAGGCCGCGAACTCAACTTCTCGTCGGACGTGGATCTGCTGTTCGTCTACGACGACCTGGACCTGGACGATCCCCTGGAACAGAACCGGGCGATCGGGCGCCTGGTCTCCCACCTCAAGACGCGAATGGAGGCCCCGACCCCGGAAGGTTTCGCATATCGCGTCGACCTGGAGCTGCGTCCCGAGGGACACTCGGGCGCGCTGGCCGTTCCCGTGGATGCCGCGCTCGACTACTACGCCAGCTTCGGCGCCGAGTGGGAGCGTCAGATGCTGATCCGGCTGCGGCCCGTGGCGGGTCCGACCGCAGACGCCCGGGCGTTCGCCGACGCCATCGCGCCATTCGTCTACCGCACTTCCATCGATCCAGGCGTCATGCGCAACGTGCGCGCCATGAAAGACCGCATCGAGCTGGAGCGACGGCAGGCCGGCCGCGATCTGGAGGCCGACCTGAAGGAGGGCCCCGGCGGCATCCGCGACGTGGAATTCCTGACCCAATCGCTGCAGCTCTTCTACGGCGGCCGCCACCCGCAGCTGCGAACCGGAAACGTCTTCGACGCCCTGGCAGCGTTGGCGCGAGGCGGACAGCTTCCCGCCGACGTGGCCTTCGCCCTGTCGAACGCCTATCTGTGGTTGCGCCGCGCCGAACACGCGGTGCAGCTTCCCGAGGAGCAGCAGACCGCCGCATTCCCGCGCAATCGCCAGGTCCAGATCGCCCTGGCGCGGCGTCTGGGATATGCGGACGCCCAGGGCGAACGCGCCCGCGACCGCCTGCTGGAAGACTGGACAGCCGCCCGCAACGAGGTACGCACCCACTTCGAAGCCCTGGTGCTCGAGGATCCCGAGTGAGCCGATCCCTGGCGAAGCGCCTGGAGGCCGCACTCGCGAACAACGCGCTCCTGGAGCGTCTGACCGTTTCGGCGGCGCCGGTGATCGAACGGCGATCCGGCGACGCCGCCGCCGCGCGCCTGGAGGGCCCGGTGCTTTCGGGCCTGGCCCGGGTGCTGGCTACCCAGCCGGAGATGTCCGGATTCTTGAGCTTCCGGCCCGCCCTGCTGGAACGCATCGCCGAATCCGGCCCCGACACGCTCGCGTCCCGCGCACGCGAACTCGCGACCGGGGCCGACATCGACACGAACCGCGCTGCGGCGCCGGGCGACCTGGAGGGCAACCTCGACGCCCTGCGCGTGCTGCGCCGCGAGGAGACCTGCCTGGCGGCCTGCCTCGACCTGGGCGGGCTCGTGCCCTTCGAGCGGGTTTCCGACTTCCTGTCGGTGCTGGCCGAGACCATCACGCGCCGGGCCCTCGATCTGGCCCAGATCTCGGCCCCGGCGCCGGATTCGGGCTTCGCAGTGCTGGCCATGGGGAAGCTGGCCGGTCGCGAGTTCACGTACCACTCGGACCTGGATCTGATCTTCCTGTACCAGGGCGGCGTCGATCGGATCGACGCCGCGTCCCGGCTGGGCCAGCGCCTGATCTCCTATCTCACCACCATGACCGGGGCGGGTGTCGCGTATCCCGTGGACACCCGGCTGCGCCCGTCCGGGCAGCAGGGAACGCTCGTCACCTCGTTCGAGAGCTTCGAGCATTACGAGGTGGAAACCGCCGAGATCTGGGAGCACGTGGCGCTGCTCCGCGGCCGCGCCATCGCAGGTGCCCTGGAAACCGGTCAGGCGGTGCTGGCGAGCGCCCGCAGCCAGGTGCTTGCCCACCCGCGGCGCGCCTGGAAATACCTGGCGGAGCTTCGCGAGCGCGTGGTTGCGGAACGCGCCAGCGTCTCACCCGAGCAAGTGGACTTCAAGACCGGAGCCGGGGGCCTGATGGATGTGGACTTCCTGGCCGGCGGCGCCCTGCTCGAGCGCGGGCCCGGAGCCTTTCCTGCCTACCCGAGTGTCGCCGCCATGCTGAGGGCCGCCTCGCCCGGCCCCGGAGTAGACCGCCTGCTGGCCGACCAGCGACTGCTGCGGATCGTGGAAGCCCGCACCCGCTGGGTGGGGGGGCGCCCCCTGGAGACCCTCGATCTGCGCAGCGACATGCTTCCGGCGGTAGCCGAGCTGGTAGAACGCGGGCAGAGCGGGCCCGATCTGCTGGAGCGGATCGCCGCAACGCGCCGACGCATCCGGGCGGCCTACGCCGCCGTCGTCGAGTCGGACAGCATCCACGCCCTCGACCCCTGAACCCGAGAGGCCCGCATCAAGTCGCGCCCCGGACCGCCCGATGATCCCCCGGTGCCTCCCCGGCCCTGAACACGGGGGGGGGAGGTTCCGCCGCATGCGACTGATCGCCTGCCCCACCTGCCACACCCAATACGACGTCTCCGAGGTGATCGCCAAGACCATCGCCTGCCGCTGCGGGGAGACGCTGGAGAATCGGCGCCACGACCCAGTCGACGCCCAGGTGCAGCGCTGCGGCGCCTGCGGCGCCCTGGTGACCGGCGACGCCGAGTCCTGCTCGTTCTGCGGCTCGGCCATCGTTCACGACGCGAGCCAACTGAGCCTCATCTGTCCCGAATGCTTCGCCCGCAACGCCGAAGAGTCGCGCTTCTGTACGGCCTGCGGTGTCTGCTTCCGCCCCGAGGCGGTGCGAATCGACGGACACGAGATCCCGTGCCCGGTTTGCAGCGTGCTGATGCCGCCGCGCCAGGTGGGCGGGGTCGGCATCAACGAGTGCGGCACCTGCAACGGTCTCTGGGTGCCTGGCGAGAGCTTCGACCTGCTGCTCAGCAAGGCCATCGAGGCCCGCAGCCACGCGGACCCGGCAGAGTTGTTGAAGTTCAAGCCCCGGACCACCGGCGCCAATCCGGCCGCGCAGCGCGTCGAATACCGCAAATGCCCCGAGTGCGAGGCCTTCATGCTGCGCCGAAACTTCCGCAGATCCTCGGGCGTGATCATCGATTGCTGCAACGAGCACGGCACCTGGCTCGACGCAGACGAGCTCGAGCAGATCGCGGGGTTCATCCTGAGCGGGGGCGGGACATCGCCCCTGCTCCACCACGAGCCGCGAAGCGCGGCCGAGACCCGGGCCCACCAGGGATTCGCACGGGCAGAGGCCCAGCATCGACACGCATCGGGTTGGGATTTCGGGGACGGCTTCTCCGGGGGTCTCCTCGACATCCTGCGGGGCCTTTTCAGAATCCTCTAGTTCGAGCGGACTCCGGTCCGCAGGGAGAAAAACCATGACCCTGATCCAGAAGCTTCGAGCCGAGCTCATCGACATCGTGGAGTGGGTGGACGACAGCCGCCACACCATCGTCTGGCGCTTTCCCCGCTATCACAACCAGATCAAGTTCGGTGCCCAACTCATCGTACGTCCCGGACAGTCCGCGGTATTCGTGCACCAGGGAAGGGTGGCCGACGTCTTCGAGCCCGGTCAATACCGGCTGGAGACCCGCAACCTGCCCGTCCTGAGTACCCTGGCCGGATGGAAGTACGGTTTCGACAGCCCGTTCATGGCCGAGGTGTATTTCGTTTCCACGCGCCAGATCACGGATCTCAAGTGGGGCACACCCAACCCCGTGATGATGCGCGACCCGGACTTCGGTCCGATCCGGGTGCGCGCTTTCGGCACCTACACGCTCAAGGCGAGCAATCCCAAGACCCTTCTCGAGGAGCTGGTGGGGGCCGACTCGCAGTTCGACGCTGAGGAGATCACCGAGCTGCTTCGCGCCGTGATCAATTCGGGCTTCGCCGATGTCGTGGCCAAGTCGGAGATCGCCGTGCTCGACCTCGCCTCGAATTACCAGCAGCTCTCGGAAGATCTGCGTCGCATGGTCGTCGAGCGCGTGGACGACGAGTACGGCATCGAGATTCCGCAGCTCTACATCGTGAACATCTCGGTTCCTGCGGAGGTGGAGCAGGCGCTCGACACGCGCACCAGCATGGGAGTCATCGGCGACATGAATGCCTTCCAGAGCTACCAGCTGGGTCAGGCCATGCCCGTGGCGGCCGCAAACCCGGCCGGTGGACTGGCGGGCGCCGGAGTGGGTCTGGGTATGGGCATGGCCATGGCGGGGCCGATGATGCCGGGCACCGGCGGGGGGCCGTCGCCCCAGGCACCGCCTCCGCCGCCGGTGGCGTGGCACTTCGCCGAAAACGGACAGAGCGTCGGGCCCTTCAACCCGGCGCAGCTCGCGCAAGCGGTGGCCGTGGGCCGTGTGCGCAGCGAGACCCTGGTGTGGACCGCCGGCATGGCGGGATGGACCGCTGCCGGCCAGCTCCCCGGTCTGGCCAGCCTGTTCCAGGCCCAGGCCACGCCGCCGCCGCTCCCGCCCTCAGCGGGCGGCGACCCGCAGCGCTAGGCAATGACCTAGGCGTCAGGCAATGACCTACTGATTGGAGGCAGGCTCGAGCGCTGCGAGTCGTTCCGCCAGCAGCCGGATGCGTTCGCGGCGATCCGGGTCATCCGTCTCCTTCGCCTCGAGCGACGCCACCACCCGCGCCAGCCGCGGCGCGGTGGCGGCGGTGGCCAGCTTCTCACCGGACGCGGCGTCCTCGAAGAAGTCGAGGATTGCATCGCGCAGTGCGCCGTCGTCGATCTGGCCGTAGGCGCGCCAGGGCACGGCCACCAGCTTCGCCGCCCGGAAGTTGTCGGCCAGGTAGTAGGGTCCACCCGGCGAGGAGTTTCCCCGGTAGTTGAGCTCGAAGTAGCCGACGGCCAGCGCGTGGAGCGCGTCGTAGCTGCGCAGGTCCGTGGGGTTTCGCTCCAGATCGTCGCGCAGGGGACGCAGGTCCGGCTCGCGGGTATCCGCTGGATCGAGAATCACCTCGAAGTATTCCGGGTAACGGCCCTGCAGCTCCGGGATGAATTCGCGTCCGGATACCGTGTCCCAGTGGTCGCCGCTGTGACCGAGCTGGTAGCTCAGGGGGTCGGGCCCAGCCGGCGGGCAGCCGGGCACGAGCACGAGGCCCACGGACAGGCCCAGGATGAGGCAAACCCGATTGATGACAGGGCCCAAGGAACCTCCGAGGTTCGCGGGCAGCATACGGCAGCCGCCCGCAGACGGTTACCCGGCGGTCCGACCTCGACACGCTGGCGGCCCGCGTGATACACGGACGGCCATGGAATTCGAGACCCTGGAACTCGAGCGCGAGGGATCGATCCTGCGCGTGTGGCTGAACCGTCCCCGGGTGCGCAACGCCCTTTCGACTCGAAGCCTCGAGGAGATCACGGCCCTGTTCACGGGCCTCCAGACCGACTTCGCCGTCACAACGGTGGTGCTGGGCGGACGGGGCGCCTCGTTCTGCGCCGGGGCCGATCGCGGCGATCCGCCGGGCCTGGCGGCGACCGAGAACGCCGCCAGCGATCGAGAGCGCCGTTACGCCTCGCAGATGGGAGCCCGAGCCTGCCGAGCCATCGAGGACGTAGACGCCGTCACCGTGGCCCGCATCCACGGCCACGCCATCGGGGGCGGCCTGCTGCTGGCCCTGGCCTGCGATTTCCGCATCGCCAGTGCCGAGACCGTCTTCCACGTACCCGAAGTCGACCTGGGAATTCCGCTCACCTGGGGCGGAACGCCGCGACTGATCCACGAACTGGGTGCCGCACGCGCCCGCGAGATCATCCTGATGTGCGAACGGGTGGATGCGGCCACCGCCCAGCACTGGGGCCTGGTGCATCGATGCGTGGCGGAGAAGGCCCTCGACGCCACCGTGGAAGACTGGGTGGCCCGCCTGGCCGCGAAGCCCGAGGTCGCCGTCCACATGACCAAGACCCAGATGCGGTCGTATGCCGCGCGCGGGCGCCTGGGTGACGTGACGGAGACCGACGGCGACGTGCTCCGCGGTGCGCTGCACACGGCGCAGGCACGCGAGAGCTTTCGCCGGCGCTGAACGAGCGGCGGGGGACGTGGCGCCGTCAATCGTCCCCGTTCGGCCAGTCGGGCCAGGCGGGCCAGTCGGGCCAGTCGTTCGCCACGCTCGAACTCCAGCGCGGCTGCCGTTTCTCCAGGTACGCCAGTCCCCCCTCGCGAGCGTCGGCGCGACCCATCAGATGGTGGTGCGGCCCCCCACCGCGTGTCCGTTGACGGCGGCGATCACCAGCTTGCGCACGCGCCAGGCCGGGGGATCGACGCCGACCGCGCTGAAATCCGATTCGTCCCGGCTCGCGAAGGTGTCGGCCCCAGCCGACATGTCGGCGCCTGCGCAGAACGCCCGCCCGGCGCCGGTCAGCACCACAGCGCGGATCGCGTCGTCCGCGTCGCAGGCCCGGTAGGCGGCCCCCAGCTCCCTGCCCATGCTGCCGCTGAACGCATTGAGTCGATCCGGGCGGTTCAGCGTGATCGTGGCGACGCCGTCCGTCACCTCGAACCGGATGTCCTGGTACGCCATGTCCGCCTCTCGATCGGGTTCGATATGATCGGGCCGCCGCTGGGTCCGCGTACAGTATCGCGGAGACGTCGGCGCCCGCGAACGCACGCCGAGGCCCGACCATGAACGATTCGGGATTGAGTCCTGCGGCGCGTGCGCGCAGCTTCCGCAACGCCGCGCTCGGAATCTGGGACGTGTTGCGCACGCAACCCAACGCCTGGATCCACGCCGCCGCCAGCCTGGCCGTGTGCGCGGCGGGATTCGCCCTGGGGGTCTCCCGCGGCGACTGGGTCGCGCTGGTGCTGGCCATGACACTCGTGTGGGTCGCTGAGTCGATGAACACCGCCCTCGAGAGGCTCGGCGATGCAACTTCGCCCGGGCCCCACCCCCTGGTGGGACGCGCAAAGGACGCCGCCGCGGGCGCGGTCCTGATCGCCGCCATCGGAGCCGGGGTCGTGGGCATGCTGGTCCTGGGCCCGCCGCTGTGGACGATCTGGAAATCGGAGCACCCCGGTTGAATCGCGAGCAGCGCTGGGATCCCGAACGCTACGCAAAGCAGGCGGGCTTCGTCGCCGACCTGGGCCAGCCCGTGCTGGAGCTGCTGGCGCCCCGACCCGGGGAGCGCATCCTGGACCTGGGCTGCGGAGACGGCGCGCTCACGGAGAAGCTGGTCGCGGGCGGCTGCCAGGTGGTGGCTGTGGACGCCAGCGCCGAGCAGGTCGCGGCGGCCCGCGCGCGCGGGCTCGACGCCCACGTGGCGGACGGGCACGCCCTCGGCTTCGACAGCGAGTTCGACGCAGTCTTCAGCAACGCGGCCCTGCACTGGATGAAGCGACCGCGAGACGTGATCGCCGGCGTGCGGCGCGCGCTGCGGCCCGGGGGGCGGTTCGTGGCCGAATTCGGGGGCCACGGCTGCGTGGCCGCCATCCAGACCGCTCTCCTGCGAGCCCTCTCCGACCGGGGGGTCGACGGCCAGGCCCATCATCCCTGGTACTTTCCCACCGACGACGACTACCGGTCGGAACTCGAAGCGGAGGGTCTGAAGGTGGAGACGATTGCCCTGATTCCGCGCCCCACCGCGTTGCCCACCTGCATGCGAGACTGGCTCGAGATCTTCGCGGGACCCTTCATGGCGGAGCTGCCCGATGGCGAGCGGCCGGGCTTCCTGGCCGAGGTCTGCGAGATGCTGCGTCCGGCCCTGTGCGACTCCCACGGGCGCTGGACGGCCGACTACGTGCGCCTGCGCTTCGCGGCGCGCGTGCCGTGAGCCGCCGCATCGTCGCCGTGATCCTGGCGGGCCTGTTCGCGGTGGCCGTGTGGGTGGTGACCCTGCGCTCGAACCAGGTTCGTTGTGAGGTGTGCGTGTCCTACCGCACCCGCAGCGCCTGTCGCAGCGTCTCGGCCGTGGATCGCGAGCAGGCCCTGCAGGGCGCCCTGTCCTCGGCCTGTGCCGTGCTCTCCAGCGGGGTCACCGAGGGCCTGCGCTGTCAGCGCAGCGTGCCCACCTCGGCGGTTTGCGAGAGCAGCACCGGGGAGGGCGGGTAGAAAACGCCTCTGGGGGCCCTCTCGTGGCCACCGCGGGGGTCGACCGCTCCCATTGGGGATCCACCTAAGGCGGGAGGCTCATTCCGCCGATCCACCCTCATCGGAAGTCGTGCGGCCGCGCCCGGGGGGGGCATGCTCTCATTCGACCAGGACCAGACGCTCGACCGCATTGAGGACGGCCTGCGCGAGAGCGGGGCCGCCGCTGTGTTGGTGATCGACGTCACCGCCCTGAGCGGGGTGGAGCGCAGCTATGGCGGCCAGGCCCACCAGCAGACGGTGGACAACCTGGTTTCCCTGGTGGGCGAGGTGGCCTCAGAGCTGGCCCCTGAGGCCGAGGTCTATGCCACGGCCGAACGCGGCGGCGACACCCTGATCGTCCTGCTCTTCCGCGACCGCGCAGACCGTGACTTCTACAAGGGCCTTTCGAGCCTGGCGGGCGACCTCTCGACCGCACTTACCCGCCGCGGTCGCCAGGCGGTGTACCCCTATCACCGGGAGACGCTGGAGCTCCCGGTTGGCCTCGCAGTGCTCCTCTACAACCCCAACGTGAAGGCCGAGCGCCAGATCCGCGAGGCCCTGGAAGCTGCGCACCACGACGCGAGGCTCGAGTCTGACGTGCGCTCCCGGGCCCGGGGACGCCAGCTCTTGGAGCTCATCTTCTCGGGCAACCTGGGCGTGCTGTTCGAGCCCATCGTGAGTCTGCGTGAGTCCGGGGTGATCGGGTACGAGGCCCTGGCCCGCGGCCCGCGAGATAGCGATCTGCGCAGTCCCGGCCAGCTCTTCGAGCTCGCCAGCCAGCGCGGCCTGGTCTACGAGCTCGACTGCCTGTGCCGGCGCGCCGCCCTGGAGCAGGTGCACTGCCTGCCCGTGGGCAAGATGCTCTTCCTCAACTGCCTGCCCACCTCGATCGGCGACCCCAACCTGCGCGGCGAGGGACTCGTGAAGACCCTCGAGAACTACCACTTGCAGCCCAGCGATCTGGTGCTGGAGATCTCCGAGAAGGAGTCGATCGAGAACTTCGCGATCTTCCGCGAAATGCGGGATTCGTGGCGCAACCTGGGAATCCGGATCGCCGTCGATGACGCCGGCGCCGGCTACGCCAGTCTCGAGGCGATCATGGAGATCACGCCCGATTTCCTGAAGGCGGACATGGGCCTGGTGCGGGGCATCGACGCCGACCCGCCGCGCCAGGAGGTGCTGCGCGCGCTCAACAACGTTGCCCGAAAGATCGGAGCCGAGGTGATCGCCGAGGGCGTCGAAACCGAAGAAGAGCTGCTCGTCCTGCGGCAGCTCGGAATTCCCTACGGGCAGGGTTTCCACTTCGGACCCGGCCTTCCCTCCCAGGGAGAGAAACCCCGCCCCTCCCCGGGGCAGGTCAAGATCGCGTCGGTGACCCCGCCGCGAGAGAAAGCGAGCTAGCGGCCCGGCTGCGCCCATCACGTCCGAAAACGGCCAGTCTTGGTCGGCGAAGCGCGCTATCTCCTGGGCCGTGGATCTGGATCCCGACAGCTGTTATCGGGCCCTGCGAGCCCGAGACGCCCGGTTCGACGGTCGCTTCTTCACGGCGGTGCGCACCACCGGTGTCTACTGTCGGCCCGTATGTCCCGCGCGAACTCCCCGCCGTGAGAACTGCCTGTTCCTGCCGTGCGCGGCAGCGGCCCAGGAGGCGGGTTTCCGACCGTGCCTGCGCTGCCGCCCCGAGGCGTCGCCGGGAACGCCCGCGTGGCTGGGCAGCTCGACCACGGTGTCGCGCGCCCTGCGCCTGATCGGCGAGGGCGCCCTGGACGAAGCCGGCGTCGACCACCTGGCGGCCCGACTGGGCATGGGCGAGCGCCAGCTGCGGCGCCTGTTCCTCCAGCATCTGGGCGCCGCGCCCGTGACGGTGGCCCAGACGCGCCGGGTGCTTTTCGCGAAGAGGCTCATCGACGAGACTGCGCTCCCCATGGCCCAGGTCGCCTTCGGCTCGGGCTTCGCAAGCGTCCGGCGCTTCAACGCCGCGATTCGCGACACCTACGGCCGCCCCCCGCGCGAACTCCGGCGCGTGCGGACCCGCCGCGACCGCAAACCGGGGCACGGCCCCGCGGACGCGACGTTGCGTCTGCCGTTCCGCCCTCCGTTCGCCTGGAACCCGCTGCGCGACTTCCTCGCCCTGCGCGCCACGCCGGGCGTCGAAATCGTGGGGCGCAACTTCTATCGCCGAACGGTGAGGCTCGACGGCGTGGTCGGAATCGTCGAAGTGCGACCCGTTCCCGGCGAGAACCACCTGCAGGCCCGCATCCGACTCGAAAACCCCGCCGGCCTGATCCAGGTGGTCGAGCGCCTGCGCGGACTCTTCGATCTCACGGCCGATCCGGTGGAGATCGCCTCGAGCCTGCGCCGCGATCCGCGACTGCGGCGCGCCCTGCGGACGCGGCCGGGACTGCGAGTCCCCGGCGCCTGGGACGGCTTCGAGCTGGCCGTGCGAGCGGTCCTGGGTCAGCAGGTCACCGTCAAGGGCGCCACCACCCTGGCCGGCCGTCTGGTCGAAGCGTACGGCGAGCCCCTCCCCGGGATGGGAGAAGACGGCAGCGATCGCCTGTTCCCCAGCGCAGAGGCCCTGGCCGGAACCGACCTGGCCCACATCGGCCTGCCGGGCGCGCGCGCTGCGGCCATCCGGGGTCTGGCGGAAGCAGTGGCCAGCGACTCGTTGCGGCTCGACGGGTCCACGGGACCCGACGAGACCCTGGAAAAGCTGCGAAGCCTGCCGGGACTGGGTGAGTGGACGGCCCAGTACATCGCCATGCGCGCCCTGCGAGAACCCGACGCCTTTCCCGCCTCGGACCTGGGACTGCGCCGCGCACTGGCCGGCCGCTCCGGCCCGCCAACCGCTTCGCGGGTGGCCGCGATCGCCGAGGCATGGCGCCCGTGGCGCGCGTACGCCGCCATGCACCTGTGGATGGGCGGCGTCACCCACGGCTGAGAAGGCGGCGACTTTCTACGACGGCGACATTCCGCGCGTCGACCGCCCCATGATCATGACCGCGCGCCTCCGGGGCAGGACCCGCGACATGAAGAACGCGGCCGTGCGGTTTGCCGCCCCGGGAATCATGCTGGGCCTGCGTCCCAGCGCGCGAAGTGCCTCGGACGCAACGGCTTCGGGCTCCATCTCGGGAGCCGGAATCGATCCGCCGCCGCGCTCCTCCTGGTTGGCCCGGTAGCGCGGCGTCCGTGTGGCCCCGGCGCAACACGCCAGCACGTCCACTCCCCGCCCCCGGAGCTCCCCCCACAGGCCCTCGGCCAGCACGGTGTTGTAGGCCTTGGTGGCCGCGTAGTTCGCGATTCCCGGCGAGCCCTGCCCGCCTGCCAGCGAAGACATCAGAAGGATCCCGCCCCGGCCCCGGGCCGCCATGGGCCGCCCGAACGTGTGGGCAAACACGAGGGGACCCCGGCAGTTCACGTCGAGCTCCTGCAGGTGCTCTTCCAGGGGATCTTCCAGGAAGGGCCCGATGCGCGAGTAGGCCGCGTTGTAGACCAGCAGGCCCACCTCCAGATCGCGCACCTCGTGGCTGGCTGCCCCGAGAGCGCCGCGCTCGGCCAGGTCGACGACCAGACCGCGCACCTGCACACCGTGCTCGTCGGTCAGCGCGCGACTCAGGTCCGCAAGCAGCGGCGCCCGGCGCGCCACCAACACCAGGTTCACTCCGTGGGCCGCGATCTGGCCCGCAAACGCAGCCCCCAGCCCCTCGGAGGCTCCGGCCACCAGCGCCCAGGGTCCATAGCGCGCAGAAAACGCATCCATCTCGTCCTCCTTGCCTTGGTTCCGGGCCGCCCATTGTGCCAGAGGGCGCAGCGTTGCGACGACCGGCCCCAATCCAGCTTGACCGGACTTCCGGCTGACGATAGCGTCAGCGACTGACATGTCTGTCAGTCGAGCCCTTCGAGACTTTCCCGGCTCGGATTCCGGGCGCGAGTCGGCGGCCTCGCGAAGCCGTCAAGCCACCCGAACGCGGCTGCTGGCCGCCGGCCGCAGCCTTTTCGCCTCGCGCGGCCTGCACCAGGTCACGACCCACGACATCGCCCGAAACGCCGGTGTCGCCGCAGGCACCTTCTATCTCCACTTCCGCGACAAGCGCGCGCTGTTCAGCGAGATCGCCCGCAACAGCATCGCCGCCCTGCGCGAGAGCATCGACACCGCCGACGCCGACACGGCGGGTGGCCGCGATGGGGTGCGCGCCCGGACCGAGGCGCTGGTGGTGTTCGTCGAGGACAACCGGGATCTGGCACGCATCCTGTTCAGCTCCGACACCGACGCCGCGGCCGTGGAGTCGGACGTGCTCGACGGCCTCGCCGCGTCGATTGCCGAGACGCGGCGCCGCCGCGGGCCTGGCGACGGCCAGGGCCTCGACCCGGAGGTCCTCTCCCAGGCCCTCGTGGGAATGCTGGCGCGCGTAGTGGCCTGGTGGGCGGAAGATCCCAGCCGGGCGACGCGCGAGACCGTGATCGACACCCTGACACGCATCCAACTCTCCGGGACCCACCCGGCCTGACTCGAGGAGAACGAAGTCCATGGCGCAGCACATCACCCACGATCCGGCCTACAACACCCTCGATCGCGACGACTTCATGGCGCAGATCGATGTGGAGCGTTACGCCGACCGCGCCGACGCCTTCGACGGCATCATCTCCGCGACCGTGGACCACTTCTGGGACCCCATGGACCCGCGCTACATCGACTTCGAGGGGCAGGCGTTCGATCTCGAGGAGAAGACGATCCTGCCCCCCGAGATGGTGGTGGAGCTCAACTGCGCGGTGGCAGACAAGCTCGACGAGCGCCAGAAGATCCGCATGGCCAACCAGAACGCCCGCTTCTTCCTGTCGAGCATTCTCCATGGCGAGCAGGGCGCCCTGTCCCTGTCGGCCAGCCTCTGCCACATCCTGCGCGATCCGGGCGCCCAGGAGTACGCCGCCAACCAGGCTCGCGAAGAGGCGCGCCACGTCACCGGCTTCGCCCGCTACATCCACACCCGCTGGGGCACGCCCCTGAAGGCAGGCCCCACCGTCGCGAACCTGATGCAGGAGGTGGTGCTCGCGCCCGAGGTCTACAAGAAGCTCGTGGGCATGCAGATGCTGATCGAGGGTCTCGCCATGGGCGCCTTCGCCACCATCCACGCCCGCACCGGCGATCCACTGCTGCGGCGCCTGATACAGTTCGTGATGACCGACGAGGCCTTCCACCACAAGTTCGGAAAGATCTGGGCAGACAAGACCGTGCCCAAGCTCAGCGAGGAGGAGCACGAGAAGGTGGAGGCCTGGGCTGCCCAGTGCTTCCAGACCCTGCTCTTCAACCTGGTGAACGCCGAGCAGAAGCAGCAGATCTACGCCGAGTTCGGCCTCGACTGGCAATGGGTGCGCAGCGCCGTGATGGAGTCCTTCGGCGACGAGGCCCGCCGCGACAACATGCGCGAGAGCACCAACATCTTCCGGGTCCTGATCAAGACGCTCCTGAAGGCCGGGATCATCACCGAGCGCACCCGCCCGCTGTACGCCACCTGGGTCGACATGGACGAGCTCGCCGGCGAGGACGATCAGGTGGCGGGCAGCGACGTCGCCGAGGAAGGCATCGCCAGACTCCGCGAGATCAACCAGGGCCGCAAACGCATGGGCCGCGGCCTGCGCGTGGGCTCATAACAGCCGGGATCGAGAGTCGGGCTCCGTCAGGGTTGGCTGTTCGCGGCGCTCGGAATTTCTTCGTACACGAAGGTGTCCGACTGCAGAACGCGGCCCGACGAGTCGACGGTGGTGACGGTCCACTCGCCGAGCCAGCTGGGATCCAGGCTCTTGGTGGAGTAGACGCGCCAACGGGGCCCGCCGACTTCGAATGTCACCTCGGCCATCACGTCCCCGTTCCACTCCCAGCGGTGGATCACGGTATCGCCCTCGGCATCCCGGATCTCGGTGAAGTAGTGCAGCTGCACATCGTCGTTGGCGAGCGACGTCACCGAGTCCTGGGGCTCGCGTTCGATCATGGCGGTGGTGAAGGAGGCGCGTTCGACGCGCCCCCCCGACGGCACGGACAGGTCGGACTCGGTGCCATTCGCCGGAAGGGCCAGGAACAGCAGGGTGGCGCTGGTGACGAGGCTGGTTCTGATGGTCATCGCATTCTCCTATGAGCGGGGGGAAAGGTCCTTCAAGAGGCCTTCCCGCGCAATGAAGTCGGCCAGCGCGTCCGCAGCGATGCGATGGCCCTCTTCGTTCGGGTGCTGATCACTCGGGTGGACCCACAGTTCGGCGTATTCGTGGCCCTGAAAGGCAGCGAAAAGGTCCAGGACGGGGATGTTGTTCCAACGGCAGTAGTCCACCAGCTTCTGGTGGAGCGAGCGGAAGGGATAGGTCTCGTCCAGGTCGTACAGGAACGGGAAGATCGCCACCGCGAAGCGCGCGCCCCCGGCGGCAGCGATTCCACGTCCGCGGTTCACGTCGGCGAAGCTTCGCCGCCACTCCTCCCTCTGCTGCTCGGACTCCTGCACCAGATCGTCGACGTACCGCCGGGCCAGGGTTCGCCGCCCCACGGCCGCGTAGAAATAACTGGCGAGATACGACCACTTGAGTCCGCGCTTCTGATACTGCGCGCGGAACTCGCGCCAGAGATCCAGGCCGCCCGCATAGCGCGCGTCGTTGAGCACGTACACGACGATCACCAGGTCGGGCTCGAATGCCATCCCCTCGTTCTCGAGATACAGGACCTCGTCCCGGGACCCCCACCCCCCCACCGCGAAGTTCAGCACCTGGGTGTCGGCCGGCACGTCCGTGTTGAGCAGGCCTTCGAGCCGGTAGCTCAGCGTGTCCTCGAGCCACACCCCCTGACCGAAAGTGAACGAGTCGCCAAGCAGGATCACCCGCTTTACGCCCCGGGGCTTGGCGTGTTCCACGTCGGGGCTGCGAAATCCGTAACGATTCAGCCGGTAGGCGATCGCATTGTCGTCGTCGAAGGTCCCGCGGGGATTGCTGTCGTACACGTGGCTGAATTCCGCATAGGGCCGGTACTGCACCGACACCCCGGGCACCCGATCCGCCTCCGGGAGCAGTGCCTGCTGCATGGCGAGTTCCTTCCGAGGCTCGTGGTAGCCCCGCACATCGAACATCCGGAACGCGGCCTCGGCGACCCCGAGCGCGAGCAACGTGGAGGCGAGCAGCAGCATCAGCTTCTGCGCCCCGCTCTGGAATCGGCTCTGGCGAATCGGAATCCCCATCGGGCCGCACTCTCCGCCTCGCGACCCACGCGGTCTATAGCGCAGCTGTCGTCCCGGTGGCCCTGCGTCGCCTTCGACAAACCCTGCGGATCCTCTACGTTACGCCGCTCCCCGAACGCAATCGTGAAGCGAGGCCCCGCGTGTCCGCCGTGCGTCGCGAAGTCCGCAAGCTGGCAGTCCTCGCCGCTCCGGTCGCGGGCGCCCAGGTGGGCTTCATGCTGCTGGGGACGGTGGACACCCTGATGGTGGCCCGGGTGAGCGTCGAGGCCCTGGCCGCCGCCGCCATCGCCAACGCCTGGGTCTTCGGCGCCCTGCTCGTGGGCCAGGGCCTGATCCACGGCATCGACCCGATCATCAGCTTCGCCCACGGCGCCGGCCAGGGCGAGCGAATGGCCCTGACCCTGCAGCGGGGCCTCGTACTGGCCGTTCTCGCCAGCGTCCCGGTGTGCGCCCTGCTGGCCGGCGCGGAGTGGTTCCTGCTGGCGCTGGGCCAGGATCCAGGGCTCTCCCGGGCCGCCGCCCGCTACACCGACGTCCAGATCGCAAGCGTTCCGTTCTTCCTGGCCTTCCTGGCCCTGCGCCAGTACCTGCAGGGCCGCGAGATCGTGCGCCCCGCCCTCTGGGTGATCCTGCTGGCCAACGGATTCAACGTGGTGGCGAACTACGCGCTGATCTTCGGGAACCTGGGAGCGCCGGCCCTGGGTCTGGTGGGGGCGGGGTTGGCCAGCGGCCTCACCCGGGTCGTCATGTTCGCGGGGCTCGTGATGTGGGTACGCGCCTTCGGCCTGCACCGGGACGCCTGGGTGCCCTGGAGCCGCGCCGCCTTCGAGCCCCGCGCCCTCGCACACGTACTGGCGCTCGGCGCGCCGATCGCCCTGCAGATGTCGTTCGAGGTCTGGGCCTTCTCGGGCGCCGCCCTGCTGGCGGGCCGACTGGGCGCCGAGCCGTTGGCGGCTCACACGATTGCCCTCAACATGGCGGCGCTTGCGTTCATGCTGCCGCTGGGAATCTCCCAAGCCGTCGTGACCCGGGTAGGCAACCTGTTGGGCGCGCGGGATCCCATCGCCGCCCAACGCTCGGCCGGGGTGGCCATGCGGCTCGGAGGCGGCGTAATGCTGATCTCGGCCATCGCCTTCTTGACCCTTCGCAACCTGTTGCCCCGTCTCTACACCGGGGACCCGGCGGTGGTGGCCCTGTGTGCCAGCATCCTGCCCATCGCCGGTGTCTTCCAGCTCTTCGATGGCGTCCAGGTGGTGGGTTGCGGCGTTCTTCGCGGCATGGGGCGCACGCGGCCGGCGGCGGTCTTCACGTTCGTGGCCTACTGGGTGCTGGCCCTCCCCATTGGCTACGCGCTGGGCCTGCGCGCCGGCTGGGGACTGCCGGGGATCTGGTGGGGGCTGTGTCTGGGCCTCGCCTTCGTGGCCGTGGGACTGGTGGCCTGGATCCGGTTCCGCGGGCCCGCCCATGGCGCCGTGACGGTGTAGACCCGAACAGTCGCGACTGGCAGGTGGCTTGCAGCCGCAATTGCCGCTCGCTTGCGTGCCGCTGATGGCCACAACCCGATCAAGATTACGCGCCGCCGGCCGCTAACACCCTTTGACTCGTGGAGGAGGAGCCCATGCGCGACGGATTCACGCGACGTCTGGACGCACCCGATACATCGGATGCCTTGTCGCGCTTTCTGGAGCGCTGGAAGGCCATGCTCGTGATCGTGTCCGGCGGTGGCGCCGGCAGCGAGTTCGAGCTCTCTCGCCGCACCACCACCATCGGTCGCGGTCCCCACTCGGACCTGACCGTCGAAGACGACTCCATGTCGCGACAGCATGCGGCCATCGAATTCGGCGGCGAGGGCTTTCGGGTCCGCGACCTGGGCAGCATGAACGGCGTGCTCGTCAACGGCGCCCAGGTGAAGTCGGCCGACCTCAAGAGCGGCGACCGGGTCCAGCTGGGGGAGCACACGTTCCAGATCCTCATCGAGGCACGGCCCCACGAGCCCCGGGCCTACATGCTCCCTGACGACTAGCGTGCACCGAAAGGATGGCGAGGGCGCCCTTCCATGAGCGCGTCGAGCGGCAGGAAGAAGGTCGGGAACTACCAGGTCGAGTGTGAACTCGGCCAGGGCGGGATGGGCGTCGTGGTCCGGGCCGAGCAGGCGGGTCTGGAACGCCAGGTGGTGCTCAAGACCCTGCGCCGCGACCTGGCCGACAACGAAGCCCACGAGGAGCGCTTTCAGCGCGAGGCCCAGGCGGCCGCCTCGATCCATCACCAGAATGTGGTCGCGGTCTACGATTGCTTCAGCTGGCGCGGCGACACCTACATCGCCCAGGAATACGTGGCCGGAACGGATCTGGCCAGCGTCCTCCAGACCCTGCAGCGCCTGGAGCCGCGGCTTGCGGCGCTGATCGCACTGGAGGTGACCCGCGGCCTGGAGGAGATCCACGAGCGAGGCATCGTCCACCGCGACATGAAACCCTCGAACATCCTGTTGGGGAGCGGAGGCGAGGTGAAGATCGCGGACTTCGGCATCGCCCTGGACCCGAGGGACAGCGCACTGACCCAGGCGGGCCACGCCGTGGGGACGCCTCTCTACATGTCCGCGGAGCAACTCCTAGGCGAGCGCGCCGACACCCGCAGCGACCTCTATTCGCTTGGCGTGGTGCTCTACCAGATGCTGGCCGGCCGCACACCGTTCCTGAACGACGATTCGAAGGGGTCGCCATCGCTGGTGCGGCGCATCGAAGCCGGGCGCTATCCCGCGCTTCGCAAGCTGGTGCCGGGGACTCCGCGGTATCTGGCACGCGCGATCCGCTCGTGCCTGCGCGGCGCGCCGAAGAAGCGCATGCCCTCGGCCCAGGCCCTGCGACGGACCCTGGAGCGGGCCCTGGGTTCGCCCTGCCCCGTCGAGTGTCGCCGTGAGATCGCGGCCGGCTTGTGGGAGCGCAACATCTTCCAGGCACCCGAGAACCACACCGTCCGGGTCCCCCGATCCGCGCGTCGCCGGCCGCGTCGGCGCGCGGCGCTTCGCTGGCTGGCGGCCCTGGCCCTGTGTGCCGGGGGAGCCGCGGCGGCCATGGCCAGCGGTTGGGTCGACTGGAAGCAGATCGAGATTCCGCCGAGCTGGTCCGCGCTTCCGGGCGGCGGCGGACCCGCCCAACCGTGAACCGGACGGCGGCAGCCGGGCGCGCTCCGAAGCGACGGCGTCTCGGGCGGCAGCCGGGCGCGCTCCGAAGCGACGGCGTCTCGGTTAGACTGCATCGCTCGTGACGAGATCCGTGCGCCCCATCGCCATCCTGCTCGGCGCCCTCGCTTGCGCCCTGCTGGCGGCCGCTCCGGCGCCGGACGCGCAGGCTCCGGCCCGCACGATGGCGGCAAAGACGGGCATCGACTCGCTGCTGCTCATCACCATCGACACCCTGCGGGCCGACCACGTGGGCGCCTACGGCGGCCCCGTGGCGACGCCGGCGATCGACCGGCTCGCGTCCCAGGGCGCGCTGGTGGAAAGCGCCTATACGCCCACGCCCAGTACGGGGCCCGCCCATGCTTCGCTCCTCACGGGCCTGTACGTCTGGAACCACCGCGCCGAGTACAACGCCGTCCTCCTCGACCCGCGCATCCACACGACCGCCGACGCCATGAAGGCGAACGGGATGAAGACGGCGGCGTTCGTCTCCAGCTACATCCTCCATCGGCGGTTCGGCTTCCACCAGGGATTCGACACCTACGTGTTCGAACCGTCGGAGTCGTATGTCTGGCGCGGCAAGAATCGCAAGGAGTTCTGGGTCCGGGGCGAGGCGACCACCAAGGCCGCCAAGCACTGGTTGACCGCGAACTTCGATCAGCCGTTCTTCCTGTGGGTGCACTACTTCGACCCGCACTGGCCGTACCAGCCGCCGGTGGGCTACGCGGTGTCACCGCACGACAACGTGACACTCGAGGGCAAGCGCGTCCCGAAGGATCAGAACGTCCGCGACCGCAGGCATCTGCGGGAGCTCATCCGGGCCTATCGAGGCGAAGTGGCGTACACCGACGCCCAGGTGGGAGACCTGCTCGAGCGCGTGAAGATGCTCGGCCTGGACGAGCGCACCGCCGTCGTGCTCACCGCCGACCACGGCGAGGGTCTCGGAGACCACGGGGTGATGGAGCACGGACTGAACCTGTACGAGGAGCTGCTCCGGGTGCCCCTCATCGTGCGGGCGCCGGGCATCCCCGCGGGCCGCCGACTGGTCGGTCCGGCCCAGCTGGAGGATCTCAAGCCCACGATGCTCGCCCTGGTGGGAGCCGAAGACGGCGCCCCCGGAGACGGCGACAGCCTGCTGCCGTGGCTGCAGGGCAAGACGGATACGTCACCCCGCAGCCTGGTGGTGGGCACGCGGGCGCCCAACAAGGGCAAGCGCACGCTCTACTACGTACGCGACGGCTCGCTGAAATGGATCGGGGCGGCGGGACGCGACGGACTGCGCGTCGACCTGGCCCTGGATCCCCAGGAGACGAAGCCGGAGAAGGGCGAAGGCATGCCCGCCGCGCTATCGACGATCGTCGACGCCGCCGAGAAGCGTTCGGAACACGTCGCCGATCGCCCCGTGGATCCCGACCCGGAAGTTCGCGAGGCCCTGGAGGCCCTGGGTTACCTGGACGACTGAAGCTCTTCCTTCTGCGGTTCGCCGTGGGCGGCCCTCCACTCCTCGGCTCGGGCCCGCGCCCGGGCCACCTGATCTTCGCTCATGCGTTCGTTCAGTTGTTCGCGAAGCTTGCGCCCGTTGGGCCGATCGGCGGCACCGCTGATCTCGAGCCACATGCGCGACTCCATGATGTCGCGCGGAAGGCCGCGTCCCTCGAAGTAGGCAGCGGCCAGGAGTCTCTGGGAGCGGAGGTCGCCCTGCTCGGCCGCGCGGCGAAACCACTCCATGGCGATCCTGTCGCTGCGCTTCACCCCCTTGCCATCCACGTAGTATCGACCGAGCTTGAGCTGAGCCTCCAGGTGGCCCTGCTCTCCCGCCTTGCGGAACCAGTTGGCGGCACGCGTGGCACTGGCCTCCATCCCCGCTCCGGCTTCGAAGCGCAGACCCATCTCCACCTGGGCGTCCATCTGCCCCTGGCGCGCGGCCTTGCGCGTCCACTCGACGGCCAGCTTGTCGTCGGCGGCGACCACCACTCCGAACTTGTACATCTCCGCAAGTTCCCACTGGGCGTCGCGGTCCCCGGCCTCGGCGAGCACCTGCGTCTTCTCGAAGCGGGACTGGGGTCGGGCGCCATCGGGCGCAGCCGAGGACGTTCCCAGCAGCAATAGCAACAGCGCAAAGGAGAGCGATATGCACTTCATGGGGTTTCGAGTATAGGCCGCGACCGACGCCTGGGCGCAAACTAGCCCCCTCGCGCAGAGCGCCCGTGTATGATCGGGATCCGCGGGCCGATCCAGGCCACCTCGGGAGCCGCCCATGTCCGATCACTTCGATCTCCTGATTCGAGGGGGCCGTCTCGTGGATGGCACCGGTGCGCCCGCATTCGAGGGAGACGTGGGCATCCGCGAGGGCCGCATCGCCGCCCTGGGGCGGATCGGCGGCGACGCCGACGAAACCCTGGACGCAGGCGGGTGCGTCGTATCCCCGGGCTTCGTCGATATCCACACCCACTACGACGCCCAGATCCTGTGGGACCGCATGCTGACGATCTCGCCCTGGCATGGGGTCACGTCGGTGGTGATGGGCAACTGCGGTTTCGGCATCGCGCCCACCCGCCCCCAACATCGCGAGCTGATCCTGCGCACCCTGGAGAGCGTCGAGGGCATGTCGTTCGATGCTCTCGCATCGGGTGTCGGCGACGACTGGCCCTTCGAGACCTTCCCGGAATATCTGGACGCCATCGAGGAGCGCGGAAGCGCCATCAATGTAGGCGCATTGATCGGTCACACCCCCGTCCGCCTGAGCGTGATGGGAGAGGAGGCGGCCGAGCGCGAAGCCCGTGAAGATGAGATCGCGCAGATGAGACAGATCGTGCGCGAGGCATTACAGGCCGGCGCCGTGGGGTTCGCCACCTCCAGGGCGCCCACCCACATGGGATTCGCCGGGCACCCGGTGCCCAGCCGACTGGCCTCGCTGGCCGAAATCGAGACTCTGGCCGGCTGCCTGGGCGAAGCGGGCTTTGGCGTGATGCAGGCGACCGTCGGACGCGGCCTGTTCCTGCCGGAGTTCGAAGCGATCCAGCGCGCCACCGGACGGCCGGTGAGCTGGACGGCGCTGCTGGCCGGCATGGGCGGTCCCGACTGGCACCGACGGGCCCTGGAAGACAACCACAAGCTCCAGAGTCAGGGCGTAGACGTGATTCCCCAGGTCTCGTGCCGGCCGCTGAACGTAGAATTCCAGTTCAAGTCCCCCTTCCCCTACGAGAGCCTGTCGATCTTCAAGCCGGTCTCGGCCGCGGACTTCGAGGGTCGCAAGCGCCTCTACGCGGATCCGGAGTTTCGCGCCGCGTTCCGCGAACGTGGCGATCGCGGAGGGATCGCCGGGCGCTGGCGGGACACGGTGATCGCCGAGTGCGCCGAAGACCCGACCCTGAACGAGCGCAATGTGGCCGAGGTGGCGGCACTGCGCGGCGTGCACCCGGTGGACCTGGTGCTCGACCTGGCCCTGAACTCGAACCTGGAGGCGCGCTTCCGGGTGGCCGTGGCGAACAACGACGACACCCAGGTGGCGGAGCTGCTGCGGCACGAAAGCGTGATGCTTGGCCTTTCGGACGCCGGAGCCCACGCCAGCCAACTCTGCGATGCCTGCTTCTCCACCCACCTGCTAGAGCACTGGGTGCGCGAGACCGGTGTGCTCGAGTTGGAGCGGGCCGTGCACCTGCTGACCGAGCGCTCGGCCCGGGTGTTCGGCATCCACGATCGCGGCCGCCTGGCCCCGGGCCTCGCCGCGGACGTAACGATCTTCGACCCGGACACGGTGGGCTGTTCGCCCCTGCGACGGGTGAGCGACTTCCCGGCTGGCGCCGATCGCCTCGTTTCCGATGCCACCGGAATCCGCGCCGTGGTCGTCAACGGCGTTCCCATCCGCGAGGAAGGCCGCGACCGGGTCGATCCGGACGCGGCACTTCCTGGCCACCTGCTGCGAGGAGGTCCCGTCCCATGAGCTTTCCCATCATCTCGGCCGACTCCCACATCACCGAGCCGCCCGGTACCTATCTGGATCACATCGACCCGCGTTTCCGCGACCGGGCTCCACGCATGCAGCGCGACGAGAAGGCTGGCGACGTCTTCGTGGTCGACGGCATGAAGAAGCCCATTCCCATGGGCCTGGTGGCCGCCGCCGGAAAGCCCGCGGAAGAGATCCGCGTGACGGGTGTGCTGTTCGACGAGATGCACCGGGGCGGCTGGGACCCGGAGGCGCGCATGGGTGAGCAGGATCGCGACGGCATCGCCGCCGAGATCATCTACCCCACCGTGGGCATGGTGCTCTGCAACCACCGCGACTTCGACTACAAGAAGGCCTGTTTCGACGCCTACAACCGCTGGCTCACCGGCTATTGCGCAGCCCATCCCTCACGGCTGCTGGGGATCGGCCAGACCGCCATGCGATCGCCCGCCGAGGGCATCCTCGACCTGAAGGCCATCAAGGCCCTGGGGCTTCGCGGAGTGATGATGCCAGGCGTTCCCGCCGAAGAGGATTACGACTCGCCCATCTACGATGACTTCTGGCGCGCTGCAATCGAGCTTGCGCTGCCGCTCTCGTTCCACATCCTCACCACCCGGGAGGCGCTCCCGCGCGGCCCGGCCATGAACGGCTTCCTCACCATCGTGCGCGGCTGCCAGGACATCATGGGAATGCTGGTGCTGGGAGGAGTGTTCGAGCGCCACCCGGAACTCAAGGTGGTGTGTGTGGAGGCCGACGCCGGCTGGGTGCCTCACTACATGTACCGGATGGACCACGCCTACAAGCGTCATCGCAACTGGCTGCCGCCCGGACAGAAGCTCTCGAAGCTGCCTTCCGAATATTTCCGCGAGAACATCTACACCACCTTCCAGGACGACTGGGTCGCCTTCAAGACTGCGGACCTGATGAACTGGAAACATCTCATGTGGGCGAACGATTTTCCCCACAGCGATTCCACCTGGCCCTGGTCCCAGGATGTGCTCCGCGAGCACCAGAAGGATCTGACCGACGAACAACGCGAACACATCCTGTGTCGCAACGTGGCGGACCTGTACCAGATCGACCTGTCGTCGCTTCAGTAGGCCGCGCTAGCCGGGAAGAGCCAGGCCCGGGTCGAACCATTCGAGGATCGAGTCGTTCTCTTCGCGCGGGTACGCGTGGGAGAGATCGGAAATCTCCCGGTAGATCAGGTCGCTCCCGGCCGCCTGGAGCGCATCGCGCGCCATCTGCGCCAAGACCACCGGGAACATCCAGTCCAGGGCCCCGTGCACCAGATAGATGCGACGCCCTGCCGCCCGCGCAAGGTTCCCGTTGGCGTGGTTGGCCGGGTGCAGCACACCCGACACCGGAGCCAGGGCGGTGAACGGCGAGTCGGGGGCGAGGCCCGTCAGCAGGGCGAAGGTCGCGCCATCCGAGAGCCCGGTGAGCAGAATGCGGGAAGAGTCCACGCTCCAGTTCTCGCACACGTGACCCAGCATCGAAACCAGCCTGCGCCCGTCCAACGCCGGCGACTGCAAGGACCAGGTGGTGCCCACGGACGTGGGGGCCAGCAGCAGGAAACCGCGCCCACGGGCCTCGCGCAGCCAGGTCCACAGGAAGTCGCGCCCGCGCCCGAAGCCGCCGTGCAGTGCGACCACCAGCGGCCAATCGGACCGCCCGTCGTAGTGCTCGGGCACGTACAGACAGAATCCGCCGCGGCCATCGGGATCGTCCCCGGACCCGGCCCGATGCAGACCCACATTCGCGCCGGGAGACGGCTCGGGCGTAAGCCTCGCCAGATCCCCGTGAAAGATCGGCTCTGCAAAGAACCGATCGAAGGGCGGAAATACACGCCGCATGGGATACACGAGCTCCTGGGCACGCGCGTGCTCGCGCATGGCGCGCAGGATCCGGGGCGCGACTTCACTGGCGTGGGCGGGCTCGAGGAAGCCGTCGAGTGCCGACAGGCAGGCTTGTGCCGCCTGACCCAGCTGTTCGTGCAACTCGTCGAGCTCGGGCGGCGCGTTCGCGGCCCGGAATCCTGGCAAGGCGGTGGCGAGCCGATCCCGCGCCGGCGCCAGGCGTTCGCGAAGCGCCTCGAAGGCAGGCGGATGCAGCCGGCGCAGGGTGGCTTCGAAGGCCTCGAGCCCCCCCAGGGTGCCGCTGCCCAGATCCGACAGCACCCTTGCGTAGTCGTCGGGAATCCGGGCCCCGCCTCCACTCATGCGGGCTCCTCGGAGTCGGGCTCGACCGTCACAATGAGCCCGTTCACGGCGAGCACACGGACCGTGGTCCCCTTGGCCACCGGCTCGTGGCCGTGCACCAGTTCGGCGCGCCACCGCTCCGGCCCCAGGCGCACCCAACCGGCAGGATCCAGGCGATCGCTGGTGACGGCCCGGGCACCCACCAGACCGCCCGTATTCTCGTCCGAGGGCTCATACGCCGATTTCAGGAACGGAAACATCACGGCGTCCTTGACGAGCCAGGCCGCGAACAGAAGGCAGGCCGTCAACGGGGAGATTCCCCACCAGCGGACCGCCGCGGTTACCAGGCAACCCACGATGAGCCAGCCGGGGATCTGGAGAAGCAGATATTTTCCGGCTACCCAGGCCGCGCGGCTGCGTTCCGGTGACATCCCGGGCGAATCTCCCACATCCATCTGCCGGGCGCTCACCCCAGGGGCAACATGACGGCGCAACTCCGCCCGCGCCCACGGGTTGATTGGGTTAAGCTCAGCACTCAACGGATTCCCATACCCATGAAGTTCACTGCCATAGCCATGAAGTTCACCGCCACAGCCGTTGCTCTGGCCCTGTGGGGGGCCGCTCCCGCCGCCGCCGTCATCATCGACTCGGGCGACGGCACGGGAAACGTGTCTCCGCCGGCCCCGCCCGCCGATGATCCGGGATTCGACAACGTGGGCATCCGCGGCGCCGGGCTTTCCGCCGTCTACCTGGGCTACGGCTGGGTGCTGGCCAGCAGTCACGGCGGCACCGGCGACGTGAATCTGGGCGGCACGGTCTACACCACCGTCCCGAACAGCTTTGTCCGCATCGTCCACGATTCCCCGATTTACGCCGACCTGCGCGCCTACCAGATCACCCCGAAGCCGCCGCTCGAGGCGCTGGAGATTCGCGCCGATCCCATCCCCGACCCGGGCACCACGACCACCGAGGTAGTGATGATCGGCAACGGCCGCGATCGCGGAGCCGCCTACGAATACGTGAACGAATGCGCGTGCCCCCCCAACTGCCCCCCCGGTTCATGCGTCAACGAGACCGACGGCTATCTGTGGGACACCAGCAAGTCGATCCGCTGGGGCAAGAACCTGATCGCCGCGTTGATTCCCGACCTGATCCCCGACGGTTCGGCCTTCACCACGGATTCGTTCGCCACGACCTTCGATCGCGGCGTGGCGGAGGCCGACCACGAATGCCAGGCCGCCATCGGGGACTCGGGCGGCGCCGTCTTCATCCAGAACGGCGCCATCTGGGAACTGGCCGGCATCATGTACGCGGAGGAAGTCTTCGTCGACCAGCCGGATCTGCCCACTGTGTTGAACTCGGCGATCTACGAGAATCGCACCTTCAGCGCCGACCTGTCGTCCTATCGCGACCAGATCCTCGCTGCGGTCCTCCCCGCCTGCTACCCGAACTGCGGGCCCTGCAACAACGGCCTGGACGACGACGGCGACGGCTTCGTAGACGACGGCAACGACCCCGGCTGCCGGAACGAGGAGTGGCACAGCGAGAGCCCGGAGTGCGACGACGGAATCGACAACGACGGCGACGGCTGGATCGACGTCCTCGACCCCACCTGCGGTAACCCGTGGCAGGTCTCCGAGTCGCCGAACTCGGGCTGCGGCCTCGGATTCGAACTCGCGCTTCTGCTCCCCGGTCTGGCGTGGCTCCGCCGCCGCCTGCGCGCGGCTGCCTAGACTCGCATCTCGGCGCGCCGCCGGGCTACCCTGATCTCCCCCCGATCCACAGCGCGCGATCGGTACAAGAGGAAGAGCCCCCATGGCCGACGCCGCCATCCGCTACGAGATCCGCGAACAGGTAGCCGTCCTGCAGTTCGACGACGGCAAGGCCAATGCCTTCTCTCACGACGCCATCGCCGAGTTGCACCGCTGCCTCGACCGCGCCGACAAGGACGCGGGCGCCGTGCTGCTGGCGGGGCGACCCGGCCGATTCTCGGGCGGCTTCGACCTGCAGGTGATGCGCTCGGGGCCCGAGGGTGTGCGCAACCTCGTGACGGCCGGGGCCGAACTCTTCCTGCGCATGTTCGAGTTTCCCCGTCCCGTGGTGGTCGCCTGCACCGGCCACGCGGTGGCCGCAGGCGCCATCGCCCTGCTGTCGGCGGACGCGCGGGTGGGGGCTGCGGGCGACTTCAAGATCGGCCTGAACGAAGTGGCACTCGGAATGACGTTGCCCATTTTCGCCTTCGAGATGGCGCGCCAGCGCCTGTCGAAGCGCCACTTCCAGCGGGCCACCACCCAGGGGCACCTGTTCTCGCCGGAAGAGGCGGTGGATGCGGGCTATCTGGATCGGATCGTGCAGCCCGAGGCGGTATTCGACGAGGCCCTGGCCGAGGCCGCCGGCCTGGCCAAGCTGCCCCAGCCGGCCCACGCCCTCACCAAGGCTGCCGTTCGCGCCGACGCCATCAGCTACATGCGCAAGACCCTGGAAGACGACATGAAGAAGATGACGACGGGGCCGACCACCTGAACCGCCGTCCGCTTCTCGCCCTGGCTGCGATCGTGCTGGTGGCGGCCGGGGTGCGCATCGCGACCACAGCCGCGACCTTTCCCGTTCGCCTGGTAGGCGATGAGTACTACTACGTGATGGTGGCTACGAACCTCGCGCGCGGCGAGGGCCACCAATACAACCCGGCCCTGCGCGCCTACCGCCCACCGGGTCAGGCGTGGTGGCTCGCGCTTTGGATCGACCCCTCGCAACCCCTGGTCAGCCTGGCCGATCGCGACTTCCTGACCCATCTCGACGAACTCGACCCGACCGACCCAGACGCCCGGGTGGCGGATTTCCTGCGCCCGATGCTGGTCGCCATGCTGGGTCTCGGCACGGGACTGGTGTTGCTGACCTTCCTGTTGGGGCGGGCCCTGTTCGACGAGCGGGTGGGTCTGGTCGCAGCAGCGGTGGCGGCGCTCGACCCCACGCTCGTGGCCTACAGCCACTACCTGTGGTCGGAGACCACTTTCGCGGTGCTTGCCACCGGCGGGTTGCTCGCCGCGGTCGTGGCGCAGCGTCGCCAGAGCCCGGCTCTGTCCATCCTCTCGGGGAGCGTCCTGGGACTCGGGGCTCTCACCCGCGAGATCGCACTCCCGGTGGCCGGCGCGTGCGCGCTCTGGATCGTGGCATCTGCGCCGCTCGAGCAGCGGCGGGCGGCCCTCGTCCGCGGCGCGCTGCTGCTGGTGGCCAGCGTGCTCGTGGTGCTGCCGTGGACCCTGCGCAACTACGCCGCGTTCGGGCGCGTGGTTCCCGTGGCCACCGTGGGCTGGGCCTCGGCCGGAGAAGGCAACACCCTCGAGAATCCGGAGTGGTACCGCTTCGGAGGCCCGGCCCTGCAGCGCTACAAGGCGAGCTACTTCACCATCGAAGACGAAATGGAACGGATGGACTTCGCACGCCGCCACACCCTCGCACGCATCCGTGCGGAGCAGCCGGCCTGGGTCTTCAAGAAGACCGTGCTCGGAATCGGCCGCCTGCTCGCGCCCGATTCCTTTCTGCTGCGCAAGCTTCGCATCGGATCCTACGGCCAGGAATCGCCGCCCGGATCCCGTTGGCTTGCGATCCTGAGCGCCCTCTTCTACGTGTCCATGCTCGGCCTGGGCCTGCTGGGGATCGCCGCCTGCCGGGGACCGCTGCGCCTGCTGCCCCTGCTGGTGCTGACGGCGGTGTGCGCGCTGCACGTCGCTGCCATCGCCCACACCCGCTACCGGCTGCCGTGGATGCCGCTGTTGCTTGTGTATGCGGCTCATGCGGCCCTCGATTGGCCATCCGTCCGCCGTGCCCTGCACGGCTGGCGCGCCCTGCCCGCGGCTGCGGTCCTGGTGTTTGTCGCCACCGTGTCCATCCCGTACGCGTGGGAGGGATGGCGCCAACTCTGGACCGCTGGTCCCTAGAACCGCCCGCGAGCCGCGGGAATCAGGCCCGGTTTTCCCAGCAACCTGAGCGAGCACGGACGGCCGGGGCAGCTGAGTTACGATCCCGATGGAAGGCACCAAACGGTGGGTTCGAGTCTCTAGTTTCCCTGAATCTACTTTCCCTGAATTTACTTTCCCTGAATTTACTTTCCCTGATGGACGCCATTCCCCTGACGATCACGGCCCTTCTCGTCGTTCTGACGGCGGAGATCGCGGCGCGGTTCTTCTGGTTCGGCGTTCGCCGGATCCCACTTCACCATCCCGAATACACGCTCCAGATTTTCTACCCGGAGATGCGGAAAGGACTGGCCAGGAAGCCCAACCCTACAGGACCCTCGTTCGACATCCTGCTCCTGGGTGGATCGATCATCGAGAACGACTGGAGCGCCGTCAGCCCTGGGCTCCGGGAACACCTTGCCAGGCGAGTCGAGGGGAAGATCCGCATCTTCAACCTTGCCAAGGCCGGCCACAACTCACTCGATTCCCTGAGGAAGTATCGGGGCCTCCCAGGCGCCCGCTTCGACCTGGTCGTCTTCTGCCCCTCGATCAACGAGGCTCGCACCAACAATGTCCCCCCGGAGCTCTTCCGACGGGACTACTCGCACTTCCACATCAACGAGATCGTGGCCGCCATGGCGCGCTACCACCGGGCAACGACCTTCGCCCTCCCCTACACCCTTCACGGTCTGGTCCTCTTCCTGCGTCACCTGTCGCGGAGGCGCCACAAGACCCCGTTCGGGGTTCCGCGCCCGGAGTGGACCCAGCATGGAGGGCTCCCCCAGAACGACGAGAGCTTCCGAACCAACATCGCGGCGATCGTCGATCACGCGGGGTCACGTGGCGACCGGTTGGTGCTCCTGACCCTCGCCGCCCACGACCCTCCCGGCTACTCCGTGGAGGCCTTCCGGGAGCGGCGTCTCGACTACTCCCTCCACCTCTTCCCCTTCGAGATCTGGGGGAACCGGGAAGACGTCCTGGCCATGGTCCGCCGCCACAACGCCATCCTCCGGGAGCTGGCGCAGAGAAACCCGGAAGTCCTCATGGTGGATCAGGATGCCTTGATGCCGCGGTCAGGGGCGCACTTCAACGATCCATGCCACCTCACGCTGCTCGGCTCCTCCCGCTTCGTCGAGAACCTGATCGCGGGCCTGCCCCCCGATCTCAGAGGCTTGCGCGGTCCAACCCGCCCTGGCTGCTGACGCGTCAATAGCGATCGGGGCGGATCTCGGCGTCGTTGCCGCCGTCGATGTAGTAGATGGAGCCGTGGATCCAGCTCGCCTCTGGACCCAGCAGGAACGCCACCAGGCCCGACACGTCTTCGGGCTCCCCCCAGCGGCCGATGGGGATGTCGATTCGGGAGACCGCGTCCCGGGTGGCCGGGTCTGCCAGGGTGGCCTCGAGGAGCGGCGTGCGAACGGGACCCGGCGCCACTCCGTTGAGACGCACCCGGGCCTCGCCCCAGGCCCGGGCGCGGCGGCGCACGGCGCGGCCGAGCGCGTGCTTGGTGCCCAGGTAGGCCACGATGCCGCTGTCGGCGAGCTTTCGTGCCCTGGCCTCGTCGTGGTCGAGCAGCGCCAGCACGAACGGGTGTTCGTCGAACGGGGCCATCTGCGCCGAGTTGGAGACGATTGCCACCGCAGCCGCGTGGCTTCCCCGCTCGAGGGCCGGCCGCAGGCCGTCGAGGAGCTCCACGTTGCCGAAGTAGTTGACCGAGGTGACCCCCTCCGGATCGCTGTTCGATCCGAGGCCGGCGCAGGTCACCAGTCGATCGAGAACGCCGTCGCAACCTGCCACCACGCCCTCCACCGCCGAGGCGCGACCCGCCGGAGTGGAAAGATCCGCCAGGACCTCGGCATCCCGGAGGTCGACGCCAATCACGCGAAATCCGTCCTTCTCGAGCCGCGCGCGAACTGCGGCCCCGATACCCGAAGCGGATCCCGTGACAGCCGCAGTCTCCATCTTCGGCATCATGAACCGACTCCGGCTCCCGATCAGGCCCGGGGCTGCGTGCCGTAGGTCGCCAGCGCCCGATCCACGACGATGGCAACGACCAGGTAGGTGACCAGGAAGATCGAAACTTCACCGGAGAGCGAGGTCCACGAGAGCCAGTCCACGAGCTCCGCGGCGCCGAACGCGGCAAGGGCTCCCGCGACTCCCGGGACGAAGCGCAGTACGTTGGACACGGCGTCAGCGCCTGGGCTCGTCGTGCTGGCCGACGAGCACCGACACCAGGACGTTCATGAGCGTGAGCAGCAGGGCTCCCACCAGGGCGGAACCGAATCCACCGACGTGGAGCCCGGGTACCAGCACCGCCACCAGCTGCAGCATCAGGCCATTGATCACCAACAGGAACAGGCCGAAGGTCACGACCGTGAGCGGTAGCGTCAGGATCAGCATCAGGGGCCGAACCACGGCGTTCACCATTCCCAGCACCAGAGCGGCGAGAATGGCCGAACCCCAACTGTCGACCTGCACGCCCGTCACCAGACCCGCCACGATCAGCAGCAGGGCTGCCGTCAACACCAGCTGAAGCGCGAATCGAACCACGGAACCTCCGGGCGCCGAGGCTATCACACGCGCCCCTGCGCACTCTCTCGCGCCGGTCCTCTCAAGGCTGGCCAGGAACCCCCTCGTTCGGGATCAGATCACCCAGGGCCTCTGCGGCCTCGCCCTCCACGACCACGTGCGGCGCGCCGATCGCGCGCATCAGCGCGTCGGGCTCCTCGAGGTATCGGCGCCATACCTCCGGGGCGTACGACTCCAGGGGCAGACCGAAGCCGCCCACGAGCGCACCGTCGCGAGCCCGCAGGTGGCCCCCCTTCCCGCCCACTGCGCGGAAGCTGTGACACGAGAGACAGGACTCCTCGCGCACCAGTACGGATCGCAGCGGATCCGGAAGGTCGCGAATCGGCCCCAGGGGATCGGCGCCGGAAAGTCGGAAGCTCTCGGGGGTGAGGGCGAAGCGTCCCGCTTGCTGGCGCTCGAGCTCCGCGGGCGGCGGCTGCAGGAAGTGGATGAAGCCACCCAGGGGGCGGGCCATGATGCGCTGCTCGGGCGTCTCATCGGTCCACGAGTACTCGCGCTCGGTGTGATAGACGTCGAGAATGCGGAACAGATCCTTCTCGTCGTCGACACCGACCACGATCACGGGCTCGTAGGGTCGGATCGCCTCCAGGGCCCACACCCGCTGCTCGCCGCGCGCGTTGGTCAGGATCAGGTGGCTGGCTCGGGCCAGGGCCTCGGGATCGCGAGCCTCGAGGTATTCGAACAGATCGATGGCGTGATAACTCTCGGCGGCCTCCAGGGGCGACGCTCTTCCGGCGGCGGCAAAGGGAAGACCGAGCTGGCGGGTGAAGCGCTCGTCCACGTCGTGGGACCGTGGCCGCGGCTTGCCCTTCCAGAAGGGAAGTGTCGAAGTCGTCGGTTTGCGCCAGTACTTGCGGGCGGCGTACAGATCCGAGAGCACGTCGGACAGGGGCCCGAGCCCGATGAAGCTCAGCAGGTGACCGCGGGCGGCGTTGCGGAGGTCATCGACCCACAGCACCGACAGGTGGTCGCGTCCCACGATCATGAAGGTCTCGGCGTTCTGGTGGCCCGCAGCGCGCAGCTTCTCGGTGAACTCCATGCCGTCGCGATGCAGGCCGGGAATGTCCTGGGCCGCGGTCAGCACCAGGAACGGAGGAGCGTCTGCGCGCGGCATGCGCGCCGGCGATGCGGCCCGACGTCGACCGCGACGCCCGAACGCCTGGCGGTAGAGATCGCGCTCCTCTTCGGCGAGTTCTCGATCCGGGTCCAGATCGTAGATGCCACTGATGCCAATCACGCCCGCAATCTGGTCGGGCCTCATGCCGTGGGCCTCCAGATAGGACGGGTCGAGCGCCAGCAACGCCGCCAGGTGGCCCCCCGAGGAATGGCCGGCCAAGTAGATGCGCCCCGGGTCGTAGGCGTAGCGAGGCGCGCCCTTCGCGAGGAACGCCAGCGCGGCGGCCACGTCCTCTGCGTGAACCGGGTGCTCGTGAGCAGGCGAGAGGCGATGGCGAATCACCGCAACGGCCGCGCCCTCGGCCTGGAGCGCCCGTGCAAAGTGGGCCTCGAGATCACGCCCGCCGTCGTTTCGGGTCCAGAACTGGCTGTGAACAAAGGCCACCAGCGGGGGCGCCGCAGCGGCTTGCTCGGGAAGGAAGAGATCGAGGGTCCGAGCCGGATCGGCGCCCGCGGATGACTCCGGGTCATAGGCCACGCCTCGAAGCACGCCGGGGCGCGAGACCTCGGCCTCGGCCCAGGCTCCGCTCGCCACGAGCGCGACCACGGACGCGAACAGCGCGGACGCCCATCGATCCGAAAACCTGCAATACGACATCGGGCCGCAGTATACTCGGGCGCCCGCGATGGCCGGCAGGCGGAGCGCGCGGGCCGCCGGCGAGGAGATCCTGCCCGAGCCCGCTTCCGGACCGTGGTTCCGGACCGTGTTCGGGGCGGCCCATGGACACCGAAAACTTTGTCGCCTCCTACACGCGGTGGGTGATTCGCTGGCGCTGGCTGGTGGTGTCTGCTGTCCTGCTCACGGTCGCCGGCATCGGCTCTGGCGCCCGAAACCTGGCGTTCAGCAATGATTACCGGGTCTTCTTCAGCCATGAGAACCCACAACTCCGGGCCTTCGAGGCTCTGGAGCGGATCTACAGCAAGAAGGACAGCATCCAGTTCGTGATCACGCCCGGCGGCGACGTGATCGATCCCCAGGTTCTCACCGAAATCAAGAGGCTCACGGAAGCCGCCTGGCAGATCCCCTACTCGCTTCGCGTCGATTCGATCACGAACTTCCAGCACACCCGTGCCGAGGCCGACGACCTCACGGTCGCCGACCTGGTGCCGGATGCCTCGGCGCTGGACAGCGACCAGCTCGACGAGATCCGGGCCGTGGTGCGCAGTGAACCCCTGCTGCGAACACGCATGATCAACGATGCCCACACCACCACGGGCGTCAACGTGACCCTCCAGCCACCGGGCAAGTCGCTCACCGAACTACCCGAGGCCGCCAACTTCGCGCGCGGCATCGCAGACGAGCTATCCCAGCGTCACCCGGACTGGCACATCGCCTTGAGCGGCTCGGCCATGCTCTCGCTGGCCTTCGCCGAGGCTCCCCAGGCCGACGTGTCGTTGCTGGTTCCGCTCATGTACGGCGTGTTGGTCGTGGCGATGCTGGCCTTCCTGCGCTCTCTGAGCGGGATGGCCGTCACGGTCATCATCGTTGCCGTTTCCGGAGCGACTGCAATGGGTTGCGCCGGATGGCTCGGGTACAAGCTGAACGGCGTGAGCGCCACCTCCCCCACCATCATCCTGACCCTGGCGGTCGCCGACTCGGTCCACATCCTGGTGACCCTGTTCGATCAGATGCGGCGCGGTGTGAGCCGAAACGACGCCCTGGTCGAGAGCATGCGCATCAACGCCGAACCGGTCTTCCTGACGAGCCTGACCACGGTGATCGGCTTCCTGAGCCTCAACTTCAGCGACGCACCGCCCCTGCGAGACATGGGCAATCTCACCTCCATCGGGGTGACCGCGGCGTGGCTCTACGCGGTGCTGCTGTTGCCGGCCCTCGTCTCGATCCTGCCCATGCGAACCCGGCTCCCAGCATCCAGCGGCACTGCCGCCATGGAGCGCCTGGCCGACTTCGTGATCGCAAAGCGCCGATCCCTGCTCTGGGGCATGAGCGGCCTCGTCGTCGCACTCGGCGCCTCGATCCCCCTGTTCGAGATCAACGACCGCCCCATCGAGTATTTCGATGACAGCATCCAGTTCCGGCGCGACGCGGACTACGCCATGGAACACCTGACGGGAATCTACGGCTTCAGCTACTCGCTGGGCGCCGGGGAGTCCAGCGGCATCAACGACCCGGAGTATCTGGCCCGCCTCGAGGCCTTTGCCGGCTGGCTCCGGGATCATGAAGAGATCGTCCACGTGGTGAGCCTTACCGACACCATGAAGCGGCTCAACAAGAACATGCACGGGGATGATCCGGCCTGGTACCGCCTGCCCGAAGATCGCGAACTCTCGGCCCAATACCTGCTGCTCTACGAGATGTCCCTGCCCTACGGGCTCGACCTGAGCGACCAGATCAACGTGGACAAGAGCGCCACGCGCATGGACGTGACCTTCGGTGACGTGGACTTCAAGATCGTGAAGGCGATCAAGACCCAATCGGAGCAGTGGTTGCGCGACAACGGCCTGCCGTCCATGGCGGGCGAGCCGGCCAGCCCAGCCGTGATGTTCGCCTACATCGCCGAGCGCAACATCTTCGCCATGATCCGAGGCACCGCCCTCGCCTTCGGCCTGATCACGATCGTGCTGATCATCTCGCTGCGGAGCCTCAAGCTCGGTCTCGTGAGCATCATCCCCAACCTGGTGCCGGCCGTCATGGCCTTCGGCATCTGGGCCCTGGTCTGGGGCGAGGTGGGCTTCGCGATCTCGATCGTGGCGGGCGTGAGCATCGGAATCATCGTCGACGACACGATCCACTTCCTCTCCAAGTATCTGCGGGCGCGGCGCGAACAGGGCCTCTCACCCGAGGATTCGGTGCGCTACGCATTCCGCACCGTGGGCATGGCCCTGGCGGCCACGTCTGCCATCCTGGTACTCGGCTTCGCCGCCCTGTCCATGAGCGCCTTCTGGCCCAACGCCACCCTGGGCATGCTCACGGCGCTCGCGATCGTCTGCGCCCTGGCAGCCGACTTCCTGCTGCTCCCGCCCCTGCTGATGGTCTTCGACAGCTCCAAGGAGTTCCCGCGATGAAGCACGCGATCCCGTGGTGGACGATCCCGATGGCGCTGGCGGCGTGCCTGCTTGCGCCGGCAACCAGCCCGGCCGAGACCCCACAAGAGAAGGGGCTGGCCATCGCCCAGGAGGCCGACCGCCGCGATCAGGGTTGGGGAGATTCGAGCGCCGAGCTGAAAATGGTCCTGTCCAACCAGCACGGTGAAACCAGCGACCGCGAGCTTCGCATCAGCTCCCTCGAAGTGCCCGATCCGGACGAGGGCGACTGGAGCCTGATCGTCTTCGACCGACCGCGCGACGTGAAGGGGACCGGTCTGCTCACCTACACCCACATCACGGATCCGGACGACCAGTGGCTGTACCTGCCGGCCCTGAAGCGTGTCAAGCGCATCAGCTCCAACAACAAGAGCGGGCCCTTCATGGGCAGCGAGTTCGCGTACGAGGACTTCTCGTCCCAGGAGGTGGCCAAGTACGACTACCGCTGGCTTCGCGACGAACCCTGCGGCGACCTGAAATGTTTCGTCATCGAGCGCGTGCCCAACTACCCGCACTCGGGCTACACGCGCCAGATCGTCTGGATCGACACGGACGAATACCGCGTCCACAAGATCGAGTTCTACGACCGCAAGGACGACCATCGCAAGACCATGCTGCTGACCGACTATCGCGAGTACCTGGATCAATACTGGCGTGCCCATGACCTGTTCATGGAGAATCACCAGACCGGGAAGACCACGCGCCTGGTCTGGAGCGACTACGCGTTTCGCAATGGGCTGGACGAATCGGCCTTCACCACGAACAGCCTGAAGCGCGTCCGCTGACGGGGGTTGCCCATGCCCCAGCACCGGGGGCGCCGACTGGCAGCGGCGGCGGTCGTGGCCCTGGTCGTGGCAGCGACGCCGGCCGGCGCCGCGGAGCCGGCCGGCTGGCTTCCCCTTCCCGACTGGAAGCTTCCCGACTGGAACCTCCCGGACTGGAAGCTTCCGGGAGAGCTCTCCGGATACATCGCCGCCGACACGCGCATCTTCCTCCAGGACCCGCAGTTCACCCAGCAACGCAACCAGCCCGATGCCATCAGCTTCCTGGCCGAGCCCGAGTGGTACCTGGATTGGAACGATGGCAGCGACGCGTTCCTGTTCGTGCCGTTCGCCCGCCTCAACCCCCTGGAATCCGGGCGCAGCCACTTCGACATCCGCGAGCTCAACTACCTGCACGTGGGCAACGACTGGGAGGTCCGCATCGGCTTCGCCAAGGTCTTCTGGGGCGTGATCGAATCCCAGCACCTGGTGGACATCATCAACCAGGACGACGGCCTCGAGAACCTGGACGGCGAAGACAAGCTGGGCCAGCCCATGATCCACGCCACGCTGATCCGCGACTGGGGGGTGCTGGAGGGCTTCGTGTTGCCGGGGTTTCGCGAGCGCGAGTTCTCCCGCAAGCACGGACGCCTGCGAACGCCGCTCCTGATCGACCAGTCCCACGCGGCCTACGAATCGTCCATGGAACAGGGCCACATCGACCTCGCGGCTCGCTGGACACAGACCTTCGGCAAATGGGACGTAGGCCTCTCGAACTTCTGGGGCACGAGCCGGGACCCGCTGCTGGTCTTCGATCCCCTGACGACCATGCTCGTGCCCCAGTACGACATCATCAACCAGACGGGCTTCGAGCTGCAGTACACCGGCGACGCCCTGCTGCTCAAGCTCGAGGCGATCGGCCGCAGCGGTCAGGGCTCGTATCGTCCTGCCTTTGCCGTGGGATTCGAATACACCTTCGTGGGGATCGCGGGCACCGACGCCGATCTGGGGTTGCTCGCCGAATTCCACTTCGACGACGCCTCCGTCGACCAGCCCTTCTCGCCCTTCGACCGGGACATCTTTGCGGGCTTCCGCCTGACCCTGAACGATGCAGAGAGCACCCAGATGCTGGCGGGGGCGGTGGTGGACGTGCGCACGGGCGTCACCTTCTGGAACGTGGAGGCCAGCCGGCGCCTCTACGGAAGCTGGGTGCTGGAGTTCGAGATGCGCCTGTTCACGTTCCTCGATCCCTTCGACCCCACGGCGCCCCTGCCCCAGCAGGACCCCTACTCGAGCTTCGCCCAGGACGACTACATCCAGCTGCGCCTGGCCTGGTACTTCTGAGCCGGGATCGGGCGCACACGGAAGGTCCACCTTGACCGCGCGCCGCCGGCGAACGAAAATGGGCGGCGCGTATTCTTCTCGAACGATTCCAGACACGAAAGCGGGACCCGGAGTCCCAGGCGGAGACGGCATGAGCGAACGCATGTATCCGGGATTCGGTCCCGACGAACGCACCACCTTTGCGCCCTACGGGGCCTTCGACATTCCCGCCGACCTGCGCGAGCTACATGGCCGCTGGGACGTGGAAGCCACGGCCCGGCGCGTGCGCAACTTCCGCTATGCAGAAGAGTGGATGATGCTCACCCTGGGGGGCTGGCTCGCCACGATTCCCGAGATCCCGGTGAAGACGGGCCTGGGCAAGGTGATCTGGGAGACCGCCCAGGCCGCCGACGCGTTGGGCAAGCGCTTGCCCGAGCTGCGCTGCGGACGCAAGGCCGTGAAGGCCTCCGAGTCGCCCAATCAGGGCTTCGCCGCGTTCGTGCAGGCCGTGGCCGAGCCCGAGCGGCCGGATGAGACCATCGAAAAGCTGGTGGGGATCTTCGACGTGCTGAAGCCGCACCTGATCGAAGTCTACGAGCGCAGCATGCGCGACACCGACCAGATCGCCGACGCCCCCACCATCGAACTCCTGGACGACATCGTGCGCAAGACGCGCCGACACGTGACCTGGGGCGAGGACGTGCTGGGAAGCCTCTGCGACAGCGATGCCAAGCGCGAGCTGCGCCTCAGTCGCGCTAACGAGATGCGCCAATTGCTCGAGGAGAGCGGCGGCGTCACCGGCGAGCTGGGCGCAACGCCCGCCGGGAGCCCCTCGCGATGAAGCGATTCGAAGACAAGGTGGTGCTCATCACCGGCGCCGCCTCGGGGATCGGGCGGGCCACCGCCCTGCGGACGGCCGAGGAGGGAGCCCGGGTCTTCTGCACGGATGTGCAGGTCGAGGAACTGCAGCTCACGGTGAAGTCCGCTACGGAGCTGGGCGCAGAGGCCGAGGCCTGCGTCTCCGACGTGAGCAACCCGCAGTCGGCCAGCGACTGTGTCAAGGCCTGCGTAGACCGGTTCGGCCGACTCGATGTGCTGTGCAACATCGCCGGCATCCTGCGCTTCGACCATTTCGACGAGCTCGACGTCGACGACTGGAACCGGATCCTGGCCGTGAACCTGACGGGCACCTACCTGATGTGCAAGGCGGCCCTGCCCCACCTGCTGGAATCCGGTGGCAACATCGTGAACACCTCGTCCACGTCGGCCCTGGCGGGGCTCGCCTACGGGGCCGCCTACGGGGCGTCGAAGGCCGGCGTGATCGGCCTGACCAGATCGTTGGCGGTGGAGTTCGCCAAGAAGGGACTTCGGGCCAACGCGGTCTGTCCGGGATCGATCAAGACCCCCATGACCTCCGGCGGTGCGGGCCTGCCGCCGAACCTCGACGTCGACCTGATCCGGCGCGCCATGGCCCTGGACAAGGCGCGGGGCCCCGAGACCGTGGCCGGCGTGATCGCCATGCTGGCCTCCGGGGACGGCGCCCACATCAACGGCGAGATCATCCGGGTCGACGGCGGAACGCTCTCGTGAGCCCGGCGGCGGGGCTTCGCGGCGAGAAGATCCTCGTCACGGGCCCTACCAGCCAGGTGGCCTACCCCATCGTGCGCGAGCTGGCGCGCGAGAACGAGGTGCACGGGCTCGCACGCTTCCGCAAGGCGGCGGATCGCGAGCGCGTCGAAGCCATTGGCGCGCGTTGCGTCGCCCTGGATCTGGCCAGCGACCCGCTTGACGACCTGCCTCGCGACTACACCCGCGTGCTGCACTTCGCCGTAGTGAAGAGCGGCGACTTCGATTACGACCTGGCGGCCAACGTCGAAGGGGTCGGGCGCCTGATGGCGCACTGCAGCGGAGCCAAGAGCTTCCTGCTCTGCTCGTCCACCGCCGTCTACCACAGCGCCGAGGGCAAGCCCGTGCGCGAGACCGATCCCCTGGGCGACAACCACCGGGTCATGTTTCCCACCTACAGCCTCTGCAAGGTGGCCGCGGAATCCGTGGCACGCTTCGCAGCGCGCCAGTGGAATCTGCCCACCACCATCACGCGCCTTTCGGTCCCCTACGGCAACAACGGGGGCTGGCCGTGGTACCACCTGTTGATGATGAAGGCGGGACGGCCGATCCCGGTTCACCCGGATCGTCCCAACCTGTTCAATCCGATCCACGAAGACGACTACATCGCCCAGATCCCACGGCTGCTGGAGATCGCCGATGTGCCCGCCACCACCCTCAACTGGGGCGGCAGCGAAACCGTGAGCCTCGAGCAGTGGTGCACGCATCTGGGAGAGATCACCGGGCTCACGCCCCAACTCGTGGACAGCCAGGACACCATCGCGGGCCTTCCCGCCGACGTGAGCCGGATGCACGAGCTCGTGGGCAGGACGCAAGTGGACTGGCGGGATGGGCTCCGGCGCATGGTGGCCGCGCGCAATCCGGAACTTCTGCCCTCGCCCGACTGACGCCGCGCCGAGTTCAGCGAGCGGCAGAAAGCCAGTCCAAGCGCCCGCCAGCAATGCAGCGCCGGGGGGGGCGGGCCAAAGGGCGACACCTGGATTCCTGAGTAAAAACAGCCATTTCCTTGCCAATGCTCCGGTTCTAGCCGCTCCGGCCGATAGAGAGGGAGCCGGGGGGTGTGGAGCCTCGCCCGATCGCGATGGAGCCCGAACGTGCAGCGGAAGAGCAAGATCCTCGTCATCGATGGTCACGCCGTGTTCCGCGACCTCCAGAGCTTCCTGTTGGCCCGCTCGGGCCAGGTCATCACCGCCGCCAATGCCTCCCAGGCCCTCGAGATCGCCAGGATCGAGCTCCCCGACGTGGTGGTGGCGGACATGCAGCTTCCGGACATGGGCGGCGACGCCCTTTGCAAGGAGATCCGGGCCGATGCCCGATTGCAAGACACCCCCGTGATCCTCATCCTGGGGCGCGATGCGGGTGAGGATCGCGAGCGCGCGGTTCGGGCCGGTGCGGACGACATCCTGACCAAGCCCCTGGACCAGCGATCCCTGGTGCTGAGCGTCAATCGCTTCTTGCGCACTCCGGTGGTGCGCGCCTTTCCCCGGGCTCCGCTGGAGGGCGCCGTGTCCGTGCGGGTCGGCGAAGAGAATGTGGAGGCCACCGCCCGAAACATCTCGCGCGCAGGCATCCATCTGGATCTCGATCGCAATCTCGCGCCGGGCACCGAGGTGCACCTGGCCTTCCAACTCCCCGAAATCTGCTCCGCCCTCTCGGCCACGGCCAAGGCGGTGTGGGATGTTCCTGGGGAGGCAAGCGGGCGCTACGGTGTGGGCCTGCGATTCCTGTCGCTGGACCGCAACAGTGCCCAGCAGATCGAGGAATACGTGAACGAACGGATTCCCAGCAACAATCCGCCCGGGTTCCCGATCTCGTGAATCTGTCGTGCGTCGTCCCCAGTAACTCGGGCGCCGTGGTCGTCGGCTACTGACTGCCGCCGGGGCCTGGGCGCCGTGGTCGTCGGCTACTGACTGCTGCTGGAGTTTTCGAGGCCCACGGCCCTCGAAAGCATCTGGGCAATCGATCGGGCGTCGGCCTTCTCGGGAATGCCATCGCCCAGTGCGAGACGCTTGCCATCGCCGAGTTCGGCATCCAGCCGGTACCAGACCCGGGCGCCCGACTGCATTCCAATCGACGCGCGGATGGCCGTCAGGCGATCTGGCGTTACCACACGCATGGGTCCCAGACCCAGCAGGCCCCGCCGCACCGAAAGTCGTCCGGGCTCGGCGCGCACCGTCGCGATCCCGAACCACATCCCGAGCGTCGCGAACACCAGCAGGGCCTCGAACAGCGCGAAGATCGCCCCCATCACGAGAGCGTCCCGATGGAACAGGAACGCCACGATGCCGCTCCACACCAGTGTGAAAACGCTGATCCCCGTCGCGACTCCCGGGTTGCGCGCAGCCCCGAATACGAACTCCACGCCGGCGGCACCGAAGGGCCGACACGCGATGCCTCGCGGCCCGGGCGCCGCGCCGTGGATCCAGTCGAGGACCGCTCCCGTTACCGCCTGTTCGTCACCGGTCACCTCGGGCGAACTGGCCTCGGTCTCGAAGAGAGGCACCTCGAAACTCTCGGTGTAGTCGACGCCGGGCACCTCGGCCGAGGCCGTGAGGCGCCACACGATGCGGTCATCGCGATTCTCTTCGCTGGTGGGCTCGCACTCGTAAGGCACCGTGAAGCCCACGGGAACCGACAAACCGGCCACGCCCAGGCCGAGTGACCCATGCGGAAATGTCAGCTCCTCCTTCCAGAACGTCTGCTCGCGGGTGGAGCGATTCTTGCCGCTGCCCGTCGTAATCCGATTCACGCAGGCGAGCGCGACCTGGAAGCCGAGAGACGGAGCCTCGCTCAGGTTGGTGTGGATCACCGCCTCGAAGCGCCCCCCGATCACGCCCGGGAGCGTCTTGAGCTCCAGCGCCGATCGCCCGAACTTCCGGCGCCGGATCGTCTCGCGCACGGCCCACACCCCGAGACCCAGACCCACCAGCGGAAACACCAGCGCGATCCACGCCGCGTGGTTTCCCCGAGCGAGCTCTCGCGGCAGCATCCAGAGCACGGGCGCGGAAACCGCATTCCAGAAGATCGCGAAGGCCCACGCCATCACGACACCTGCCGAACCCGTGTCATCCACACGCCGCTCGCGCCAATCGTCGCGCCACATCCAGGGAGCCCCGGAATGGGCGGCGCGCAGGGCCGCGCGTCGCTCGAGGCCGCGTTGACCGCGACGGCCGAGGACGACGATTCCAGCCCCGATCGCAATGAACAGCAGGCCGACCCCGGCGCCGATGGCGCCAGCTGCGTCGTGGCCCCGGGCCAGCAGCTGGGGCGCTCCCGCGAGGAGAGCAAAGGCGCCGAAGGCAGCGAAGACGCCCCCGACGGCGGCGATCAGCCAGATGCCGCCGGCGGCCGGAGCGCTGCGGCGGGGATCCATGGGGGCTCGTATCTCCAGGGTCTCCCTCGCCACCCCTCTCTCTTCGGCACCGGGCGCGGCCGGGTTGAAGCCCAGCATGCGAAGGCGGCGGCGCGCCGGGCGATGCATCATCGCCGCCCACTGAGCGAGGAGGTGCGACCCGTGACGGCGCGAACCTGGGGGTCCGATTGCCGCCCTTCGAGCTGACCCTGGTGTTGCTCTCCGGGCTGCTCCATGCAGTCTGGAACGCCGCCACCAAGGGCAGCGGGACGCCCACCGGGTTCCTGATGGCGATCGAGCTGGTGTCGCTCGCCGTATTCGTACCGGTCCTGATCCTGGGCTTCGATGCACGCGAGGTGCCGCCGGCCGTGTGGCGGCTCCTGATCGTGAGCGCCGTCATCCACGCCTTCTACGGCTATTGGCTGACCCGCGCCTACGCCCACACGGAACTCTCGATCGCCTACCCGATCGTGCGCAGCACACCGGCCCTGGTGCCCTTCATCGCCGTGCCCTTCCTGGGCGAGAGCCTGTCGATCCCGGGCGGAATCGGGATCGCGCTGGTGGTGATCAGCCTGTGGCTGGTCACCAGCGATGGGCGACTGAACGCGGCGGCGCCTCGCTCGCGCGGCGCGCGGTTCGCCTATCTGGCGCTGGTCACCACCGTGGCGTACTCGCTGGTGGACAAGGAGGGCATGCGCCTGCTGGGGGAGGCGCCCTGGAGTGGCTCCCTGCCACGCGCGGTGATCTTCATGGCCCTGATGTATGCGCTGTATCTGCCCCTGTTCGCACTGCTGGCGCGCCGCAGCATCGGGGTGGCCGACGTGGTGGCGGTGGTCCGAAGCCGCACGCTGCTGGTGATGACCTCCGCCGCCGTCGCGTTCCTGAGCTACGTGCTGATTCTCCACGCCATGCTGACGGCGCCGGTCAGCTACATCACCGCCGTGCGCCAGTCGAGCATCCTGTTTGCATTGGCGATCGCGGTCTTCGCCCTGCGCGAGCGGCCGGGCCGCGTGCGCCTGCTGGGGGCGCTGGCCAACGTGGCGGGCGTGGCCCTGATCGCCTTGTCCCGGCCCTGATCGCCTTGTCCCGCTAGGCCACCGCCACCCACCGGGCCACCGCCACCGGGCCACCGGCCCGGGAGACGGGCGATTCGCGGCCCCCCGGAGGGCCCGGGAGCGGTAAGCTCGCCCCACCATGGATGCCGAGAGCCGGGCGCTGCCCGAGGGGACCGTCACGGTGTTGTTCACCGACCTGGTGGGGTCGACCCGACTCAACCAGCAGCTGGGCGACGAGGCCGCCAACGCGCTGGAGCGCGAGCTCGAGCGCGCCGCGCTGGAACAGGTGGAGCAGCACCGGGGTGTGGTGGTCAAGGACACGGGCGATGGCCTGATGGCAGCCTTCCCGTCGGCGCGCCGGGCCGTGTCGTGCGCCCGCAAGATCCAGCAAGGGGTGGCACGTCGCAACCGCGATCGCGGGGGCACCGAGGTGCAGATGCGCATCGGCCTCCACACCGGCGAGGTGATCGAGGAAAGCGGCAACCTCCACGGCGAAACCGTGATCATCGCCAAGCGCATCGAGAGCCTGGCGCCCCCGGGCGGCATCTTCGCCTCGGACACGGTTCACGGCGTGCTCGGCACCGCGCGCGGCGAGTTGGAAGACCGGGGCGAGTTCGAACTCAAGGGGATCGCGATCCCGTGGCGGATCTACGAGATCCCCTGCCAGGACGAGGCCGGCGGCGTGCTCGCCGACCAGGAACGCACCCCGTACGTGGGCCGCACTCGCGAGCGCGAGCGCATGCAGGCCCTGGTGGCACGCGCGGCCCAGGGCACGGGCGCCCTGGTGCTGATCTCGGGCGAGGCGGGCTCGGGCAAGACGCGCCTGGCCCAGGAGGCAGCGGCCGAAGCCGAGCACCGCGACATGGGCGTGCTGGTGGGCCACTGCCTGGACATGGAGACCCCGCCTCCCTATCAGCCGTTGGTGGAGCATCTGGAGCAGGCGGCCCGCAACGTGAGCGCCGACGGCTTGCGGGAGGCCCTGGGCGAAAACGCCCCGGAGCTGGCGAAGCTGATGCCCGAGCTTCGCCAGCGCTACGACGACATCCCCGAACTTCCGTCGCTGCCTCCGGAGCAGGAGCGGCGCTACCTGCTGCACGGTGTGGGCGAATTCGTCGAGCGCGCTGCTCGAGCGCGCCCGCTGGTGCTCGTCTACGAAGATCTACATTGGGCAGACGAATCCACGCTCCTGCTCCTGCAGCAGCTGGCCCCACGCCTGTCCGGAATCCCGGTACTGGCCATCGGGACCTATCGACACACGGAGCTCTCGCCCAACCGGCCGTTCGCGCGACTCCTCGAAGACCTGCTGCGCGCCCGCAGCGCCCAGGAGATCGTGCTCGATCGCCTCGGGTCTCGTGACGTGGCCGCGCTGCTGCAGGCCCGCGCCGGCCAGGCGCCGCCGCCGGAGCTGGTAGATCTCGTCTACTCGGAGACCGAAGGGAACGCCTTCTTCGTGGAAGAGGTATTTCGACACCTGAAGGAAGTCGACAAGCTTTTCGACGAACAGGGCCAATGGCGCTCCGGAATCCAGGTCTCCGAAACCGAAGTGCCGCGCGGGGCGCGCCTCGTGATCGGACGGCGGCTGGAGCGCGTGAGCGAGCCCTGTCGGAAAGCCCTGACTGCGGCAGCGGTCTCCGGACGCCTGTTCTCCTTCGAGCTGTTGCTGCGGATCGGGGGCCTGGACGAGGACTCCCTGCTCGACGCGCTGGAAGAGGCCGAGGCCGCCCACCTGGTCGAGGACCAGCCGCACGGGCGCGAGGCGCGCTACGTGTTCGTCCACGAGCAGATCCGCCAGACGCTGCTCGGCGGGCTTTCGTTTCCGCGCCGCCAACGCCTGCATCTGCGCATCGCCGATGCCCTGGAATCACGGCGTGGCGGCGCCGGCGAGGCGCACGAAGCCGAGCTGGCGCACCACCTGTACCAGGCGGGCGCCGCCGCCGAACCCGTGCGCACCGCCGAGGCCCTGGTCCGCGCCGCCCGCCGGGCACTCGAATCGATCGCATTCGAGGAGGCCTTGCGCCACGTGGCGGCGGCACAGGAGGTGCTCGATGGGGCTGAACCCGGCTGGCGCGCCGACCTGATCGCCCTGCGCGCCCGCGCCCTGCGCGGCATGGGCCGCATGGATGACGCCCTGTCGACCCTGGCCGAAGCCCTGGAACTGGCTCCCGAGGGCGGGGCCCGCGATGCCATCCTGAAGCAGCGCGCCGACCTGCAGCTCGATCTCTTCCGCGGGAGCGAAGCCCAGGACGATCTGAAGATCGTGCTCGAGAACGCGCGAGCCGCGGGCAACCGTGAGCGCGAACTCGAGACGCTCCTGGCACTGGGCCGCGCCCACTACATCCTGTCGTTGGACGACCAGGACTACGCCCATGCCGCTCGCGAATCGCTGGAGGAGGCCTATGCGCTGGCTCGAGAGTTGGGGGATCGCCGCTCCATGGCGCGAGCCCTGATTCCCACCGCGTGGTTCATCGACTACTGGGCCGACTACTACGAACAGGCCAAGCGGAACAGTCGCGAGGCCCAGGCGCTGGTGGAGGAGATCGGCGACGAAGATCTGCGGCTCGAGGCCGACGCTGCCCAGCTGCGCATCATGCCACCTCGGGACGCCGTGGCCGAAGCCGAGCGACTGCGCGATCGGCTCGAGAGCCGCCGTGATCCGGTGCGCCTGAAGGAACACCTGTTCTGGCTGATGTGGCAGTACTGGATGCGCGGGGAGTTCGAACGCAGCGTCGAGGCCTGCGATCGGGGCATCGAACTGGCCGGGCAGCTGGGCTCGGCTCCCGTGCAGTACGGCAGCATCAAGGCCATCGCGCTCACCGAGATGGGCCGATACGACCAGGTGGAAGCCGCACTCGCGCAGGAGGTTGCCGACGACGACCATCCCTTCGGCCAGGCCATGCGGCAGCTTGCACGGGCGCACTACCTGGAGCGGATCGACGCCTGGGACGCCGCCGTGGCCACGGCCCGCGATGCCCTGGAGCGTGCCGGCAAGCTCTCGCGCACCTGGATGCAGAGCTGGCTGGTGGCCACGCTCACTTCTCTTTCGGCTCGCATGGGCGAGCGCGGGCAGACGCTTCGCGCCGACCTGGAGCGGGCGAGCGATGCCGGACTCGCGCCCTCCACCAGCGCGCGCGCCGAGGTGGAGCTGGCGGCGGGAAGAGCCGAGGAGGCCGTCGCGCTGTTGGAATCTGCCCGCGAAGGCCAGGAGCGCCTGGGCCTGCGCACGGCCTGGGTGGTCACGAGCGATCCGTTGGTCCGCGCCCTGCTGGCCGCCAACCGGGTGGACGAGGCCCGCGACTGCGCGGAGAAGGCCCTGTCGCAGGCCTCCGAGCTGGGCTTCGAAAGCCTGACCTGGCGACTGCGCACCGGTCTGGCCCGCGCGCTGGCCCGCAGCGGCGACGACGCCGGCGCCGATCGCGAGCGCGAGGCCGCCCGCGATCAGTTCCGGAAACTTGCGGCACGCATCGCGGATCCCGAGCTGCGCGCCGCATTCGAGAGCCAACCCCTGGCGAGCGAATGGCTCGCGGGTGACGATTCAAACCACGGAGACGCGAAGGCATGACGAAGCATCCGGAGCTGCGATACGGAACACCCCAGGAAGCCGGGATGCGGCCCGATCGGGTCGAGCGCGCGAGAGAGATCGCCGCCAGCTCCGTCAAGAAGGGACTGACGCCCTCGCTCGCGGTGCTGGCCGCCCGTCGCGGCGTGATTCCCCTGCACGAAGCGTTTGGCCAGATGCGCCCGGGGCCCGACGCCCCGCCCCTGGTTCGCGATGCCATCTTCCCGATCACGTCGGCCACCAAGCCCATCACCGCCACGCTCGCCATGATGCTGGCCGAGGACGGACTGCTCAGCACCTCGCGCCCCGCCGTCGACTACCTGCCCGAACTCGAGGGCGAGGAGATCGACCTGATGCTGGTGCACCACCTGCTGACCCACACCTCGGGCTACGACGACATGGTGATCTTCCCCATCCTGCTCCAGACCCTGAAGGGAGAAGAGCCGACGGATTGGAGCGATGTCCGCGGCGTCGGCAAGAAGATGTTCGAGGCTTGCAGGGCCGCGCATCGCACCCGGAAGCCGGGCGAAGAAATGATGTACTCCAACCACAACTATCTGTTGCTTGGCATGATCATCGAGCGGGTGAGCGGGCAGCCCCTGGAAGAATTCGCGCGCGAGCGCCTGTTCGGGCCGCTGGGCATGAAAGACACGGACTACGTGCTGCGCGACGACATGCGCGAGCGCCTGCTCCAGCGCCCCATGGACGCGCCCCTTTCCGAGACCCTGATCATCTTTCCGGGTATCGAGTCGGAGTTCTGGCAGCAGTCGGTCAACGGCGGCAGCGGTTGCTACTCGACCCCCATGGATCTGGCGATCTTCGGCCAGATGTTCCTGAACGGCGGCAGCTACGGAAATACCCGCATCCTGAGCCGCCCGACCGTGGCCGACATGAGCCGCAACCAGATTCCGGGCATCGGCGCCACCCTGGGCTCGCTCTCCATCAAGGAGGCCTGCTACGGCTATGGCTGGATGGTCCCCGGCAGCGAGAAGTGGCGCTACTTCAGCCCCTCGATCGGCTCGCCTGGAGCCTACGTGCACTCCGGGGCCGGCGGCATCAACCTCTGGATCGACCCGATGAACGAGCTGGTGGTGGTCTACATGGAAGTCACCATGAAGATCACCGCGAATCTCGAGCCCGTGACCTGGAGCTTCGACTACTTCCACGGCGCCCTGATCTCGGCCCTCGACGATTGACGCGGGCGCTCGCCGCCGCCCTGGTTCTCGCGCTGGGCTGCGGAGGCGACACCGGCGAAAGCCCCCACAAGGTCTACGTGGCCCTGGGGTTCCACGGGAACTTCTATCACTCGTGGAGGGGCGACACGCCCGACGAAGCCGGCTTCGGCACCGACATCCGCGTGGTGCGCGAGATCCTGCGCATTCTGGACGAGGCCAACGCCGAAGGACTCGACGCCCGCGGCTACTGGGACGTGGAGAATCTCTTCACCTACGAGCGCATCCTTCCCGAACATGCGCCGGACATCCTGGAAGGCATCCGGCGGCGCGTGGCCGCTGGTCGCGACGAGATCCTGCTGATGCCGTACGACAACGGCCTGATCCACGCCATGACGCCCGAAGAACTGCGCGCCAACGTGCGCTGGGCCATTTCAAACCCGTGGGGCTCCGGTGTGCGCGACCTGTTCGGCAACTTCACGCCGATCCTGCGCCCCCAGGAGATGATGCTCACACCCGGGGTGATGGGGATCCTGCAGCAGGAGGGAATCGAGGGGCTGGCGCTCCTGTACAGCAGCGTGCCCTTCAATGCGATCTCGTCGTTCCTGAAGCCGCTGCCCCCGGAGCAGCGCTACGGCGTCACGCGCTTTCGCATGCGCGCCAACGGCCCCCGCATGCTGCTGCTGCCCACGTCCAGCGTGGGCGACGTGGTGGATCACATCTCGCTGGAGAAGTGGCTGCTCGATCTGCGCGCGCTCCAGACCGACGGCCAGGTGGGCGGCGACCTGCTGCTCCACATCAACGCCGATGCCGATGGCGACTTCTGGCTGCCCCAGAACCTGCCGGCGGTGCTGATGTGGCTCCCCAACGCCGGCGGTCTGCGCGAGTACATCGAAGCCGTGAATCGCTACGACTGGGCCGAGTTCACGACGCCCGCGCGTTACCTGAAAGACCATCCGCCGGTGGGCGACGTGATGGTGCACCAGGACCTGGCCGACGGGGGCTTCGACGGACAGTACTCGTGGGCGGAAAAATTCGCGAGCCATTCGATCTGGACGCGTCTCGAACAATCGCGCCTGGCCAGCTGGCGCGCGCAGACCCTCGCATCCGGCGCACCCGATTCCGTGCGCCGCGAGGCCTTCGAACTGCTGTGGAATGAACGCGACTCGAGTTTCTGGGAGCGGGTGGTGGGCCTCTCGACCACGCATTTCGGCATGAGTACTCCGATCGTGAACGAGGAGCGCCAGGCCGTGGCCGAATCGGTGACGGGCCGCGCTCGCGAGCTGGCCTGGCGCGCCGAGCGGCTGCTGGCCGATGCTGCCGTCGCCTCGGGACCCAGGCCGGACCGCGAGGCCCTCTACGTCTTCGACGTGCGCGACGTGCGCCCGCTCGCCCCTGGCGTTGTCACACGGACGTTGCTTCGCATTCCCTTGATCTTCGCGGGGGCCGTGCCGGCAACCCGCCTGGAGGACGAGGCGGGAGCTCCCTTTCCCCACGCCATCGTGAGCCGGTTGGACCTGGGCGACGGTCGCGTCGCCGGCACGCTGTGGGCGTTGCTGCCCCTGGCGCCCGCCGAGATGCACACGCTTCGGCTCATGCCCGACGCGGCCCCCCCGGCGAACGCCCCCGCGTCGCCGGGGCGCCTCGCCAACGGCCACGTGCAGGTGACCCTCGATCCGGAGTCGGGGATCTCGAGCCTGCAGGCCGGCGACTGGGTGGCCGGGGGGCCGGACTTCCTGTCCGCCTTCATCAGCTACCGCAGCGACGACGTGCCCGTGCAATGGGACAACGGGGCGTGGGAGATCCGCGCTCCCGAGACCGGCTCGGATTGGCTCGACCGGGTGCACCTGCGCACGCGCGTGCCCTTCGAGACACCAGACGACGCCGAGGTGGCGGCCGAGATCGAGGTGACGCTCTCGTTGCCGGCCAATGCCCCCTGGCTCGTGGCCGATGTGGAGGTCGCCTATCCCTACACCCGCAAACGCGACGTCCTGCACACCGCCGCCCAGAAGCTGCGCCGCCTCCTCGACCAGCGCTGGATCGAGGTGGCGCCCTTCCAGCTGAAACCGCTCCTCCAGGGCACCCGCGAGAAACCCCTGCGCGTCTGGAAGCACAACTACCTGGACGTCACCTCCTTCTACGACCTGGACTACGCACAGATCAATCCGAACAACGCCGAGATCGATGCCTTCAACCACCAGATCACGGCCGGCTGGGTGGCGGTGAGCGATCGCCAGAACGGGCTGTTGGTGGCAGCCGACGCCGACGTGCGGGCCTCGTTCGCGTTCGCACCCATGCGCCTGCGCGAGTTCGAGGGCCGGCAGATGCTCTGGCTCAACCCCTTCGGTTCCTATTACGGGCGCCAGCTCGACTACAGCCATCTGGACGGAGACGGCATCGGCGCCGACATCACCGAACTCTTCTCGTCGTCCCTGCGCCCCAACGGCCCCAGCTACAACGGCGAGCACGAGCGCTTCTCGCTGCTGCTGGCGCCCTACGCGGGCGACGCACCCCCCGAGTGGCTGCGCGAGGACGCACGCGCCTTCTTCGCGTCGCCGGCCGTGGTGTACCGCAAGGCGCCCGAGGCGGCGGGCGCCGGGGTGCGGCTTCCCCGCGACATCGAGATCGCCGTCGAGGCCGCCCGCACCCGGCTCGCGCGCCAGCGCAGCGGCCCCCTGCCCGGACTCCGCGCCTTCCTGGTGAGTCCCAGCGGCGGCGCCGCCGACGTGGTGTGGGACGAGCCCGACGACCTCCGCATCGACGGCTACCACGTGGAGTGGAAGCGCCTGGGCACTTCCGCGTGGCAGCGCGCGACGCTTTCGCCCACGCGACGCCACCGCATCACCGGACTCGCGGACGGCGACGACTTCATGGTGCGCGCCCGCGCCTTCGGCGAAAACGCCGAGGCTGCCTGGACCGCTCCCGAACTCGTTCGCATCGGCGCCGTCCCGGTGGTCGACATGAGCGACGAGGCCATCGCCATGCCCCCGCGTCTCATGCTCCGATACCTGCGCGCCGCCCTCGACCACGTGTGGAGCACGTGGTAATTCGTGCCGGTGCCGAAGTCCGCTAGCGACGGGCCGCCAGATCCGTCAGGGCCGACTCGGTCCTGGCCATGAATTCGCGGAACCACTTCCTGCCTTCGGCGCTGATCACGGTCGTCGTCTGACCCAGGTTCCTCGACGTGAGAATGCGACCGGTGATCTCCGTCTTGGTGTAATCCACTCCCACGCGCAACTCGAACTGGTCCTGCTGGTAGCCCACCTCGATGCGGCCGGAGGCCCGCGAAACCGGGTACCAGCCCCTGCTTTTGTGCGTCTCCATCCACGTCACCTTCAGCGCTTCGAGCGGATGGGAGACCGGCTGGATGTAGGTCGTCACCCAATCCGGGATGGGCTCCTGGGCCGCGACCGACAGGATCGCCACCTCGGTGAACTGGGAGCGCATCTCCTTGGGCACCGGCATCGAAACCGGCTGGGGCATCGGCACCAGGTCTCCCAGGTGGTAGGCCACGCCGCGCACGTCCACGGAGCGGCCGAAGGTTCCATCCTTGCAGACGATCTGGCCCACCCAACGCGAGCGCCCCCGGAACTGGACGTCCTTCACGCCGATGCCGCCGAGTTGCTTGGCGTCGGCCAGCAGCTCCCGGATCGCCGTGTTGCCCAGGTCGCTGCAGCCGCTGCCTCCCCGCGCCGTGGTCTCCACCTCGCCCACCCGGACACCCACCGGGCTCGGTGTCCCGGAATACAGCATCACCGTCTGCAGATCCGGATTGGCCGCGTAGTTGAAATTGCCCCCGCCATACGAGGCACAGCCACCCAAGGCCAGCAGGGACAGCCCCATGGCCAGGACGGTTCGGGGGGCCGACGGGTCGCATCTCACGAGCGGATTCATGGAAGTCCCCCTGAATGCGGTTTCTGCGGATTCGGGCCCCAGGGCCCGGAATCCACGGTTTGATAGCGCCTGGCGGGGGGTGCGTCGACGCGAGATGCCGCCAAAATCGCGCCCCGCAGCCGGAAATCCGGGTCGGGGGCAGGCAACTCCAGTAGTCTTGCAGGCATTCTCAGGGGGGTTCGCAATGATCGGCCTGCTCGTCTTCGTCGGGATCGTGATCCTGCTTGGCGTTTTCCTCATCGGGATCTTCAACCGGCTCGTCGCCCTTCGAAACCGCTACAAGAACGCGTTCTCCCAGATCGAGGTCCAGCTCAAGCGACGTCACGACCTGATCCCCAACCTGGTGGAGACCGCCAAGGGCTACATGAAGCACGAGCGCGAGACGCTGGACGCGGTGATCCGGGCGCGCAACCAGGCGCAGCAGGGCCTCGCAAACGCGGCCAGCGACCCGAGCAATCCCGAGGCGATACAGGCCCTGGGTGGCGCCGAGGGCGCACTGACCGGTGCGGTGGGGCGGCTGCTTGCGCTCGTGGAGTCGTACCCGGATCTCAAGGCCAACGCGAACATGATGCAGCTCTCGGAAGAACTCACGACGACCGAGAACAAGGTCTCGTTCGCGCGACAGGCCTTCAACGACGCCGTCATGGTCTACAACACCTACAAGCAGAGCTTCCCGGCGGTGATGCTCGCCGGGATGTTCGGGCACGCCGCGGACGCAACGCTGCTCGAGTTCGATAGCGAGGCCATCGCCGAAGCCCCGAAGGTCTCGTTCTAGATCGCCTTGGCCACCAACTTCTTCGAGCACCAGGACGCCGCCCGACGCAACACCGGACGGCTCATGATCCTGTTCGGTCTGGCCGTAGTCGCCATCGCGGCCACGCTCTACGCACTTGCGGTGGTCCTGGTCGGGTACGGGGGCCAGGACCCGACGGGCTCGGTCCTCCTGGATCCCCACTGGTGGGACCCGGATCTCATGGCCGTGGTCGCGATCGGTGTGTTGCTGCTCGTGGGCGGCGGCAGCCTCTACAAGATCTCGCAGCTCCGCGGCGGAGGCCGAATCGTGGCCGAACATCTCGGTGGACGCCTGCTCCACCCGGATGGCCTCGATCTCCGCGAACGCGTTCTGCTGAACGTGGTCGAAGAAATCGCTCTCGCGTCTGGAACGCCTACGCCACCGGTCTACCTGCTCGAGGACGAGGAAGGCATCAATGCCTTCGCCGCGGGGTTCTCACCCGCCGATGCGGTCATCGGCGTGACGCGCGGCACGCTGCAGCAGCTGCAGCGCGATGAGCTCCAGGGCGTGATAGCCCACGAGTTCAGCCACATCCTCAACGGCGACATGCGCCTCAACATCCGGCTCATGGGCGTTCTCCACGGCATCCTGCTGATCGGCATGCTCGGCTACATCGTGCTGCGCTCGACGATGTACCGGTCCGTAGGCCGGCGCTCGAATCGCGACAACAGCGGGATCATGCTGCTCGCCCTGGGCGTCGGTCTGATCGCGATCGGCTCGCTGGGCACGTTCTTCGGCAAGTGGATCAAGGCCTCGGTGAGCCGGCAGCGGGAATTCCTGGCGGATGCCTCGGCCGTGCAGTTCACCCGCGACCCCGACGGAATCGCGGGTGCACTCAAACGCATTGGCGGCTTCGCCAGCGGTTCGACGCTGGCGAGCCCCTATGCGCCAGAGGCAAGTCATCTCTTTTTCGGCCAGGCGCTGCGCGGCGGCTTGAACTCGATCTTCGCCACGCATCCCCCGCTCGCGGAGCGGATCCGCCGGCTCGATCCGTCGTTCGATGGGGAGTTTCGAACGCTGGCGCATGCGGTGTCGGAGCCGGCAGCGGGTGGCGCGGCATCGCAGTTTGCCGGGGGGGAGGGCCCCCGGGTGTCCATCGACAACGCGGTCGAGAGCATCGGGCGCCCTACCCTCGAGCATCTGGCCTACGCGGCCGATCTGATTCGCTCGCTCCCCGCCGGGATCAGCGAAGCCGTTCACGAGAGCTACGGCGCCCGGGCGCTGGTCTATGCGCTGCTGATCGACCGCGACCCTGCGTCGCGAAGAGCGCAGGTCGAACACCTGTCCGCCCACGCGGATCGGGGTGTCGAAGCACTCACCCTGAAACTCCTGCCCGAAGTCGAGCAGCTCGATCCGCGCACACGGCTACCGCTGGTGGACATGGCGCTGCCGGCTCTCCGCGACCTCTCTGCGGGTCAGTACCAGAGCTTCCGCAGGAATATCGAAGCACTCGTGCGCGCCGATGCCCGGATCGACCTCTTCGAATGGACGCTGCAACGGCTGCTGCTCGCACACCTGGCGCCCCACTTCGAGCCTGTTCACGACCCGGGCATCAAATACTTCTCCATGCGACGTCTGGCGCCCCACTGCGGCGTGCTGCTGTCCACCCTGGCACTGGCACGCGCGGGGGAAGACCCCGACGGGGCGTACCGGCGCGCGGCCCAGACCCTGGGCCTTCCCGATCTGGAAAAGCTGCCGCGTGACCGATGCGGACTCGCTCCGCTGGACGAGGCCCTGAACGAGCTCGCCCAGGCGGCGCCAGGCCTCAAGCAAAAAGTGCTGGAGGCCTGCGCGGATTACATCGCCGCCGACGGCAACGTCGCGATCGCCGAGGCCGAACTCCTGCGCGCCACCGCCGACGCCCTCGGCTGCCCCATGCCGCCGCTGCTACCGCGGTAGGTCTCCCCCTGCAACGCCGGGATGAACGACCCCGCTCCGAACTGGATTTGAATCCAGTTCGCGTACACGAAAGCGAGCCATGTGCCGCTCGCCGAAATCACGAGTCGCAGCGTACTGGTTGTGCGCGCGGCAGCGCAGCGTCAGGTTCTCCATCGCATGAACCCGGGAGCAAGCCCAGGGGTCCACGTGGTGGAACTCCAGGAACTCGCGAGCCTCGCACCGGCGGCCGCCCGGGGATACGTAGGTGCAACGCGCTCCGTCACGTCTCGAGACCGCCCTTCGCAGGCGGGCGGGAACATGTCGTGACGGCCGCTCGCCCGCGGGCTTCGCGGGCCTCGGCTTGTCGGTCTGTCCGAGCTTGCGCTTTCGCACCTGCTCGAGCAGGACCGTCACGGCCCGCGCCAGGATCTTGCCCACGTCGCCGTCCGGGATCTGGTGACGCATCAGCGCCCGGAGCTCGTCGATCTGTGCGTGCAGTGCCGCGTCGGCGGTGAAACGCACGCAGTAGCGCTCGCCACCCAGCGGCTCCGTGCGGGCTCGCTCGGTTCTCGGTTCGCAAGCGGATGTCGAGGGAACAGGAGCCGTTCGCCTGTGCTCCGCACCGCTCGCATTCTCGGGCTCTTTCGTGGGCACCCGACGCACTGAGGTCGGAACATCGGGCTTGGGCTGCCGGTCGGCCAGCAGCCGCCGGATCGCGTCCGCCGTCTGATGCCGGGCGACAGCGATCCAGTCATCGGCATTGTCGGAATCGAGCTGTGGAGCCAGCAGGCTCACGCCCGTCACGTGCAGATCCCCACATCGCACGGCCTCCAGGATCGCGGGGTGCCGCCGCGCCGCGCGGGCCGCGGCGATCCGCTTGTAGGCGGCCGATTCCGCGAAGTGCAGCACCCGGACGCAATACGCAAACATCGACGAGCACCCCTCGCCCAGGTAGAGACGGCGCGTGTCCACCTCGCCGAGATGCCCGAGCAGCTCGGCCTCCACGGCGTTGCCGCGACGGACCAGGGTATGCAGACGAGACAGGAGCTGATCGTCGGGAAGGCTCGCGAGCGGAGATGTCACGGAACGACCTCATCGGGACCGATGGGGTGAGGTCATCGAAACCGAGTCTAGCACCGCCTTGCATCGCCTCCGGAATCGAACAGGGAACGCAGTTTCTTCGTGCGATCGCTCGAAAGCACTGATCCGCTAGAGATCTGCTCACGCGCGAACCGCGCGCGCCAGAACGACTTCCATTGCGCCAACTGCGAACACGTCGCAATCTGACGCCGGATCCTGTCAAGACCCCCGGTACGATTTTTCGGGAAAATCCCGAGTTCCCCGGCGAGGAAGCGGGGGGCGAACTGGATTCAAATCCAGTTGGTGGGGATGAACGAAGCCGGGTACTTGCAGCTCCTGCCTTGCAGGAGGCTGCAAGGAGCGGCATCAGGCTGCACCCACACCGTCGCCCATCGCTATCCGTCGCCTCCAGGCGCACCGCTGGGCGCACCCCCCCTGGGGGCGCGGGACTCCTGGGGCGGATTCGGCGAAAAATCAAAGGGGCAGGAAATCGGAAAGCAGACGGGTGGCCTCCGGACACACTGGGCCATCGCGTCAAGAGTGGCCTGACTGGGGTCCCGGGTCTCTGGGCGATCCGCCCGACGGGCCCCCCGCTTCCCCTCGGGGCGGCAACGCTCACACGTGTCGACGGCCAAAGCGCGAAGATGGCGCTTCAGCTCCAGATTCGTGTGTTGGGTGAGTAGAATGGCTCGCGGTGCCCATGATCCAATTCCGCTCTCTCGCGCGACTCCCCCTTAGGACCTCAGCACCCGACTGGGAGCCTTGCATGGATGGTGTGCACCACCCGGGCCGGTGCGATCTGCGCCGCAAGCCGTGGGCGCGCTGGACCGCGACTCTGTTGTCGCTGTCTGTGCTCCAACTGGTGCTCCCGTCCCCCTCCGGCCAGGACGCCCTGGCCCAGTGCGACGTGATCCCCGGGACTACGAAGGAGTTCCGGGGGGCGCTGGGCACACTGAACCGCCCCTACACACTTCCTGGGGACGTGGGCCAGCAGATCACGCTGGCTCTGGACACCGACGGGTGCCACGCCGCTTCGCCGGGCTTCGCGGACCTTCCCGGTGGGATCGACCCGGAAGACGGCTACTTCGTGACGGTGCTCTTCAAGCCTCCCCAGGGCGGTCCACGCAATGCGGTGGTGCTCACGACCGGGCCGAACGAGACCGTATGTAAGGCGCGGCTTGTGAGCGCGGGGCCGCTGCCGGGCGACGGGACCGCCAGATGCGAGGTGGTGGAACCCAGGACCCAGGAGCTGGAGATCCGCGACGCGCAAACACTCGTCTTTCGCTTCCCGGACACGGACGCGCGCATCGGCGCCGTAGACGATGACCGCACGTTCACGGGCCCGGTGGCCATCGCAGTGACGCTCGTGACGGCCGAGCTGCCCTTCGCCCTGGCCTCGGCCCGTTGTGCCGACACCCCGGGCCTGGTCGCCTGCGTCGATGAGCTCTTCGCGCAGGACGGCACCTGCGAGACGGCCCCCGCGCACATCGATCCCATCTTCGGGCACCTGACGGCGCTGCCGCCGGCCAACGACTTCCAGGCGCTGTGCACCACGAAGCAGACCGAGTGCACGGGGGCGGCCTCGGAGCTGCGCTTCACGGTGGACCGGGCCGGCAACGTCCTGGTGCCGATGGACTGGCGGGGCGTGCTGCTGCGGCCCGACGGCATCCCCGTGCCGCGGCTGGTGACCGGCAACACCGACTTCCCGGCCTTCGCGTCGGGCCCGCGCTGCTTCGGCGGGGCCACGCCCGGCGCCGCCTGCGCGAGCGATGCCGAGTGCGCACCGGAGGGGACCTGCGTCGACGCGGTGAAGCTGCCCGGGGACTCGTTCCTGGCCGCCTACTCGATGGGCGGCCAGCGGCTGCCGCCGATCTTTGAACCGATCGCGGACCCGGATGCCCCGGATGCGATTTCGCTCTTCGGCTCGGTGGACGCGCCGATCGGGGTGATGCGGATCGCGCGCCGCCAGCCGGATCTCACGGGTCCGGCTCCGGTCTTCGGCGAGTGCACGGGGGGCGAGAACGCGGGATTCCCCTGCGCGGAGGACGGCGACTGTCCGGATAGCACGTGCGGGGCGACCACCTGCCGTGATGCCGCGACGGGAGCCGACACCGGGCTCGCCTGCACGAGCGACGCGGCTTGCGGGGCGGGGGCCGAGTGCGGCCCGGCGCTCTTCGACTTCGCGGACCGACTCACAGCGGACGTGGGCCCGGTAGTGATTGTGGAGACCGAGCACACGCTGGTCTTCGATGCCGAGAATCCGGTGCCGATCGAGGGCCTGATCGAGACGGAATCGATGTTCGCGTTCGTGCAGCTGGAGCAGATCGCCGGGAGCAATGAGGATGGGATCGGCGGACCGCAGCCGGAGGATCTCAACGGCGATGGCGATACGACGGACGCCGTCCTGGTGCTGCGCGACCGCGAGACGGGTGTGATCCAGTCAATCGGGGAAATGGTCGGGGGAGCTGAGTTTCCGGGTCGCGCCGCGACGCGCATCCTGCAGGCGCCGTTCAGCTTCCCGGCGGTCGCCGTCGAGGATGATGTGGTGGCCTTCCTAGAGTCCGAGCCGCTGCAGTTCTCGCAGGACGCGAATGGCAACGGCAGCGTCTTCGATCCGATTCTGCGGGTCTACCAGCTGCGGGTGGACTGCGGGGGCGGCGTGGCGTGCGCCGAGGAGCTTACGGGGCAGCTGCAGCGTCCGCTGGCGGTGGACGCTGCGCCGCTCGTGAACGCTCGGAGCGTGGCGATCTCCGAGGGGCTTGTCTACTTCCGCACGCCGGAGTGGAGAAGCGCGCTGGAGGTGACCGAGCGGGTGAGCGTCACCTCGGACGGGAGCCAGGCAGAAGGGGACTTTCTATTTGCCGGCTCTTCCTCGGGCCCTCGCGCGCTCTCGGCGGACGGCCGCGTCGTGGCGTTCGATTCGGACACCAGCAACCTCGTGCCAAACGATACAAACGGGGCAAGTGACGTCTTCGTCCACGACCGACTCACAGGGGTGACGGACCGGGTCAGCCTCGCCTCGGACGGGAGCCCGGATGAGACGTTCTCGTTCGCGGAACGCTCCGGGCTCTCGGCGGACGGCCGCGCCGTAGCGTTCTTTTCGAGGTCCTTCAACCTCGTGGACGGCACGAGTCTCGGAGGAGTCTTCGTTCACGATCGGCTCACAGGGGCGACGGAGCTGGTGAGCGTCGCCTCGGACGGGAGCCCGGGAAATACGTTGTTTCCATCTGATCCAGCGCTCTCGGCGGACGGCCGCGTTGTGGCGTTCTGGTCGATCGCCAGCAACCTCGTGCCGGACGATACGAACGATGAATCTGACGTCTTCGTCCACGACCGGCTCACAGGGGCGACGGAGCGAGTGAGCGTCGCATCGGACGGGAGCCAGGCAAATGACGACTCGGTCTTCGTATTCCCTGCGCTCTCGGCGGACGGCCGCGTCGTGGCGTTCTTTTCGCTCGCCAGCAACCTCGTGCCGAGCGATACGAACAATCAAGGTGACATCTTCGTTCACGACCGGCTCACAGGAATGACGGAGCGGGTGAGCGTCGCCTCGGACGGGAGCGAAGGCAACGAGTTCTCGTTCAAACCCGCGCTCTCGGCGGACGGCCGCATCGTGGCGTTCGGGTCGGATGCCAGCAACCTCGTACCGGGCGATACGAACGGTCGAGGAGACGTCTTCGTGCACGACCGGCTCACAGGGGAGACGGAGCGGGTGAGCGTAGCCTCGGACGGGAGCGAAGCAGACTGCTGCTTCGGGGGCGTCTCCGGCGGCGTCGCGCTCTCGGCGGACAGCCGCTTCGTGGCTTTCAGCTCGGGCGCCACCAACCTCGTGCCGGGCGATACGAACGCTCCCTTATCCGGGGCTGACGTCTTCGTACACGACCGGCTCACGGGGGTGACGAAGCGAGTGAGCGTCGCCTCGGACGGGAGCCAGGGAGAAGACGGCGGCTCCGGCGGCGTCGCGCTCTCGGCGGACGGCAGCGCCGTGGCTTTCAGCTCGACCACCAGCAACCTCGTGCCGGGCGATACGAACCAGGGAAGTGACGTCTTCGTGCGAGGCGCTGCTTTTCTCGACTCCTCTGCGGACCTCACGGACGACGAGGACCTAGACGACATCGTGTTGCAGGTCTTCGATTCGACGGCGGCGTTGACAGAACCCACGACCCTCGGTCCGGCGGAAGAGGTGGCGATTGCGGCTGGGTCCGCGGCCTTCCTGCTGCCGGAAGCGGCTTTTCGCAATATGCCCGACCGAAACGGGGACGGGGACACGAGCGACAAGTTTGTCCACCTGTCCGTGAACGGGGCCGCCGCCGAATCGCTTGACAAGGAAGCCACCGCGATCGCGATGTCGAACGAGCTGATCGCCGCCCTCGTGCCTTCGGGCTCCGAAGAGGAGACTTTCGTCGAGATCTACAACTGGACGGCGGGCTCACCGGGATGGACCCCGCTGCTTCCCGCAGCCAGCGACCTCGACGTGGCGGGCTCCGTGGTGGCCTTCCTGGCCGAGGCAAGCGGACGGCTGCATGTCTTCGATGTGGCAGTGGACGATTCCCCCATCGACGTGGGCCTGGTAGCGACGGAGTTCGTGCTGAGCGAGCGGATGGTCGCCTTCCGCGTCGCCGAGACGGACGGCTCCCTGAACCCAGGTGCCGACGAAGACGTCGACGACGACGTCTTGCACGTCTACGACCTCGTCTCGGGCCAGATCTTCAACAGCGAGCAGGCGGCGATCCCCTGTCGCCTGGAAGCCTGCGATCCCCGGGTCCCGTACCGGGTTTCCGGCGACACGGTGACCTTCCTGACGCTCGAAGCCGACCAGGGAGGGCAGGATCTCGATGGCAACGGCGACGCGAATGGCGTCGTGCTCCAGACCTTCAACGTCCGGGAGGCAGCGCAGCTCGCGGGCGGTGGGAGTCCCGCGGGAGCAGGAACCGCGGCGTTCGCGGCCCGGGCCACGCTCTCCCCGGAGCCGGCCGGCGGATGCGTGACGGCCCTGGCGGCGGTGAGCGCGGGCATCTGCACGGACACGGCCGAGGCGTGCGCGAGCGATGCGGACTGTCCGGGGGGAAGCTGCTTCGTCCCGCCCGGTGGCTGCATCGAGGATCTCGGAACCGCCTGCGATCCAGATCCGAACCTGGGGCCCAACTGCGACGCCGACGAGTTCTGCGTCCCGATCCTCGGCTCTCCGGGCAAGGGCACTTGCCACGTGGATCGGGGCCCGTGTACGAGCGACGCGAACTGCACCGCACCGGTGGTCTGCCAGGATGCCGCCCAGGACCTCGTGACGTTGTTCGGGCCCCTATCCACCCAGACCGACGGCCGGCAGGTGTTCCTGAGCGCCGCCGCGATCTCGGATCGAACGGGCTCCGCCTGCGCGAGTGACACCGAGTGCAATGCCGGGGAGTTCTGCGCCGAGTCCGGCACCTGCCAGGCGGACCGCATGGACCTCGTCATTGCGGGCGCCGCCGACTCGGACGGCGATGGCGTGGCCGACCCCTTCGACAATTGCCTCCAGCGGCCCAACGCGGACCAGGCCGACCTCGACGAGGACGGCGCCGGCGACGCGTGCGACCTCATGACCTGCGGCAACGGCGTGCGCGAGTTCTCCGAGGCGTGCGACGACGGGAACGCTGTCGATGGCGATGGGTGCGAGGCCTCCTGCCAGACGACCATCAGCCAGATCCTGGCGTTCTTCGACGCCTCGGTCGCGGACGGATCACTGGTCGGAAACGGTCCGGGCAAGTCGGCGAAGGGCCGGCTGGGCGCCCTGCGCAACAAGATCGAGGCCGCGGGTGCCGCCATCGCGAGCGGCGCCCCGGGCTGCGGCCCGCTCCGCTCCGCCCTGGAGCGGACGGATGGGGACTCCCCGCCTCCGGACTTTGCGGCGGGGCCGGCAGCGCCAGAGCTGGCGCAGCGCCTCGAGGACCTGTGGGTGGGCCTCGGGTGCAACGCCCCCAACGTGGCGTCGGCCGGCCTGCGCGGCGGCCTCGGATACGAGCTGGCCCTGCTCCTGCCACCGTTCCTTTGGCTGCGCCGCTGCCGAAGACGCAGGGCTCAGTAGCCCCAAGGCTCAGCCCGGCCCTGGTCCCTTCATTCGGTCTCACGAGAATCGCTACTTGTCGGGCCTGCCAGAAACCCCGCTTCGATCTCCCATGCTCGACGTGCGCGGTTCTCGGCCCACCCTTGCGCGCGCGGTCTAGAGGCTGTGGAGGGTGGTCTCGATTTCGCCGACCTGGACCCGAGCCTGAAACGCTCGCTCATCGGCCGCGCGGAGTCGTCGGCTGAGCTCGCGCCCGATGTTCATGTAGATCATCGCGAATTGTTCGAGGCTCTTGCTGGCGACGCGGTGCAGGTCCTTGGTCGAGAGCTCGAGAGCTTCGCAGCTCTCGTCGGCTCGAACGGATGCGCTGCGCGGGCAGAAATCCATGAGCGCGACCTCGCCGAAACAGTCGCCTGCCTCGAGATGGCGCAGGAAGTAGGTCTCTTCGTTCCAGGTCTTGAGAATCGATACGCGTCCCTTCTCCAAAACGAACGCCGAGGCGCCGTGCTCACCCTGTTCGAAGAAGAGTTCACCCTTCGAGACGGTGACCGCTTTCATGCGCTCCAGCAGCATCGCCAGGACTTCCTTCGTCACTCCACCGAAGACGGGCATGCCCGCCAGCAGCCGGATTCGCCGTTCAATCACAAGGTCCTCCCGTCGGGTCGTGGTGCCGCGTTCTCCATGCCTCTGTGCGCGAGGATTCCTGGATTTCCGGATGGTAGCCATGCTCGGCCGCGCGAGGTTCAGGCGATTCACCACGGTTCCTGCCTCGCGGGGAGCGACCCTGGGGCTACACCGGCTCCCGGCTCTCTCTGGCTCCTACACGGAATGAGGGGATCAGGCCGCACACGGGGCCCGGAGCAGCTCACGAGTCCACGCCGAGGCGTGGTCTGGCTCACTCCCGAAATGCGCTTGCCGACCCCCGGTGATCCGATCCGAACGCGATGCCCGAGTCATCACGAAAACCAATCGCCCCGCTGGGGCAAACACAAAGAGGGAGAACGTGATGAGTAAGGCAATCGTGACCATGGTAGGGATTCTGGCAGCGGTCCTGTTGGCTGGCTCGGCGAGTGCCGAGGATGGCGAGATCGAAGGAACGACTATCCAATCCATCGCCGAGATGGACGGCCACTTCGTGAGCGTGACGACGACCGTTGGTTGCAGCCGGGAGGAGGACAGCGATGGCGACAGCGTGTGTGACAACTACGACAACTGCACCGAGATCCCGAACCCGTCGCAGAACGACACGGACCGTGACGGCTACGGAAACGTCTGTAACGCCGACTTCAACAACGACGGCGCTGTCGGCGTTGCGGATCGGGGCTTCCTGGAGCAGGTACCGCTCTTCTCGCGGGTCGGCGAGCAGGGGTACAGGGCCCTCGTGGACCTCGATAACAGCGGGTCGATCACGATGAAGGGCCACGTGATCTTCCAGAGCCTGGTCGGCACGGCTCCGGGTCCGTCGGGCCGCTAATGCACGAGACCTAGCCACACGAGTCGAGAAGGGGAGACCCCATCCAAGGTGGGGCCTCCCCGTTCTAGAGGTTCCCGATGGGGGACCCTCTTCGCGCTCCCCGGCGTCGCCACTCCCTCTCTTGGCGGGGTGAAACCGCAACAACACGGGCAGCCGATCCGGCAGCTGATCCGATTCCGGCTCTCCCTCCGACAGTCTCATAGAGGACGAGGTCGAGAGGCGGCGATGGCCAATCAGCGAGTCAGCCCGACGAAGTTCGATGGAAGCGCCGACGAAGATCTCCACGAGCCAGAGGTAGAGACCATGAGCGAGCGGAATTGCCCGAAGTGCTCCGTTTCCATGCATCACTGGACGTCGGCGGGAGTCACTCTCGACCACTGCAACACCTGCAAGGGTCTGTGGTTCGATCAAGGAGAGCTCACCCGCCACTTCACGAATTTCGGAGGCAAGCTCCCCGAAACGAGGATCCAGCGTCGAGGCGCCTCGTGGGTGGATTGTCCGAGCTGCGCCGGCGAGGCGCTCGCGGAGGGACAGCTCGACTCCGTTTCGGTGGAGACCTGTTCGAAGTGCGACGGGATCTTCCTCGACCTGGGCGAGGTTCACGAGCTGCTCGGTGCCGTTGCTCGCCGAGAAGGGGCCTACGGTCCGGACGTCTCCGGGTTCGACAACCACGCGCTCGGACTCTATGTAGGCATGAGATTGCGTCGGGACTGAGCGCGAGCCCAGCTCGACTCCGTCTTTCCTCTCTCACGCGCGATCACCTCCAACCCCTGCCGCCGGTGAAATCCCCGCTGGTCCGCGCCGCGCCGACGTCCTACTAGTCCGACACGCCTCGCTTCGGCGGGGCGTTGTGGTTTCGGAACTGGATTTAGATCCAGTTGGTGCGCCCAAAGAGAAAAGGTGGCAATCGGGCACTGCCCGATTGCACTTCCGGTGACCGCTTGGTCGCTGGTTGTGGGCCGTCAGGGACTCGAACCCTGGACCAGCGGGTTAAAAGAACGAAACCGCGGTGAGCGAAGTCGCGACCTTGCGGCTCCTGCCATGCAGGAGGCTGCAGGGAGCGGCACCAGGCTGCACCCACACCGTCGCCCCGTCGCTATCCGTCGCCTCCAGGCGAATCGAGGGGCGCACCCTCCCCTGCCTGTGGCAAGGGGTGAGCCCCGGACCGATCGGGGCGAGGCCGCCCGACGGGCCATCTGTTTCCCCTCGGGGCAGCAACGCTCGCACAGGTTGGCGGAAGAATCGCGGGGTCGGCGCGTCGGCTCCCCACTCGTGTGTTGGGGGCGTAGGATAGCTCCCGTGCCCATCATCCGATTCCGCCCCGGTCAGCCCAACTTGCGTCGCAGGCGGTGGGCGCGTTGGACTGCGACCCTGCTGACGCTGTCGGTCGTCCAACTGGTGCTCCCGTCCCCTTCCGGCCAGGACGCCCTGGCCCAGTGCAACGTGATCCCCGGGACCACGTTGGAGTTCCGCGGGGCGCTGGGCACGCTCAACCGGCCCTATGCGCTCCCCGGCGACGTCGGCCAGCAGATCGCACTCACGCTGAAGACCGACGGGTGCGACGCGGCCTCGCCAGGCTTCGACTCGGAAGGTGACTACTTCGTCACAGTGCTCTTCAAGCCTCCGGCGGGCGGTCCGCGCAATGCGGTGGTGCTCACGACCGGGCCGAACGAGTCCGCATGTGAGGCGCTGCTTGTGAGCGCGGGGCCGCTGCCGGGCGACGGGACCGCCAGATGCGAGGTGGTGGAACCCAGGACCCAGGAGCTGGAGATCCGCGACGCGCAAACCCTCGTATTCCGCTTCCCGGACACGGACGCCCGGATCGGCGCCGTGAACGATGGCCGCACGTTCACGGGGCCTCTGGCCATCGCCGTGACGCCCGTGACGGCACCGCTGCCCTTCGGCCTGGCCTCGGCCCGCTGTGCCGACACCCCGGGCCTGGTCGCCTGCGTTGACGAGCTGTATGCGCAGGACGGCACTTGCGAGACCGGCGCCGCTCACATCGACCCGATCTTCGGGCACCTGACGGCGCTGCCCCCCGCGAACGACTTCCAGGCACTGTGCACCACGGAGCAGACCGAGTGCACGGGCCTCGCCTCCGAGTTGCGCTTCACCATCGACCAGGCCGGCAACGTGTTGGTCCCCATGGACTGGCGCGGGGTGCTGCTGCGGCCCGACGGCATTCCTGTGCCGCGGCTGGTGACGGGCAACACGGACTTCCCGGCTTTCGCCTCAAGCCCGCGCTGCTTCGGGGGGGTCACGCCGGGAGCCGCGTGCACCAGCGACGCGCAGTGCGCCCCCGAGGGCACCTGCGTCGACGCCGTGCAACTCCCCGGCGACTCGTTCCTGGCCGCCTACTCGATGGGCGGCCAACGGCTGCCGCCGATTTTCGAGCCGCTGTCGGACCCGGAGAACCCGGATGCGATCTCTCTGTTCGGCTCGGTGGACGCGCCGATCGGGGTGATGCGGATCGCCCGCCGCCAGCCGGATCTCACGGGCCCGGCCCCGGTCTTCGGCCAGTGCACGGCGGGCGACAACGCGGGCTTCCCCTGTGCGGAGGACACCGACTGCCCGGCGAGCACCTGCGGGCCCACCACCTGCCGCGATGCCGAGACGGGAGCCGACACCGGGCGCGCCTGCACGAGCGACGCGGATTGCGGGGCGGGGGCCGAGTGCGGCCCGGCGCTATTCGATTTCGCGGACCGCCTGGTGGCGGGCGTAGGCCCCGTGGTGATCGTGGAGACCGAACACAAGCTCGTTCTCGAAGCCGAGAACCCGGTGCCGATCGAGGGCCTGATCGAGACGGAGTCGATGTTCGCCTTCGTGGAGCTGGAGCAGATCGCGAGCCCCGCCGACGCCGTGTGCGAGCCGGCTCTCGGTCAGGACATCAACGGCGATATCGACTGCACGGACCCGGTGTTGGTTTTGCGCGACCGCGCAACAGGAGTCATGCAGCCGATCGGCGTCGAGAGCGGCGGCGAACGCGAGCGCGGTCGCGCGGTCGCGCGCATTCGGCAGGCGCCGTTCCGCTTTCCCGCGGTGGCCGCCGAGGGCGACGTGGTGGCCTTCCTAGAGCCCGAGCCCCTCCAGTTCGCGGCGGACGCCAACGGCAACGGCAGTGTCTTCGATCCCATTCTGCGGATCTACCGGCTGGGTAAGGCCTGCGCTGATCCGGCCGACTGCGCCGAGGAGCTGACGGGCCCGCTGCCCCGCCCCCTGGCGGTGGACGCGGCGTCGCTCGTGAACCATGGCAGTGTCGGCCTCTCGGAGGGGCTGGCCTACTTCCGCCGGCCGGAGTCGAGAAGCGCGCGGCAGGTGACGGAGCGGGTGAGCGTCGCCTCGGACGGGAGCGAGGGAAACAGTTTCTCGGGCGGTCCGACGCTTTCGGCGGACGGCCGCTTCGTAGCGTTCACGTCGTTCGCCAGCAACCTCGTGTCCGGCGATACGAACGATTCACGGGACGTCTTCGTGCACGACCGGCTCACCGGGGTGACGGAGCGGGTGAGCGTCGCGTCTGACGGGAGCGAGGGAGACGACCAATCGCTGGGGCCAGCGCTCTCAGCGGACGGCCGCTTCGTGGCATTCCACTCGCGTGCCAGCAACCTCGTGTTCGGTGATACGAACGGCCACACCTTCGGGGGGGCGGACGTGTTCGTCCACGATCGGGTCACCGGTGAGACGACGCGCGTAAGCGTCGCCTCGGACGGGAGCGAGGGAGACGGGTCCTCGTACGAGGCGACGATCTCGGCGGACGGCCGCTTCGTGGCGTTCGAGTCGAATGTCACCAACTTCGCCCCGGGCGATACGAACGGCGAACCACCCTTTTTCGGCGAAATCTTCGTGCACGACCGGCTCAGCGGCGTGACGGAGCAGGTGGCCGTCGGAGCGGCTGCCCCTGCGCTCTCGGCACACGGCCGCTACGTGGCGTTCGCAATTTGGAATGACGCATTAGAATTCGACGGCACCACAGTTCATAGCGTTTACGTGCACGACCGGCTCACCGGAGTGACGGAGCCGGTGAGCGGCTCGGAAGTGGACCTCGACCACTTGTCCATCCTCGCGCTCTCCGCGGACGGCCGCTTCGTGGCGTTCCAATCGAGCGCCGGCTACCTCGTGCCCGGCGATACGAACGATTTACGGGACGTCTTCGTGCACGACCGGCTCACCAAAGTCATTGGCGTCCGCCGCGAACTGGAGGGGATTGAGCGGGTGAGCGTCGCTTCGGACGGGAGCGCGGGAGACGATCGCTCGAGCGATACAGCGCTCTCGGCGGATGGTCGCTTCGTGGCATTCCACTCGCATGCCAGCAACCTCGTGTTCGGCGATACGAACGTTGCAGGCGACGTCTTCGTGCACGACCGGCTCACCGGGGTGACGGAGCGGGTGAGCGTCTCCTCGGACGGGAGCGAGGGGAATGGCACATCCACCATTCCGGCTCTCTCGGCGGATGGCCGCCTCGTGGCGTTCGCGTCGCAGGCCGACAACCTCGTTCCCGGCGATACGAACGGTGAAGAGGACATCTTCGTGCGAGGCCCCGACCCGCTCGACCCTTCCGCCGACCTCTCGGGCGACGGCGACCTGGACGATACCGTGTTGCAGGTTTTCGATACGAAGGCCCCGGCGGCGGAGCCCACAACCCTCGGTCCGGCGGAAGAGGTGGCGATTGCGGCGGGATCCGCGGCCTTCCTCGTGCCGGAGGCAGCCTTCCGCGATGCGTCCGACCGGAACGGGGACGGGGACACGAGCGACAAGTTTGTCCACGTCTCTGTGAGCGGAGGCGCCGCTGATTCGCTCGGCAAGGAAGCCACCGCAATCGCGATGTCGAGCGAGCTGATCGCCGCCCTCGTGCCTTCGGGCCCCGAGGAGGAGACCTTCGTCGAGGTCTACCCCTGGACGGCGGGCGCACCCGGTTGGACACGGGTTGGGCCCGCGGCCAGCGCTCTCGACGCGGCCGGATCCGTCGTGGCATTTCTCGCCGAGCCGAGTCGTGAGCTGCATGTCTACGATGCGGCGGCGAACCAGCTGACGGCGGTGGGTCTCGCGGCCGAGGAGTTCGTGCTGAGCGAGCGGATGGTCGCCTTCCGCGTCCCCGAGACGGACGGCTCCCTGAACCCAGGCGCCGATGACGACACCCTCGACGACGTCTTGCATGTCTACGACCTCATTTCGGGCCACGTTTTCAACAGCGGGCAGGCCGCGATCCCGTGTCGGCTGGAGGCGTGCGACCCGCGCGTTCCCTACCGGGTGTCGGGTGACACGGTCACCTTCTTGACGCTGGAGGCCGATCAGGGGGGGCTGGATCTCGATGGAAACGGCAACGGCGACGGACTCGTGCTCCAGACCTTCAACCTCCGGGAGGCGGCGCAGCTCGCGGACGGAGGGAGTTCCGCGGGAGCAGGGGCTGCGGGGTTCGCGGCCCGGGCAACGCTTTCCCCGGAGCTGGCCGGCGAGTGCGTGACGCCCCTGGCTGCGGTGAGCGCGGGCATCTGCACGGACACGGCCGAGCCGTGCGCGAGTAAAGAGGACTGTCCGGCGGGAATCTGCTTCGTGCCTCCGGGGGGCTGCATCGAAGACCTGGGGACGACCTGCGACGCAGACCCGGGGGACCATGTGAATGCCTGTGGGACGGGAGCCTGCAAGTGTGGGAGCGAGGAGTTCTGCTCGCCGATCTTCGGTGAGCCCGGCGTGGGAACCTGCCGCGTGAATCTTGGCCCGTGTACCAGCACGCAGTCGTGCCAGCAGATGTTCCCGTCGGCCGACGTCGAGTGTCAGGATGCCGCCCAGGACATCGTTCAGCTATTCGGACCGCTATCCGCTCAGACCGACGGCCGTCAGGTCTTCCTGAGCGCCGCAGTGATTTCCCACCGCATGGGCTCCGCCTGCGCCAGCGACGCCGAGTGCGCTGCAGGGGATATCTGCGCCGAGTCCGGCACCTGCCAGGCAGATCAACAGGACCTCGTCATCGCCGGCGCCGCCGACACGGACGCGGACGGCGTGGCCGACCCCTTCGACAATTGCCTCCAGCGCCCGAACACCGACCAGGCCGATCTCGATGCCGACGGCGTAGGCGATGCCTGCGACCTGCAGTTCGGACAGAGCCGCGAGCAGCAGCGGTGCATCAACGAGCTGAACAAGGGGCTTGCGTCGGTGGCGAAGGATCAGAGCAAGCAGATCCGGGAGTGCTTCCGAGACAGCGCAAGGGACCGACTACCGTCCGGGACGATCGAGACCTGTGCGTTGGTAGACGCCCCCCGAAAAGCCAGCCAGAAAGCCAGCCGAAAGGCAAGCAAGAAGGCCAGTCAGAAATCGAGCAAGAAGTTCGACCCCAGTACGGTGCAATGCGAGGAGGGGCCGGGCTTCGGCCCCCGAGATGGATTCGCGGTTGCGACGTCAGGAAAGCAGCTGGCGTTCGACGTGATGCACGGCGTGTTCGGGCCAGATCTGGATGCGGCGGTGCTGAGCGAAGCCGGGGACCGAGAGGGCGCGCGCTGCCAGCAGGCGGTCGCCCGCAAGCTCGATAGCTGTCAACAGGCGTGGCTGAAGGAATTCAACCGTTGCAAGAAGGACGGACTGAAGGACGGCAGCATCCTGACCGCACGGGATCTGGAGTCCTGCCTGGGAGTCGACCCGATGGGCAAGATCGCCAAGGCCTGCAATCCGGCCACCGGCGAGATCGCGCGAGAGGCCGGAAAGTGCGTCGAGCGGAATGTCGGTCTGTCTGCGGCCTTCCCAGGCTGCGTCGCAGACGACGCGACCGATCTCGCGGTCTGCCTGGACGAGATCGTCGCGTGCGGGGTCTGCCTGACCCTGAATGAGGTGGACGGATTGAGTCAGGATTGCGGCTGCTCTCGATAACGACTGCACCTGTGCCAAGTCCGGCCGGCTTGCGGCGTCGGGGCGCGGGCGCAGGTCGCTGTAGCTCCTGACCGCAATCAGTCCGACACGCCTCGCTTCGGCGTGGCGTTGTCGTATTGGAACTGGATTTAGATCCAGTTGGTGCGCCCAAAGAGAAAGGGTGGCAATCGGGCTCTGCCCGATTGCACTTCCGTTGACCGCTTGGTCGCTGGTTGTGGGCCGTCAGGGACTCGAACCCTGGACCAGCGGGTTAAAAGCCCGATGCTCTACCAACTGAGCTAACGGCCCAGCGGGTGGGTACCACCGGGTCGGTGCCGTGTCGACTGGATCCGCGGCGGGGCTGGCGCCGGGCCGCGAGCGGAACGTAGACTCGGCACGTGGCGCGAGCCCCCTCCGACAAGCCTGTTGTTGCTCCCACGCGGGCCGAGCTCGAGCTGCTGGAGCGCGACGAGGAATCCGTGGTGGCGATCCTGGGCGGCGCCGCGCGCAAGGGCAACTGGGAGCCTCCTGCCCGCTTGCGGGTGCTGGCCGTCATGGGGGGCGTAGAACTCGACTTCCGCGAGGCGGACCTCTACGAGGGCGAGACCGTGGTGGACATCCTGACCATCATGGGGGGCGTCAGCATCATCGTTCCGCCCGACATCGACGTAGAGACCGGCGGACTGGGCCTCATGGGGGGCTTTTCCAGCTTCTCGAACCGGGCCGACGAGGCCGGTGCGCCCAAGCTCCGCATCCAGGGCACCGCCATCATGGGCGGTGTCGACATCAAGCTGAAGAAGATGCCCCGCCGCCTGAGAACTTGACTTTCGCTTTTTATTCGCTTATTGTCCGCCGTGTTCAACGGGCTCCGGATCGGTGCCGAGGGTGAAGCGGCTTCCGGGTCCGGGCGGGCGGACGAGAGGCAGCGGGCGCGCTTCTCGTCCGCCCGCTGCCCCCCAACACGCGGGCTCAGCTCGGGAATTCGAGATCAGTCAATTGAAAGAACCACGCCCAGGGCCAGGTGATCGGAGCCGGGGATCTCGAAGGTCTCCACGTGCTCCGCGGAGAGACCCGATGCGAAGCAGTGATCGATTCGGATCAGAGGACCCCCGAGCATGCGAGGCCACGTCCGGGCCGGGCGTTCGCCCCGGGCGCGGGCGTAGCTGTGCACGACATCTTCGAGATGGACGGCGAATCGGCGATACAGGGGCCACAGGGGGGTCGCATTGAAGTCCCCCACCACCGCCCGAGGAAGCTCCGGATCGCCGGCTACGTGGGAGAGCACCCCTTCGAGCTGCGTCCGGCGCCGAAACGGCTGGAGCCAGAACGGATACGCGTGCGGCGCCGTGATGTGGACATTCAGGATCTCGACGCCCCGGGGAAGCTCCGGCCAGTCGCAGGGCTCGAGCCGGGCCACCCGGGCGTTGCGCTCCACCTGCGGGACCCGCCGGGTGGCCGCCGGCCGCCTGGCGGCGATGCCCATGCCGCTGTAGGCCGCGTCCGGCTCCAGGAGCCCGTGGGGCAGTACCTCGGCCAGCGCCTCGGCCTGGCTGGGCCCCAGCTCCTGCACCGCCACCACATCGGCCCCGAAATCCCGAACGATCTCGGCAAAGGCCTCCGGATCGGCGCGGCCCACATACAGATTGGCCGACAGGATTCGCAGGTGAACGCCCACGCTTGCTCCTCGACGGATACGGCAGAAGCTTGAGCTTCAACCCGCCCGCGAGCAGGCCTAGACGGGCCGGAACGGCTCGGTGCGGGCGATCGTCTCGTCGCGGCCCGGACCCACCGAGATCAGCTCCACGGGCACGCCGGCCAGCGCCTCCACCCGGTCCACGTACGCGCGTGCGGTGGCGGGCAGCGACTCGAAGTCCCGGCAGCCGGTGATGTCCTCGGACCAGCATGGGAAGGTCTCGTAGACCGGCTCGGCCCGCTCGATCTCGGACAGGGTCATGGGGAAGTCGTAGGTGAGCTTGCCATCCACCTTGTAGGCCGTGGCGATCTTCAGCTCATGGAGACCCGAGAGCACGTCGAGCTTGTTGACGGCCAGCGCCGTGAAGCCGTTCACGATGGTCGACTCGCGCAGCATCACCGCATCGAGCCATCCGCAGCGGCGGGGCCGCCCGGTGGTGGCGCCGAACTCCGCGCCCACCGAGCGCAGCTTCTCGCCCGTTTTGCCGGTCTCCTCGGTGGGAAACGGTCCGCCTCCCACGCGGGTGGTGTAGGCCTTGGTAATCCCCAGCACCCGATCGATGCGGGTGGGGCCCACGCCGGCGCCGGCGCACACGGCGCCCGCCACGCAGTTCGAGGACGTCACGTAGGGATAGGTGCCGTGGTCGATGTCCAGGAACGTGCCCTGGGCCCCTTCGAACAGCACGTTCTTGCCCTCGCGAAGTGCCCGGTCCAGGGTGCGCGTGGTGTGATCCACGTAGGGCTCGAGCTCCCGCCCCCACGCCACACACTGGGCGTAGAGCTTGTCCGCGTCCACCGGCTTCCACTTGTAGTAGTTCACCAGCTCGAAGTTCTTCTGCTCGGCGAGGCGATCGATGGCGCCGCGCAGGGATTGGGGATCCAGCAGGTCCGCCACGCGCAGACCGCGGCGCGTCACCTTGTCTTCGTAGGCGGGGCCGATGCCGCGCCCGGTGGTGCCGATGGCGTGCTCGCGCGCCATTTCCTCGCGGGCCTTGTCCAGCGCCAGGTGCCAGTCGAGGATCACGTGGGCGCGCCCGGATACCCGCACTCGTGAGGGATCCCGCAACACGCCGCGCGCCTTCAATGCCGCGATCTCGGCGAGCAATACGCCCGGGTCCACCACCACGCCGGGGCCGATCAGGTTCACCGTGTCCGGATCGAGCACGCCGGCGGGCACCACATGGAGCACCGTCTGCTCCCCGTTCACCACCAGGGTGTGCCCGGCGTTGTTGCCGCCGTGGAAGCGCACCACGAACTCGGCGTGGGGGGCCAGCCAGTCGACCAGCTTGCCCTTCCCTTCGTCGCCCCATTGAGCGCCTACGGCCACCAGGGTGGTCACGGTCCCAGGTCCACCAGCTGCGCCGAGATCACATGAGGCAGCTGCCGCAGCCGCTCCAGCGCGGCCTCGTCGGGCATGCGACCCACGTTTACGAGCATCGCGGCCTCGTTGCGCTCGGGTACCAGCGCCAGCTGCATGCGCGAGATGTTGAGCCCTGCCTCTCCAAGCACCGTGCCCACGCTGCCCACCACGCCGGGCTGGTCGTGGTTCAGCAGCAGCAGGGTCGGGCCCTCGGGAATCGCTTCGAGCATGAAGTCGTCGATGCGCACGATGCGAGGCTGCCCGCCGTGGAAGATCGCACCCACGATCATGCGGTCCTGGCAGCCGGTGACCCGCGTGGAGACGGCACTGGCGAAGTCGAGGCTGCGACTGGACTTCGACTCGATCACCTTGATCCCGTGCTCCTGGGCAATCAACGGGGCGTTGACCATGTTGACTTGATCGGTCACGGACTCGAGCAGGCCCTTGAGCACGGAGACGGTAATGGGGGTCACGTCCATCTCGGCGGCCTCGCCCGAGTACTCGATCTCGATCTGGTCGATGGCGCCCACGCACAGCTGCCCCTGGAAGCGCCCCAGCTTCTCGCCCAGCTCCAGGTAGGGGCGCATCCGCGTGAGCAGCTCGCGGGAGATCGAGGGCACATTCACCGCATTGCCGATCAGCCCCGATATCAGGTAGTCGCGCACCTGCTCCGCCACGGCAATCGAGACGTTGACCTGGGCCTGCTCGGTGGAGGCCCCCAGGTGGGGCGTGCAGATCACCCGGTCGTGATGCACCAGCGGGTGATCCGCGCGCGGAGGCTCCTGGTCGAAGACGTCCAGGGCGGCGCCGCCCACGCGGCCATCGTTGAGCGCCTCGAGCAGCGCCGCTTCGTCGACGATTCCGCCGCGGGAGGCGTTGACCAGCAGCACCCCCGGGCGAACCTTCGAGAACGCCCGCGCACCCAGCATACCGGCCGTGTCTTTGGTCCGGGGCACGTGCACCGAGATCACATCGGACCGGGCCAGCAGGTCGTCGAGCGACACTCGCTCCACGTCGAGCTTGGCCGCCGCCGCGTCCGAAATGAACGGATCGTATGCGATCACCTTCATGCCGAGACCGCGACCGCGCGTTGCGACGATGCGTCCAATGTTGCCCAGGCCCAGCACACCCAACGTGCGGTTGTAGAGTTCCATGCCCATGAAGCGCTTCTTTTCCCAGCGCCCGCTCTTCATGGAAGCCGTGGCCTGGGGAATGTGTCGCGCCAGCGAGATCAGCAACGCGATGGCGTGCTCGGCAGTGGTGATGTTGTTGCCGCCGGGTGTGTTCATCACGGCGATGCCGCGCGCGGTGGCTGCCGGGACGTCCACGTTGTCGACGCCGATCCCCGCGCGACCAATCACGCGAAGCTTTTCCCCGGCCGCGATCACGTCGGCGGTGATCTTGCTGCCGCTTCGGATCACCAGTCCCTCGGCGTCGACGATCGCCTCGAGCAATTCGCCCGGCGAGAGCCCCGGGCGATAGTCCACCTCGAGGCCTGCGCTCTGTTCCAGGATCGCCAGCCCCTGATCGGCCAGCGCGTCAGTCACGAGTACCTTGGCCACGATCCCGCTCTCCGTTCCCGCTCCCTGTTCGAGTCCGTTACCGAGTCCGTTACCGAGTCCGCCACCGGGTCCGCCACCGGGTCCGCCACGCGGACCCCGCGAGGGCGGGCTAAGCCCCTGTGTACATTGAGAAAATACGCACCGGGCGGCGATTGTGCCGAAGCCCCCTGGGAGTGTCAACGTACCGGAAGCCTGTACATTCCGCCTCGGCATCGGGAGGCGGCGATTGAACCATCGGGACACCATCACCATCAAACCGCGAGGAGCCTTCGATACTTCGCTCCGGGTGCCGGGCTCCAAGAGCATCACGAACCGCGCGCTCCTGATCGCGGCTCTGGCCAACGGCGCAAGCGAGCTATACGGCGCTCTCACCAGCGACGACACCGCTGCCATGCTCGACGCCCTGAGTGCCATGGGCTGCGAGATCGATCTCCACTCGGGCGGCGCCTGGTTCGTCAAGGGTCGCAACGGACGCCTGCGCCGATCGCCGGCTGCCCTGGACACCCACGGCTCCGGCACCACCGCCCGCTTCCTCACAGCGGCGGCCGCGCTCGGTGAGGGGCCCGTGGTGATCGACGGCAACGAGCGAATGCGCGAGCGCCCCATCAACGAGCTGGTGAATGCCCTGGCCGAACTGGGCGCCAGGGTCGAGATCCTGGGCGAGAACGGCTGCCCGCCCGTACGCGTGCACGGCGGCGGCATCGCGGGGGGGTTCGTGGAGGTCGACGCCAGCCGCTCCAGTCAGTTCGTCTCCGCAATCCTGTTGGCGGCGCCCTATGCGGCGCGCGACGTGATCCTGAAGCCCCTGGACGGCATCCTGGTCTCGCGGCCCTATGTAGACCTCACCCTCAGCGTCATGCGCGAATTCGGGGCCAAGGTCACCGAGCGCCGCGACGGAGCCTACCGGGTGAGCCGGGTGCACCCGTATCAGGGACGGCCCTACCGGATCGAGCCCGACGCCTCGTCCGCGGCCTACGCATTCTGTGCTGCTGCCATCGGAGGCGGTCGCATACGGGTCGACGACATTCCCCGCAACTCGATCCAGGCCGACCTGGCGTTGCTGGAAATCCTCGAGCGCATGGGCTGCCAGGTGAGCCGGGGCCCGAACCACGTGGAAGTGCGCGGGCCCGTGGGGCGCCTGATCCCCGTGGACGTGGACATGAACGACATGCCCGACGCCGTGCTGGCCCTGGCCGTGGTGGCCCTGTTCGCGGGCGGCACCAGCACCATCCGCAATGTGGCCAACCTGCGCATCAAGGAATCGAATCGCCTGCTGGCCCTCGAAACCGAGATCCGCAAGCTGGGCGCGACCGCGCGCGCCACGCTGGACTCGCTGGTCATCGAGCCCGGCAAGCTGCACGGTGCCGAGATCGATACCTACGATGACCACCGCATGGCCATGGCCTTCGCCCTGGCGGGCCTGCGTGTGGAGGGGGTCGTGATCCGCAACCCAGCCTGCGTCACCAAGACGTGGCCCGAGTACTTTTCGGCTCTCGAGCGTCTGTAGAGTACGGACAGGGAGAAACGGCGTGTTGCGACTACCGGTCGGAAGAGCCGGTCGTGAGTTCCTTGGGCCGCCGCTTGCGGAAGAATCGACGCGGGCGGTTGTAGAGCCAGTGCTCGGGCACCCCGGCCTCTCGCGGGCCGGTCTGGCTGTAGCCCTCGGCACACGCGGTGCTGCAATACCAGACGCCGTCGGCGCGGGGGGCGTCGAGCCCCAGGCGGCCGAGGCAACGCCGGCAGGAGCCGCCGCCGTTCGCAGGTCGGTGGTCGATCACGGCCATAAGCTAGTGAGATTGGAATCATCGGCAAGCGGAGTCGGGAATTGAGCCAGCCCGGCACGAGCCCCGCAAGGGGCGCACGGGTGGAAGCGCGCGACGTCACGCGACGCTTCGGCAACCACCTGGCCCTCGCCGGGGTGAGCCTGGACATCAAACCGGGCGAGAGCTTCGGCCTGCTGGGCGCCAACGGCGCCGGCAAGACCACCCTGATCCGCATCGTGAGCGGCTGCCTGCTGCCGAGCACGGGCCAGATCACGGTCGACGGCATCTCGCCGGCCAGCGACCCCACCCGCGTGCAATCGCGGCTGGGCCTGGTGATGGAGACCTCGCGCCTCTACCCGGAGCTGCGGGTGATGGCATTCCTGCGTTTCATCGGCGGCGCCCGAGGTCTGCGGGGCCCCGACCTGGGCCGGGCCATCGACCGCGAAGTGGGCCGATTCGCGCTCGAATCCGTTGCGGACCGCCCGATCGGAAACCTCTCCAAGGGCTTCCAGCAGCGCGTCTCCCTGGCCCAGGGCTTCCTGCATGACCCGGACCTGGTGATCGTGGACGAGCCCACCGGAGGTCTCGACCCGGTGCAACGCAACGATGTGCAGGAGATCCTGGGCTCCCTGGGCGGCGCCCGCACCGTGATCCTGTGCACCCACGACCTGCGTGAAGCCGAGCGCCTCACCACCCGCACTGCCGTCCTGAGCCAGGGGCAGCTGGTGGCCGAGGGCGGCACGCGCGACATCCTGGGGCGCGACGACGTGCTCGAGCTGTTCCGCATGGGCGCGGAAACCCCATCATGACGGGCCTGTTCGCCCTGATGCGAAAGGAGTTTTCGAGCCTGTTCGCGCAACCCACTGCCTACGTGGTGCTCACGGCTGTGGCGGCAGTAACGGCCCTCGTGTTCTTCGACCACCTGCGGATCTACAACCAGATCCTGTTCCTGTACTCCAGTACCACCATGGGCGGGTTCAGCAGCGACGAGATCCCGGACTACATCAATCTGTGGGACACGGTCTTCTTTCCCGTGATGGAGACGCTGGGCATGCTGCTGATCGGGGCGGTGCCCTTGATCAGCATGCGGGTGTTCGCCGAAGAACGCGCCCGCGGCACCGATGAACTGTTGGTGGCCACGGGGCTGACACCCACCCAGATCGTGCTTGGCAAATTCGCCGTCACCTTCGGATTCGTGATGCTGATGATGTTGGTTGCCTTCGTGTATCCGGCCACCGCCATCGAGCGCGGCGGGCTGGGCCTCGAGCACCTGGGCTCGGTCTTCATGGGCCTCACCCTGCACGGCATCGCCCTGGCCTCCCTCGGGCTCGTCTGCTCGGCCTATACCTCGAGCCAGCTGGTGGCCGCCGTCTCGGCCTGGGCCCTGGCCTTCGTGCTGTGGGATTTCGCGTGGGTACAGCCGTTCGTGGGCGAGGGGTTGGCGGGTTTCCTGGACGCGATCTCGCTGCACTTGCGATACGGCAGCTTCGCCGAGGGCATCGTGTCGCTGGCCAACGTGGCCTACTTCGCCGGCGTCGTGCTGGTGTCGCTGGCAATGGCCCGCTTCTCGTTCGACCTGCGCCGGGTGAGCGGCTGATGCGCGCGCTGGCCGCCGCCGGGTTGATCGCCGTGACCTTCGGCATCGGCTCCTACTACCTGACCGACCACTTCGGAGCCTTCGGAATTGCCAACCTGACGCTCGGGGTCGTGGCCCTGGCGATTGCCCTGGCCCGTGGAGTCCTGCGCCTGCGCGGACTCGGCGGGCCCCATGCGCGCCGCGTGCTGACCCGCGGCCTGCTGGGGATCGCCCTGGCCGTGCTCGTGGCCGCTGCCCTGGAACGGGCCGTGGCCCACTCGGGCGTCGCCTTCGACTGGACGGGCGAAGGGAGCTTCGAGATCTCGCAGGCCACCCGCGACGCCTGCCAGGCCCTCGAGAGCGGGGGCCAGCGGCTCACCGGCACGCTCTACCGAGCCGAGGGCGATCCGCGCATCCGGCGCACGCAATTGTTGCTGCAGCAGCTGGCGAGGGTGTGCCCCCTGGAAGTGGCCGAGCGCTGGCTCGACGAGTCGCCCGAAGACGAGGCGCGCTACGCCATCGGCACCTCGAACAGCGTGGTCCTCGAGCTTGGGGATCGCTTCGAAACCATCGAGCGCCCCGGCGAGGGAAACCTCTACGAAGCCCTCTACCGCCTGCGCTCGCTGCAGAGTGGCGTGCTGACCCTGCTGCGCGGCGACGGCGAGGGCGATCCCCTGGGCGAGGACGCCCTGGGCTTCTCGGGTCTGGCCACGGCGCTTGCTACCGAGGGTTTCCGGCTCCGCAGCGTGGTCTCGGCCTCCCGGACCGACATCCCCGAAGACACGGCCGCGGTGCTGCTGCTCTCACCCCGCCGCCGCCTGCGCGACACGGCGATCGATGCCCTGCGCCGCTACCTGGACGGCGGCGGTCGGCTCGTGGCGCTGCTGGAACCCGGCGTGGAAACCGGCGTCGAAGCCCTGTTGGCGGAATTCGGCATCGAGACCCCGAACGCGGTGCTCATCGATCCCGCGTCGGGCCGCATCGAGTCCTCGGCCGAGGGCATCAACATCGTGGCCTACAACTACGCCACCCATCCCACCACGGCCGGCCTCGATCCCAACCGCATGACCTTCTTCCCGGGTGTGCGCCCGCTGACGCCCCGATCCCCTGGCGACGGGGCGCGGGTGGAGGCGGTGGTGTGGTCGAGTCCCGGCGCCTGGCTGAGCGAGGACATCTCGGTTCTCGACCAGCGCGACGGGGCCGTTGCGCACGCGGGCGAGCCAGAGGGCTACCGCTACATCGCCGCCGCAGGGCGCTACCCACGCGAGAACGGCGAGACCCGGATCGCGGTCTTCGGCGACAGCGATTTCGCGACCAATCGCTACCTGCGCACCCTCTACAATCTGGATCTGATCCTGAACAGCGTGCATTGGGCAGTGGAGCGCGAGTCGAACATCACGATTCGCCCGAAGATTCGCGCCACGCTCCAGTTTCCGCTGCCCGTGCAGAACAGCCTGCTCGCCTTCTACGGAGTGGGCCTGCTGGTTCCGGAGCTGCTGCTGATCGCCGGCGCCACAGCCTGGCTCCGCCGGCAACGTTAGTTCTCTGGGGCAGGTGGCCTGGTGGCCAGCGCGATTCCGGTGGCGCCGGCCTGCTGCGCCAGATCCAGGATGTTGACCGCCTGGCCCAGCAGCACGTTCTTGTCACCGCGCAGGATCACGAGCTTCTCGCGCGAGTCGGCCAGGGCCGTCTCCAGATCGGCGAAGAGCGTGGCCTCGCTGCTGGGCACGTCGTTCACCAGCACGGAACCATCCGGCAAAACCGTGACGGTCACGCCCTTGGGCGTAACGTCGCTCACCTCGGCGCCAGGCAGATCCACCTGCTTGCCCTGGCTCGCCACCACCGACGTGGTGACCATGAAGATGATCAGCAGCACCAGGAACACGTCCGTGAGGGGTGTGATGTTGATCTCGGCGACGATCCCCTCTTCGGGGTTCTCTTCGTCAGCTGGCCGGAACGAGGCGCCCACTGGCCTCTCCTTCCCCGCCCGCCTGGCTGGAGGTGGACGCGCTCTCGACGAACAGCAGCGCCTGTACGAAGCGCTCGCAGGAGCGCGCATAGGTGCCCGAAATCGCGCCCACGCGAACCTGCAGATAGTTGAAGAACATCAGCGCGGTAATCGCCACGAACAGACCCGCCGCCGTGGCCACCAGCGCCTCGGAAATGCCCGCGGCCACCACTTCGAAGCCCCCCGCGCCGTGCTCGGCCATGTCCTGGAAGGCCCGGATGATGCCCACCACGGTGCCCCAGAGGCCCACGTAGGGGGCCAGGGAGCCGATGGTGCCCACCACCCAGAGGCCGCGCTTCAGGTCCGAGGCGGCCTCCTGGCGGGAGGTGGCCAGCACGCGCTCCAGATCCTCCACGGCGATGTCCTTCCAGCGCATGGCCTCCAGGTAGATCCGCCCCAGGGGAGACTTGCTGTTCTTGCACAGCTCCCGGGCGGTCGGCAGATCGCGCTTGACCAGCGCCTGGACCACGCTTCGGGTCAGCAACCGGGTCTGACGATCGGTGCCCGAGAAACGCCACAGGCGCTCGAACAGGATCGCAACCGCGATGATGGAACCGACTCCCAGCGGATAGACGGTGAGGCCACCGGCCTGAAGCAGCTGCAAAAGCGCCTGCGCGTCCAAGTTTCACTCCCCCCCGGGCACCCCTCGGGCGGCGCCCCCATCAGCGAATCCTGCCCTGTTTCCAGCAGGTTATCGGATCCCCTGCCCCCCGGCCGCACACTTGGGTCGTGTTTGACGGCCCCAAATGCCTTACTTACGATAATTCAGGGGGGAGGTGCTTTCAGTAGGCATTTCGTCGGATCGAGCCCGGCACCTTACCCGGAGTGCCGAGGTTTTCTTGACACGGGTTTCGACCGATGACAGACGGAGACCCCGGGGGTTCTCCGGGGCGCGCCGTCATGAATGAGCAATTCCGAATCCGATCCCGACTTCCGCGACGGCGCGCTCGAGCGCGCCGGATCGCAGTCGCCTTCCAGACGTCCCGGGCCGGCGGCGCCGCGGCCCTGGACTTTCCGATCTCGTTCCACGAGCCCGAGACCGGCAAGCGCACGCTCGCCTCGGGTTCGCTGGCGGCCTTGCTCCACTTCGGCCTGCTGGGACTCCTGATCTTCCTGGCCAGCCTGGCGCCGGTAATCGAGCAGGAGCTGATCCCCGTTCAGCTGCTGCCCAACGAGCCGGTCGTGGAGGAGCCCGCCCTGGCTCCCAAGGTCCTGGCCGAGCGTCGCTCCTTCGATTTCGCGCCGTCCCGGGCCGTGGCTCCCCAGGTGGTCAACCCCCACGTGGTGGCCTCTGCCTCGCCCACCGTCACGGCCGACGCCCTGGAGATGGAAGCCCTCGACACGGCGGCAGCCCCCAGCCAGATCGATCGCTCCAGCGTGGCCGTGGAACGCGTGAGCGCGGTGCATTCGCCGGTAGTGGCGCGCGCCACCGCGGTGGACGTCACCGGCGCCGCCTCGCCCGTGCTGCGGGGCCCCACCCAGGTGGTGGCACCCGTGGGTCCCTCCGTCGGGCCGCGCGCCGTCGCGGTGGCCACGGCCGGCGGATCCAGCAGCGAGAAGTTCGAAATTGGCAGCGGCTCGTCGGTTCGCGAGGGAATCGTGACCAGCCGCGATGTCCACGGCTCTGCCACGGGCTCGCTTCTCGTGAGCGTCGACACCGCGGTGGGCGACGGCTTCCTGCACGGCGCCGGCGGCAGCGGCACCGGAACGGGTCCGGCCGGCACCACCTGTTTCGAGCGACCCGAGGTGCGCACCTACATGGAGCGCATCCACACCCGGATGCTCGACCGCTGGAAGCTGCCTCCGGGCATCCCGCCGGATCAGAGCGTGACCCTCAAGTTTCGACTCGACGTGGCCGGCTCCGCCTCCCGGGTGGAGCTGGTACGGGCCACCGACAACGCCCTGGGCTCGAGCGCCGTCGATGCGCTCAAGGCCGCCTCGCCCTTCCCCCCGCTGCCGGATCAAGCCCGCTGCCTCGCGCAGCTCGGGCTGGTCGGAACGTTCCGAAATCCCGGTGCCGTCTAGAGCGGCTCTTCTCGGCGTCGCCCTGGTAGCGATCTGGGTCCCGAACGACGCACTCGCGCGTTGTCCGGCGGTGGAGCTGCGCTACGACGACAACGAAAACCTGGCCGAGAAGCGCACCGACACCAACGAAGACTGTCGCCACGATGCCTTCGTCTACTACCAGAACGAAAAGCCGATCCGCGCGGAGCGCGATCAGGACTTCGACGGCCGCGTGGACGTGTGGGTCTACTACGGCGAGGACGGGAAGCCAGCGCGACAGGAGCAGGACACCACCGGCGACGGCAAGGTGGATCGCTGGATCACCCACCACGAAGGCATCCCACGCACCCAACTGGACGACCGGAACGCCGACGGTCGCCCCGATGCCACCCTCTCCTACGAAGGCAGCCTGCCGGCGAAGCTGGAAGAGGACACCAACTTCGACCGCAAGGTCGATCGCTGGGTCAGCTACCGCAACGGCACGCCCATCCTGATCGACGAAGACAGGAACTTCAACGGCGTGGTCGACGCCCGGGCCCGCTTCAACCCAGACGGCACCAAGCTGCTGGAGCAGCAGGACACCACCGGCGACGGTGCCTTCGATGTGGCCATCCATTTCGAGAACGAGCAGAAGATCCGGGTCGAGGAGGACACCAACGGGTCGGGCAAACCGGACGTGATCACCCACTACCGCGACGGGAAGATCCTGCGCCGCGAGGCCGACTCCACCGGCGACGGGCGATTCGAGTCGGTGGCCTATTTCGAGGAGGGCACGGAGCGCCGGCAGTGGCGCGACGACGACGGCGACGGCAACGCCGACCTCCTGATCCTGCTGGACGCGAAGGGCCGCAAGCAGCGCGAGGAGTTGGACACCGACCAGGACGGCAGCCTGGACCTGGTGCGCCTGTTCGAGAAGGGCCTCGAGGTCCGGGAAGAGGAGGACAAGAACCGGGACGGGAAGCCGGACGTGATCACCGAATTCGCGGGCGACCAACCGACCCGCCGCAAGGCCGACACCGACCTGGACGGCCGCATGGACACCTTCATCGTGTTCGAAAACGGGTTGAAGTCGGTGCAGGAGGAAGATCGCAGCGGCGACGGCAAGCTGGACGCGCGCTACCGCTTCGATGGGAAGGGCACCCTGCTGGTGGAGATCCTGGACGAAGACCACGACGGCAGCCTGGAGACCCGCAACGAGTACGACGGCGATCAGATCGCACGTCGCACCATCGGCGGCGACGAAGGCGGCGCCATGCCCCGCCGGGAGTTCTTCGAGGCCGGAAAGCTCGCTCGCGTCGAGCTGGACGAGAACGCCAACGGCAAGACCGACCTCTGGAACTTCTACGACGAGCACGGCGCCCTGATCCGCCAGGAACAGGACTCGGACCACAGCGGTGCGGTGGATACCTGGGTGCGACTCCACCCGAAGACGGGAAAGGAGTTGACGGTACAACGAGACCGCGACGGCAACGGACGCGTCGACTCCTGGCGCACCAATGACCCGCGCGGCGTCACCCAGAAGATCGAGGAAGACCGGGGGGGCGACGAGAAGCCCGACTACACCCTGACCTTCGCGAAAGGCGTGCCCCGGGGCTTCGAGGAAGACAGCGATTTCGATGGTCGCGTGGACGCCCGCGGCAGCCTGGACGGGGCCGGTCAGCCCGTGAGCGAGGAGCGCGACACCGATGGCGACGGGAAATTCGACCTGCGCGTCGCCTACGCGGGCGGCGTCAAGACCCAGGACGAGCGCGATACCCGCGGAGACGGCCGCTACGACGTGGTGACCCTGTACGAGAACGGCGTCCCGACGAGCCAGCGCCAGGACACCCGGGGCGACGGCGAATTCGACTCGGTGATCGTATTCGAGAACGGCCGCCAGACCAGCCAGAGCCTGGATACGGACGGCGACGGCAAACCGGATGTGGTGGTCCGCTTCGACGAATCCGAACGACCCGGCCGGGAGGAGATCGACCGCAACGGGGACGGCAATCCAGACCTGTACAAGATCTACTCCGACGGCGTCCTGATTCGCGAGGAGGCCGACCAGGATCACGACGGGCGCCCCGAGCTGGTGACCCACTACCAGGCCGGCCAGCCCGTGCTCTCCGAGAGCGACACGGATGGCGACGGACAGCCCAACGTGAAGATCGAATACAAGCAGGGCCGCCGGGCGCGCCAGGCCGAGGACCGCAACGCGGACGGGACCCCGGACCTGATCACCCTGTTCGACGACCGGGAGCGGGTACTTCGCATCGACGAGGACTCGGACCACGATGCACGTCTCGAGACGGTGACGTATTTCGAGAACGGCATGAAGCAGAAGACCGAGAAGGACCGCAACCGCGATGGCGCCCCGGATCTCTTCGTGTACTACGAAGCGGGTGAGATGGTGCGCCAGGAAGAGGACTCGGACTTCGACGGGACCATCGATCGGCGCAGCATGGCCAGCGCCGACGGCCACCGCGTTCAGGAAGCCGACACCAACGGAAACGGAGTCATCGACACCTGGATCACCACGGATGCGAAGGACACGGTCCTCAAGAAAGAGGAGGATCGAACCGGAGACGGCAAAGTGGATCTCAGTGTCTGGTTCGAGAAGGGCAAGCTGGCCCGCCTGGAACAGGACACGCGGGGAGACGGATGCGTCGACCTGAAGCAGTGGTTCGACGGCAACGAGCAGGTGCGCGCCGAGTACACGGACAACACGGGCAACTGCAAGACCAACGTGTGGAGCTACTTCGAGGCGGGGCGCATGGTGCGCCAGGGCCAGGACACGAAGGGCGGCGGCAAGCCGGACGTGTTCAACCACCTGGACAAATCTGGACGGGTCACGATCCAGGAGGTGTCAAGCAACGGCCAGCCCGATCGAAAGCTCTATCTCGATGCCTCGGGGCAGGTCACCGCCCAATGCACCCTCAACGAGAAGGGAGCAAAGCTCAATACCCGCGCGATCATCGAGAGCGGCATCGTGGTGGAGGTGTTGGTAGACACCACGGGCAATGGCGTGGCCGACGTTCGCGAGGTCTACCAGAACGGCCAGCGGGTGCGCCTGGACGCCGACACCAACGATGACCGCATGCCCGACGTGGTGCAGTCGGTGGCCGCCAACGGCGCGTCAATCCAGGACGAGGACGTGGATTTCGACGGCCAGATCGATCACCGCTTCGAGGGCGACCAGCCCGTGGAGCTCAGCAACGGCAACAAGATCCAGGGCGAGAAGTTCGGCAGAGTGGACTGCGGCAGCTTCCACCCCTTCTGGTGGAAGCGCTGATCCCGGGTGTGGAAGCGCTGATCCCGAGCCGGGATCCCTCTAGCGATCGCTGTGCCCGGCGCCGTCCGCCTGGAGTTCGATCAGGTGACGGCGGGCGCGCTCGGCGTGGCGCTCGAGGCCCTGCTCGTTCGCCAACTCGAGCACCCGCTGCCAGGTCGCAATGGCCTGGTCGCGATGGCTCCCCATCTCTTCGAAGACCACTGCCAGGTTGTTGTAGCTGGAGATGTAGTCGGGGTCGTCCGCGATGGCCTGGCCGTAGTGCGCGATGGCCCGATCCCACTGGCCCAGGGCCTGGTAGCGATTGGCCAGGTTGTAGTGGGCCATGCCAAGGCTCGCTTCCGGAAAGGGCAGCCGCGTGAAGGCGACGAGCGCGGCGAGCGCCACGAGCGCCGCGGCCAGGCCTCGCCACTTCTGGGCCCGGGCATCTTCCACCAGGCGAACCGCCGCCGCCGCCGCGAAGACCGCAAGCAGCGGCACCACGGGCACGCGGTAACGCGACAACACGAACAGCGCCAACGCGGTGGCCAGGTAGACGGCGATCATGGCGTGCAATGGGAAGAGCCCCCGCCAGTCGCGCACGGTCAGTCCAAGCCCAAGCAACGCCAGGGGCGCAAGCACCCCGAAACTCACCAGGGGCAGGCGCAGCAGCCACGAGAACTCCCGGGTGAGTTCGTACGACCGGTTGTTCCAGATCTCGTCCGCGTTCCAGAAGCGCCGCAGCTTGCGCCACTCGAGCCGCAGCCAGGCACTCGGATCGTTGCGGATGAACGCCAGGCCCTGCCCGAACCAGTAGGCAGAAGCCTCCGAGGCGCGCAGCGGGCGCCCCTGCTCCCGCTCCGCCGTAGCGTGGTAGATGGCGGCCTGCTCGATCGCATCGTCGCTCTGCGCGCGCGGGAAGCGACTGGGAATGCGATAGGCACCGTTGGCCTCGGGATTGTTTCCCGCGTAGAAGTTCGAGCCTCCGGACGTGGCGATGAGTGCCGCGTCTCCGGTCACCACCAGATTGCGCAGGGTGACGGGCAGCACCAGCAGCGCCAGGCCCAGTGCGTACCCCGCGGCCAGACCCAGGCGGCGCATGGGAGCCACCCGATCCCGCAGGCTCCAGGCCATCCATCCCAGCATCAACGGTGCGTAGAGCAACACGTTCTGGCGGGCGGTGGCGGCGAGGCCCAACACGGCCCCCGCCAGCAGCCAGCGGGAAACCCGCGGCTCGCCCAGTGCCCGCACCGACGTGAGCACGACGCACAGCGTGAGGGGGGCGATCAGGTTTTCCGCCAGCAGGCTGCCTTCGTAGAAGATCAGCATCGAGTAGAGGGCGGTGAGCGCACCCGCCAGGAGCGCCACCCGGCGGTCGAAGAATTCACGGGCCAGGCGCCAGACCAGCACGCACGTGAGCGCCCCGAGCAGGCAGTTCAGGAGGCGGGCCGCCAGCAGGTCGGGACCCGTAACGGCATAGAGCAGCGCCAGGGTGTACGGATACAGGGGGGCCATGAAAAACGGCGTGAAGCCCAGGAAGTTGCCGCCGATGGCCTGGGCCCACTCGTGATAGAGGCGCGGATCGACGCTCGGGAGCCCGAAGAACGGATCGTGAGCGCGAATCTGCTGCAGATGCATCAGGCGCAGCAGAAAGGCCGAGACGAAGAGTCCCGCCACAGCGAGCCGCTCGCCCTGCGTCGACTCGGGAGCCTTCGGCGGGCCGGTCCGGGGCGCATCGGCCGACATGCGACCGATCATAACGCCGGCTCGCACGGGATCACCTGGGGCGATCAGCGCCCCGCGAAGAGCGCCCGGATCCAGCGCCAGGCGGCGCCGAGGCTCGGCGAGAGCCGGAAGAGCTTGCCCCGGACGCGGCGCAGGAGGCGTCCCCGCACGTGGCCCGCCAGCTGCGCCAGGATGCGCAGGGCGCGATCCTTCGCGTTCGCGCGGGCCAGCAGACAGGCCAGATCGTAGTTGGGCGCGAAGGCGTATGCATCGAGCTTCCGGGCCAGGACGAGCAGCCGGATCGCCTGGGGCCAGTGCTGCTTCTTGCGGAATTGGCTCCGGCCCTTCAAGAGGCTTTCCATGGCGTCCGGGCGCATGTCGCGCCGGACCTGAAGATCGGCCAGCGACACCCAGAGCTCCGCGTCCTGGGGCATGTAGCTCAAGGCCTCCCGGTAGAGGCCCGTGGCCTGCTCCATGAAACCCTGGGTCACCATCCGCTCCACGGCCCGGCGGTAGCTCTTGACCGACTGCTCGTTCTGCTTCATCTCGGCCAGCAGGGGTGCCGCACGCCGGTGTAGGTCCGGATTCGCCGGCTCGTGCTCCAGCACGCGCAGGTAGAGACCCAGCGCCTTCTTGGTCTTGCCCTTCTTCCGGGCCGTGGCCGCGTCGCCCAGGATGCGATTGCGGTCGTAGCTCTTGCTTCGGTTGAGCAGGGCCATGGGACTCCGGACTGCGGTCTCCGCAGAAGTCGACTGCGGACGTATCGGCAGACTCCGGCCCCTACTCCAATGCGAAAGCCACCACGTAGTCGCCGAGATTGGTTCCCGCGCGCCCGTAGCCCCCGGCAGCGATCACCACGAACTGGCGCCCGCCGTCGCGCACCCGATAGCTCATGGGGGTGGCCTGGGGGCCCGCCGGCAGGCGCGCTCTCCACAGTTCCTCGCCGGTGCCGAGGTCAAAAGCGCGCAGGTAGTTGTCGAATGCGGCCCCGATGAAGACGAGCCCGCCCCCGGTCACGAGCGGCCCGCCCAGGTTGGGAACCCCGACGGTGATGGGAATCGGGATCGGAGCCACGTCGCGGAGCGTGCCCAGGGGCACCTGCCACAGCAATTCGCCGCGCGTCAGGTCCACCGCGGCCAGGCTGCCCCAGGGCGGCGGAGTGCAGGGGATGCCGAGCGGCGAGAGCAGCAGCTCGCGGCGCATGCCATAGGGCTTGCCCTTCTGGGGCGACACCTCCAGGTCCGGGTGGGCCGCCTTCTCGGCTTCGAAATCCTCGGAGGGAAACAGGGTCACCGCCCAGGCCAGGTTCTGCGTGTTCACGATGAGGAGTTGCCGGTCCGAGTCGACCGCCACGCCCCCCCAGTTCGAGCCGCCGGCATTGCCCGGGTACATGAGACTTCCCTGCTCGGTGGGCGGCGTGAAGATGCCCTCGAAGCGCAGGGCCTCGATCCGATCGCGACAGGCGCCCCGGTCCCAGGGCGTGAGGCCCCAGGCATCGTCCGGGCTCAGGTCGATGGGCACCAGATGGGGGAGTCCGGTGGGAAAGGGCTGGGTGGGCGAGAGCTTCTCACCCGGAACCCGGATCTGCGGCACCGGGCGCTCCTCCACCGGAAACAGCGGATCTCCGGTCTCGCGGTCGAGCACGAACAGGAAGCCCATCTTGGTGGCCTGCACCACGGCGTCGCGCTCGCTTCCGTTGCGCACCAGGCGGAACAGGCTCGGTTGGGACGGGACGTCGAAATCCCACAGATCCCGGTGCACCGTCTGGAACGCCCACACCACCTGGCCGGTCGAGGCGCGCAGGGCCACCGTCGAGCTCCCGAAGTGATCCAGGTTCGAGTCCGAACCCCGATAGTAGTCGGGCGAGGGATTGCCCGTGGGCACGAACACCAGATCGCGTTCGTGATCCACCGACATGGGCGCCCAGACGTTGGGGGTACTGAGGGCGTAGCCGGCGCCGCTGCTGTTCGCTGGCGTATACTCGAAGCCGGGAGGCGCCAGGTCCCAGGCCCAGCGCAGCGCGCCGCTGCGGGCGTCGAAGGCGCGAACCACACCGCTGGGCGCGTCGTCGCGCTGGTTGTCGCTCACGGCCGAGCCCACGATCACCACCTCGCCGGCCACCGCCGGCGGCGACGTCACCTGGTATTCGCCCTTCCACCCCTGCGGCCCGGCAGCGGGATTGAGATCGATCTCGCCGGCCACGCCGAAGTCGCCACAGGGGCGGCCCGTGGCGGCGTCGAGCGCGATCAGGCGGGCGTCGTTGGTGCCGGTGAAGATGCGGCGGCGACACACTTCGCCGTCGCCGCGCTCGGGATCGAGCCAGCTGGAGACACCCCGACACACCATCTGGTTGGCGTACCTCCCCGACAGGTCCAGCTGCGGGTCGTAGCGCCAGCGCTCCTCCCCCGTCTCGGGATCGAGGGCGATCACCCGGTTCATGGGCGTGCAGAGGTAGAGCGTTTCGTCCACCAGGATCGGCGTATTCTCGAAGGCCGTGGTGGAGCGGACGTCTCCAGTACCGTCCGATGGGGGCTCACCCGTGCGATAGGTCCACGCGACTTCCAGCCGCTCGACGTTGTCGGGCGTGATCTCGTCGAGCGGCGTGTGGCGGCTTCCGCCCGGATCGCCGCCGTAGTCCCGCCAGTCCTGGGCCGGTCCACTTCGGCGTGCGCCCTCCCCGCCATCGGGAGGACCGCAGGCGACGAGCACCAGTCCAAGCAGACACCCCACTGCGCGACACGATCGGCGGCCCCGATGCAATCCGCCCCCCTCCGGCGTGAACACGCAGTCTACCGCGGGCCGGTGGCCGTTCGGCCACCTTTTGGCCAGCAACGCCGCGTGCGACCTGCGCGCCGGACGTGAGACGCCGCGACAACGGCACGCCAATTGCTCTTCATCCGTTCGGGGGGTGCAAGGAGACCCACGTGCCCGCAATTCGATCGATCGTGTGGATCGGCCGTGGCGAACGCTTCGCCGCCGACCTGGCGGCCCATGCGCCAAATCTCGACATCGTGTGGGAGCCCGGGATCGAGGCTGCCGAAGCGCTTGCCCTCGCCGCCTACGACGCCGTGGTGGTCGACGTTCCCGATGCGGACCTCGCCTCGCTCACGCTCGAACGAATCCGGGTGCACGCGGGTGCCCCGCCCATCTTGATCCGGTTGGATGCACCGGAATTCGCCCGGGCCCAGGCTCTGCTTTCCGCAGGTGCGGCGGATGTCGTTCGCCGCAATCCCGAGTCTCCGGGCGAGGAAGCAGCCGATCTGATCGCCCGCATCGAAAAGTGTGCTGCCCGACACCGCAGGGCCGGACCCAGCGACGCGCCCCGCCTGTCCGGCATCGTGGGCAACAGCGCCGGCATGGACGAGGTATTCGCCCTGGTGGGGTGTGCCGCCCGTTCGCGCGCCACGGTGCTCATCACGGGCGAAACCGGAACCGGAAAAGAACTGGTGGCGCGCGCCATCCACGACCGCAGCCCGCGCCGGCGGCGTCCGTTCGTCGCGATCAACTGCGCGGCCTTTCCGGAGTCGCTGTTGGAGAGCGAACTCTTCGGGCACCTGCGCGGCGCCTTCACCGGCGCCGACCGCGACAGGAAGGGTCTGTTCGAGGAGGCCGACCGGGGCACGCTGTTTCTCGACGAGGTGAGTGAAACCTCGGGGCCCTTCCAGGCAAAGCTCCTGCGCGCCCTCCAGGAGCGCGAGGTGCGGCCGCTCGGCGGGTCCCGGTCCCGGTCGGTAGACGTTCGGGTGATCGCTGCCACCAATCGCGATCTGGAAGGTGAATACCCGGGGCCGGGCTTCCGAACCGATCTGTACTACCGGCTGGCCGTCTTCCCGATTGCGGTGCCCCCGCTGCGAGACCGACCCGGCGACGTGGCACCCCTGGCGCGACATTTTCTCGAGCTGCACGGGCGGCGGGAGCGCAAGCCCCGGGTCTGTCTCGCGCCGGAAGCGGAGCGCCTGCTCCAGGCCTACCGCTGGCCCGGCAACGTCCGCGAGCTCGAGAACGAGGTGCAGCGCGCACTGGCCCTGGCAGCACCCGGCGAGCGGCTCACCCCCGCTCGTTTCTCCAAGCGTGTGTCGGGAATCCTCGAGCCCATCGAGTCGAACCACTGCCCGGGGGAGAGCCTGCGCGAGACGCTCGGTCGCATCGAAGCCTGGCTGATCCGCAAGGCACTCGCCGCCCACGATGGCGGCCGAACCGTCACCGCACGCCACCTGGGCATCACTCGCGAGGGTCTCTACAAGAAGATGAAGCGCTACGGGATCGAGTGACTGGCTGATGGTGAACCGCTGTGTAGATCTTCGCAGATGACTGCGAACCGGAGCCTGGACCCGGATCTCCTGGAGCGCGCCGTTGCGCTCCTACAGCGCTTCAGGGGGCCGCGCGGGATCTGGACGGGCCGACCCGGTCGCGGGGCTGCGGTTCTCCAGCGCCGCCTGGCTGTCGGACTGGCGAGAAAGGGCGTCGTTGCGTGCGCTTCCGACCAGCTCGTAGTCGTACGCGTAGGCGGACCCGATCTCGCCGTCGGCATCGACGAGCCACGGCATCGCGAGCCGTCGGGGAATGCGCACCCTCTCCACGGGCAGTCTCGTCGCGAAGACAAGATCCCAGAGGGGCGTCGTCACTCCCTGCGCCCGGCGAGGATCGACGAAGTGGTGGGCAAAGTGGTTGCGACGGCGCCAGCGCCCATAGACGCCCCGGGGCGGATGGGTGTGGGCACGCCGGTGCAGGACCTCGTAGAGGAGGTACATCCCGACGAAGCCGGCCGTGAAGAGGAAACCCCAGGCAGCGCCTCCGGAAGCGATGGACACGGGCAGCATGACCGCCGTAGCAGCCCCGGCGGCGAGAGCCTTCTGCCACCAGGGCGCGAAGTAGTCGACCTGCGCGTGGTGCCGCCGGTGCTCCACCGCGCCCAGGCGCGTCGCCGAAGCGCCGTGGAATACGAAACGGTGAAGCAGGTACTCGGCCAGGGTCCACCCCACGGCGCCAAGCAAGAACACTCCAAGCGACGCGACCAGCCCCTGCATGTGGGATCCTCCGGGCGCAGACACCGACCGACCGGGTCGACCGGTTCACGAGCCTAGCGCGGCCGCGCGCCAAACGTGAATCGCTCCCGGATCGGGTGAGGCAGATCTGCGGCTGCCCTGCTGCCACTCCGAGGATCGCCTACCCTCCGGCTCGAAACCCCTCGAGATAGGAGCCCCCCATGGCCAACTTCAGCGAGATCCCCTGGATTGCGGAACACGTTGCGCTCTACCGGAGCGACCCGGAGAAGGCGCGTCTGTGGGATTCAAAAGCGGTCGGCGGGCCTGGCCTGTTGCCGACGCTGCTGCTCACGACGACGGGAAGAAAGTCGGGCAAGGCGCGCGCCCTCCCCTTGATCTACGGCGAAGCCGGCAGCAGCTACGTCGTCATCGCCTCCAAGGGCGGCCTGCCGAACCACCCCATCTGGTTCCTGAACCTCGAAGCGAATCCCGACTGCGAACTCATGGTGGGGCCCCGAGCGGTCTCCGCCCGAGCCCGGGTCGCCGAGGGCAAGGAGCGCAAGCGCCTCTGGGAAGAGATGGCCGTGATCTATCCGCCCTACGACGAGTACCAGGAGCGCGCCGGCGCGCGCACGATTCCGGTGGTGGTGCTCGACCCGGTGGACTGAGTTCGCGCGTTGCGCACCCACGGGAAACGCCGCGCGATCAAGGGGTTCCCGGCGACTCCTCGAGGAAGGCGAGAATCTGCTTCGCCAGCGCATCGGGTTGATCTTCCGAGATGAAGGTGTAGCTGTCCTCGATAAGCACGAAGCGACCCTTCGGCACGATCTGTGCGATGCGGCGCCCGTGCTCCGGGGGGAAGAAGCGGTCGTCCGCCGCCCAGGCGACGAGAACCGGGTTGACGAACTCCCCCAGGCGCTCCGCCGCCCGCCGCGTGTATTTCGGCGAGATGTCGCGCAAGACCTTGTAGCAATCCCGCCGGATCGCGCGCTGAGCAAGGATCTGTGCTGCGTATCCAGCCTCGAACTCGGGAGCAATGGGTCGCTTCGCGAGCCAGCCGAAGGCGAATGGAAGTCGCCGGACCGAAGCCAGGCGCAGCGGCTGGAGAACCGCGGTGAGAAGCGGCGGAACGTGTGCCAATGCCTGGAGCGGTCGAAACATGGCGGGAAGAAAGTTCTCGAAGCAGTCGCACGAGGTCAGCACCACCCTGCCGACGCTGTTCGGGTGCTCCGTCATCATCCATTGGGTGATGGCCCCCCCTGTATCGTTCGCAACCAGGGTCGGATGCTCGAGTCCGAGGGCGGAACAGAACTCGCTGAGCAGACGGGCGATACCGGGGATCGACAAGTCCGCTTCGGGCTTCATGGGGATCTCGTGAGAGCCGAGCGGCAAGTCGGGGGTGATGCAGCGGTAACGGTGGGATAGCTGGGGGACCAGCTTGCGCCACAGATCGCCGTTGACCAACAGACCGTGGACGAAAACGATGGGCGCCCCGGTGCCCCGCTCCCGGTAGCGGAGGGTGCCCTGGGTCAGCTCGACTTCCCGGACATCGCCAAGATCGGAGCAGAGGGACATGGGGAGTTCTCCTTGGATCCCCCGAGTCTACATACGACGTTTCCCAGGGTCTAGCCGGCCGAAGCCTCGGCCACGCCGGGTTCCGACCGGAGCAGTGCCACCGCGGCGAACACCACGAACACGATCGCCCCCAGGCTGTACCACACGTACACGATGTCCCAGGTGTCCGAGAGCATCTGGACGACGCCCCAGTAGGCGGCCAGTCCGCACAGGGCGACGCCGATGCCTTCGTTGCGCGACCACAGCAGGCCGAAGACCAGGAAGGCTGCGTAGTAGTAGCACTGGAGGAGAAACACGACGGAGAGCAGGCCGGTTCCCAGCACCGCGCCGACCCAGTCCTCTTCACGGCTCACGGCCAGCGCTACCGGGATCAGGCAGGCGAGAACGAGCGCGGCGAAGACGAAGCGGCGCTCGCGAAAGCCCCCCTCGCGAGCCGCGGTCCAGGCGTCGTAGGCGGCGACGCCCAGGGGCTGCAGCGCCTCCCATTGGGCATCGCGCCGCTGCGAAATCATCGCCTTCAGGCCCATCTGGTTCATGCTCGGTCTCGAGTCGGCCACCGAGTTCTTCACGAAGCCCTGCCAGGACTCGAAGCCACCTGTCGCAACGGCAGAGAGCGGAACCAGGATCGCAACCGAGAGCAGCGCGCCGAGGGCGACTCTTGCGTGTGCAGGCGCGAGCCGCCGGCCGGGGGCCCTCCACGCCTGCCAAAGCGCCTTGAAACCCAGGGTCGCGAGCACGATTCCGGGAAAGATCCGGAGAAGCGCCGCATAACCGAAGAAAAAGCCCGCGGAAACCGTGTGATGGCGCCGGAGCAGACAGATGCCCGCCACGCTGGTCACCAGCCAACCCTGGCGGAGCAGGCTTCCCCCCGCCCACAGATAGCTGCTGGGTACGCTCGTCCCCCAGAAGACCAGCGCCACACACGTAGTGCGCCAGCCGAACGCCCACCCCACGAGCCCCCACATGGCCAGGAGCAGCGCGAAATCAAGCAGCGTCAAAACGCCGATCTGGCCGCGCGATGCCGGCGCCGTGTTCGTCAGCGCGGTTCCGGCAAGAGTCCACACGGGAGTCGGGTTGTACCCCCAGTCGAAAGTCATCTGATTCCAGAGGTGGATCCGGGGGCGAAACCAGTCGAGGTCGCGCTGGAAGTCCTCCCAGCGCTCGGGCGAGAAGTGGCGTGTGCAGAGCGAGGGATCGCGCAACACCGCTGTCGGGCGCTCGAGCCGGTTCGTCTCCAGATTCCGGAACGACCGCTGTCCGATCTCGCGCCTCGAAAACACCTCGAGGTCGGCCGCTACGATGCAGTCATACAGGCGCGTGTAGCCGAGCTCGGAAAAGTACTTGCTGCCCGCGTAGTAGTGGAACGTGTCGTATACGTGGACGTATCCCAGCGGAGACTCGACCGGGAACGAGCCGAAGTGGAACTTCAGCAGGTTCGTCCAGCAGAGCGCTCCCAACACGCCAAGCGTCAGCAACAGGCCGTCGCGCAGGCGGCGATGCGCATCGGGCCGTGCGGTCCGGCGCAACACGATGCCCCAGGCGAGGAGCGCTCCGCACGCGATCGCGACGACGACCTTGATCGCGACGACGCGCTCGGCCGTGAGCAGGGAGGCAGCGACATCGGGCGCAGCCGCAATCACTCGCGAACGCGCTCCCGAGGATCCCAGGCGTTCATCACGCCGAATCCGCACCCAGAGCGGGCCGGCGGCGGTGCCAGTCCGTGGCGTCCTGGTAGGCGCGACCCGCGGTCACCAGGCGCGCCTCGGCCAGGTGCGGAGCCACCAGCTGGAAGGCGATGGGCACGCCGGCCGCATCGAAGCCGCACGGCATGGTGAGGGTAGGGCTCCCGGAAAAGTCGAAGGGCGCCGTGAAGCGAAGCGCTGCGCCCACATCCGCGGGGCTCGTGGTGATCCTGTTCGCCATCTCGAGGCTGAGACCCACGGTCGCCAGCACGGGGACGAGCACCAGGTCGACCTGCTCGAAACCCGCGGCGAGCCCGGCGGCGAAGACCCGCGCCTCCAGGGCGAGCCGGGCCAGCGCGGTCCCGGGGATCGCCGCGCCCACGCTGAGGAAGCCCCGAAGGTACTCGCCGTATTCGTCGGCCCGGGCCGGGAAGGTTGCCTCGTGCGCCACCGCGGCCTCGGCCGAGCACCAGGCGCCCCAGCCCTCGGCCAGGGCGCGACCCGACGGAAGTTTCAATTCCGTGATGCGCGCGCCGAGACCGGCGAGGCTGTCGATGGCACCTCGCACCGCCTCGGCCACCGGCGCCTCGACGCCGTCGAAGATTTCGCGGGCGTCCACACCGATCCGCAGGCCCCGCACCGAAACCTCGCCCGCGTTGTAATCGGGCACGGGATTTCGCAATGCAGTCGTGTCGTTCTCGTCCGCGCCGGCGATCGCGTGCAGCACGTGCCCGGCGTCCTCGGCGCTTCGCGTCATGGGCCCCACGTGGTCGAGAGTGGGCGCCAGCGGAAACACGCCGTAACGGCTCACCCGGCCCCAGGTGGGCTTGATCCCGGTAACGCCGTTCATGGCGCAGGGGAACCGGATCGATCCGCCCGTGTCGGAGCCCAGCGAGGCGGTGCACAGCCCCGCGGCCGTAGCCACGCCCGAGCCGCTGGACGAAACACCGGTCCAGTGCGCGGCGCTCCATGGGTTCACGGGAGGTGTGATGTCGGGATGGTGGGCGGCCATCGCCCCTTCGGTCAGTTGCAGCTTCCCGAGCAGGACCGCCCCCGCATCGCGCAATCGCGTCACGACCGTGGCGTCGTGATCGGGGACGAAGTTGGCGTGGATCCGCATGCCCGCCGCCGTGGGAATGCCGCGGGTGAAGCAGAGATCCTTCACCGCCACCGGAACGCCGTGAAGCGGCCCCCGATACTCCCCGCGACCGATCTCCGCCTCGGCCTGCTTCGCCTGCTCCATGGCCAGATCGCGGGTGAGGGTCGCGTAGGCGTGCAGCTGCGGGTCGAGTTCATCGATACGGTCGAGCAGGGCACCCGCAAGCTCCACGGGCGAGAGCTGCTTTCGCGCCAGACGTTGCGAGAGCTGCGAGATTCCGGCGTAACAGAGTTCGGCGTTGTTCATCGAATCCTCCCGCGCTCGAACCGATGTGCTCGGCATTATGCGCCATCCTGGCGTTTGTCTGCCGCCCGCTGCCCCGAGGTGCTACAAGGATCGTGCAGACATGAGCAGCGCACCCCTCCGCACCTCCGGCCCGGCCATCCGGCTCTACTCCTACGCCATGAGCCCCTTCGCTGCGAAGGTGCACTGCTTCCTGTTGTTCAAGCGGCTCGATTTCGAGTGCTTCTACATCAATCCATTGCGGGTGAAGCAGGATCTCCCCATTGGACGCCAGATCCCCGTTCTGACCGTGAACGGCGAGAGTCGGGCCGACTCCACCCCCATCGGCCTATGGCTCGACGAGCTGTTTCCCGAGGCCCCTCCCCTGCTGCCGGCCGGCGGCGCAGAGCGCGAGCACCTGATGGCCGTCGACGACTGGATCACGAACCACCTGACCCCCGGAAGCTTTCGCTCCTACCCGGGCTCGGGGATCGATTACGTGCTCAACGGATGGAAGCTGTCGCATGTCATGGCGAACACGGCAGAGGGTGGCCTCCCCTTCCTGCTGCGCGCCGCCTGGCCCCTGATCATCAAGCGGATCCGCTTCGTCCGGGAGCTGGTGGCAAAGGCGGACAACGGACTTCCGGTCCGAGAGGCCAAGCTCGAGTTGTACGGGCAATTCCTGGCGCACCTCAAGGGTGGACCGTTCGTGGCAGGGCGCGACACGCCGTCGCTACCGGATCTCGCGGCCTATCCCCAGTTCGCCCTGTATTGGATGACCGGATTCCGGGGCGCCGAAGACATCCTCGCGTACCCGGAATTGATGGCCTGGCTGGATCGGATGAAACCGTATGTGACGGGAAAGCCCGATCTGGTTCCCGCCGTCGTCCGGAGGCGAGAGAACCCCTGAGGCGATAGGAGATCGAGACCCATGGACATCGGACGGCTCGGTTGCTGGACGTGGCTCGATGGCATGAGCGGATCCGAGGCCGCGGATTTCGCCGGCCGACTGGAAGAACTGGGTTACGGCGTGTTGTGGATTCCCGAGGCCGTGGGCCGGGATCCCTTCTCGACCATCGCGTACCTGGCGTGCCAGACGAAAAAGCTGATCTTCGCCACCGGGATCGCGAACATCTACGCCCGCGACCCCATGTCGATCCGAGCGGTGCAGCAGACCCTGGGCGAGCTGACGGGGGGTCGCTTCATCCTGGGCCTCGGGGTCTCCCACGCCCCGCTCGTGACCGGCATCCGCGGTCACGAGTACGGGAAGCCGGTTGCCACCATGCGGGGAACACTGGACGCGATCGAGAAGGCGCTGTACCTGGGCCCGAAGCCCGAGGCGGAGGCCCCCATCGTGATCGCCGCCCTGCGCCAGAAGATGCTGGCGTTGGCCGCCGAGCGCTGTCGGGGCGCCCACCCGTACAACGTGCCGCCGGAGCACACCGCGCGGGCGCGCGAGATCCTGGGAACCGGGCCGTGGCTGTGCCCCGACCAGAAGGTGATCCTGGAGACCGACGCTTCGGCGGCCCGCGAGATCGGGCGCAAGCACCTGGCCACCTACCTGGATCTCCCCAACTATCGGAACAACTGGCGCTGGCTCGGCTTCGGCGACGACGATTTCAGCAACGGCGGCAGCAACCGGCTGATCGACGCGGTCTTCGCCTGGGGAGACGAAAAGGCCATCGCCGAGCGGCTGAAGGCCCACCACGACGCGGGCGCCGACCACGTCTGCCTGCAGGCCCTGCGGGGCGACGGCTCCCGGGGTCCCGACGAACGCGTGCTCGAGATCTTCGCCCCCGCCGCAGGCGGCTAATCGGTGAGATCGGCGAGCGTGGTTCGCTCGAGCTTGCGGTAGAGACCGTAGATCGGCAGCGCGATGCCTCTCAGCAGGAACGGGTTGCGGGTCTCCTGGGCAAAGGCGGGACGCGCGGCCAGGTCGCGGTGCCAGCGGGCCAGATTCGGGTGGGCCTCCAGCGGGTATCCCGCCGCCCGAAGACGGGTGGTGGTGATGAACCAGGCGATCTCGAGCACCGAGAGCCCGCCGCCGATCAGCCACGGGGACGACGCCAGGCGCGCATCCAGGGTCTCGAAGACCCGTCGATGGGCATCGACGGAAGCCTGGGCCTGTTCGGGTGTGATCCCCTGGCGGGCGTAATCCCGCCACCAGCGGACCTCGATCTTCCGCTTGGGATTCTCGGCGCCCTCCCGCTCCCAACGCTGCAGGGTCGCCTCGGATTTCGTTGCGAACCTGCGGGGCATCATGAATCCCATGGTGAGATTCCGGAGATCCATGTGAAGGCTGTCCTCGAGATCCAGGTTCTCCCGAACCCAGGCCAGCTCTTGCTCGTTCTGCGGAAAGAAGGAAGGCGCTTCCGAGGGAAACCCGGAATCCAGATATCGCAGGATGTCGTTGCTCTCCACGTGCACGACGCCGTCATGAACGAGAACCGGCACGACGCCCCTGGGATTGATGCCCAGGTACCAGGCGCTCACGTGCTTCTGCCGGGGAAGGTCCACCGGGTGGGATTCGAACCGGATGCCCTTCTCCCGCAACAGCACCCGCACCTTCTGCGAACAGCTGGAACTCTGGAAGTGCAGCAGGTGCAAGCCCTTCCAGGACTTCACCTCCTGGGTGGTGATCTGTTCGTCGGGAATGATCATGCCGGGTCCTCCGGGCCGTCCAGCAGCAGACGTAGGGCCGGATCGGCCGCCTTCGCCTCGCGCAGGCGAACCGTGCCGTAGCGGATGGTGGGGTGCGAGTTTTCGAGGATCGCCTGTCGGTAGCTGGGCCGCGCCTGCAGCCTCGCCCAGTACGCCGCACATTCGGGTCGGGTCTGCTCGCTCGCAAACACCTGGAGCGAGTCTACTTGTGCCAGCCGCTCGAAGATCACGAGCCAGCTCACGTCGGCCAGGCTGAAGGTCTCCCCCAGGATCCAGGGACCGCCCGACTCGTGCAGCTGCTTCTCCAGCGCATCCAGGTGGAACCGCATCTGCCGGCGACTCCTGGCGACGACCTTCCCCAGCGGTGGAAGCGCCCCGAGGCGCTTCAGCCCGACCGCCTTGAACAGCAGGAAGAGGACGGGCCGCTGCTTGTCGAAATGGAACAGCAATCCCTCGAGGATCTTCCAGTACGCGATGCGATCGATCATGGCGGCGAAGATCGGCACCGTGAGCCCGGGCACGGCATTGCCCGCACTCTCGTCACCGTGGTTCAACGGGTCGTGGGTCAGGGACGAGCAATCGACCCAGCGCTGCATCTCCTCGCGATCGGCAGGATCTTCGGGAACCAGGCGCGGGCTTCCCGGCGGCGCGTGGTCGGCGGCGTAGCGGATCTGCTCGTGCGACTCGTACACGGGATGCCCGTTGTGCACGAGCACCGGCACCGTGCCCCCCGGATTCACCGCCAGGAAATCGCGCCGGATGTTCTCGTAACAGCCGGTCTCGATCAGATCGATGGGATGGCTCTCGTAGGCCACGCCCAGCTCCGCGAGGCAGACCCGCGTCTTCATGGAGCAGAGCGAGAGAGCGTTGTGATACAGCTCGAACTCGGCTTCGTGAGGAATCTCGATCTCCGGGTGCAACCCCGCGGAAATCGGATGCCTTTTGCGCCGGCGACTCTCCCAGACCCAGACCCCGAGAGCAGCCGCCGCCAGCAGCGCGAATGCGAGCCCCATGGGATCAGATCTCCAGCAGCTGCTTGCCGAAGTTCGCCCCCGTGTACAGGCGCTGGAGTGTCTTCGGCGCGTTCTCGAATCCCTGCTGTACGTCCACCTCCCAGACCAGGCTTCCGTCCGCCACCCACTTCATCAGGGCTTCGGAGGCCTCGGCGAAGCGCGGGAGGTAGTCCAACACCACGAAGCCTTCCATGCGGCCGCGTTGGGCGGTGAGATTGAAGTAATTGCGGGGCCCGGGGGGGGCTTCCTCCAGGCTGTAGCGCGAGATCGAGCCGCAGATCACGATCCGGGCACCGCGCGCGATGCGCGCGAGCACCTCGTCCAGGATCGGACCGCCCACGTTGTCGAAGAAGACGTCGATGCCCTGGGGGCACAGCTCCGAGAGTCGCGCGCCCACGTCTTCGTTCTTGTAGTCGATGGCCGCGTCGAATCCGGCCTTGTCGACGAGCCACGCGCATTTCTCGCTGCCGCCTGCGATGCCTACCACGCGGCAGCCCTTCAGCCTGGCGATCTGGCCCACCGCGGAGCCCGTGGCGCCTGCCGCGCCCGAGACGACGACCACGTTCCCTTCCACGGGCCTGCCGATCTCCAGCAACCCGAAGTAGGCGGTGACGCCCGTGATTCCCAGAACCGACAGCGCCAGCTTGGGATCGCTTCCGGCCGGTAGCTTTCGGAGGCCGCCGTCTCCGAGGGCCCACTCCTGCCAGCCGGCCATCGCGGTCACCTGGTCGCCCGGCACATAGCCCGGAAGATTCGACGCCACCACCTCGCCCACCGTCATGCCGCGCATCACGTCGCCAATCGCCACCGGGGGGATGTAGTTGGGGCGATCGTCCATCCAGCCGCGCATGGCCGGCTCGAAGGCGAGCCAGCGGTTTCGGATCAGGACCTGCCCCTCCCTGGGCTGGGGAACGGGAGAGCTCCGGAGTTCGAAGTCGCTCTCCTTCAGCATGCCCACCGGGCGTTGGCGAAGCAGCCATTGACGGTTGGTTTCGGTCATCTGCGGGTCTCTCTTCCTTTCGGTCACTTCTCGTCAGGGTATGAAGCTTCCCCACTGGGTTCCCAGCGCCGTCGCCGGGTCGTGGAGCTCGGTCACGTGTTCATCGTTCAGCAGGTCGCCGTCCGTGAAGTGCTCGACCACGTGGCCCCAGGGATCGCGCCAGTAGTCGAAGACCTGGCTGCCCAGCACGTGGCGCCCGATTCCCGCGTGGTGGTCGTAGCCGCCTTTCTTCAGGTGGTCGTGACCGACCATCACCGCGTCGATGTCCTCCACCTCGAAGGCCGCGTGGTCGAAGCCCACCGCGCCCAGCCCCACGCAGAGCAGGCTGTGGTGGTCGGCGTACTGCTTCCCCCGGTCGCAGCGCATGAAGGCCGTGATGAGGTTCTCGGGCTCGCCGAGATAGACTTCGTCCGAGGTCAGGAAGCCAAAGCGCGACTTGTACCAGGCCTCGCTCTGGCGGAAATTGCTCACGCGCAGCACCACGTGCCCCAGGCGCTTGACTGACGCGGGTCCGGCTTCCACCCGCTGGAGCTTCCCCAGACGCGGCCGGTCGCTGCCGCGATTGAGCGGCGCGGCTCCCCGCACGGGCAGCGGCGACAGCGGCTCGCGCCCGTGGACCACGTCGATTGCGAATCCGTCCGGGTCCGTGAAGCGCACGCGCTCCCCACCCCCGGGCGCATCGAGCTTCTCGACGCCCGAAGCGCCTGCCAGCTTCGAGGCCGCCACCAGATCCTCGGCAGAGGCGGCCTCGAAGGCTGCGCCGCGAAAGCCCGCCTCGCCGGGCTCGGTCACGTGCAGATACGGCGCCGGGTCGGTGCCGCGTGCGTAGAGCACCCCTGCCTCGCGAGAGCTCACCACCAGACCGAAGTCGGTGAGGAAGCGCTCCATGACTTCCAGATCCGGTGCACCAAAGCGCACGAACGCCACGTCGACGACCTTGATCATGATCTTGCCTCCCTCAGCGGGCCCGGAGGGCCTCGGCGATCCGACGTGAATCGGGTCGAAGCAGGTAGGAGCCGGCGCCCACGCCAAGCAGGATCACCGGCCCGAGCATCTCGGACACGGGGTCGCCCGCGAAGACATGCGACGCGGTGGCGCCCAGCAGGTCGAACGCAAAGCCCGCGTAGGCCCACTCCTTCAACAACGGCACGCCCGGAACCAGAAGCGCTACCACGCCAAGCAACTTGGCCACGCCCAGGATCGACATCACGTAGGCCGGGTAGCCCAGGTGGGCCATGGCCTCGGCGATGAAGTCCGCCCGCATCAGGTGGCTCAGGCCGCCGAGAACGAACGCCAGGCAGAACAGGCCCGTGATGGCCCAGTAGACAATCTCGCGGCGATTCATCACTCGCCCTTCCCGCCCGCGCTGGGTTCGTCGAGCACCGGGTTCTCGATCTGGCCGATGCCCTCGATCTCGATTCGCACCACGTCGCCGCTCTTGAGCAGCTGGGGCGGCTTCATCCCGATTCCCACCCCCGACGGTGTCCCCGTGGCGACGACGTCACCGGGCTCCAGGGTGAAGGCGGTCGACAGGTGCTCCACCAGGGTGAAGCAGTCGAAGATCAGCTCCTTGGTACTCGAATCCTGGCGCAGGTCCCCGTTCACCCAGGTGCGCAGGCGCAGCTGGTGGGGGTCGGGCAGCTCGTCGGGGGTCACGATCCAGGGCCCCATGGGCCCGTGGGTGTCGAAGGATTTCCCCATGGTCCAGGTGGGAACCCGCAGCTGCCAGTCGCGAACACTCACGTCGTTCACGACGAGGTAGCCCGCGATCACGTCGCGGGCGTCGTCGCGCGACACGTGACGGCAACGGCGCCCGATCACGAAGCCGAGCTCGCCCTCGTAGTCCAGCACATGAGAGACCGCCGGTACGTGAATCGGATCGGTCGGCCCCGTCACGCAGGTCGACTGCTTGTTGAAGATCGTGGGGTGCTTGGGCTGCTCCAACCCCGCCTCGGCCACGTGATCGGCGTAGTTGAGGCCCACCCCCAGAAACTTCGGCGGGCGCGCGATGGGCGCCTCGATGCGCACGTCGGCCAGCGCCAGGCGCGCCTCGCTGGCCATCGCCGCTCGCGCCGCGTGCAGCGCTTCCGGTCCGGCCTCGAGAAAGTCCAGCATGTGACGAGGCAGCTCGGGCGCGGCAGCGGCGAGATCGACGATCTCGTCGCCTTCTACGACGCCGATGCGTGTGTCGCCCCGGTGGGTGAAGGTCGCAAGCTTCATTCGGGGGTTCTCCTCATTGCGGTGGGCCCAGGAACAGGTGCTCGACGGCGCGTGCGTGGGCTTCGACCTCGGCCTCGTCCGTGGGGTCGATACCCGTGAGCCGCTTGCACTCCTCAGCCTGATGGAAGATGACATCGATCGAGCCCACCAGGATGTAGGCCAGGTGCAGGGTCGACAGGCCAGCGGGCAGGAAGCCTCCCTCCTGGGCACTCCGGATCAGACCCAGCAGCGCGCGATGCAGCGGCTTCACGTGTCGGTCCACCAACCAGCGCATTCGAGGCCCCCGCCGCTTGCCCTCATCATGCATCAAACGAACGAACTCGGGGTGGCGGGCCACGAACGCCACCTGGCCGCGGATCAGCAGCCGCATGCGCTCCCCGTCGTCGGCCGCGGACCCATCCTCGAGCACCGCGCGGAGCCCGCCTTCCAGCTCGCCGAAGGCTCGATCCACCGAGGCTCGCCAGAGGCCCAGCTTGTCGCCGAAGTAGTACTGGAGGAGGCCCAGGGTCACGTCGGCCCGCGCGGCGATCTCGCGAACCGTGGCGCCGTCGAAGCCGTTCTGGGAGAAGCTCTCCAGGGCCGCCACCAGGATCCGTTCCCGGCTCTCCCCACCCACTTCCGCTGCCGCTGACGCTGCCGCCGCCGCTCGCGCCATTCGTGCCATTCGCGCCCCCTATACGTTCGACCAATTTGATTGTACAAATGTATAACCCGTCGGGCAAGGCCCGCCGGACCGACTCCCCCGCTGGGGGGCCGCGACGGGTACCATGGCGGCCACAGGGAGGAACTCCATGGGAGAGATCGATCCGCTCACGATGCCCCTCGAAGAGGCCATGCGCACGCAGCGGGCCATCCGTCGCCTGAAGCCCGATCCCGTGGAGGACGTCCTGGTGCGGCGCCTGATCGAGCTGGCGCTGAAGGCGCCCACCGGGTCGAACGCCCAGAACTGGGAGTTCATCGTGGTGCGCGATCCGGAGGTGAAGGCGAAGCTCGGCCGCCAGAACCGGCGGGCCTGGCGCCTCTACGGCGGCCTGGGCCGCCGCATGGCCCGCAACGACCCGAAGATGCTGAAGCTGCTGAACGCGGTGCAATGGCAGGCGGACCACTTCGCCGAGACTCCGGTTCTGGTCGTGGCGTGCTTGAAGGGCGTTCGCCTGCCCTTCCCGCCCATCATGGCGTCGAGCTACTACGGGTCGATCTATCCCTCGATCCAGAACCTGTTGCTTGCAGCCCGCGCCGCCGGGCTGGGCGCGGCCCTGATCACCCTGCCCCTGTGGAGCAGCTTCGCGGCGCGCCGCATCCTGGGTTGCCCCTGGAACGTGATGCCGTGCGCGGTGGTTCCATTGGGCTGGCCCCGGGGCCGCTACGGCCCCACCACGCGCAGACCGGTGGAAGAGGTGGTGTCCGTGGACCGCTACGGCCAGCGCGCCTGGAAGGACCTCTAGGGCTTCCGCGGCCGCGGCGTCGGCTATTCTCGCCGCTTCCAGTCATGAGAGTTCGAAGACTTCGTCAGGTGCTCGCGATCCTGGCCCTGTCCGCCGCGGCGGCGGGCTGCGCGCGCCTGCCCGTGGGCAATGTGGTCGTGATCCTGATCGACCAGCTGCGCTGGGATTCCTCCCAGCGCTACCTGCAGCAGGTGAACGCCCTTGCCGAGCGCGGCATCGTGTTCGAGGGCATGCGAGCGGCGGCTCCCTGGACCTATCCGTCGGTCATCTCCCTCATGTCGGGGCTCTACCCGCAGCAACACGGCGCTGACGGCCACGCCACCGACAACATCCTCTCCCAGTTCGACCCGGAGGTGCCGCTGCTCCACAAGCGACTGCGCGCCTCGGGCTATGCCACGGCCGCCTTCGTCACCAACTCGTTCTTGTTGGACTGGAACGTCTTCCACGAGGGGTTCGATCACTTCGACGGTCAGTTCGTGCGCAGCCAGGGGCCGTTCCGGGGCCACGAGCGTGTCTGGATTCCCGAGCGGATGTTCGCGAACTCGGTGAACGAAGCGATCCTGTCCTGGTTCGACGCCCATCCCTATGACCGGCCCGAGTTCACCTACGTGCATTACATCGACGTGCACGGGCCGTGGGACGGCGCACCCTTTCCCGGCAGTTATCCGGAGGCGATCCGCTACGTCGATGGTCATGTGGCGGCTCTCTACCGCTATTTCATGGAGCGCTACGAAGGCAACGTGATCTTCGTGGTCACCTCGGATCACGGACGCGCCCTGGGCAACGACGTGCAGGTGGGCTCCGGGCCCGAGTGGCGGAAGCAGAAGCACAGCGTGCACGACTACAATCTCCGGATCCCGTTCGCGATCCTCCCGAGCGCCTGGGTCACCCAGGCGCGGCGCATCCCGGGCTCCTGCAGCAACGTGGACGTAGCCCCCACCCTGCTGGACTGGCTGGACCTGCCCGCCCTGGCTCACAGCCCGGGCATCAGCCTGATGCCGGAAATCCGGGGCGAGAAGACGCTTTCCGAGGAGCGGCCCATCTTCTCGCGAAATTCCGCCTTTGGCGCGCGCAGCGACGGCGTGGTCTATCGCGGCCGCAAGTACATCGAGTTCTTCGACGTGGCCAGCGAGAAACCCATCCGCCGCGGGGTCTTTGATCTGGAGAGCGACCCGCGCGAAATCCGGTCCCTTGGCGAAGATTTCGGCGAAGCCGAAGCTGCGGTGCGCGAGGCGGCGGGCGACCACGGCCACGTCTTCGACGCCCACTTCCATGGCGTGACGCCGGAGCTGGAAGCCGAGCTCAAGGCCCTGGGCTATCTGCGCAACGACTGATCGGCGGCGCCACGCCCCTGCCCCCCCAACGCCTCGAGCTCGCGGGATGCGTAGTCTCCGGCCCGGAAACGCCGGGGCAGGGCCGCGATGGCCTTGAGCATGGACAGCGCGTCGCGAAGCGGACGCACGCTGGAACGCCCCTGGAACACCAGCCGCACCGGCACCCGCTGGATCGAGAGCCGATACTTGACCGCCAGGTAGACCAGCTCCACATCGCCTGCGAACCCGCGCTCGCGAAGCATCGGAAACAGGCCGCGGGCCGCATCGGCGCGAAACGCCTTGAGCCCGCACTGGGTGTCCGGAAGTCCCTCCGTCAGGAACGCCCGCACCACCCGGGTAAAAATCCTCGTGGCCAGTGCCCGCACCGGGTTGAGTTTCTCCGAGTAACGGCTTCCCGGCAGGTTGCGATCACCGATGGCCAGGTCATGGCCCGCGTCCAGGACGCTGGCAGCCATGACCGGCAGCGCCTCCAGATCGTAGGGTACGTCCGCGTCCGTAAAGAGATGGCAGCGCCCGCGGCACTCGGCCATCCCGACCTGCAGCGCCGCGAACTTGCCCTGATTGCCTGGCATGGACAGCAGGCGCACCCGGGGCCGGCCCGCCTCGCGCACGAGCCGGGCCGAGTCGTCGCTGCTGCCGTCGTCCACCACGATCACCTCGTAGCTGCGACCGTGGCTCTCGAGTGCATCGCACAACACGTGCAACCGCTCCTTCACGAACGCGGCCCCGTTGTAGAGGGGAATCACCACCGAAAGCTCGGGCGGGGCGTCTTCGCTCATGCGTGTGGCCGCGAAGCCGGGGCAATACTGCGCCAGGTCAGGAATACCAGGGCTGCAATGCCAAGCAGCGAGGCCCCCGCCCCGGCCGCCAGGCCCGGCGCCCGGTACGCGAAGCGGACCCGGTGATGGCCGGCAGGGGCTCGCACCCCGCGAAAGAGATGATTCGTGGCCACGATCGTGGCGTCCTCGCCGTCCACCTGCGCCCGCCAGCCTCCGCCGTAGGCGTCCGCCAGCACCACCAGCCCGGGGGCCGCCAGATCGGCCTCGATCTCAACGGCGTCTGCGTCATCCCGCACGATCGCCGCGGGGTGCCCACGCGCTGGCGCACCCGGGTGCGCGTCGAAGCCCGGGTCGCCCTGCACGTAGCTCTGCCACAGTGGATCGAAATCCGGACGGCTGAGCCGCGCAAGCAGCGCGTCGGCATCCGGCGCCGGCGCCGCGCGATACGTCACGAAGGCCCGGGGCAGCGCGGCCGGGTTCTCGTAGACCGTGAAATCGTCGCCGGCCGGACCGTGGCGGCGGAGCTTCGCGTCGACCAGGAAACTGCGGCCCGCGTCGGCCTCGTCGAGGGACAGGCGAACCGGCACCACGAACCATCGGGCGGCGGCCAGATCGAGCAACCGCCGGCGCGACGCAATCCCCTGGTACCACGCCACCGGCGATTCTCCGGCCGGGTCGCGGGGTAGCAGCACGCCACCAGAGAAGAACAGTCCCGGCATGGGGGACCCCGGGATCGCGTACTGCAGGTAGCGGAAATACTGCTCCTGGCGCTCGAAACTGAAGGCCTCGAAGCCGCCGACACGTCGCACGCCGTATCGCTCGGCCAGCTTCACGCCCTGGTCCCGATGCAGCAGCCACACCGCGCGGTCGGACCCGACCAGCGCGGCCACGTGCTCGTACACCGCCGTGTCCCGATCGTACCGGGCGGCCCATCGAGCCCCGTACGGAAGCGGCTCGCGCAGTGGCAGCGAGACCATGAGATCGATTGCCGCCACCCCCAACAGCAACGCGGACGCCATGCGCACGGGGATCCGCGGCCGCCCCCACCACAGGGCCAGGGCCAGACCCGCCGCGGCTGCCGCAATCGCAGCCCCCGTGGCACCGCCCAACCACGAGATGGCCGACAGCAGGCCCGCGATCGCCACCGGAAGCGCCGGCCGACAATCCCGGCGCAGCAGACCGTCAAATGCGATCCCACACGCCACGGCTCCGGCGAACTGGGAGAGGAACAGCAGCCGGTGGGTCTGGCGAAACCACCCGATTCCCGGGAGCGCCAGGTACACGTCCAACAACCACGTGGACGAGCCCAGGGCGAGGGCCGCCGAAACCCCGGCCAACGCCAGCGACCAGACGGCGAGACGGCGCTGGGAGCGCACGAACAGGGCGGCCGGCGCCAGCGCCAGTACCACGGCGCCGAACGAGAGCCGCGTGCCCGCGATCACCTGGTGTACGAACTCGAAACGGGGGGCCCCCAATGCCCTGGCGGCCTCGGGGCCAAGTCCGCCCGCGGCCCGGGTGCCCTCGCGGATGAACTCCAGGGTGGGAAGCATCTGCACCGCAGCCACCAGCAGGCCGAGCCCGAGCGCGCCGGCGAACAACGCGGCCCCGCGCGCGCTGTTGCCGGTGCCGCCCACCCCGCCCACCCGAAGCGCGAAGAACAGCGTGGCCCAGGCGTAGAATACGAACGTCGTCACCTGGGGGTGCCCCGCCAGCAGACTCATGCCCGTGGCCGCCGTCAGCAGACACAGCGAGCGCAGCCCCTCGCCGCGCGCGAGCCCGACCACGCCAATGCAGCCCAGGGGAAGCCATGCGCCGGCCTCCAGCATGTTGGGCCAGAAGAGCCACCACTGGAGCGTTCCGCTCAGCGTGAAGAGGACGGCCGCCAGGCCGGCGGCCGCGGGCGCCAAACCGACTCGCCGGGCAAAGGCTGCCGTGGTCGCAGCAATCCACGCCAGGTGCAGGGCGTGATTCAGGGCCAGGCCGATGCCGGTGGGAAGCCACAGGTACAGGAGATGGGGCGGGTAGAAGGTTCCCGCCTGCAGGGTCGCCAACCAGGGCACGCCGGTGAGATGGAAGGGATTCCAGGTCGGGAGCCGACCCGCTGCCAGGGCGTCGAAGGTGATCTCGTAGAGTGGAAAGTACTGGAAGCGCAGATCGAAGCTGTTGTCGCCGACGGCGTCGGCCGGCCACAGGATCCGCTCTGCCAGGAAGCCGCCGACCAACGCGATGAGACCCAGCGCTGGAATGGCCCAACGCCGCCACACGGGGCCCTGCACGTCACCTCGGTCGGACACGGTGGACGCAGCAGGGTATCACAGGACCCATTCACCCCGTGCGCCGCCCCAGGATGCGGGTGATACCTTCTCGGGCCGACCGGGAGAATCGCTTGCATCGAATGCTGATCCGCCACGGGGCCGCGGCCCTGTTTGCCGCCGGCGCCGTCGTGCTTGCGCTCGCCTGCAGTGGAGGCCGGCCCTCGACCCCGCACAGCCTGATCCTGATCTCCCTGGATACCCTGCGCGCCGATCGTCTCGGCGCCTACGGATACGACCGGGACACGAGCCCCGCACTGGACGCCCTGGCCGCGCGGGGCGTGCGCTTCGACACCGTGATCGCCGAGTCGAGCTGGACCCTTCCCTCCCACATGACCCTGTTCACCGGTCTGCCGCCAACCCTTCACGGGGTCACGAGTCACGACCGCATGCTCTCGGAGGAAGTGCCCACGCTGACCGAGGTGTTGCGCGACGCCGGCTACCGCACCTTCGCCTTCACCGGTGGGCTCTACGTGGCGCCCAACTTCGGATTCGGGCGCGGCTTCGAGAACTACGTCAGTGCCTCCGAGAACGCCCAGACCGGCGAGCAATCGCCCCTGGGTCTGGCCGCAGCGCTCAAATCGGCGGCGCGTCGCATCTCGCGGCTGGATCCCGAGGAGCCCTTCTTCGCCTTCCTCCATACCTTCGACCTGCACTGCCCGTACGATCCCCCGGACAGCCACGCCACGCGCTTCGACTCGCGCCCCGCCGAGGACCATCTGGAAACCCGGGGCCGCTGCGGCAACCCGGACTACAACGCCATGTCGCTCAACGAGGGGCAGGCCCGCTTCCTGTCGGACCGCTACGACGCGGGCATCCGTTACGCGGACGACCTGCTGAAGGCGTTCTTCGCAGATCTTGCGAAGACCGGCGTGCTGGAGCGCAGTTTCGTGGTCGTGGTCTCGGACCACGGCGAGGAGTTCCTGGAGCACGGAAGCATCGGGCACCAGACGCTCTTCATCGAAACGCTCCGCATTCCCTGGATCGTCGCGGGCCCGGGCCTGGAACCCAGGGTGGTGACCGAACCCGTGGGGCTCGCCGACGTGATGCCCACGCTGCTGGATCTGCTAGGCGTCCCGGCTCCACCCACCGAGGGCGAATCGGTGCTGGAGTGGATGCGCGGCGAGCGAGCCGCGCCAGGGGATCGCACCCGGTTCAGCGAGCTCATGACCGGGCCCGCGATCGGGAGTGCCATCGTGGGCGACCTCCACGCCGTGGCGGACCGTCGCTCCGGCAAGCTCCAGATCTTCGACTGGCGCGCCGACCCCAGCGAGCAGAAGGACCTGGCCGGAAGCGATCTGGCGCGGGACCAACGGCTCGCGAAGATCCTGCGCGACCACTGGACACGGATGGAGCAATCGCCCCACCAGAGCACACCGGGATCCGTGTCGGGCGTGGATGACGAGCAGCGCGAGCAGCTGCGGGCCCTGGGCTATCTGGACTGATCGGACGCGGGGGATTTCAGCGGCTGTGGCGCGGGTGGATCCAGGCGCAGTCGACCCAGAAGTCCTTGACCACCAGCGCGCGGTCGCGTACCGAGACCCGGCAGCGCGATTGGTCCTCGGAAACCTCGGTGAGCACGCCTCGTCCGGACCAGAACTCCCCGGCCCGCAGGTCCACGAAGACCGGCGTCCCATGGGTGGGAAGCAGGCAGCCGGAAAGCCCGAGGGCACTGACAGACAGAAGCAAGCGGCGGACCATGCTCCCCACACATCGGCCCGACAGCGCCCCGGCTGAAGCCACATGCAGGCGCTAGGAGAACCACCCCTTGCGGGCCCGGCGGGCCTCGTCGATCAGGCCACGGATGGCCTGCTTCACCGCCTCCACTTTCTTCTCCACCGTGGCGTCGTCCTCGCTGGGGTCGCCCTGGAAGTGCAGGGGCTCGCCGTAGTGCAGGCGATACTTCACGGGAAGTGGCAGGAAACCCGCAGGCCCCAACAGGGGAAAGCCCAGGGTGATGGGAAACGCGGGGGCTCCGATCAGCTTCCCCAACGGGCGCACGTTCGCCAGGCCCGGCGATTGTTCCTCGCCCCCCACGATGCCCACCGGCACGATCGGCGTTTCGGTCTCCATGGCGAGCCGCATGAAGCCCATGCCGAAGCGCTGTAACTGGTATCGCTGACGCCAGGTCTTCACGAAGCCGCGCTGGCCCTCGGGAAACGCCATGATCGCCTCTTCGCGCTCCAGCAGGTAGGCGCAGTTCTCGGGCGTTCCCACCACCGAGCCCACCCGGTGCATGAAGACGTTGAAGAACGGGATCTTCGTCAGATAGAACTCACCCATGCCCCGCACCATGCGCGGCGGCTCGTGATCGAGTAGAAGCGACATGGCCAGCATCGCCCCATCCCAGGCGAAGGTATTGCCCGCGTGGTTGGCGATCAGCAACACGCGTCCCTCGGGAACTTTCTCCACGCCCGTCGTCTCCACCCGGAACCAGTGGCGGTAGACCAGCATCATCAGCAGCAGCAGGGGCCGCGCGTATTCGGGATCGAAGCCAAACGGGTCGTAGCCGAACTCGTTCAGGCGCGTGGGAATTCGCGCGATGCGCTCCTCCAGCTCCCGCAGCATCGAGCGCATCGGTCTGGGAAGAAACCGCTGCAGCCCCGGGTTGGAGCCAAAGACCCGAGAGATCGGCACCGGCAGGTTCGAATTCACGACGCTCCCGCTCCGGAAGCGCCAGCGGGCAGACCCAGCCGGCGGCATCCGGATTTCAGCATACCCCACCGATTGCGACCCGGAGCGCCGGCCGGCAACGGTGTAGACTCTCCGGGTGGAGCCGATTCCCTGCGAACTCTCGCCGATTCCGGCAGCGGTGCGAGCGCTCGTCGAGATCCTGGCGGCTGCCGACCACCAGATCTACCTGGTGGGCGGATGCGTCCGTGACCTGATCCAGGGCCGCTCCGTTTCGGATTTTGATCTGGCCACGTCTGCGCCCACCGAGTCGTTGCTGTCGCTGTTTCCCAACGCGATTCCCATCGGCCTGCAACACGGAACCGTCATGGTGCCCACGCCCGGGGGCCCCGTGGACGTGACGCACTTTCGCAGCGGATCCCGCATCGAAGACGACCTGGCTCACCGCGACTTCACGGTGAACGCGATGGCCTACGACGTGCGCGAGTGCCTGCTGTTCGATCCGTTCGAGGGCCGCTCGGACCTGTCCAAGGGCAGGCTGCGCGCCGTCGGGTCCGCCGCCGATCGCTTCGCCGAAGATCCGCTGCGAGCCCTCCGGGGCGCCCGCCTGGTTTCGACCCTGGGCCTGGCCGCCGACGCGGACGTCGAGAAGGCCATGGTCGGGGCCCGCTCGGGACTCGGAGGCGTGGCCGCGGAGCGGATCCGCCGCGAACTCAGCAGCCTGCTTCTGGGGTCCGATGTCGGGGAGGCCCTGGCACTGTTGCGACGAACGGGCATCGAAGCCGACCTGGCGCCCGACGCACCGGCGGACGCTGTGGCCGTCGTCCCCGCGCTGCCGTGGAACCTGGAGCTTCGCCTGGCGGGCTGGCTGCGGGGAACCCGTGCCGCGGGCCTTCTGCGCCGTCGGCGCTTCCCCAAGCGGCTGAGTGAGCGGGTGGACCGGATGGTCCAGATGCACCCGATCGATGCAGACGTGGACGTGGGCCACGACGGAGACGTGCGACGCCTGATCAAGCGCGCCGGCGAAGACCTGATGTCGGGGATGCTGGCCCTGCGCAACGCCGAGCTTCGCCACGGCGACGCTTCGCGCCAACCCGACGCGAGCCAGGCGCGCGAGCGCCTGGGCGAGCTGGTGCAGACGATCGAACGCGTGCTGGCCCACGGTCAGCTGGCGCTCCAACGTCTGGACCTGGCCGTGAGTGGTCACGATGTCATGAAGCAATTGGGCTGCCCGCCGGGAGCCCAGGTGGGACACGCCCTGACCTACCTCACCGACCGGGTCGTAGAAGACCCGTCCCTGAACTCGCCCGAGGCACTCGCCGCCGTGCTCGAGGAGTGGGCGTCGCGTCGACTGGCGTGAGGGATTTCCGCGGCCCCCTGGCACGCGGGCTGCAGCTCGCGGGACTCTTCTCACTCGCCCTGGCACAACCACTGCTCGAGCTGCTCCAGCGCCACCCCCCCTTCCTGGTGGCCCATCGCGCCGGCCTTTTCGAGATCGCCGGACTCGTGGCCTTCCTCCTCATCGCGATTCCTGCGGCGGCGTGGCTCCTGGAAGAACTCCTGGCACGGGTGGGCCCCGCGCTTGCGATCGCCCAACACCTCGCCTGGGTGGGCGTGCTGGTGGCGGCCACGGCCCTGCCCTTCCTGGGTCGCGAGCTCCCGGTTCCCGGTGGCGTGGCATTGGCCCTCGCCCTCGCGATCGGACTCTCCGCCGTCGCAGCCTGGGCGCGATTTTCGCTTGTGCGCAGGTTCACCAGCGCCCTGGCCCTGGCGCCCCTGATCTTCGTGTGGGCCTTCGCAAGCGACGCGTCCATCGGCAGGCTTCTCGCCTCACCGCTGCCCGCGGCGGAGACACCCGGGGCCGCCGGATTCGCCGTCCCCGTGGTGCTGGTGGTATTCGATGAGCTTCCCACCACTTCGCTCCTGGATGCGCCCGACCACATCGACCCGATCCGCTACCCGGCCTTCGCCCGGCTGTCCCGCGAAGCCCTGTGGTTCCGCCGGGCCAGCGGAGTGCACGCCCTCACCGAGCACGCGATCCCCGCGATCCTCACCGGTCGCTATCCCGACCCGAGCCAGCTTCCCATCGCGTCGGACCATCCCCGCAACCTGTTCCGCCTGCTCGGCGGCGAGTTCGAGATGAACGTGGAGGAGCCCTTCACCTCGCTCTTCCAGGACCCGCGCGACGAGTCGTGGGGGCGGCGCCTGGCTCGCGCCCGCAGCCTGATCGCAGACCTCTCGGTGATCTACCTGCACGTGCTGCTGCCGCGCGACCTGGCCGCCTCCCTGCCGCCGGTCAGCCAGGCCTGGAGCGACTTCACCCGCGCCTCGGTCCTGCGTCGCAAGCAGGAACGAACGGGCGCATTCAGCGACCGCCCGGGGCGGTTCAGGGACTTCGTCGCATCGATCCAGCCCGGCGAGGGGCCCGCGCTCCACTTCGTGCACATTCCGCTGCCCCACGTTCCGTGGCAGCACGGCCCCTCTGGCCGGATCTACTACCCGCCCACCGATTTCGACTTCTGGGACAACACCTGGGGCCGCGAGGAATCGTGGGTGGTGCAGGGTTACCAGCGGCACCTGATGCAGCTGGAGCTGGTCGACACGCTGCTGGGCGAGCTTCTCGAGCGTCTGGAGGCCACGGGCCTCTACGATCGTGCGCTCCTGATCGTGGTGGCCGATCACGGGGCCAGCTTCCGGCCGGGCGAATCGCGGCGCGACCCGGCCAGCATGCAGCACCCGGAGGACGTCCTCGGCGTCCCGCTGTTCGTGAAGCCGCCGGGCCAGCGCCAGGGCCGCGTGTCGCACCGCAACGTGGAGACGGTGGACATCCTGCCCACCATCGCGGACGTGGTGGGAATCGAGATCCCGTGGGAGATCGACGGTTGCTCGCTGCTCGATCCGGATTGCCCCGAGCGCCTCCGCAAGACCATGTTCAGCCGCGACGACGTGCGCCTGAGCTTCGACCCGGCGCTGCTCGACCGGACCCAGAGCCTCGACCGCAAGCTTGCGCTGTTCGGATCGGGCGCGCGCGAGGACGGCCTGTTCCGGGCAGGACCTCACGCCGGCTGGGTCGGACTCCGGGTTGCCGATCTTCCGGTGGAAGAGTCCGCCAACGCGCGGGTGCAGTTGATGGAGCGGGCCTTCGAGCGGGCCAATGATCACCCCGAGGCATTCTCCCTGGCGCGGGTCACGGGAGTGCTCGACCGCAATCCCACCGGGCTGGATCCGCCCCAGATCGCGCTGGCCCTGGACGGCCGGGTGCGCGCGGTGGCGCCGGCGCTCGCGCGCATGCGGGGGGGCTACCTGTTCTCGGCCATGCTCCCGGAATCCGCCTATGCGCCCGGCGTCCCCCTCACCCTCTTCCTGATCGACGGCCGGGGGGAGAGTCGCGTGCTGCGACCGATTCCCTACGCCCTGGGGGATCTCCCGAACCTCCGCGGCGGCGCGCCGCGCTAGGCGTCAGTTGCTGGCCCCGTAGACCCGCTGCCGGAAGCGACGCATGCCCTGAATCCAACGCCCGGGATCGGCGGCCTTGCGCTGCACGTATTGCCTCACCTCCGGGTGGGGCAGGATCAGGAAGTCGTCTCCCGCGAGCCCCGCCACCACCGCTTCCGCCACCGCCTCCGGCTCGATCATCGCTGGCGTCAGGTGGCCGCCGCCTCCCGCGGCAGACGCACCCAGGAGCATGGGCGTGCGAACCCCCTGCGGGCACAGGCAGGCCACCCGGATCCCCCGCCCGCCGTAGGTGATGGCCAGCCACTCGGCAAAGCCCACCGCCGCGTGCTTGGTGGCCGAGTACGCACAGGCCGACAGGTCGGTGAGCAGGCCGGCCGCGGACGCGGTGTTCAACAACGTGCCCTCCCCGCGTTCGAGCATGGCCGGGAGCACCGCGCGCGCCGCGTAGACGTGGGCCATCAGGTTCACGTCCCAGCTTCGCTGCCAATCGGCGTCGGGGGCAAAGGGGCCGCTGCCTTCGTCGCCGAGGCCGCCCCCCACGGCCACGCCGGCGTTCGAGCAGAACAGATCGATCTCGCCGAACCGTTCGCGGCTCCGGCGCACCAGCTCCTGGATATCGGACTCGACCGACACGTCCGTGGTCACGGCAAGCCCGCCCACGTCCACGGCCACTGCCTCGGCGCCGGTCGCGTTCCGGTCCGCCACCACCACGCCGCGAGCGCCCTCGGCCGCGAAGCGCCGGCACAGGGCCGCTCCAATGCCGCTGGCCCCGCCCGTGACCACCGCGACCCGATCCCGCAGCTGCATCACTCGTCTCTCGAGGCGCCACGCCACGCGGGCGGTCGCTTCTCGATGAAGGCATCGATCCCCTCGCGCGCGTCTGCGGCCATCATGTCGCAGGCCATGGTGTGGGCGGCGTAGTCGAAGGCCTCCACAATCCCCAGCCCCAGCTGCCGGTAGAAGGTTCGCTTGCCCGCGGCGACCACGGCAGGCGCCTTCTCCGTGATCCGGCGCGCCAGCTCGACCACCGCGGCATCGAGCCCCGCCTCGGGCACGACGCGATTGACGAGCCCCGCTTTGCGGGCACTCTTCGCGTCCATGAAATCGCCGGTCATCAGCATCTCGAACGCCCGTTTGCGCGACACATTTCTCGATAGGGGCACCGCCGGGGTGGAGCAGAACAGGCCCACGTTGATTCCCGAAGTGGCGAAGCGCGCCGCCTTGCTGGCCACCGCCAGGTCGCTCATGGCCACCAGCTGACAGCCCGCAGCGGTGGCAATCCCGCGCACCTTGGCTATCACCGGCTGGGGCAGCTCCAGGAGCGAGAGCATCATGCGCCCGCAACGCTGGAAGAGACGCTCGTAGTAGCCCTGGTCCGGCTGCGAGCGCATTTCCTTGAGATCGTGCCCGGCACAGAAGTTGGGACCGGCGCCCGTGAGCACCACCACCCGGATGCTCGCGTCGCCGGCGATGGCGTCCAGCGCCTCCTCGAGCTCGCCGATCATCGCCTCGCATAGGGAGTTCTGCTGCCGGGCGCGGTTCAAGGTGAGCGTGGCCACGCCGTCTTCGTCGGCGCGGAGCACCAGGGGCTCGGGAAAAACTTTGGACGACACGCGATTCCTCCACCGCGGCAGAGACGAGTATGGCCGGTGCGCGGCCGCGGCGCACCGGGTAGCCTCGCCCCGGCCGCCAGATCCGAGGAGCCGATTCCCATGGACGAGAAGTCGCTCAGCCTCTACGCCAAACGCGTATTCGGATCCCTGGGCGGCGCCATGACGGCGACCATGATCTGCCTGGGCGACCGCCTGGGTCTCTACCGCGCGCTCGCCGGGGCGGGCGCGGTCAGCAGCGACGAACTCGCCGGCAAGACCCAGCTCTCGGAGCGCTGGGTGCGCGAGTGGCTCTACCAGCAGGGAGCCGCAGAGATCCTGGAGTACCGGGGCGAGGGGCGATTCGCCCTGTCCGAGGAAGGCGAGGCGGTGCTGGCCCTGGAAAACCACCCCGCCTTCGGCGCCGGGTTCTTCGATCAGCTTCCACAGCTGCTTGGCGCCGTGGAGAAGCTCGGCGATTCGTTCCGGACGGGCCTGGGACTTCCCTACGACGCCCTCGGGCCCGAGTGCGCCCGCGGCATCGAGCGCGGCTGCGGCCCCTGGTTCCGGGCGCTGCTGGTGCCGCTGGTGCTGCCGCGCATCGAGGGGCTGGTGGAAAGGCTGCAACGAGGCGCCCAGGTGGCCGACGTGGGCTGCGGCGCAGGCGTTGCCCTGCTCGAGATGGCCAAGGCCTATCCGAAGTCCCAGTTCCACGGCTACGACATCTCGCAGCACGCACTCGACCGGGCCGAGCTCAATCGCAAGCAAGCCCAGGTGTCCAACGCGCACTTCCACCACGCCGCGAGCGACCCGTTGCCCGACGACGAGAGCCTCGACTTCGCAACCGCCATCGACTGCCTGCACGACATGTCCGACCCGGCGGCGGTCATGGCGCAGGTCCGCCGGGCGATGCGTCCCGACGGGGCGTGGCTCATCGCCGACATCAAGGCCCACGACAGTTACGAAGAGAATGTGGAGCGCAACCCCATGGCGGCCATGATGTATGGCACGTCGGTGCTCGCGTGCATGTCGTCGGCCCTGTCCGAGCCGGGGGGAGCGGGTCTGGGCACCCTGGGCTTCTCAGCGACCCGGGCGCGGGGCATGCTGGCCGACGCCGGCTTCTCCGGCTTCGAGCAGCTGGAGATCGACCACCCGGTCAATGCGTTCTATGTCGCGAGGCGTTAGATCCGCTGGAGTACGCTGGCGGTTGCGAGCGAGCCGCCGCAGCACATGGTGATGAAGGCCAGCTCGCCGTCGCGCCGCTCGAGTTCGTGGAGCGCCGTGGTGATGAGCCGCGCTCCGGTGGCGCCCACCGGGTGGCCGAGGGCGATGGCACCGCCGTTGACGTTCACCTTGTCCATGTCGGGCTGGTGCACCTGGGCCCACGACAGCAGCACCGATGCGAATGCCTCGTTGCACTCGAACAGATCGAAGTCACTCATCTTCATGCCGCTCCGGGTCAGCAGCTTCTGGGTCGCGTCTACCGGGCCATCGAGCAGGTAGTAGGGATCGGCGCCCACCAGAGTGTGGTGGAGGATGCGCGCTCGCGGGCGCAGGCCCAGCTGCCGCGCCTTGTCTTCGCTGGCCCAGAGCACGGCGGCGGCGCCGTCGGAGATCTGCGAGGACGTACCGGCGGTGTGGATGCCACCCTCGATGATGGGCTTGAGCTTCGCCAGGCCCTCGACCGTGGTTTCGCGCAGACCCTGGTCGCGATTGATCTTGGCCGTCTCGCCGGTGGGCATGCCGCCCACCATCACCGGGGCCTCCAGCGTGAAGACCTCACGCTCGAAGCGCCCCTCCTTCCAGGCGCGAGCGGCGTTGCGCTGGGACGACGCGCCCAGGGCTTCGATGTCCTCCCGGGTGATGCTCCGCTTGCGAGCAATGCGCTCCGCCGCGTCGAACTGTCCGTCCGGATCGTCCCACGGGTGATCGGGAAGTTTGTAGTAGCCCGGCCCGTTCATCACGTTCGAACCCAGCGGCACCCGGCTCATGGCCTCGACACCGCAGGCCATGGCGAGGTCAGCGCCCCCGGTGGCAATCAGCCCCATGGCCATGTTGTTGGCCTGTTGGCTCGAGCCGCATTGGCAATCGATGGTCGTGGCCCCCGGGGTGTAGGGAAGACCGGTACCGAGCCAGGCGTTGCGGGTCACGTTAGAGCCCTGCTCGCCGGCCTGGGTCACGCAGCCGCCGACGATCTGATCCAGATCGCCGGGCTCGACGCCGGCGCGGCGGATCACCTCCACCTGGGCGGCCGCCAGGATCTGGGGCGCGATCAGGCCCGAGAGCCAGCCGTTGCGCTTGCCAATGGGGGTACGGGCGGCCTCGACGATGACGGGGGCCTGCATGGCTCCTCCCAAGGGGAGCCCGCATGATAACAACGCGGCGTCTAATCGCCCGAAATGGCGAGCTGCCGCGCGAGTGCTCGCGCTATCTCAGCCGCCGATAGATCGCGAAGCGTGTGATCGATTTCCGCGTTCACCGGCATGAAGTCGCGGATCGGGGGAGGCGGGGAGAGTTCCACCGGGTCCTCGCCCTCGCGCCGAGCCAGCCCCAGGGCGCCCTCGCCAGTGACCGTTACGACCCAACGGCCGTCGCCCAACTTGCGATAGGCGGCCTTGCCAAGGGTCGCCGCTTCCGAATCCCAGTTCACCTCCACCAGGGCCGGATCCACCACCAGGCCCTCACCGGGAGGCGTGTTGGCGTCGAAGACCCGGCGGATCCAGAGGCGACCGTCCAGCACCACGAAGTCCACGTAGATCTCGAGGCTCGGGTCGAAAGCGGTCTCCAGGATCTCGAGATCGCCCGCCGCCGTGCGGATCACCACACTGAGCGCCCCGTCCTGGACCACCAGCTCGGTAACGGCGGTCTTGCGCACGGCCTGGTTGTACTCGCCGCGCAGACCTTCGTAATCGCGGCGCAGGTCCGCCAGGCGATTCCGGTAGACCTCCACCTCGATCCGAGCGTGAACCAGGCGATAGCTCGCGTAGGCCGCGACCCCGAGCCCGATCAGCAGCACGAACGAAACGAGCGCACGCCTCATGTCGCAAAGCCCCCCATGCCCTGCGTTGGCATCGGCCAACCTTCGCCCCGCCTGGACCGGGACGCAAGCGGCCCCCTCCGCGGCGGCGCCGTTATAATCCGCAACGCCCATGCGAGCCCCGAAGACAGCGCCCCGATGACACGTTCGCGCGACACCGGCGGCGACGGCGAGGCCGGCTGGAAGCCCCGGCTCGACGACCTCGCGCGGCGCCTGGATGCCGCCCGATCGCTTGGCGACCCGGCGAAGCGAAAGCTCCGGCGGGAACGCGGCCAGGGCAGCGCCCGCGAACGCGTGAGCCGCCTGCTGGATCGCGACTCCTTCGTCGAGCTGGGAGCCCTGGTGGGGGGGCTCGGGGGCCCGGAAGGGGCGAAAACCCCTGCCGATGCCCTGATCGCCGGGTTCGGTCGGATCGATGGCCGTCCAGTCCTCGTGGGCGCCGAGGACTTCACCGTGCTGGGGGGCTCCATCGGGTTGGGAAACGCGTCCAAGCGCTACCGGCTCACCCAGCTGGCTGCCCAGGAACGGGTCCCCCTGGTGCTGCTGCTCGAGGGCGCGGGGCATCGGGCCACCAATGCCCTCGCCCGCCACGGCCGCAGCCCCAACGATCTCCAGGGCCTGGCGGAGCTGTCCGGTCGGGTGCCCACCGTGTGCGCCGTAATGGGACCCTCCGCGGGACACGGCGCCCTGGCCGCTCCGCTGATGGACTTCGTCGTGATGGTGGAAGGAGCGGCCCTGTTCTCCGCGGGCCCCCCACTGGTGGCCGCCGCCGTGGGAGAGAAGGTGAGCGTGCAGGATCTGGGCGCGGCGCCGACGTGCACGTGGCCCGAAGCGGCGTGGCGCACAAGCGGGCACGCGACGAAGCCGCCGCCCTCGACCAGCTGCGCGACTACCTGGGCTACTTCCCGTCGAACGCCTGGGAGCGCCCGACCCGCCGTGAGGCACCCGACACGGGTGAGCGTCGGATCAGCGAAATCCTGGCGCTGGTGCCCGCGGAATCGCGCCGCCCCTACCCGATGCGGCGTCTGCTGGAACTCGTGCTCGACGCAGGCGAATTCCTGGACGTGCAGCCCGAGTACGGCGCTTCCCTGATCACGTGCCTGGCGCGGATCGGCGGGCGGCCGGTGGCAGTGGTGGCCAACGATCCCTCGGTGCGGGCGGGCGCCGTGGACGGCGCCGCGGCGCTAAAGGCCGCGCGATTCCTCGAGATCGCGGGTGGCTTCCACCTGCCCGCGGTATTCCTCGCCGACAACCCGGGTGTACTGGCGGGCAGCGCGGCCGAGCGCGAAGGCGCCCTGCGTTGCGCCGCGCGCATGTTCGCCGCGCAGCACCGGCTGCCGGGACCGAAGATCTCGGTCACGCTGCGCAAGGCCTTCGGCTTTGGCAGCTCGATCATGGCCATGAATCCCTTCGACGGGCAGACCCTGTCGCTGGCGTTTCCCGGCGTGACGCTGGGAGCCATGCCCGCCCGCGGCGGGGGCGAAGCCGCCGGGCTTTCCGATCCGGCCCGGGCCGAGCTGGAAGCTGCGGAGGCCGGCGGCCCCTATCGGGCGGCCGACTCCATGGCATTCGACGACGTGATCGATCCCCGGGATCTGCGCAACGCCTTGCTGCGCGGGCTGGCCCTCTCGGATCGGCGGGCGTCGGAGCCCGCGGCGCCCGTTGCCAGGATCGGCACCCTGCCCTGAGTCCTGAGTCGCCGCCGTCGCCGTCATCGCATCAGGTCTTGAGCAGGTACTCGCTCATCGTCTGGTTGCGGATGCGATCCATGTCCAGGAAACCGCGCACGCTCGCGAGCATCGTCGAGAGGTTCTGCTTCATGCGGTCTTTCGAGCCCTCGGCCAGATAGAAGAGCATCGGATCGGTCACGTGCTCGGGCGACGGCCAGGCTTCCTCGACGATTCCGCGATAGGGCGGCGCGCCCGCGGTGAGGGCCCGCACCACCTCGTTGCGCACGTAGCGCGCGCGAGGCTGGATCTCTTCGGACACGGGCGATTGCACGCCGTGCCAGTGGGCCAACCAGTCTGTGTGGGTCATGCGCTCGGGCTTCTCCAGCAGCGTCACCGTGAGCACGCCCGGCGAACGCCGCCCGTCGGGCCAGCTGCGCGGCGCCGCGTGCCGGTTGCAGCCATAGTCGCTGTAGAGCGACTCGGAGACCAGGTAACCCACCAGCTTGTCACCCACCCCCGCCACGATCTGCTCGAACGGCTCACGCCGGTCGTGGCAGTCGAGCCACAGCGAGACCTGCGCCACCAGCGGTGCCTCGTCAGCGGGCCACGGCACCGGCGTCGGGACGTCGGAATCCGAGTCGCTGATGTTCATGGAGAGACCCCGCGGAGAAAGGGCCAGCAGTCGGGGCGCGCAATCCTCGAGCAGCTTCTTGCGGTGCACATCCTGCTTCTTGCGGTGCACATCCTGACCGGCTCCCGGGTCCGAGAAAATCAGGTAGATGAGCTTCTCCATCGCCCCAGGGTGCGGCTGTGATCCCGAGCAGTCAAGCTCAGCGTCGCGTCGTGGGGGGGAATCTCCTTCCCCAGGAAGTCGGGCAGATCGCTCGACTGCGCCAGGGACACGGCGATCGACTCCACCAGCCGGGCGATCTCGCGCAAACCGCCGTAGTTCAGGAGCGGCCAGCGATCTCGTGGTGTGTGGTACTCGGCATGCAATCCGGTGAAGAACGAAAGCGCGGGAATCCCCCTCGAGTGGAACGACGTGGCGTCGGTGGGAAGGATTGCATCGCGCTGGGGAACCACCGGCAGACGGGTGACCGCATTGTGTCGCTCCACCTGCGTCGGCCAGACCGAGCTGGACGACATCCCGTAGATCAGGAGCCGGTGGCGAAGGCGCCCCACCATGTCCAGGTTGAGGTAGGCGGAGATCGCTCGCGCGCCGTGTCCGCTCATTTTGGGCAGCTGCCTGACGAACGCCTTCGAACCCAGGAGCCCGATCTCTTCCCCGGACCAGGCGGCAAACACGATGTCGCGCTCCAGAGTCAGCGGCCCGTGGCGCGCCTGCGAGGCCAGACTTCCCGCGATCCCGAGCAGCGCCGCCACGCCAGAGGCGTTGTCGTCGGCGCCCTCGTGGACCTGGTCGCGCTCGTCGTGTGCCGCCAGGGATCCTTCGTCCACCCCGTGACCCAGATGATCCAGATGCGCCCCGATGACCACCGGCGGCCACCCCGGGCTCGCGCCGGGCAGCCTTCCCAGCACGTTTCGCGCCTCGTCGTGCTGCTCCTCGGGCGCTCCGGATCTGAAATCAAAAGACTGGAACCAGGTTCCGTCGTCGCCAGCGGGCTCGAGCCCGATTCGAGCGAAGACCTGGGCCACGTACGCGGCGGCGCGGCGCTCCCCTTCGCTACCCGTGCGGCGTCCCTGCATCTCCTCGGCGGTGAGTGCCCGGACCGCCTGGCGCAGGGAGTCGGTCGTGAGGTCTGGCGCAGCGGGGAGATCGGATCGGGGCCCGCTGCACGCCAAGGCGATCCCGAGGAAGCTTGCGATTCGCGGAAGCAACGCGTTCACGGAAGTTTGTCCGTGGCGCGCCTCGAAGGCTTGTTCGTGGCGCGCCCCGAGGGCTTATCCGTGGCGCGCCTCGAAGGTCTTCATGAACTCGGCCAGGGCGCTGCAGGCCATTGGCGGGAGGGCGTTGTAGAGGCTGGCGCGCATGCCACCCGCCGCGCGATGCCCCTTCAGGCCCGAGAGTCCCTCTTTCTCGGCTTCGCGAATGAAGGCCGCCTCCAGCTCCTCACTGGGAGCACGAAACGTCACGTTCATCAGCGACCGGCTGTCGTTCCGGGCCGTGCCCCGGAAGAAGCCCGAGGCATCGATGGCGTCGTAGACCCGCTTCGCCTTGGCGGCGTTGTCCCGCGCCACACTCCCGAGACCGCCCCGATCCAGCAGCCAGCGGAAGATCTGGCCCATCAGGTAGACCCCGAAGACCGGCGGTGTGTTGTAGCGGGAGCTCTGCTCCGCGTGGGTCCGGTAGCGCTGCATGGTAGGAAGCTCGCGCTCCGTCCGTTCCAGCAGATCGTTGCGCACGATCACGAGCGTCACTCCCGCCGGGCCGAAGTTCTTCTGGGCGCCGCCGTAGATCAGCCCGTAGCGCCCCACATCGATCGGACGCGAAAACAGGTCGCTGGAGGCATCACAGGCGAGCCACGAATCCCCGGGAATCGCGGGCTCGTCCCGGTACTGGGTCCCGAAGATCGTGTTGTTCGACGTGAAATGCACGTAGCTCGGGCGATCCGAGAAGCGGGTCTGGGCCGCGTCGGGGATGTAGTTGAAGTTCTCGTCTTCCGACGACGCGGCCTCGTGCACCTGGCCGTAGTGACGAGCCTCGGCCATCGCCTTCTGCGACCAGCTTCCCGTGTTCAGGTAGTCGGCGGTCGCCTGCGGCGCCAGAAAATTGGCCGGGAGCATCCAGAACTGGGTGGAGGCTCCGCCCTGGAGGAACAGCACGGTGTAGTCGGCCGGCACCCCCGCCAGCTCGCGGCAGTCGGCCTCCGTCCGCGCAAACACCTCGTCGATGACCCCGCCCCGGTGGCTGTGTTCGAGGACGCCGATCCCCGAGCCCGCCAGGTCGAGCAGCGCGTCCCGGGCCTCGCGCAGCACGTCTTCGGGCAACACCGCCGGCCCCGGTGAGAAGTTGAAAATTCGTTCCGCCATGAGGGCGTCCAGCGTAGTCCACCCGACGGCCGGCTCGCCCGGCCCCGCGAAAAGATCGTTCAAACCTGTCATAATCCGGCGGTATCGAAGATGGGAAGCCCCGTTCACCCGAGGAGACGAGAATGCGACACCGGACGCAAGGAAACGCCGTTCGAATCCTGGCTGCCTCCTTCGCCAGCGCCCTGCTCGCCAGCACCCTGCTGGCCGCGCCCGCGATGGCCGTAGACGCGCCGGACGCCCTGGGACCCTGGGACGTGGGCCATCGCCGCGATCACGCCATCCCGCCCCATCTGCCGGGTGGGCCCACCGTGTTCGTCGAGATCTGGTACCCCACCGATGTGGACACCGGCCCCTTCACCGAGTACTTCCTCGCCAACCTGCTGTTCACGACCCTGGTGATCGATTCCACCGTGGCGCGCGAAGATGTGGCGTTGGCGTCGGCCGGAAACTTCCCGATGATCGTCTTCTCCCACGGAAGCGGCGGTATCCCCAACCAGTCACCTGCCCTTGGCGAGGCGCTGGCCAGCCACGGCTTCATCGTGATCGCACCCGATCACTACAAGAACCAATTCGTCGGTGGGAGCCAGCCGTTTGCGATCACCGCTCGCCAGCGCCCCAAGGACGTGTCCTGGGCCATCGACTACATGCTGGCGCGCAACGCCGATGGCGGGGACGACTTCTTCGGCGCGATCGACGCCAGCCGCATCGGCGTGTCCGGCCACTCGTTTGGCGGATTCACGACCTACGCCATGGCCAGCGGCTTCACCAATGCATACTGCGATGCGACAGCCACCGACTTCGGGGATGAGTGCACGACCGACCTGGATTGCGACTGCGGTGGGGCCTGCGCTCCGGGCACGTGCGACGAGGAGACCGTGCCCGCCGATTCCCGCGTCAAGGTGATCGTGCCGGTTTCGCCGGCCCACGGAATCTTGACCGATGCCGAGTTGCAGTCTGTGGCGCTCCCCACGCTGTGCATGGACGGAACCGCGGAGTCGTTCAGCACCCGCTGCAACCGGCCCTTCCCGCTCACGCAGACCCTGACCCCGGCCAATTGCCGCGCCGACGTGATCAACGCCGTACACGAGGCCTTCGCCGCAATCTGTCCCATCGGAGCTGCCCTGATCCAGGCGGGGATCTGCCCGAGTCTTGCCGACCCGCCCCCCTGCAACGATCCGCCGCCTTCCGACCCGGCCGAGTACACGGCATGGGTCGCCGTCGGCGCCGGGGGACTGGTGGATCCGTTCATCGACACCTGCGTCAACGCGGTGATCGACCTGGCCGACGTGAACCGCCTCCAGAATCTCTACACCGTGGCGTTCATGCGGCGGCACCTGAACGGGGAGACGGACTACGACCCGTTCCTGACGCTCGCCTACGCCGAGACCGAGCCCGACATCATCTTCTTCAAGGGCGCGCTCGCTCTCCCGGTGCTGTCGATTGGCGGCGCCGCGGCCCTGGGCGGGTTGCTCTCGGGCACCGCGGTCTGGAGGGTCCGCCGGCGAAATCGGCGCGGCTGATCGCGCGCCTCGTCATTCGGACGCCAGGGCGAAAGCCACCAGGCTGTCACCCCTCCGGGATCGCATCTGGGAGTGCCCGCCTGCGGCGATCACCACGAACTGCCGCCCTCCGTCGCGAGCGCGGTAGGTCATGGGCGTCGCCTGACCGCCCGCCGGGAGTCGGGCCTTCCAGATCTCCTCGCCGCTCTCCACGTCGAAGGCACGCAGGTAGTCGTCCAGGGCGGCGCCGATGAAGACCACCCCCCCGCCCGTCGTCAGGGGGCCGCCCATGTTGGGAGTGCCCCAGGCCAGGGCGATCCCCAACGGGGCCAGGTCGCGGGTGGTGCCCAGAGTGACCTCCCAACGCTGGCGACGCGCGCCCAGATCGAGAACGGCCAGGGTTCCCCAGGGAGGCGCATTGCACGGCACACCGAAGGGCGACAGCAGCACGCCGAAGCGGGCCACGTAGGGGGTGCCCTTCATTTCGGCGCGCCCCACGTACGAGTCGCTGTCGCGTTCGAAGTCGGCCTCGTCGCGCGGGAAGAGCTGGACCGTGTTGGCCACGCGGGAGGTGTTGGCCACCAGGAGCTGGCGCTCGGGGTCGTAGGCGACGCTGCCCCAGTTGGAGCCCCCGGCGGTGCCGGGAAAGATCACGCTGCCCTCGAAGCTCGGCGGCGTGAAGATGCCCTCGGAACGCATGGATGCGATTTGATCCCGGCAGCGTGCGCGATCCCAGGGCGTGAGCCCCCACGCCTGATCGGGGCGCAGGCCCTGGGGCGCCAGTGGAGGCGGCCAGACCGGAAACGGCTGGGTGGGGGAGGTCACCTCACCGGGCACGCGGGTCGCGGGCACCGGCCGCTCCTGCACGGGAATCAGGGGCTCTCCAGTCTCCCGGTCCAGAAAGAACAGGTTCCCCATCTTCGTGGCCTGGGCGACGGCGGGCAGCGTCCGGCCGTCCACTGGAAAGTCGATCAGCACGGGTTGCGAGGCCAGGTCGTAGTCCCACAGATCGTGGTGCACCGTCTGGAAGGCCCACACGAGTTCCCCGGTGGAGGCGCGCAGGGCCACCAGCGAGTCGGCGTGGCGATTGGCGCCGACCCTCTCGCCCCCGTAGAAATCGGGCGATGGGCTGCTGGTGGGCACGAATACCAGATCGCGCGCGGGGTCTGCCGAGCCCAGCGACCACACGTTGGCAGCGCCCGTGCGATCGGCGCTGTCGCCTCGCCATGTGTCGCGGGCGGGATCTTCGGGATCGCGCGGAATCGGATCCCAGGTCCATCGCAAAGCCCCGGTGCGCGCATCGAAAGCGTGCACCTTGCCGCTGGGCATGTCGACGCGGCGATTCTCGGCCACCGACGAACCCAGCACGATCACGTTTCTCACGACGATGGGAGGCGAAGAGATGCCGTACTCGCCAGTATGGAACGGGCCGACGTCACGCGAGAAATCCACGGCGCCGTCCGATCCGAAGCCCTGACAGCGGTTGCCGGTTCCAACATCCAGCGACACCAGCCGGGCGTCGGCCGTGGCCACGTACAGTCGGTTCGCACAGGGCGCCCCCGACGCCGCCTGGAGATCCCGCCAGTGGGCGACGCCCCGGCAGTTCAGGTTGTAGTGGCCGCGCGAGAGGTCGATCCCGGGATCGTGCACCCAACGCTCCGCCCCCGTCTCCGCGTCGATACAGGCCACGCGGCTGCGTGGCGTACAGAAGCACACGGCGTCTTCCACCAGGATCGGAGTGGTCTGGAACGAGTGATTGCGGTCGCGGGTCTCGTCGTTCGGGAGATCGCCGGTGTGGTACGTCCACGCGACATCCAGCTGGTCGACGTTCTCCCGGCGGATCTCGTCCAGGGGCGAATAGCGCGTGCCGCCAGGGTCTCCGGCGTGGACCGGCCACCCCACCGCGGGTCCATCGGTGAGAGCGGGGGGATCACCACCGCACGCCACGCCCAGACAAGCGCAGACAAACGAGGCGATGGCAGAGAATCGTCGATGGTCGCGCTTCACACGGCCCGTGCAGCTGAAAGGGCCGGATCGTAGCGCAAGCCGTCGGGTGGAATCAGCGCATCTCGCTGGGGTTGTAGAGCACCTGCACCACCTTCAGCCCACCGGAGTAGCGATTGCGCGAGAAGACCACTCGGCCCTTCCCGCCATACATCCAGTCGGAGCGGTGAGTGTCACTCCCGTAGTAGAAGGGAATCCACGCCTTTCCGGTCATGTAGGCGTTGGAGCTGTCCGGGCTTCCCAGGATTCGCCGCACGTCCGTGTCGGTCATCCCCGGTCGCACGTCGGACAACGGGCTATCCGCGGGCGCGTGAGCGTACATCTGCGGCTGCGCCTGCGGCTGGGCCTGCGCCTGGGCACTGCCCGTCTCGGAGCCGCCGGAAGCGCAGGCACCGAGACCGACCGCCAGAGACAGCAATCCAGCCACGAAGTGTTTTCGATTCATGAGTCGCAGACCTCCTCGGATCATCGCGGCCCCGAAAGCCGCATGCATCGGGGGCGCCGGGCCCGTCCCTTGAACCGGACGAGAGCCATCGGGACGAGACCCACGAGCAGCATAGCCTGGGTCGGATTCTCGATCTGCACGGCGAATACCTCTCTGATGTTCTCTGCAGCTTCCATCGGAACTCCGGGCCTCGCGCCGTAGCCCTGCTCCGGGGCGCTTTCCTACGACGCGAGCGCGTGTTGCGCACGCGATGCACGCCTGCTGTCAACTTCGCGTCTCTCATCGGCAACACACACGCAACTATCTGTCTTTATTGACATTTATTGACACACATCGCCACTCCTCCACGACCCGAAGTCGGATGGGTGAGCCGCGCGCATATGCGCCGGCCGGAATCGGGGCCCGTACACGGAGGCTCGGAAGATCGTGCAAGTCGACAGGATCGCGGGACGGGACAGGATCGCGGGACGGAAATGGGCGGTCGTCGTGGCGATGTTGGCGTGGGGATGGGCCCCGCCGTCGCTTGCGGTGTCGTTCGACCTCACGGGAGGAGGCGACTTCGGCTCCACGGGCACGCAGGCCTCGAACCTGTCGGCCACGAAGGGCGGGCTCACCATCACGCTCGGCGGGATCACGACGATCCCCGAACTCGGTCTGCCACTCAGTGGTGGGGTCCCGGGAACCCTATTCATCGAGACCCTGGGCGAAGGCGTTCGCGCCGGCTTCAATGAAGGGTCCACCCAGATCTCGGGCGGCGGTCGCCACCGAGACGAGGCCCTCACGTTCGCGTTCTCCCAACCGGTCGTGCGCGAATCGGTGGTGCTCGTCCTCTCGAGGTTCGACCCGGGGAACGACGCCAGCGGCGGCGCCTCCGGTGCATCGAGCTCCAGGTCCAAGATGAAGAGCAAGACCAGGTCAAAGACCAAGTCAAAGGCCAGGACGAAGACCAAGACGAAGACCAAGACGACGTCCAAGACTCGCGGCGGCGATCGCGCGACGCTCTACATCGACCGCAACCAGCCTCCGGTGCTCAACGAGGACATGCTTCTCCTGCGCTTGATGCCCGTGGATGGGATGGACGAGACCTTTCTCCTCAGCCTGTTCGACCCGGCCCCGGGACTTCCGAATACGCTGGACCAGCTGTCGATTCGAGCCACCAACGGACACTTCCTGATCGCTGGAATCCAGGCCGTGGTGGTGCCGGAGCCCCAGACCCTGGCGCTGCTGGGCCTCGGCCTCGGTGGCCTGGCCTGGAAGCGCCGCATGACCGGCAGGAGCGCAGTCGACCGGATGGTTGGCTGCGGGGATCGGCAACCGCCGCCGGTATGAACCGATCTGGAATCGGAGAGCGTTTTCGCCGTCACTTTTCGCAGTGGAGGGGGCACTCACTGACTCACGACCGTGTCGTTCAAAGCCGGAAGGACCCCAGCAACAGCCGGAAGGACCTCGCCAACATCCGATGGGTCGGGATTGCCGCATTCCGAGACGTAGGAAAGCCTCTGATGCACATCCAGATGAATCACATCGATACCCCCGACGCGAAGGGCACCACGTCGCGCCCCGAGACCGCCCGCGAGCGCCAGCTGCGAGAACTCCAGCGCGCCGCCGATCGCAGGTCGGCCGCGCGACCGAAACCGCAACAGCCCTCTGCCCTGCTGGTCGGCGGCCGAGACCTGGAGGTGGTGGAGAACACGCTCCACCGCATGCGCGTGGCGACCCACCGGATTCCATCCCTGGATGCTCGGGAACGCTGGCAGGAACCCAGCAAGCTGCTGGTGATGTCCGGTCGCCAGGCCCTGTCGATGGGGCGTTCGAAACCGAGCGGCGAGAATAAGTTCACCACCATCGCGATCTTCGAAGAGACCTCCAGGACCCTGAGGGCGCGGCTGGAGGGCATGGGCTTCGATCATCTGGTGCGCGGAACGGTGCATCCCGAGGCTCTCGAGCTGCTGCTGCGCCGCGCACTCTACGGAAAAGAGGAGCAACGCGGTTTGCCCCGCTTCCCGTTCGGCTGGGATGTCACCTGGAGCACCGGCTGGCGACAACGGCGCGCCCTGCTGGCGGAGATTTCGGCTCGGGGATGCCGCCTGCACGTCCCCAGTGGGCTCCCACGCGGCGGAAAGCTCCAGGTGCGGATTCCCGGGGGTGTCGATGGGAGCGAGGCCATCACGCTTCCGGGCCGCGTGATCCGGTCGAACCCTGCAAGCACGTCGCATTGCGACGATTCGGTGATCCTTTCCGTGGTGTTCGAGCGCCTGTGTACGGAGGCCCGCTCAGACCTGGTCGCCCTGCTCTCCAAGCTGCGCAGCGGCCCCCCGGCCATCCCCCAGAGCTAGCCCTCCTCGCCTAGTCGCCGTCGACCAGGAAGTCCGAGTGGACGCTGAAGCGTCCCTTGCGGCTCTCGAAACGCGCCTCCAGGGCATACATCCCGGAGTCGGCCCTGAGCGGCAGACGGATGAACGAGTCCACCACCCACCGGCCCGGCTGCAGCTCGCTCTGAACCACGTCGTTGTAGATCGTCGCGCCGCGGAAATGGATGCGGGTGTAGAGCTTGCCCTCGACGATCTCCGAGATCCGCGAGGGGCACATCACGTACACGTAGCGGAGGTTGAGCTTGCTCCCCGGCTTGACCCGGTGCGGGATCAACTCGGTCTCTTCTACCTGGATGAACGGCAGCTTGCGTGACGAGCATTTGTATTCCTCAGCCACCGGCTCGGGAAAGTCTACGATGCGCTCCCCCTTCTGGCGAAACTGCACCTTGAGCTGCGCGCATCCCAGCATCATGGCCAGGCACACGACCAGGCTCAGTGTTCGACGGTCCATCCCGATTCCTCCTCTTTGTCCTTCGAATCCTGCGATTTCCCAGCCCCGCCCTTCTGGGCGGCGCTCCAATTCGATTGCGGGCGCGTCCGCGTGGTGCGCCGGGTTTCCCCACTGCTCGACCTGCTCTCGGTACGGGTCGGCGTTCGGCTCGGCTCGGTCGGCGTCTGCGCCGCCGACCCTGGCCGCGACGTGGGCTGCGTGAGGGGGCTGGCCGTGGACGCGGCCTTGGGCTTGGACGGGGGCGCGGGGGCCGTCGGTCTCGCCGTCGTCGGCGTGGGTGCGGGCTTGGCGGGTGTCGGTGCGGCGGCCTTCGCCGGTTTGAGTGCCGCGGGCGCCACCGGTTCGGGCGCCGCGGGCCTCGCGGGCGCGGTTTGCGCCACTGCCGCCTGGGGCTCGGGGGACTCCGGAACGACCGGCACCGGGGACACCGGCGCGTGAGTGGACGCCTGGGCAGGCCGATGGGGCGCCACCGGTTGGTTCGTCGGCGGGCTGGAACGGGTGTCTGGGCTGTGCCGAGGCTGCGTCGCCGTTGCACGCACCGGCGCCGGAGTGGGCGCGGGCGCCGGATCCGGGGCGTTGAAGAGCCAGATCAGGGCCAGTACCAGACCGGCGCTCGCCAGAGCCGCAGCGCCGAGCATCCATCTGGGAAGCTGCATGAGCATGCCGGCAAGCTCCAACAGCAGATCCCAGCGGGTCGCGTCGGACATCTCGAGGCCCGCGCCGTCGAGAGACGCAGCGGCGCCGCTCGGATCGGTCGATGCCTGGACGATCGCTGCAGGAGCCTCCGGCACGCGGGCCGGCGGGGGCGGGGGCGGGAGCGGGAGCTCGATCCGCTCCTGCGGCTTCGCACGACCCGGCGTTGCGAGTGCCGGACCCGGAGAGGCCTCGCGGGTGGACCTGGATCGCCGCTCGCCGGACGGGGGCTTCCGGCGCGGCGGCGGTGACGGGATCGGTTGATCGACTGCCGTCGGCTTGTCCTGCGCGGGCACCCCCTTCGAGTCCAGCAGATCGTCGACGGCGCTGCGGGCGGCTGCCAGCACGTCGACCGATTTCCTCCGCGCCTCGCGAACCTGGGAGATGTGTGTCACCCGATTCCCATCGATGGCGCGACGCTTCGCGGGATTCTTGCCGCGGCGATCCAGCCTCGTGGCCGGACCCGTTTCGGGAGGCTTCGTCACCGCCACCGGAGAGGAACACTTCGGGCAGGAGACGACACCCCCTTCCGGGGGAACCGTGGAATCCTTCACCACGAACTGCCTGTTACAGCTGCGACAAACGACGACCAAGCCCGACCACCTCGCAAAATGGGGGTATCCGGAGCCCCACCTGGGACTCGCCCCCGAATCGCGTCCATCCGGGTTCGTTTCGGAGTCAGGGGCTCCTCCCTTGAGATCCTCCGGCGCAGGTGGCCAAGCCATCCGGCTGAATCGACGAGACTTCTCCCGAGCGGGGGGGGGGAGCCGGGGCGCGGGCGCCCGACCCGACCCTCGGGCGCGGCACTCGCTACAACAGGCCTGTGGTGATTCCAATGGCACTGAAATACACCCGCCGGTTCTGCGATAAGGTGGAGTCCGTTTCGCGAGGAGGACGACTGTGAAGTTCGGAATCTTCTACGAGCACCAACTGCCCCGCCCCTGGCACGAGGAGAGCGAGCTTGCGCTGTTCCAGCAGGCTCTCGACCAGGTGGAGCTCGCCGACCGGCTCGGGATCGACTTCGCGTGGGAGGTGGGGCACCACTTCCTGGAGGAGTACTCCCACTCGTCGGCCCCGGAGGTCTTCCTGGCTGCCTGCAGCCAGCGAACCCAACGCATCCGCCTGGGCCATGGCATCGTGCTCACGCCCTCGGGCTACAACCACCCGGCGCGGGTGGCCGAACGCATCGCAACTCTCGACCTGGTGTCTCGGGGCCGGGTCGAGTTCGGCAGCGGTGAATCCGCCTCGCGCATCGAACTCGAGGGATTCGGAATCCCCCTGGATCGCAAACGCGCCATGTGGCGTGAGGCCACGGAGCAGGTAGCCAATATGATGGTCATGGACCCCTACCCGGGCTTCCAGGGCGAGTCTTTCTCGATGCCCTGTCGCAACGTGGTGCCCAAGCCCGTCCAGAAGCCCCACCCTCCCCTGTGGCTGGCGTGCTCCAATCGCGAAACCATCCGAACCGCAGCCCGCAACGGAATGGGGGCCCTCACCTTCGCGTTCGTGTCACCCGACGAGGCCCGACACTGGGTCGACGATTACTACACCACGCTCGAGAAGGAGTGCGTGCCCATCGGCCACGCGGTCAACGCGAACGTGGCCATCGTGACCGGCTTCTCGTGTCACGAGGATGCCGAGGAGGCTCGCCGGCGCGGCCTGGATGGCTTCCGCTTCTTCGGATTTGCGCTCGGTCACTACTACCTCTTCGGCTCCCACCAACCCTCGCGTACGGACATCTGGTCGAGCTTCGAACAGATGCGCAACAGCCTGCCCGCGGAGGCCGAGGGCCGCGGGATCGGGAGCCCGGATCAACTGCGTGAGTATCTCCGGGGCTTCGAGCAGGTCGGAGTCGATCAGGTCGTGTTCATCCAACAGGGCGGCAACAACCGGCACGAACACATCTGCGAATCCATGGAGCTCTTCGCGAGCCAGGTGATGCCTGAGTTCGCCGAGAAAGAGGCAGACCGGGAGCGCAGCAAGCTCGACCGCCTGGCGCCGGCGATCGAGGCGGCCCTGGGCCGCAAGTGTTTCCTGCCGGCGATCCCGCGAGACGAGATTCCGCAGGTTCCCGCGTACGGCCGTAACATCTCCGAGACCGACGGCACCACGGTCGGCAGTGGCAGCGGGCTCCCGGTAGCCACGAGCCACGGCCGCGAGTAGCCGGTCTCCGCGGCCAGGCAGCATTCTTCTCCGGGAATCGGGTTCTGGATCAGAGGCTGCCCTCTGCGGGTCGTTCCTCCGAATCGATACGCCGGTAGACCCGCCAGGTGTAGAGATCCTGACAACAACGATGCAGATCGTCACTGGAGATGCGCTCGTAGTCGACGGCCGGGAGCAGACCGTATTCGTTCACGAGGATCATGTGCAGAGTCGATCCAGACAACGACTGCCGTGAAGGGCTGAAGAAGAGCAGCTCGGGCTCGAACTGGTCGATCTGCACCGCCAGCCTCCGAACCGTGGCTGCCAGCGCCCGGCGCTGCTCGGCCTCGTCTTCTAGCGCGAGGATCGAGGCCACGTCGGTGCGGAGGAGCCACGGACCGGCCACGTCCAGGTCGAGGCGCAGCGCCGGCTCGGCGAAGTCGAGCGAGGGGCTGAAGACCATCACCCGGGTCCCCGGCGGCGCGAGCGACTTCATCATGCGCCCCAGACTGCGCCGCTCGCCCGCGAACTGTTCGATCGACGAGGCCAGTGTCGCGGTGATCAGAAGCGCCAGGCACAGCCCCGGATATACCAGAAGCTGGCGCCGCGCCCCGGGGCGTTCCACCGTCGCCGTCAACCGTCCCAGCAGGTAGGCGTTGAAGACCACCAGCATCGCAAAGCAGCCAGCCACGTGATAGCTGTAGAAGCGCGACTGCTGGATCACGCTGGCGTAGGCCAGCAGCGGGAGCACCGCGAGCGCCCGGAGCGTGCGACGATCCACGGAATCGCGCCGCATCGACAACGCAACATTCGCGGCGAGAAGAGCCAAGCCGCTGAGCATCCAGCGGTTCTCGGCACCGCCGACCCACCCGAGGAAGCGCGACTCGTAGGCGTAGTCGCCCCGGAGATGCATGGGCACCACCTCGGTAACGAATGCTGCGAACGAATCGGGCGAGTGAAGCCACAACAGGCCCGCGACGGATGCCCCGCCGGCGGCGAACGCTGCCCATCCAAGCCACGGCCGGGAGGCGTCCCGACGCCAGGGAGCCGCCAACAGCTCGCTCACCACCACCAGCGCCACGAACTGGGGCTTCATCAGCGCGAAGTATCCGAGCAGTACCAGCAGGCACACGGCGCCCGGCGAAAGCACGGGTGTCCGGAAGCGCCAGAAGAGATAGGGAAGGAACAGGATGGCGAAGAGATGTTCGCGCTGGCCAAAATCGCGCGCGGCCACATTTCCGGCGACAGCGACGCATACATAGGCGGACGCGACCAATCCCCAGGTGGCGATGTCTTCGTCAGCCAGGGCGCGGTACAGCACCAGCAGGCCCGGCACCGCCAGCAACAATACGAAGACGTGGTAGACCGGGATCACCGAGACTCCCAGCCATCCCGCCACGACGCCGCACAACCCGGATGCAAACACCAGGGACGGCGGGTTCACAGTCTGCCAGTCTATGTAGAGCTTCGAGCCCTCCGCCAACTTGCGTGCCAGGTACAGGAAGAAGGCGGTGTCGTGATTGACCCAGGCGAACTCGCTCAATCCGGATACGAAGAGCAGGAGAGCTACGCCGCCGAGGCTGAGAAGCGCCAGCAACAACACGTTGCGTCGCCAGCGCGCGGAGAGCTCTACCAATTGCGACATCGCAGGGCATCGCAATATAGCCGCCCCCCGAACGGCTGCTAACCTGACGTCCGGATCCCATGAATCGACTCGCGATCCTCGGGGCGTCGTTGCTCGCCCTCTCCTGCTCCCGCGCGGACGTGCCCGTCGGACTCCCGCCGAACTTCGTGCTCGTACTGGCCGATGACCTAGGCTACGGCGACCTGGGCGCCTACGGCAACGCGGAGATCGAAACCCCTCGGATCGACGGGCTCGCCCGGGAGGGAATGCGATTCACCAGCTTCTACGCGCAACCCCTGTGCGGGCCCGCCCGGGCCGCGCTGATGACCGGGTCGCATCCCATGCGCGTGGCCGAGTCTGGCGGTGCGAAGCATGTGCATCCGACTCTCCACGATCGCGAGGTCACCATCGCAGAGGTCCTGAAGGCCCGGGGCTATGCCACCGCATGCTTCGGCAAATGGGACCTGGCCGGCCACAGCAACGACGAGTTCGCGCCCGAACTGTTGCCCGAGCACCAGGGCTTCGATGAGCACTTCGGCACGCCCGCCAGCAACGATTCTCTCGAGAAGACGCGGCTGCTTCGCAACGGACAGGTGGTGGAGAACCCCGCGCGACAGGAGACACTCACACAGCGCTACACCGACGAAGCGATTCGATTCATGTCGGAGCACGCCGGCGAGCCGTTTTTCGTCTACCTCCCCTACAACATGCCCCACGCTCCCGTGTCGGCGTCCAGCGATTTCAGCGGGCACTCGAAACGCGGGCCCTACGGTGACTCGGTGCAGGAGCTCGACTGGAATGTCGGCCGCCTGGTCGATGCGGTGAAGGCGCTGGGGGTGGCCGACCGCAGCTACGTGATCTTCACCAGCGACAACGGGCCCTGGCGGATCAAGGGGCGACTCGGCGGATCGGCGCGTCCCTTCCGGGGTGGCAAGCTCTCCACCTGGGAGGGAGGCTTGCGGGTACCCTTCGTGGTCTGGGGGCCAGGCCGGGTTCCGGCCGGCTCGTCCCAAGAAAGCCTCGCCACCATCATGGACCTGCTGCCCACGCTGGCCTCGCTGGCCGGAGCGGCCGTTCCCCGGGATCGTGTGCTCGACGGAGAAGACCTGAGTGCGGTCTGGCTGGGGCGAAACGCCGGAAACCCGGAGCGGGAAGCCGCTTACTACCTGTGGAACCACCTGCAGGCGGTGCGCGCGGGGCGCTGGAAGCTGCATCTGCCGCGCCCCGGGAGGCCCCCCTGGCTGGGGGGGCTCGTGGAAATCAACCACGTCAGGGCCGAGGACTACCTGACGGTCCTGCATCCCATGCTCTACGACCTGGAGGCGGACCCGGGCGAGCGGAAGAACGTGGCCGCGGACCACCCGGACGTGGTGGCGCGCCTGCTCGAACAGGCCGAGCGAACCCGCGAAGAGCTGGGCGACTACGACCGCGTCGGTTCGGGGCAGCGCGTCTTCTAGGCGTGGTCCCGGTCCTCGAGGGTTCGGCGGGGAATGCCGAGTTTGTCGATCTTGCGGTAGAGGGTGCGGCGCCCGATCCCCAGCAGCCGCGCCGCGGCCGACCGGTTGCCCCCCGTCTGGCGGAGGCCCTGGGCAATGCGCCACGCCTCTGCCAGCGCGAGCCACTCGCGCAGGGTGAGGAGGTGGCCGGCGTGTCGCTGGGCTCGTCGCTCGAGCCCCTCGAACTCCGACACCAGGGCCCACGGCAGCTCTCCACCCGCTCGGCTCGAGCGCTCCATCTGCATCTCCTCCCGGCTACTTCTCCTCGGTCGCCAGGGTCGACAGGCGCAACCCGGCAACGGCGGGCGCAGCGCCGCGCAGCCGCGGGTCGGTCACGGCCCCTCCCATGTCGAAGTCGTAGGCGTGCGAGCCGTGCTCGCTGATGTCGAGACCCTCGATTTCCTCCTCTGGCGAGACCCGGATCCCCACGGTGGCCTTGAGCAGGCCAAAGATGGCCGCCGCCCCGCCAAAGGCAAAGGCGCCGTAGGCGGCTACGCCCAATAGCTGGGTCAGGAAACCGTGCTCCGGGTTGGTGGAGAAGATGCCCACGGCGAGCGTTCCCCAGACTCCGCAGACCAGGTGGACCGAGATCGCCCCCACCGGATCATCGATCTCGATGCGATCGAACAGGACCACCGAGAACACCACGATCACTCCGGCCACGGCCCCGATCATCACCGCGCTCGCGGGGCTCACCACGTCGGCGCCCGCGGTGATCCCCACCAATCCGGCGAGGATTCCGTTCAGCGACATGGACAGGTCGGGCTTCGACGACATGAACCAGGACGTGAACATCGCAGCCACGGCACCCGCTGCGGCGGCCAGGCACGTCGTCACCAGGACCAGCGAGGTGAGCCCCGGGTCGGCACTCAGGACCGAGCCTCCATTGAACCCGAACCAGCCAAGCCAGAGCAGGAACACTCCGACCGCCGCCAGCGGCATGCTGCTGCCGGGAATCGGCTGGATGCGGCCCTTCACATACTTGCCCAGACGCGGCCCCAGCAGGAGCACGCCGGCCAGGGCTCCCCAGCCCCCCACCGAGTGTACCAGCGTCGAGCCCGCGAAATCGTGGAAGCCCGCGTCGTCGAGCCAGCCCCCGCCCCACTTCCACGACCCCAGCGTCGTGTAGACCACCGCCACGAACACGGTGGAGAAGATCATGAACGAAGACAGCTTGATCCGTTCTGCCACGGCGCCGGACACGATGGTGGCGGCCGTGGCGGCGAACATCGCCTGGAACAGGAAGTCGGTCCAGTATGTATATCCGCCACTGGCGTACGCGGGCGTATTGCCGTCGGGTCCCGGATCGAGACCAAATCCCCCGAATCCGAGCCAACCCGGGATCCACTGGAACTCGCCCGGATACATCAGATTGAAGCCCATCAAGGCGTAGGTGAGGATCCCGATCGAGATGATGAACGTGTTCTTGAACAGGATGTTCGTGGTGTTCTTGGCCCGGGTGAGTCCGGATTCGAGCGTTGCGAACCCCAGGTGCATGATGAACACGAGGCCGGCGGCGAACATCATCCAGACGTTGTTCGCGGTGAATTGTCCGGGCGTGACGCCGTCATCGGCCAGGGCCGCGCCCGGAATGACGAGCACGGCGACGGTCCACAGCAGGTAGGAAATCCGAATCACGATGAGCCCTCCCTCACAACGGCGTTCCACCCCAGACCCGGCTCGATTCCCGGGCCCGGTTCGACGCATGCCAGCCGTGAGAGCAACATGTGTGCCAAGCGCGCCCGGGAGTCGCGGTGCAGACCCAGAGGGCTTCGCGACGCGAAGGAGTCGATCTGTACCTCCGGTGGGCCACGCCTGGGTCCGGGTTGGCTCGATCGCGGGCAGTCGCTGCCCAAGCCGTGGGCAGCGCGCCGCCAGCGACGACCCGCCCGCCGTGCCATGCTGTGAGCATGCTCGAGAGCCTCGATCACGTGATCCTGGCCGTGCGCGACCTGTCGGCGGCCACGCGCCAGTACGCGCGCCTGTTGGGCCGCACCCCGTCGTGGCGGGGTGCGCATCCGGGCCAGGGCACCGAGAACGCGCTGTTCCGACTCGACAACACCTATCTGGAGCTGCTGTGTCCCGAAGGCGAGGGGCCGGTGGGCGACGCCCTGCGCGGTTTCCTGGACGCGCGCGGCGAGGCCCCGGTGGGTCTCGCCTTCGGAACCCGCGACGCCGAGGCTTGTCGGGCTTCGTGGCTGGCGCAGGGTCTCGAACCCGAGCCCATCGAGACCGGACTCGGACGCGACGTGGAGTCGGGAGCGTATCGCGAGTGGCGACGCGTTCCCCTGGCGGTGAGCGCTACCCGCGGTGTCGTGGTGTTCGCCATCGAGCACGTGTCGCCGGACGCCTCGCTGTCACCCGCAGGGTTCACGGGAGACGAGCGTGCCGCCGTGTTCGGGCTCGACCACGCGGTGCTGCAGACGGCCGACCCGGAGGCCACCCGCGCGCTGTACGGCGACCGGATGGGGCTGCGGCTGGCTCTGGATCGGAGCTTCCCGGACTGGGGCGTGAGGCTGCTGTTCTTCCGCGTGGGCGGTGTCACGTTGGAAGTGGCGGCGCGCCTCGCGGGCGGCGCCGAGAAGGAGGGGGCCCTCTCGGGCGGGCCCGCCGACCCGGATCACGATCGACTCTTTGGCCTGTCGTGGCTCGTGCGCGACGCCAACGAGGCGCGCGCGCGATTGGCGGAAACCGGCTTCGACGTGTCCGAGGTTCGCGAGGGCCGCAAGCCCGGCACCCGGGTACTCACGGTTCGCGATGGCACCTGCGGCGTCCCCACCCTGCTGATCGAACCTCGCGCAGTTCAGTGAGCTCGCGCGCGGCGGAACCCCAGGGCGACAATGCCCATGCCCAGCAGCACCAGGGTTGCCGGCTCGGGCGCGGTCAGGTAGGTCTGATCCACCACCGAGATCGCGGCCAGCTGGCCCGCGTCCACGGTGTTGACCTGGATGTCCTTGACCACGTCCAACGAGAAGACATCCGGGCCGAAGAAGGCCGAATCAGTCTTCTGGGATCCGCCTCCGCCGGTCGCCAGCACCAGCATGTCGGCCACCAGCTGCCCGTTGGAGAGGAAGTCCTCCGAGATCGCGGCGAAGGATCCCGAGCCCAGAGCCGACCCGTTGAAGAACAGGGCCGCCGAGGCAATCGGGTTCAGCGAGGCCATGACCGTGTAGCGCAGGGCCAGATCGCCCACGTTGCCATCACTCACGCCGATGGGCCCCACGATCGAGAAGCCCGTGTCCAGGATGTCAATTTCGTACTTCGAGAGATCCGAGTTCAGATCCCCCACGACCGTCACGCTTCCCATCTCGAACACGAAACTGAGCCTGCCGTTTCCCGAATTGAAGGTCTCTCCGCCGTCCAGATCCGCCAGGGTCAGCGCCCCGGCAGCCCCTGAAAGGGTCAGTCCCAGCAGCGCGACGGACGCTGCAAACACCCCCCGAATTGAGCCCAGCAACCTCTGCACCTCATTCGCTCCGCACCGCTGTTGATTTCGCGTGCGATCCCGATGCGCCCATCCGCGCACCGATCTGCAAATAGGTGGTTGTGCAAGGCCCCATGTGGCATTTCAGGCGCAGATTCCCCAAAGGCATCCGCAAACTCGGCCCAAAACGTTGGATTCAAAGGCCGTTTTTCAGGTATCAAGATCCGGACGGCGCCATCAGCCGGGGGGGGAGCTACGCCATGGATGCGCCGGCTGCGATCCGCTGGGAGAGCCTCACCAAGGTCGACTTCGACGCCATCGACCGTTCGCGGGCGGTGGTGCTGGTCACGTGCTCGCCCATGGAGGTGCACGGTCCGCATCTGCCCCTGGGCGCCGATGTCCTGGAGGCCGAGGGCCTGGCCGAGCGCATGCTTCGCTTCCTGCCCGATCGCCACTGGGACCGGGTCTTCCTGAAGCTTCCCATGATCTACGCCGCCACCGATACGGTGCCCCAGCCGGGATCGCTGTACTTCCAGGCGTCCACCACGATCACGGTGCTCACCGATCTGGGCCGGACGCTGGCGGCCCAGGGTTTCCGGCACGTCATGGTCTCGAACTTTCACGGCGGGCCGCGCCACTTCCTGGCCATCGAAAAGGCCTGCGAGAAGGCGAACCGCCGCTACGGGCTGAAGATGGCGTCGCTCTTCTCGCTGCTGATCGCCCGCCTCACCCAGGGCACCTCCAACCTGGACGACGTGCTGGCCGGCATCCCCGGGATCGACAAGGCCGACCTGGTCGGCGACACCCACGGCGGCCTGATCGAGACCTCCCAGCTGCTGGCCCTGCACGGCGACTGGATCGATCCGGACTTCAAGAGGCTGCCGCGACAGACGATCGACACCTGGCTGGGCGCGCGCGGAGAGTCACGCCCACCGCTTCGCCGCGCCGATCCGCGGCGCCTGCTGCAGATGCTCGATCGCTACCGCGCGAGCTTCAGGTTCTTTGGCGAGTGCACCTATTCGGGTGCGCCGGCGGGGGCGTCGGCCGAGATCGGGGAGCAGATCCTGGACCGGCTGGGAGGGTTCGCGGCCGACGCGGTGACGGACCTGCTCGACGGCAGCCTCGATCCGAAGGACTGCCACTCGCCGGTGTGGCCGCTCCGCTTCCTGTTCCTGAATCCGTGGATGATCCGACTCAGCAACCGTCTACTGGGCTTCCAGAACCCGATCGCCTAGAACGGCCCGGGTTCATGCCGCCCCCGGGGGCACCTCAGAAGCTTGCTGACAAACGCAGTTCTAGTTCGTAAGGTGGCGGCAGAATGAACCTCGCCTACTTCGGGCTCCGCTCCGATCCGTTCCCGGATCTGGCCGATCCCCGTTTCTTCTTCGACACCCAGGCGAGCGTTGCCGCCATCGCCGCCCTGCGACGGTCGCTGACGACGCGCCGCGGGATCCTGGTCTTCACCGGAGATCCCGGCTCCGGCAAGACGCTGCTCCTCAAGCACATGGCGCGCGCTTTCGAGCAGACCTACCACTACCTCTACACGGATCAGTCCTACCTGCCCTTCGAAGATCTGCGTTCGCTGGTGACGGATGGACTGGGTCTTCCCCGGGTGAGCGGGTCCGGTCCGCCGGACACCCAGGCCCTCAACACGCGGTTGCTCGAACTCCACAAGGAGGGGGAGGCCGCCGTGGTTTTGCTCGACGAAGCCCAGGCGCTGGACACCACCACCCTGTGCGAGATCGAGAAGCTTTCGCCCCGGGATCCGGCCAGCGACCGCTACCTGCTCCAGCTGATCCTTTGCGGAACCGCCGACCTCGCGGAGCGCCTCGAGAAGCCCGAATTCCAACAGTTGCGGGAGCGTCTGGCCCCGCCGGTGCGGCTCGGAGACCTGACACCGGAAGAGATCGCCCCCTTCATCGAACACCGGCTGCGCCTGGCCGGTTGCGGCTCGCCCGACCTGTTCTCGACCAACGCCATCGCCTACGTAGCCCACTACGCCGGCCGGACTCCCGGCGCCGTCAACCGCATCTGTGACGCCGCTCTCCGGATCGCCTTCCGCATGGAGCGCGAGGTGATCACCGCAGACGTGATCGAGGCGGCGGTGGCGAAGCTCGGCTGGATCGATCCGCCGGTCCGCCGATCGAGCGCCCGGGATTCATTCCCCGAACTCGAGTTCGACCCCATCGACGAAGGCGCCGAGCTCGAGGTGGACAGCGACTTCCTCGATCCTCCGCGCGAGCGGCGCACCCGATCCTGGCTGCTGCGCCGCGGGATCGCGACCGTTCTGGCCGCCGCGACGGGCTACGGCCTGTTTGCGTTCGCACCGCTGCAGTTCCGGACTCCCGCCCTGGTGCTGGCGGCGCTGATCGGCCTGCTGCTTGGCATGCCCGCGTCCGACCGACGTCGCGATCTAGAGACCCGCAGGTGACCTGCCGCATCACCGGGGTCCTGGCCCTGGGACTCGCGTTGATGCTGTTCCCGACGATTCGGGTCGGCGCCCGGGAAGACACCGCGCAGGCCCGGGCAGCGGCCCCGGCGCCGGACACAAACATCCGGGTCGACGTACAGGCCAACGCCTCCGGCATCGAGCAGAACACCCGGGCCATCGAAAGATACGCGGAGCAGCTCCGGAGCACGAACACACGCCTGGAGGCGTCGCTCCGGGACGTGCGCGCCGACCTGGCCCGCATCGAGGCAATGCAGGTCGAACAGACCACTCGCACCGCCGAAGAGGTCTCGCGTGCGCAACGGTCGCTGGCCGACTCGATCGTGAGCATTCGCCGCGCGGTCGAAGAGGCCGGAATCGCGGTGGCTCACAACCGCAGCGCCTTGACCGACGTGGGCGCGCTCACCGGCCGGAACGAGAACTTCATCAATCGATTCTGGATCCTGGTGGCCGCATTCCTGGTGCTCCTGATGCAGGCCGGGTTCACCGCCTTCGAAGTGGGCGTGGTGCGCAGCGCCCACGCCAGCGCCGTGGGCATGAAGAACCTGCTCGATTGGCTGGTGGTGGTGGTGGTCTACTTCGTCCTCGGCTTCGGTCTGATGTTCGGCGAATCGATCGACGGCTTCCTGGGCACCAACCTGTTCATGCCCACGGCGGGCCTTTTGGAAGGCGCGAAGACCGAAATCGGCCTGGGCCTCGAGTTCTTCCTGTTCCAGATGGCGTTCGCCGCCACGGCGGCCACCATCGTCTCGGGAGCTCTGGCCGAACGCACCGCCCTGGTGGCCTACCTGATGACGGCGATGTTCATGAGCGCTCTCGTGTATCCCGTGTTCGGCCACTGGGCCTGGGGCGGCGCCTATCTGACGGGTAACGCCGCCTGGCTCTACGACCTGGGATTTCGCGACTTCGCGGGCTCCACGGTGGTGCACTCGGTGGGCGCCTGGGTCGCCTGGATGGGAGTGGCGCGAGTGGGTGCGCGCCACGGCCGCTTCCGCACGGACCGCCCGCGTCGGCCCATGTTCCGGGCCCTGCTGTTCGGCGATCCCGACCACGTGAACCGGGAAGACTTCCAGCCCAATACCCTGGGCTTCGCAGTGGCCGGCTTGTTCCTGCTGTGGTTCGGCTGGTGGGGCTTCAACGGCGGCAGCCTGCTGCGCTACGAAACCAGCATCTCCTCGATCCTGCTCAATACCAACGTTGCGGCCGCGGTGGGTGGCCTTTCGGGCTTCTTCCTGGCCTACTACCTGGATCGCGAAGATCTCCACATGAAGACCCTGGGCGGCGCTCTCGGCGGGCTCGTGGCGATCAGCGCCTGCTGCAACGCGGTGACGGTCGAGGCGGCCATTGGCATCGGCATGGCGGCCAGCTTCGTGCACCACCTGGGCGTGAACTTCCTGCAGTGGCTGGGACACGACGATCCCGTCAACGCCATTCCGGTGCACGGGTTCTGCGGAATCCTCGGCACCCTCTGCGTGGCCCTGGTGGCCGACCCCCAGCTGTCACCGGGTTTCCTGCCGCCCGGGGGTCCGATCCACTCGTGGCTCGCGGGCTTCGGCATCGAGAGCCTGACCCTGGCCCGGTTCGTGGTGCAGGCGATCGGGATCGGCGTCTGCTTCGCGTTCGCGGGAGGCCTTTCCTGGCTGTTCTTCCGCGCCCTGGCGGCTCGTCGCTCGCCGCTGGAGATGCGGGTGGCCGACGAGAACGAGGCCTCAGGCGCTCTCGCCTAGCCGATTCCGTCTCCGCCGGGCGCGGGCGCGGCCGCTCCTGGATCGACTTGACCCGGTGGCAGATCCGCCTCAGGCTGGGTTCCCAACGCCCCACGCAGGAGACCCCCATGCGCACACCGCTCTGCGACGAATTCGAAATCGACGTCCCCATCTTCGCCTTCAGCCACTGCCGCGACGTGGTGGCCGCCGTAACCAATGCGGGAGGCATGGGCGTCCTGGGCGCGCTGGCGTTCTCCCCCGAGCAGCTCGAGATCGAGCTCCAGTGGATCGACGACCACGTGGATGGGAAGCCCTACGGCGTCGATATCGTGATGCCCATGAGTTACGAGGGCAAGGAATCCGGCCTGGGCAGGGCCGACGACAAGACCGGCAAGGTAGACGCCGGCGCCTTCGAGAAGCTGATTCCCGGCGAGGTCACCGAGTGGATCGAAAAGCTGCTCGTCGAGTACGAGGTGCCGCCCCTGCCCGCAGACTTCCAGGCCGCCGAGGGCATCGGCGGCTCGAGCAGCTCGGGTCTGCTTGGCTGGACCGACGGGGGGGCGCGCAACCAGCTCGAGATCTCGCTGCAACATCCGGTCAAGCTCCTGGTGAACGCCCTGGGCCCGCCGCCGGTGGACGTGATCGAACGGGCCCACCGCCACGGCATCAAGGTGGCCGCCCTCACCGGCGCGGTGGAGCACGCCCTCCGCCAGAAGCGGCAGGGGGTCGACATCATCATTGCCCAGGGCACCGAGGCTGGCGGTCACACGGGCGAGATCGGCTCCATGGTGCTGATCCCCGACATCGTGGATGCCGTGGCGCCGAACCCGGTGCTCGGCGCGGGCGGCATCGGAAGTGGGCGCCAGGCGGTGGCAGCCCTGGCACTGGGCGCCCAGGGGATCTGGACCGGCTCGATCTGGCTCACCGTGGAGGAGAGCGAGATGACCGGCGCCGTGTTGGAGAAGCTGCTGGCCGCGGGATCCAGGGACGCCGTGCGTTCGCGCTCGCTCTCGGGCAAGCCCGCGCGCCTGCTCAAGACCGCGTGGACCCAGGCCTGGGAACGCGAGGACTGCCCCGGCACGCTGCCCATGCCGCTCCAGTACATGGC
>JAQBHB010000039.1:0-27022 GCA_032128115.1 Deltaproteobacteria bacterium | reverse complement strand
CGGGTGGTACTGCACCGAGAACAGCGGCCGTGTGCGATGGGCCAGGCCCTCCACCGTGCCGTCGTTCAGGTTGACGTGGGTCACATCCACGGGCTCGCCGGCGCCGTGCAACGACTCGGCATCCACCGCGTAGCCGTGGTTCTCGGCGCAGATGGCCACTTTTTTCGTGGCCAGATCCTGGCCGGGCTGGTTGCCGCCATGATGGCCGAACTTGAGCTTGTGGGTGGTGCCGCCCAGGGCGAGGCCCAGGATCTGGTGGCCCAGGCAGATCCCGAACAGCGGCTTCGACTCGGCCAGGCTGCGCACGTGCTCGCGAACGCCCTGCACCGCGGCCGGATCCCCGGGGCCGTTGGAGAGGAAGATGGCGTCGGGCTCGAGGGCCAGGGCGGCTTCGGCCGAGGTCTTCGCCGGCACCACCGTCACGTCGAAACCGTGGTCGTGGAGCTGTCGCAGGATGTTGCGCTTGATGCCGAAGTCGTAGGCCACGACCCGGAAGTGCGGGCTCGGCCGGGGCGGGCGCGGGACCCCGCCGCGGGTGCCCTGCCACAGGCCCTCGCTCCATTCGTAGGGCTCGCGGCAGGTAACGTCGTCCACCAGGTCGCGACCGTCGAGCCCGGGGGCGCTGCGCGCCCGGGCCACCAGCTCGGCCTCGTCCTGCTTGGCGGGATCGCTGGAGAGGACACCCATCTGTGCCCCACCCTCCCGGATGCGCCGCACCAGGGCCCGGGTGTCCAGTCCGGCGATGCCCGGGACCCCGAAGCGCTGCAGGTAGGTCGCCAGCGGCTCGCGAGCGCGCCAGTTGCTGGGGGTGTGGAAGATCTCCTTGACGATGAAGCCCTCCAGAAAGGGTCGCGCCGATTCCTCGTCGTCCGGGTTCACACCCACGTTGCCGATCTGCGTACAGGTCATCGTCACGAGCTGGCCGGCGTACGACGGGTCGGTCAGGATCTCCTGGTAGCCGCTGAGGCTCGTGTTGAAGCACACCTCGCCCACACCGACGCCTTCGGCCCCAAAGGCCGTTCCGCGGTACACGGTGCCGTCGGCCAGGGCGAGCACGGCGGGGAGGGGGGGAGATCGCCGGTCGGTCATGGCGCGAGAACGCCCTGCTCGTAGCCGTAGACGAGTTCGCCACCCACGATCGTGGTGAGCACCCGGCCGATCATTTCCTTGCCGGCCCAGGGAGAATTGCGGCTCTTCGAGTAGCCCTTCAGGGGGTCATAGGTCCAGCGATGCTCCGGGTCGAGCACCACCACGTCCGCCGGGGCCCCCACGGCCAGCGTGCCGGCGGCAAGGCCCAGGATGCGGGCCGGGTTGGTAGACAGGCGCCGGATCAGCTCCAACGGGCTGATCTCGCCCTGGCGCACCAGGTCGAGCACCACCGCGGCGGCGGTCTCGAAGCCGATCATGCCCGGGGGCGCCAGGGTGAACTCCAGATCCTTCTCGTGCATTGCGTGGGGGGCGTGGTCGGTGGCGATGGCGTCGATCGTGCCGTCCACCAGGCCCTGGCGGCAGGCGCGCACGTCGGCCGCGCCGCGCAGGGGCGGCGCCACCTTGGTGTTGGTGTCGAAGCCCAGGGCGGCCTCGTCGGTGAGGGTCAGGTGGTGAGGCGTCACCTCGGCGGTTACCTGCACCCCGCGCTCGCGTGCGCGACGAATGCACGCGACGCCGCCCGCGGTGGAGACGTGGGCCACGTGCAGGCGAGCCCCGGTGAACTCAGCCAGCATCAGGTCGCGCTCGATGTGCACGGTCTCGGCGATGGCGGGGTTGCCGGGCAATCCCAGGCGGGTGGAGATGGGCCCCTCGTTCACCACGCCGTCCGCCACCAGCGTGCGATCTTCGCAGTGGACGATCACCGGCAGGTCCACCATGCGCGAGTACTCCAGCACCCGGCGCATCACGCCGCTGTCCATGATGGTGGCGCCGTCGTCGCTGAAGGCGACGGCCCCGGCATCGCGCAGCGCCGACATCTCGGTCATCGCCTCGCCCGCGAGGCCGCGGGTGGCCGCAGCCACCGGCAGCACCCGCGCCGGGGAATCCTGGCGGCCCCGGTCGAGGATGAAGTCGGTCATGGCCGGGTCGTCGTTCACCGGGTGGGTGTTGGCCATGCAGGCCACCGTGGTGAAGCCGCCCGCCACCGCCGAGCGGCCGCCGGAGGCGATGTCCTCCTTGTACTCCTGGCCCGGTTCGCGCAGGTGGCTGTGGAGGTCCACGAAGCCGGGCACCACCCAGGCGCCCTTGGCGTTCACGATCTCCGCGCCGGGCACGTCGAGACCGGGCGCCACCTGGACCACGACGCCGCCCTCGATCAACACGTCGGCGACCTCGTCGCGACCCGAAGCGGGATCCAGCACGCGACCGCCCCGAATCAGTATCCGGCTCACGAAGCCCCCCCTTTCCGCGGTCGCCCCGAGATCAGGTAGAGCACGGCCATCCGGATCGAGACCCCGTTGCGAACCTGGTCGAGGATCACGCTGGGTCGGTGGTCGGCGAGATCGTGGGAGAGTTCGACGCCCCGGTTCACGGGGCCCGGGTGCATCACGATGGCGCCCTCGTTGGCGTAGCGGAGCTTGCTGCGGTCGAGCCCGAAGGTGGCCGAGTATTCGCGAATGCTGGGGAAGTACGAGCCCGCCAGTCGCTCGTTCTGGATGCGCAGGGCCATTACCACGTCGGCCCCCTCCAGGGCCTCGCGCAGCGACGTGAACGCCTTTACGCCCAGGACCTCCACGTCCGGCGGAATCATGGGCGGCGGCGCGGCGATGCGCACCTCGGCGCCCATCTTGAGGAACCCGTAGATGTTCGAGCGGGCGACCCGGGAGTGCAGGATGTCGCCCACGATGGTGACCGTGAGACCGTCGATATGGCCCTTTTCCTGCTGAACGGTGAACAGATCGAGCAGGGCCTGGGTGGGGTGCTCGTGAGCGCCGTCGCCCGCGTTGATGACCGGGGCCTCCAGCACGTCGGCAATGCGTTTGGGGACGCCCGCCACGGCGTGGCGCACCACCACCACGTCCGGGTCCATGGCGTCCAGGGTGCGAGCCGTGTCCAGGATGCTCTCGGACTTCTTGAGGCTCGAGCTCACGGCGGAGAAGTTCACCACGTCGGCCGACAGGCGCTTGCCCGCGATCTCGAAGCTCGTCTGGGTGCGGGTCGAGGGCTCGAAGAAGAGGTTCACGATGGTGCGCCCGCGCAGGGTGGGCACCTTCTTGACCTCGCGGGCACCGATCTCGCCCATGTGCACCGCGGTTTGCAGGATGCGCTCGATGTCGCTGCGCTCCAGATCCTCGATCCCCAGCAGATCCCTGCCGATCATGCTCCCCTCCCGCTGCGCAGGGCGTCGAAGGGCGCGGCGGCGCTGGGATCGCGGGCGGGCTCGACCACCACCTCGAGCTCCTCGCCGACCCTGCGCAGGCGCACGTTCTCGCTGGCACTCGTGGGAACGTTCTTGCCCGCATAGTCGATCTTGATGGGAAGCTCGCGGTGGCCCCGATCCACCAGGCCCACCACCTGGACCATCTGGGGGCGGCCAAAGTCCATGAGTGCGTCCATGGCGGCGCGTATCGTGCGGCCGCTCTTCACCACGTCGTCCACCAGGATCACCACCCTGTCGTCCACTGCCGACGGCATCTCGGTCAGGCGCAGGGGTGGCCGCTCGCCCTTCGTGGACAGGTCGTCGCGGTAGAGGGTGGTGTCCAGGATCCCCACCGGAACCTCGATCTGCGCAATCTGGCGCAGATTCTCGGCCAGCTCGCGGGCCAAGGGGATGCCGCCGTTGGGGATGGCGACCAGGTAGAGACGTTCCGGGTTCTCGCAGCGCTCCAGGATCTCGTGGGCGATGCGCATGAGGGTCCGGCGGATGCCGGATCCGTCGAGGATGGTGCGGACACCGGCGTCGCTGCCGGCCGCTCGAGGCTCCGAGGAGCCTCCCTGCCGTGCCTCTTCCTGGCTCACGGAACGCGCCCTTCTCCGTCTCACGGAACGGAATTAAAAGGAGCTGATCACGAAGACCCGAGGATAGCCGCGAGACCCGGCGGCTTCAATCGTGTCTGCCGGAGGAGGCCTGGGGGGCAAGCCCCCCCGACCCCTCTCCGAGACACTCTACGAGCCCTGGCAGAACGGCTCGCCGGCGCAGGCCAGGCCCGAAGGTCCTGGGCTGCTGCCGAACTGCCTGCGCAGCAGGACGAAGTCGAGGTTTCCCACGACGCCGTCGCTGTCCGCGGCGGGGTTGAACTGGGGGTCGCCCTTTTCCCGCAGGAAGGTGCGGCGGAAGATGCTGAGGTCCTCAAGGTTCACCCGCATGTCCCCGTTGTAGTCCGCGTCGCAGGCATTGCCCAGACCATCCAGGTCCGTGTCGATCTGGTCGGAATTCGCCGTTTCCGTGCAGTTGTCCAGGTCGTCGGGCATGCCGTCGGAATCCGAGTCGACCCCAGGATCCGGATCGGTGCCATCCACCGACTCCCGGAACGCCGCCACGAAGGTTTGGGTCTGCGACAGCGACATTGCGTTGTCGGCCTCGCCGGCAACCCCGGTGGGACGCCCTCCGTAGCCCACCGCGGGATTCGAGAACTGGTTGATGTGGGGGCACGGGAGAGCACAGCCCCAGGGATACGCCATGATCGTCCGGAAGTGGGTGGGGTCCTGAAGGCCGACCGAGTAATCGAATGCGCCGGAAGACCCGTTGGAGGTGTGGTCGATGTCGTGATCCAGCCCCTGGTTGTGGCCGATCTCGTGGGCCAGCGAGTGGGTGCTGCCCACGCACGCCCAGTAGGTCACGTTGAACGCATAGGACTCGGCCCACGAGAAGCGCGGATCGAGGATGTAGCCGAGTCCGCAGACTGCGGTGTCCTCGATGAGGAAGCTGACTACGTCCGCTCCGTAGGTGTTCCGGAGCTCGTGGACCTCTTCGAGGATTCCGTCGTTCCGGTTGCGGACATTCGCCAGGGCAAGCCCCGCACGGGAGGAGGAAGACTCTGTGTATTCAACCTCGGCCATGTGGACCAGCCGATGGACCTGGCCGACGCCACTGGTCTCGTAGGCCTGGTTCGCCATGGAGACCCCCTGCTCGATCCGTGCCTCGATGGCGTCCACAGCGCCCGCGCCAATCCGGGATTTCGGCGTGTACACCACCATGAGATCGACGACGGTCAGCCCCTCGAGGGGCGCTGCGCGCGTCTTCACCGCCGGCTCGGTCGAGTCCTCCCAGAGACGCCCATCCAGAGGCGCCGCCTCCGCCGGGAAACCGTGGATGTCCGTCTGGGCAATCCGGTGCACACCGCTGCCCGCATAGCTCAACTCGTACTGTTCACCCGTGGGCAGGTGCACCACGCCCTGCACCACCTGGCCTCGGACTACCAATGTGACGTCGCTGCCCTCCACGCCCTGCACGTGGCCCAGCCAGATGAGGCTCTCGGGTAGGCTCGAGACGGCGTCCAGGCGGTCGAGCACCACCTCGAGTTGCACATCCTCGAACAGGTCGAGCGCCACGGTCTTGTAATCCGGCTGCGGGTCGGGGCTCTCCGCGTCGAACGTGGGCATGAGAGCACCCAGATCGACCCGCGCGAAGCGCTCGCGAATCAGGCTGCGTTCCGGGGAGGAGGCCACGCCGGCCGGCGGCACGAAGTCGGGGACAGCGGTCAAGACCGGGCTGCGAGGCGCAGATCCGCGCTCGCGGAATTCCGGCTCGGAGAGGTCCAGAATTGGCATGGGCTGAGCGGCCGTTGCGATCTCCAGCGGCTGCGAAGCCATGGCGGGCGCCGGGGCCGGTGCGGCCACCGGATCTACCTGGGCATGAGCCTGGGCCAGGATCTGGGGGGAACCGCTTGCGAAGCGCTTGGCTGCGAAGGCCCCACCCAGGGCCAGGGTCGTCAGCATCAGTGCGAGCACGTTGCGTCCGAACACGGGAAACCTCCGGGGTTTGCCCTCCGCCCAGATGGATCGGAGGCCCCGGGGTATCCGCCCGTGATGGGGACCACCGACGCGTCGAAAAACACGTGGGGATCACAACACGCATCGCGCAAAGAACTCGCGCGACACTTCACAGGTGGGGAGCCAAGCGTTGAGGGTTGCTCGACTTCGCCGGCGGTTGCCGGTGATTTGCCGGCTCCTGGAGATTCCGGAGAAGATTCGGGGGCAGGAGCGGGAGGACGTTCGTCCGGGGCAGCCCCGGTATCCACGTGTTCGTGGCCGTGGAATGCCAGCTAGGCAATCCCGGTTGCCCGACCGGCTCGTTCGCACCGCGAACGCGTCCGGACAATGCGCTACTGGCCAACGCCCGCTAGTCGGGCGTGGCTAGTGGATCCGATCGCCGATGCGGTCCCAGCGCATCTTGTCGCTGAACAGGTCCCACAGAACCAATGGGCTCACGAGTTCGCCCCAGCTGCCGTTGAAGTTCCACGACCAGTAGAGCAGGAAGGCCGGGCCCTTGAGTTCGGCCGCGCGCACCGTTCCCCAGATGCGGCTGTCCTTGGAATGATCCCGGTTGTCGCCGAGCACGAAGTAGCGGCCGGGCGCGATCTCCGTGGCTGGATAGTCGTTGAACGAGATGGTCGGGTCGTCGAGCACGGTGTAGCGGCGCTCTCCCTGGCGCACCTCGTAGACGTCGAGCCGGTGCTCCAGTTCATCTTCGAAGGACTCCCCCGTCGGGCGCATGTCCAGGCGCTCGCCGTCGATGTAGACGTAGCGGCCCCGGACCTCGACGGTTTCGCCCGGGAGCCCCACGATGCGCTTGACGAATTCCTCGCGCGGCAGGTCGGGTTTCTCGTCGGCGGGGAAGGTTTCGCCGCCCCGCTTGGCCACGGTGAAGACCACCACGTCCCCGCGTTGGGGCGGCCGCAACTCGCCCACCCGCAGATCGCTGAACGGAATCTTCATCCCGTACAGGAACTTGTTCACGAACAGGTGGTCTCCCACCAGCAGGGTCGGAAACATGGAGCCCGAGGGGATCCGGAACGGCTCGATTACGAAGGCGCGAATGCCAAGGGCCACCAGCACGGCCAACAGCAGCGTGCCCAGCTGCTCGGCGATGCCGCCGGATGCGGGCCCGCTCCGCTCCAGATCCCCGGGAGGCTCGCTTTTGGGAGCCCCGATCAAGAGTCCTCCAGTTTCAGCGCCGCCAGGAATGCCTCCTGGGGGATCTCCACCGACCCCACGCTCTTCATGCGCCGTTTGCCTTCCCGCTGCTTCTCCAGGAGCTTGCGTTTGCGGGTGATGTCCCCACCGTAGCATTTGGCCGTGACGTTCTTGCGCAGCGCCTTGACGGTGGTCCGGGCGATCACCTTCGCCCCGATGGCGGCCTGGATGGCCACTTCGAACATCTGCCGCGGGATGAACTCCTTGAGCTTGCGAGCCAGCTCCGTTCCCCGAGCGAAGGATTTCTCGCGGTGGACGATCAGCGACAGGGCGTCCACCGGCTCCCCGTTCACCAGGATGTCGAGCTTCACCAGGTCCGCAGGCTGGTAGCCCTGCAACTCGTAGTCGAAGGAGCCGTAGCCGCGCGTAGCGCTCTTCAGGCGATCCTGGAAGTCCACCACCACCTCGTTCAGGGGCAGCTCGTAGACCACCTGCACCCGCGAGCCGTGCTGCGTCATGCTCTTCTGCACCCCCCGTCGGTTCTGGCACAGGGCCAGAGCCGCCCCCAGGTGCTCGGACGGCACGTGAATGGTTGCCAGGATCACCGGCTCATCGATGCGGTCCAGATCGGCCGGGGAAGGCAGGGCCGCCGGACTCTCGATCTCGCGCTCCTCGCCAGAGCGCAGAACCACCCGATAGCGCACGGTGGGCGCCGTGGTGATGAGATCCAGGTGGTACTCCCGCTCCAGGCGTTCCTGGTTGATCTCCGCGTGCAGGAAGCCCAGGAAGCCGCAGCGGAAGCCGAACCCCAGGGCAACGCTGGTCTCCGGCTCGTAGACCAGCGACGCGTCGTTCAGGCGAAGCTTTTCGAGCGCGGTCTTGAGCGACTCATAGTCGTCGGCCGCCACCGGGTAGAGGCCCGTGAAGACCATGGGCTTCACCTCCTGGAACCCGGGCAGCGCCTCGCTGGCGGGCAGGTCGGCGTCGGTGAGGGTGTCTCCGATCTTCACCTGGGCCAGGGTCTTGATGCCGGCGATCACCGCCCCCACCTCGCCGGCGGCCAGGGTCTCCACCACGCGCGGGTGGGGATCGATGGCGTGGAGCGCCTGGATCTCGTGCTCGTCGCCGGCCGCCATCATCTTGAGGCGGGCGCCCCGGCGCAGAACGCCGTCGAATACCCGCACCAGCACTACCGCCCCCACGTAGGGATCGAACCAGGAGTCGAATATCAAGGCGCGCGTGGGTTTCTCGCGATCGCCTCGCGGGGGCGGCACCCGTTCGACGATCAGCTCCAGCAGGGTGTCGATGCCCTTGCCCTCCTTGGCGGACACGCTGTGTACATCCGCCGCATCCAGGCCAATCACGTCCTCGATCTCCTGGGCCACCGCGTCCGGGTCGGCGGCGGGCAGGTCGATCTTGTTGATCACCGGAATGATCTCGAGGCCCGCGTCGACCGCCAGGTAGGCGTTGGCCAGGGTCTGGGCCTGGATGCCCTGAACGGCATCCACCACCAGCAGGGCGCCCTCGCAGGCGTGCAGGGCCCGTGAGACCTCGTACGAGAAGTCCACGTGGCCGGGGGTGTCGATCAGGTTGAGCTGGTACTCGTGACCGTCGCGGGCCCGGTAGCGCATGCGGGCGGTCTGGGCCTTGATGGTGATGCCGCGCTCGCGCTCCAGGTCCATGTTGTCCAGGAACTGATCGCGCCGCTCCCGCGCGGCCACCGAGCCAGTGGCGTCGAGCAGGCGATCTGCGAGCGTGCTCTTGCCGTGGTCGATGTGGGCCACGATGCAGAAGTTGCGGATGCGGTTCATGTCCATGGCCGGGCCTACACCCCAACCGGGTTCGCAGCCGGAGAGGCCGGAGACTTCAGGAACGCGCGCAGCGCCTCGCGCCAGGAACGCAGCCTCACGCCCCGTGACGCGGCCTTCGAACAATCCAGCACCGACCAGGCCGGCCGCTGCGCGTCCAGCGTCAGATCCGAAGTGGCCAGACGCTCGATGTCGAGATCGGAATATCCCGCCTCGTCGAGAGTCGCCCGCGCCACGTCCCACCAGGTCGCGACCCCGCCTCCCGCCACGTGGATCACGCCGCTGGCGCCCGCCTCGGACAACTCCTGGAGGGCCCGGGCGAGATCCACCGCATAGGTGGGCTGACCGGTCTGATCGTCCACCACTCGAAGCGGCCCGGTCGCCTGACCCGAGCGGCGCTGTCCGGCCTGACCCAGGATGGCCGCGATGAAATTCCGGCCATCGCCGAAAATCCAGCTGCTCCGCACGACCAGGAAGCCCGGCGACGTTTCCAGCACCGCGCGCTCCCCCTCGAGCTTGGTACGCCCGTAGACCGAGCGGGGCGCGGGCTCGTCGTCCTCGCGATAGGGGCGCCGGCCCTCACCGTCGAATACGTAGTCGGTGGACACGTGCACCAGGCGCACACCGCGATCGTGGCACGTGCGTGCCAGCAGGCGCGGTGCGACAGCATTGCTCTTTTGTGCGGACTCGGGCTCGCGCTCACAACGATCCACATGGGTGAAGGCGGCCGCGTTGACCAGGACGTCGGGCCGGGTGGGCAGGTCGTCGAAGAAGCGCTCGACGGCGTCCGCATCCGACACGTCCAGGCGCCTGTGGTCGGCGGACGCCACGAGCTCCCGGCCCGGCGCCCGCTCCAGGCTCTCCACGAGCGCCCGGCCGAGCTGCCCGTTGCTTCCGGTGACGACCCAGCGCGACCCCACGTGCCTACTGCTCGTCCTCGTCGATCACCCAGGTGGGGAGCGTCTCTTCGCTCTTGAGGCGCGACGCCGCGTTCTCGGCCTGATCGCGCGTGCCCAGCGGCCCCACGCGCACGCGCCAGCGGGCGGGTCCGGCTCCCGCGGTGGGCGAAACGTAGACGCCGTAGCCCCTGGCGCGCAGCTTGTCCGCCAGATTCTCGGCCACGCGACTCTGCGCGAACGCGCCCACCTGCACCGCGAAGTGTCCGGCCTCGGGTGGCTCGGCCACCGGCTCGGGCAAGAGCAGGCTCTCCCGGGGTTTCGGGGCCGGCGACTCCGCGCTGCTGCCGTCCGCGCCCACATCGGGAAGCGGCGCACGTCCGCGATCGGGCCCCCACTCCACGCGTCGGGTTTCCCCCCGCGCGAAGTCCAGCACCAGATCCGGCTCGCGCCACAGGCCGCCCACCACGGCGCCCACGGCGAAGCCCAGGAACCCGAGGAGGCCCAGGCCCAGCAGCGGCAGACCCAGTCGGCGTCGAGAGCCGCGCTTCGCCACTACATCTGCTCCGGTGCGGAGATGCCCAGCAGGGCCAGCCCCCCCGCCAGCACGGAGCGCACGGCCAGGGTCAGGCCCAGCCGGCCGTTGCTGAGCGAGGCGTCGTCCGAAAGCACCCGATGCTGAGTCCCGTCCTGCAGGTACGGGTTCCACAAGCCGGCCAGATCGCGCAGATAGTAGGACACGTGGTGGGGCTCGCGGGTGTCGGCGGCCCGGGTCAGCACGTCCGGGTACTCGGCGATCTTCTTGAGGATGTCGATCTCCTCGGGGAGCACCAGGGCGTCCGCGTCCACGCTGTCCGCGTCGGGCATGGCCACTCCCTGCTCGCGGGCCTTGCGCTCCACCCCGTGGGTGCGGGCGTGGGCGTACTGCACGTAGAAGGCGGGGTTCTTCTTCCAGTCGGTCTCGGTGGCCAGATCCAGGTCGAAGTCCAGGTGGCCCTCGGCCCGGCGCTGCACCATGAAGAAGCGAAGCACATCGGCCCCCACCTGCGCGAGAAGCTCGTCCACGGTCACGTAGGTGGCGCGTCGTGTGGATTGTTTCACCTGGACACCGCCACGCGTGAGCGTCACGAACTGGTGCATCACCAGCTCGATTCGATCGCCCGGGCAGCCCAGCTCCCGGGCAGCGGCCACGACGAACGGAAACTGCTCGATATGGTCGGCCCCAAGCACGTCGATCACCCGATCGAAGCCGCGCTCGAACTTCTGGCGATGATAGGCGATGTCGGGCAGCAGGTAGGTCGGGTCGCCGGTGCGCCGCACCAGCACCCGATCTCGATCGAGCCCCAGCGCGGTGGCGCGGAACCAGACGGCTCCCTCGGACTCGTAGACGACGCCAGCCTCGCGCAGGGCCGCAAGCGTAGACGCCACCCGGCCCTCTTCGTAGAGAGCCTTCTCGTTGGAGAACACGTCGAACTCGACTCCCAGGGCCGCCAGGGTCTGGTGGATGTCCGCGAAGATCCGCTCTTCAGCCAGCTTCCGGAAGATGCCCTCGGCCGGTTCGTCCAGCAGCCCCTCGCCGTGGGCTACGCGAAGTTCCTCGGCGAGCTCCAGGAGATAGCCACCCTGGTAGCCGTCTCGGGGAAACACCACGGGCAGGCCAGCCAGCGTTTCGGGCCAGTCGCTCTCGGGATCGGCCAGGGCCCCGGCCGGCGGGGCGGCGGCCAGTCCCAGCAGCTCCAGATAGCGCGCGCGCACCGATTCCCCGAGCACCCGCATCTGGCGTCCGCCGTCGTTGAAGTAGTACTCCCGGGTCACGTCGTACCCGCAGGCCTTCAGTAGCCGGGCGATGCAATCGCCGAGCACGGCGTTGCGACCGTGGCCCAGGGTGAGCGGGCCCGTGGGATTGGCCGACACGAACTCGACCTGCACCTTCACGCCGTCGCCCCGCTTCGAGTGTCCGAAGGCAGGGCCCTCCTCCAGCACCCGCCGCAACAGATCGTGCCAGCGCGCTCCCCGCAGCCAGACGTTGACGAAGCCCGGGCCCGCCACCTCGGCGCGTTCCACCAGATCGGAGCCCCGGGCGATCGATTCCGCCAGGCGCTCGGCGAGGGCGCGCGGTGGCTGGCGGAGCCGCTTGGCCAACACCAGTGCTGCATTGCAGGCGAAGTCGCCGTGCTCCGGCGCTCGGGACACGTCCAGCGCGAAGTCGACGGATTCCCCCCCATCCGTCTCCGCCACGAGAGCGTCCACAGCAAGGCGGAACCGTTCGCGGAGCGTTTCTCTCATACGGGGGCAGAATCGCCCGGATAGTATATTTCGTCAAGGAATCCGGGTATTTGGAAGATCGGACCGGGGTAGCCGCACCACCACCTCGCCGGGCCGGGCGTATTCCAGACCTTCTCGGATCGCTCGCTCGATGCTGAATGGATCCTGGCGCAGCCCCTGAGCATCTCGCTGCAACCCCTCGATTTCAGACCGGATCCCGGCGATGCGCGAGCGTGACGAACGCACCTCGTGCTTCAGCCGTAACCAGGTGCGCAGCCCCGAGTCGCCGTCGAAGGCGGAGACCACCAGCGCCGCCCCCAGCAGCGCCGGGATCCACAGAAGCTGCTTCACGCTCACCCCACCCCGAGGGACCGCGATGGTAGCGGTCTCACCTCACGTACCCCAGGGCCTCGAGCCGCTTCCGGGCCTCCGGGGCCAGCGGCACCGGAGCGGTGTCCTCGACCACCGCGCCCGAGGCCTCCACCCGGGCGTGGAGACGCGCGCGAACCGCCTCGTGTCCCCCGCCCAGGTTGCGCAGCTCTCCTGGGTCCCGCTTCAGATCGAACAGCAGGGACGGCTTGCGGTCGGCGCCCCGGTAGAACGCAATCAGCTTGTAGCGCCCGTCGTTCACCGCGTAGAGCGAGTCGTCGCGGTTGGGGATGTTCTCGTAGGCGGCCAGATCGTTGATGGACTCGCTGTAGGCGATCCGCGCCGTACTCTCGGAGCCCTCGATCACCCCGCGCAGCGAGATCCCGTCGAAGTCACACCCGGCTTCCAGGCAGGAAAGCTCCATCACGTCCACCAGGGTTGGCACCAGATCGATGCTCCGCACCAGTGCATCCACGCGACCCGCCCAGCCCTCGTGGGGAACCGAAAGCAGGAAGGGGACGCGAAGCTGCTCCTGGAACAGGATCGAGTGTCCCCACCAGCCGTGGTCGCCAAGACCCTGACCATGATCGGCGAGCACCGCCACCACGGTGGAATCGGTGAGCTCGTGGCTGTCCAACCAGCTGAGCACGCGCCCCACCTGGGTGTCTACGTACGCGATCTCGGCGTCGTAGAAGGCCAGCGAGCGGTCCTCCGCCGAGTTCGACGCCGGGGGGAACATGGACGCGTACAGGCCCGGGGTCGGCAGCTCGGTGTCGTGAACATCGAAGTAGTGGATCCAGGCGAAAAAGGGCTCGCCCGCGAGCGTTTCCAGCCAGGCCAGCAGCCGCTCGGTGGTCTCTCCTGCGCGTCGCTGTGCCAGGCCCGTCTCGACGACCCCGCCCGGAGTCACGGCCCCCTCCCCGGCCCCGGACGCGAACTCCTCGTCCCAGGTCTGGAAACCCTGGTGGAGCCCGAAGAAGCGGCCGGCGGGAAACGCGCTCACGAAGCCGCCGGTAACCCGGCCGTTGGCCTGCAGGATCTCGGCCAGCGTCAGCTCTTCGTCGGGGAGCACGTGTCGGCGGCCGCCGTGGAGCGATCGGAGTCCGTGATGGAAGGGATTGCGTCCCGTGAGGATCGAGGCGTGGGAGACGGGCGTGACCGCAGACTGGGCAATGGCGTTTTCGAACAACAGGGAGCGCGCCGCCAACTCGTCGAGACGCGGGCTCGTATCCCGCTCGTAGCCGTAGCTGCCCAGGTGGTCGGCCCGCAGGGTGTCGATGGTGACGAGGAGGAGGTTCTGCGGGGCCGAGACGGCGCGGGCAGGCTCTTCGGCCGCGCAAGCCACGAGCCCCATCGCTCCCGCCAGGCCGGCCCCCAGTACCTGAAAGGCACGAACCCCCTGAAAGGCACGAACCCGGCGCCACCCCACGCAGGCTCCGGTGTTACCATGCCCGTCGCCGGAAACCCGCATATGCCCTCTCATGGTAAGGAATCCGATTCTCAGGCGCCCCGCGAACGCCTGGGAAGAATCGCCTGGTTCGTCTTCGGCGTGGCGTTCGGCGTGCGCGCTCTGCACCTGTGGCGGCTGGCGGATTCGCCGTTCCTCCACGTGAGCATGGGTGACGCCCTCGCCTACCACACCTGGGCGCGCACATTGGCCGACGGCGACTGGCTGGGAGACGCGGTCTTCTACCAGGCGCCCCTGTACCCCTACTTCCTGGGCGCGATCTACGCGCTCGCCGGTGACCACCCGTTGACGCTGCGGCTGTGCCAGGCCCTGCTGGGCGCCGGCGCCTGCGTACTGCTCGCTGCCGCCGGGGCCCGCTTTTTCTCGCGCCGGGTGGGCACGGTCGCCGGTCTGATGCTGGCGCTCTACGCGCCGGCGATCTTCTTCGATGGCCTCGTCCAGAAGTCGGTACTCGACGCATTCCTGCTGTGCGCGGTGTTGTGGTGCATGAGCGCCCTGTCCACGTCCAGGCGCCCGGGGCTGGCGCTGGCCACCGGGGTCGCGGCAGGCCTGCTGGTGCTGAGCCGAGAGAATGCCCTGGTCTTCGTGGCGTGCATCGGGTCGTGGCTGGTCGTGCGCGACCGACGTCAGTCGGCACGGGCGGCGACCCTGGCGGCCCTGTTCGCGCTGGGAGTCGGCCTGGCCCTGGCCCCGGTGGGGTTCCGCAATCGGATCGTGGGCGGCGAATTCCACCTCACCACGTCCCAGTTCGGGCCGAACTTCTTCATCGGCAACAACCCGGGAGCCAACGGCCGCTACCGCCCGCTGATCGACGGTCGCGGTTCGGCCGCCTTCGAGCAGCGCGACGCGGCGGACCTCGCGCAACGCGCCCTGGGCAGGCCACTCACTCCGTCGGAGGTCTCCGGTTTCTGGCGAGACCGAGCCTTCGCGTGGATCGCCGCCGAGCCCCTTCACTGGCTGCGCCTGATGGGCCTGAAGCTCGCCATGGTGTGGAATGCGGTGGAGAGCATCGACAGCGAGGACCAGTACACGGTGGCCCTGTGGTCCACCCCGCTTCGTATCGCAAACGCGATCTGCCACTTCGGCATCGTGGCTCCCCTGGCGCTGCTGGGAATCTGGATCACCTGGGGCCGGCGTCAGCAGCTCTGGCCCCTCTACCTGATGATCGCCGCCTACACCGCCAGCGTGGTGCTCTTCTACGTGTTCGCGCGTTATCGCTATCCGCTGGCGCCCCTGCTGATCCTGTTCGCCTCGGCGGGGCTGGTGGAATTCCTGCGCTACGCGCGCGAACAGCCCCTGCCCCGGGTGCTGGCGTGTGTGGCCGTCACGACCCTTGGCGCGCTGCTCTCCAACGGTCTGCGCCTCACCTCGAAGGAGCACATGCGCGCCGTCACCTGGTTCAACCTGGCCAATGCGGCGAGGGTCGAGGGCCAGCTGGAACAGGCAGCGGACTACTACCTGCAGGCCCTGGACATCGCTCCCGACTACCGGGACGCCCGGCACAACCTGGCGGTGACCCGGTTCGTGGCGGGCGAGATCGACGAGGCCATCGCCCTGTATCGCCAGAACCTTCGCCAGAACCCGGAGGATCTGCGGGCGCTGGCGAGCCTGGGGGTCGCTCTGCAGGCCGGGGGTCGCGTGGACGAGGCCATGGCCACCCAGCGGCGCGCCCTCGCGATCCAGCCCGAATTCGTGGACGCCCACGTGGGCCTGGCCATGGCCCTGGTGGAGGCAGGCGATCCGGGCGCGGCGAGATTCCACCTGCAGCGCGCCGAAGAACTCACGAACGCTGGGGAAGACCACCCCCAGGCCGAACGCATCCGCGCCCTGCGCCGCAAGCTGGGCCCGTAGCGCTCAGCCGCCCGCCAGCAGGCGCCGGACGCGGGCCACGTAGGCCGGCGCGGACCACTCCCTGGGGCCCACGTAACGTTCCACGATGGTGCCGTTGGGGTCGATCAGGAACGACTCGGGGAAGCGGAGGGTCTGGTACTCGCGCGACACCTCCTGCTTTGGATCCTGCAGGATCGGGAAGGTCAGTCCCAGCCGTTCCTGGAACTCGACCACCGGGGCCGCCTCGTCATCGACGGAGACCGCCAGGAGCTCGAAGCCCTCGGGGCGCAGCGCCGCGTAGAGCTGCTGCATGGCCGGCATCTCGTCCTCACACGGCTTGCACCAGGTGGCCCAGAAGTTGAGGAGCACGACACGCCCTCGCATCCCGTCGAGTGAAACACGGGCGCCGTCCAGGTCTGGCAACTCGAAGTCGGGCGCTGGGCTGCCGCGTCCCAGAGGCGCGGGCATGGACAGGTCGCCGAGCAGTGCATACACGGCCGCGGCCGCAACCGCCCCCGCCACGATCCACGGACCCGCGCGGCTCGACATGGAGCCCTCAGGTCTTCTTGCGGATGGTCTTCTTGGAGGCCGATTTTTTCGAAGACGTCTTCTTCTTCGACGCGGCCCTCTTCGACGAGGCCTTCTTGGCCGTCGCCTTCTTCACCGGAGTCTTCTTGGCCGCCGCCTTCTTGGCAGTCGCCTTCTTGGCAGTCGCCTTCTTGTCAGCCAGAGCGGCGGACTTTGCGTCGCGCTTCTTCGCCGACGCCTTCTTCTCCACCGGCTCGGATACGCGGGCCGCTTCGGAATCCACCAGCTCGACGATCGAGATCGCCGCGGCGTCGCCCGGCCGGGTGCGCAGCTTCAAAACGCGAGTGTATCCGCCCTGCCGATCCCGGTACCGCTCGGCCAGATCGTCGAAGACCTTGGCGGCGATATCCCGACGGCGAATCACGCGCAGGGCGCGCCGCCGCGCGTGCAACGTGCCACGCTTGCCCAGGGTGATCATTCGCTCGGCCAGACGGCGCACCTCTTTCGCCTTGGCGTCGGTGGTCTCGATCCGCTCGTGATCCAACAGGGAAGTCACCATATTGCGATAGAGCGCAAGACGATGCGCACTTGTCCGCCCGAGGTTCCGCGACCGCATCCGATGCCGCATGACTACGCCTCGCGCTCCCTCAATCGCTCCACTTCCTTACGCTCCGGGAAGCCCTCGAGAGCCATCCCGAGTTCCAGTCCCATGGAGGCAAGCACTTCCTTGATTTCGTTGAGAGACTTCCGACCGAAGTTCTTGGTCTTGAGCATATCGGACTCGGTGCGCTGCACCAGTTCGCCGATGTAGCGGATGTTGGCGTTCTGGAGGCAGTTGGCCGAGCGCACCGACAGCTCCAGCTCGTCCACGGACTTGAAGAGGTTCGGATTGAGCGGTGTGGGCTCGTCGGGGAGCGGCGCCAGCATCTCGGCGGGCTCCTCGAAGTTGATGAAGATCGCCAGCTGTTCCTTCAGGATCTTTGCGGCGTAGGCCAGAGAATCCACCGGCGCCACCGTGCCGTCGGTCCAGATCTCCAGATTGAGCCGGTCGAAGTCGGTCTCTCGACCGACGCGCGCCGGCGTCACCGTGTAGTTCACGCGGCGAACCGGCGAAAAGACCGAATCGATGGGCACCGTACCGATGGGCATCTCCTCGGTCTTGTTCTTCTCGGCAGGGACGTACCCCTTGCCCAGGCCCACCGTCACCTCCATCTCCACGTCGGCCTCTGGAGACAGGGTGGCGATCTTGTGGTCGGGATTCAGGACCTCGATGGCCGAGTCAACGGACGCGAGGTCGGCGGCCGTGAGGACGCCCTCCCCCGTCTTGTGGAGCCGCAGGGTCTTCGGACCCTCCACGTGCATGCGCAGGCGGACCTCTTTGAGATTGAGGACGATCTCGCTCATGTCCTCGATCACGCCGGGCACGGTGGAGAACTCGTGAAGCACGCCGGTGATCCGGACGGACGTGATCGCAGCTCCCTGCAGGGACGAGAGCAACACACGGCGCAGGGCGTTGCCCAGCGTGATCCCAAAGCCGCGCTCGAACGGCTCGCACGCAAACCGGCCGTAGAAATCGTTCGTGCCTTCCAGATCCGACTCGAGCTCTCGCGGTCGAATCAGTTTGCGCCAGTTCCGGGCAACGACGTTCTGTTCCATGGGTTCCCCCCGATATGGTTCTGAGAGCATCATCGCGAGTAGAGTTCGACGATGAGCTGCTCTTGAATGGGCATGGTGATGTCTTCACGGACGGGCATGGCCTTGACCGTCCCTTCGAAGCCTTCCTTGTTGGTCTCCAGCCACTGGGGCACGCTGCGACCCTCCAGGGCCTCCAGGGCGCCAGCGATGCGCGTCACCTTCCGGGAGCCCTCCACGACCCTGACCGTGGCTCCGGGCTTCAGCTGCATCGACGCGATGGTCGCCCGCTTCCCATCCACTGCGAAGTGTCCGTGACGCACCAGCTGGCGCGCCTCGGCACGCGACGTGGCGAATCCCATGCGAAACACCACGTTGTCGAGCCGTCGCTCCAGGAGAATCAGCAGATTCTCGCCGGCGCGACCCTTCATGCGGGAGGCCCTGCGCATGGTGCGCACGAACTGGTTCTCCATCAGACCGTACATGCGCTTGACCTTCTGCTTCTCGCGCAGCTGGACGCCATAGTCGGAGAAGCGAGCCCGTCCCTGGCCGTGCTGCCCGGGCGGGTAGGCACGACGCTCAACGGCGCACTTCGGACTGAAGCAGCGATCGCCCTTCAGGAAGAGCTTCCCCCCCTCCCGACGACACAGGCGGCAGACCGCATCGGAATATCGCGCCATGGTTCGACTCCGCTCCCGGGCCTAGACCCGCCGCCGCTTGGGCGGGCGGCAACCGTTATGGGGTATGGGGGTCACGTCCCGGATCATGGTGACCTTGATGCCGGCGGCCTGAATGGCGCGCACGGCGGATTCTCGGCCCGACCCCGGACCCTTCACATAGATCGCGAGTTGACGAACGCCGTGCTCCATGGCCTTTTTCGAACACTCCTCGGCGGCCACCTGGGCAGCGAACGGGGTGGATTTCCGCGAGCCCTTGAAGCCCTGGCCACCGGCGGTCGCCCAACACAGCGCGTTGCCAGCCACGTCGGTGATCGTGATCATGGTGTTGTTGAACGTCGACTGGATGTGGGCGATGCCCGACTGGACGTTCTTCTTGACCTTCTTGCGAGAACCTTTTTTCACGGCTCCGCCCCTCTCCTTCCCGGCTACTTCTTGGTGGCCGGCTTCTTCTTGCCCGCGATCGTCTTGACCGGGCCCTTGCGCGTGCGCGCGTTGGTGTGAGTTCGCTGACCACGAACCGGCAGACCGCGCCGGTGGCGAAGGCCCCGGTAGCAGCCGATGTCCATGAGCATCTTGATGTTCTGGGAGACCTCGCGGCGCAGGTCTCCCTCCACCTTGTAGCCTTCCTCGATCACCTCGCGCAGCCGCACCACCTCGGCATCCGCCAGGCGATCGGTGCGCGTGTCCAGGTCGACATCCGCTTTCTGGCAGATCTCGCGCGCCGAACTGCGACCCACCCCGAAGATGTAGGTAAGCGAGATCTCGATCCGCTTGTTGCGAGGCAGGTCGATACCCGCGATTCGCGCCATGTCAGACTACCTCCCGATCCATGCCATTGGGCGCGCCAGCACCTCAGCCCTGTCGCTGCTTGTGCTTGGGGTTCTCGCAGATCACGCGTACGACGCCCCGGCGCCGGATGATCCGGCACTTGTCGCACATCTTTCGAACCGATGCTCGAACCTTCACGATCCCTGCTCCCTCTAGTGCGAACCTTCGATCCCCGTCAGGATCTCGGCTTCGCCATCGGTAATCAGGACGGTGTGCTCGAAGTGGGCCGAGAGCGAGCCGTCCGCCGTCACCGCAGTCCATTCGTCGTCGAGCATCCTCACGTCCGGGCGACCCATATCCACCATCGGCTCGATCGCCAGAACCATACCCGGCACCAGGCGCGGACCGCGACCGGGCTTCCCGTAGTTGGGAAGCCAGGGCGGCTCGTGAAGCTCCTGGCCAATACCGTGGCCGGCGAAGATGCGGACCACCGAAAAGCTCTCGCCCTCTACCCGCTGCTGCACCGCGTGACTGATGTCCGACAGGCGGTTGCCCGCCTTCATCTTCTCGACGCCCTTCCACAGCGCGTCCCGGGTCACGTCCAGGAGCTTCTGTCGCTCCGCGTCGATCTGCCCGACGGGCACGGTCACCGCCGAGTCGCCGTGAAAGCCGTCCACCGACACCCCGAAATCCAGGCCCACCACGTCCCCGTCCAACAGCTCGCGGGGTCCGGGAATGCCGTGGACGATCTCGTCGTTGACGGAGACGCACAGGACGGCCGGGTATTTCGGGAGACCGTAGGGATCGTAGCCCTTGAAGGACGAAATAACTCCCCGCTCGGCGATGGCCTTCTCGGCGCAAAGAGCCAGCTCCTGGGTCGTGACCCCCGGCTTCACCCGATCCCGGAGCTCCAGCAGGATCTCCGCCACGTGGCGCCCGGCCTCGCGCATGAGATCGATCTCACGGCGGGTCTTGATGGGGATGCGCTGGCCGTAACCCATCAGGCCAGGGCCTCCCCGACCCGCTTCTCCACCGCGTCCACGGAGCCCATGCCATCCACCTCGGCCAGCACCTCCCGCTCCCGGTAGTACCGGGTCAGCGGCTCCGTCTGGTCGCGATAGACCTGCATGCGATGGCGGATGCTCTCCTCGTTGTCGTCGCTGCGGCCCTCGATCTCCCGCCGCTTGAGCAGCCGCTCCACCAGGGTCTCGTCGTCTACCACCAGGGCGACGCAGCGCTCCAGCGCCACGTCCATGCCCTCGAGGAGGCTGTCCAGGGCCTCGGCCTGGGCCAGGGTGCGGGGAAAGCCGTCGAGGATGAAGCCGGTCTTGGCGTCGGGCTCGGCCAGACGTTCTGCCGCCACCCCGATGACCACCTCGTCGGGAACCAACGAGCCCTTCGCCATGTACTCCTGGGCCTGGCTCCCCACCGATGTGCCGGCCGCCACGGCTGCCCGCAGCATGTCCCCGGTGGAGATCTGGGGAACGCCGAGCCGGGCCACCAGCCGCCGGGCCTGGGTGCCCTTGCCGCAACCGGGCGGGCCCAGCATCAGGAGCCGTCGCGCACTCATCGCCCGAGCCGCCCGCGCACCCGCGTGCCCTTGACGAAGCCCTCGTACTGGCGTGACACCAGATGGGCCTCGATCTGCCCGATGGTGTCGAGCCCCACGCCCACCACGATCAGCAGCGCCGTGCCACCCAGATAGAAGGGAACCCCGAACCGCACGGACAGGATCGTGGGCAGGACGCAAACGGCCGACATGTAGATGCCGCCCACCAACGTGATCCGCGTCAGGATCCGGTCGATGTGCTCGGCGGTGCGCTTGCCCGGCCGGATGCCCGGGATGTAGGCGCCGGACTGTTTGATGTTGTCGGCCACATCGACCGGATCGATCATGATGGCCGTGTAGAAGTAGCAGAAGAAGATGATGAATCCGGCGTAGACCACCTGGTACAGGGGGCTCCCGGGATTCAGGTAGATGTCGATGAACGACTGGATCCCGGGCGAATCGGTGAACTGGCCGATGGTCAAGGGGAACATCAGCAGGGAGGAGGCGAAGATGGCCGGAATCACACCGGCGGTGTTCACCCGCAGAGGGAAATAGCTCATGCCCCCCTGCACCACGCGCTTGCCCACCACCCGGCGCGCGTGCTGGATGGGAATCCGGCGCTGGCCTCGCTCGACGATCACCACGAAGAAGATCAGGCCCACCCCAAACGCCGCGATGAACAGCCCCTCCAGGATGCTGAATTGCTCGGTGCGGATCAGCTGGAAGAGGTTCCCCATGGCGGACGGGATGCTGACGATGATGCTGGCGAAGATCACCATGGAGATGCCGTTGCCGATGCCGCGCTCGGTGATCTGCTCGCCCAGCCACATGATGAATGCCGTGCCCGAGGTCAGGGTGATCATGCACATGAGCTTGAAACCCATGCCCGGGTTCATGACCGCGCCCTGGCCGAACTGACCGTTCTCCAGGGCCAGAGCGATCAGGAAGCCCTGGAACATGGCCAGGACGATCGTGGCATAGCGCGTGTACTGGTTGATCGTCTTCTGGCCCGCGGCGCCTTCCTTCTTCAGCTCCTCGAGCTTGGGAATCACCACCGTCAGGAGCTGGAAGATGATGGAGGCACTGATGTAGGGCATGATGCCCAGGGAGAAGATGGAGAGTTGCTCCAGCGCGCCCCCCGAGAACATGGCAAAGAGGCCGAAAACGGTGCCCGCCATCTGCTGGAAGAACTCGCGCACCACGGCCGGGTCGATGCCCGGCGTGACGATGAAGGCACCCACGCGATACACCGCGAGCATCGCAAAGGTGAAGAGGATCCGCTGACGGAGCTCCGTGATCCTCGCGATGTTCTGGACGCCACCGATCATTTGACGAGTTCGACGCTCCCACCAGCCGCTTCGATCTTCTGCCGCGCGCTGGCGCTGATCTTGTGGACGGCGACGGTCAGCTTCTTGGGGGAGTCGCCCTGGCCCAGCAACTTCACCGGTCCCCCTCGCCGCGGAATCAGCCCGCGGTTCACCAGGGTCTCCAGGTTCACCGTGGCGCCCTCCCCCAACAGGGCGAGGGCCGAGACGTTCAGCACCCGCGATGCCTCCCGATTGCGGTTGTGGAAGCCGCGCTTGGGCAGGCGCCGCGTGATCGGCATCTGACCCCCCTCGAAGTGGAAGGGCGTCTCACGGCCAGCCGAGCGCTTGCCCTGGCCCTTTTCGCCCCGGCCCGAAGTCTTGTGCAAGCCCGAGCCCGGCCCCCGACCCACCCGCTTGGTGCGCTGACGAGATCCGGGACGCGGTGTAAGTCGGTCAAGCACGTTGTCAGCCCTCCACGACCAGCAGGTGGATCACCTTCTTGATCATCCCGCGGACCGACGCGGTGTCCTCCAGTTCCACCGTCTGGTTCAGGCGCCGCAGCCCCAGACCCCTCAGGGTGGCCCTCTGGCGGCGATCGAAGCCGATCTGGCTGCGCACCCATCGCACCTTCACGCGCGCGGCCGCCATCACAGTCGACCCAGAGTGCGCTTGCGGGTCTCCGGATCGTGGAGCTCCGTCAGCGCCGTCATGGTCGCGCGAATCACGTTGTTGGCGTTGTTGGTGCCCAGGTTCTTGGTCAGCACGTCGCGCACGCCTGCCGCCTCGAGCACCGCCCGCACCGGGCCCCCAGCGATCACGCCGGTTCCCGGCGACGCCGGGCGCAGCAGCACCCGCGCCGCTCCGAAACGTCCCAGCACATCGTGGGGAAGCGTCCCGTCCACCAGCGGGATCCGGATCAGCGACCTGCGGGCACGCTCGACGCCCTTGCGAATCGCCTCGGGCACCTCGCCGGCCTTGCCGTAGCCCGCGCCTACCACGCCGTCGCCATCGCCGACGACGATCAGGGCGCTGAAGCTGAATCGGCGTCCGCCCTTGACCACCTTGGCCACGCGATTGATGTGGACGACCCGGTCCGTGAGTTCGTAATCGTTGGGATTGATCTGTTGGGTGCGCATTTCCGTCCTAGAATCGAAGGCCGGCTTCGCGAGCCGCTTCTGCAAGCGCCTTCACCCGGCCATGAAAGAGAAACCCGTTGCGGTTGAACACCACTCGTTCGATCTTCTTCTCGCGAGCCTGGTCGGCGATCGCCTTGCCCACCCGCTTGGCAGCTTCGACGCCGCCGGTTGCGACAGAATCGCCCATTACGCTCTTCGACTGGCTGGAAACGGTGACCAGGGTCTCCCCGGAGGCCCCATCGACGAGCTGGGCGTAGATGTGCCGTGCGCTCCGGAAAACCGTGAGCATCGTGCGATCTCTCCGAGTCACGCGGCGCCTCACCCGACCCCTTCGGGCAATCCGCTTTCGGAGCTTCTCGTCGTGGATCTTGCGCTTCATCGTGACCTCAGCCTCCGGCGGCGCCGGACTTGCCAACCTTGCGACGGACGCGTTCGTTCACATACCGGACGCCCTTGCCCTTGTAGGGTTCGGGAGGGCGATTGGCCCGCACGTCGGCCGCGAACTGGCCGACCTGCTGGCGATCGATCCCCTCGATCCGGACGATCACGTTGCGATCCACCGAGACGGACAGGCCCTCGGGAATCGCCATTGCCACCGGGTGCGAGAATCCCAGGGCCAGCTTGAGCTGCTTGCCCGCCGCCTCGGCCCGATAGCCCACCCCCTGGATCTCCAGCTCCTTGACCCACGGCTTCGTAACGCCGTGCACCATGTTGGCCAGCAGAGCTCGGGCCAGCCCGTGAAGTGCTCGGCTGTCCTTCGAGTCGTCGGCCCGATTCACCTGGATCCGATTTTCGGCGATCTCCAGACTGATCCCCGCCGGCATCCGCTGACTGAGCGTCCCCTTCGGGCCCTTCACCTGGACGTTCCCGTCGCCCTGCGTCACGTTGACGCCGCTCGGAACGTCGATGGGCTGCTTTCCGATGCGAGACACGCCTACCAGACCTCACACATGACTTCGCCACCCAACGAGGCATCACGAGCGGCGCGATCCGAGAGCACGCCGCGGGAGGTGGAGAGAACTGCCACCCCCAGGCCGCTTCGCACCTTGGGCACCCGGGTCTTGTCCACGTAGACCCGGCGGCCGGGCTTGCTGACCCGACGGATGCCGTCGATCACGGTTTTGCCGTCTTCGTCGTAGCGGATGCCGAGAACCATGTAGACCCTGCCTTCGCGCACTTCTACGCGCACGTCATTCAGGAACCCTTCCGCATGGAGCACCTTGGCCACGGCGAGCTTGAGCCTCGACATGGGGCAGAAGGTCTCGGATTGCTTCGCCATGCCGGCGTTCCGGATCCGGGTGAGCATGTCGCTGATCGGGTCGGTCATCATGGCAGATGGCTCACGATTCCTTCGAGAAAGGGAAACCCAGGTGCGTGAGCAGCGCACGTGCCTCGGCGTCGTTTCTCGCGGTGGTGCAGACGGTGACGTTCATTCCGGTGATTCGATCCACCTTGTCGTAGTCGATCTCGGGAAAGATGATCTGCTCGCGAATCCCCAGCGAGAAGTTCCCCCTCCCATCGAAGGCCTTGTGCGGCACGCCCTTGAAGTCGCGCACCCGGGGGAGCGAGACGTTCACCAGGCGATCGAAAAACTCCCACATTCTCGCGCGGCGCAGGGTGACCTTGGCGCCAATCGGCTGCCCGGCTCGCAGCTTGAAGTTGGCCACCGACTTCCGGGCGCGGCGGATCAACGCCTTCTGGCCGGTGATGACCGCCAGCTCTTCCGCAGCCTTGTCCAGCAGCTTCGTGTTCTCCGTCGCCTCGCCGAGACCGACATTGACCACGATCTTGGCCAGGGTCGGCACCTGGTGACGATTCCCATACCCGAATTCGCCGGCGAGTTTCGGCGCGATCTCGTCCCGGTATTTCTCCAGGAGTCGCGGCGTCATCACAGGACCTCCGGAGCTAGCGAGACGATCTTCATGAAGCGGTGAGCCCGGAGCTCGCGACCCACCGGGCCGAAGATCCGGGTTCCCACCGGCTCGCGCTGGGCGTCGATGAGGACCGCGGCGTTGTCATCGAAGCGGATGACGGAGCCATCCGGGCGCCCGATGCCCTTGCGAGTGCGCACCACGACGGCGCGGCGCACCTCGCCCTTCTTCACCCGGGCGTTGGGAATGGCATCCTTGACCGAAACCACGATCACGTCTCCGATCGATGCGTAGCGACGGCCCGACCCTCCCAACACGCGGATGCACTGCACCCTTCTCGCACCCGAGTTGTCGGCGACCTGGAGCACTGATTCCTGTTGAACCATTCCGGCCTAGACCTCGGCAGTCTTGTTGATGGTGGTCTGGACCATCCAGCACTTCCGCTTCGAAATCGGGCGATGCTCGATGATCTGCACGCGATCCCCGATGGCGCAAGCGTTGCCTTCGTCGTGAGCCATGAATTTCGAGTATCGGCGCACGTACTTCTTGTACTGCGGGTCCTGAACGAGCCGCTCCACTCGGACAACGACGGTCTTGTCCATCTTGTTGCTGACCACCAATCCCACCAGGGTTCGCCGCCTGCCTCGTTGCTTCACTCTGTCGCTCCGCGCCTCTCGCGAAGAATGGTCTCCACGCGAGCGATGTCGCGGCGAAGCAACTTGAGCTTCGCCGTATTCTCGAGCTGACCGGTCGCGCGCTTCACCTGCGCATTGAACATTTCGCTGCGCAGGTCGCCGGACTTCGCATCCAGCTCCTCGATCGAAAGTTCTTTGAGCTCATTGGCCTTCACTGTGCAGCCTCACGCATCACGAACTTCGTCGATATGGGCAACTTGTGGGCGGCCAGCCGCAGGGCAGCACGGGCCACCTCGGGCGTGACCCCCTCCATCTCGTAGAGAATCCGCCCCGGCTTCACGACGGCCACCCACTCTTCCGGGTTGCCCTTGCCCTTTCCCATGCGCGTCTCGGCCGGCTTCTTCGTGATCGGCTTGTCCGGGAAGATCCGGATCCAGACCTTGCCGCCGCGCTTCACGTAGCGGGTCATGGCAACCCGGGCCGCCTCGATCTGGCGCGCCGTTACCCGGGCCGGTTCCGTGGCCTGCAGGCCGTAGTCGCCAAACGCCAGGGTACCGCCGCGATACGCCTTGCCTCGCATGCGACCCTTCTGCTGCTTCCTGTGCTTGACCTTCTTGGGTTGAAGCATCGGCTACCTCTGCGGCTGCTGGTCGTCGCCGACCCGCTGGGAGAGCGCTCCCTTGCGCATGTCCTTGTCCGCCACGTCGCCCTTGAACACCCAGCACTTCACACCGATGAGCCCGTACGTGGTCTTGGCCTCGGCGAACCCGTAGTCGATCTCGGCTCGGAGCGTGTGCAGGGGCACCCGGCCCTCGCGATACCACTCGCGGCGCCCCATGTCCGCGCCACCGAGACGACCTTGAGCCTGGACCCGCACGCCCTGAGCGCCGGCCTTCATCGCGGTCTGTACCGCCCGCTTGAGGGCACGACGGAACGAAACCCGGCCCTGCAACTGGTCGGCGATGCTGCGTGCCAGCAACTGGGCATCGGTCTCGGCGTCCTTGACCTCGATCACGTTGATCTTGATGTCTCGCGTCGTCAGCTTCTCGAGCATCGTCCGCAGGCGGTCGACCTCGCTGCCGCTGCGCCCGATGACGACACCGGGGCGAGCGGTGTGGATGTCCACCTGAACCTTCTTCTCACCGATGCGCTCGATCTCGACTCGCGACACCGCACCCCTGGTGAGTTCCTTCTCGAGCAGGTCGCGAATCTTGG
>JAQBHB010000038.1:0-15789 GCA_032128115.1 Deltaproteobacteria bacterium | reverse complement strand
CGGAGGGCATCCGGTTGACGGCCCTCCACGCCGCGTGGCGGATCGCGCAGGGGCTCCCGGCCGCGCCCCAGGTGGCGGTGGCCAAGATCTGGGCGGCCGAAGCCGGCCAGCGGGTGGTGCACACCGCCCAGCACATCCACGGCGGCATCGGAGTCGATCGCGAGTATCCGCTACATCGCTACTTCCTCTACGCCAAGCAACTGGAACTCAGCCTGGGCGGCTCGACCCAACAGTTGAGGCGCCTCGGCCGATTGCTGGCCGACTGATCTCTCCCAGGGGTGATCTCGCGCCTTTGAGTACGCTCGAGCCGAATCGGCTCACACGTCGATGGCGCTCTTGCCGTCGGTGGTCCACCAACTGGCGGTGAGCTCGAGCCCCGGCTGGTCCTTGCGCTTCTGGATCTCCTCGTAGGTGCGCCGGTAGCCGGTGTGCTCGAATTTCCAGTCGTCGCCCAGCTTGCGGTAGCGATCTTCGTAGAAGGCCGCGCCGCGGATCGTGATCTGCCATTTCGTCTCGATGACCACGTCCTCGAGGGCCCAGGTGCCGGTGGCGGTAATGGGACTCGTGAGTTCGATCTCCGGATGGTGAACCCGGTGGCTCGAGTGGAAGCTGTCGGCGCTCATGGAGCGGCTCAGGAACTCCACGATGGCGTCGACGCCATCGTAGGCGTACTTGCCGCCGCTGTAGGCCGCCGTGGCATCCGGGGTGAAGCACTCGCGGATCTCGTTCCAGAGCTTCTGGTCGATGCAGCGCATGTACCGGTATTTGAGCCGCTTGATCTTCTCGATTTCGACGAGGTCCTCGGGTGTCATCACATCTCCTCGTGCCGCGGCCGCCCGGATGGGGGAGCCTCGGCGTCAATCCCGGGTACTATACCCCGAACCGTCATCACCAGAGTCGAAGGAGAAGCCGGAATGGACGCGGGACTGGACGCGGGACGAATCGTGAAGGATTTCTGCGCGGCCTGGGGCCGCGGAGATGTGGAAGCCATCGTCGAAGCCTTTGCCGACGACGCGGTCTACCACAACATTCCGATGCCGCCGTGCCAGGGGAAGGCCGCCATCCGCGCGTTCGTGGGCGGGCTGTTCGAGAACACCGCGAGTGCCGTGCACTTCGACATCCGCCACCAGGTGGTGAATGGAACCCTGGTCCTGAACGAGCGCGTCGACACGCTGGCGATGAAGAGTGGCGATGTGGAGCTGCCGGTGTGCGGCGTGTTCGAACTCACCCCGGACGGCAAGATCGCCGCCTGGCGTGACTATTTCGACATGGCGCAATTCGCAGGGCAGGGGTAGCCGGGGAACGCCGCCCCAGGCTGCCCGATGACAGGTTCCCGCCGAGCGGGCATTCCGGGTGTATCTGGGCGATCGGGTGGAGTTGCGGGGCAGTGGGCCGTGGCAGTCCCGATCCCGGCACTGAGCGTAGAATCAGCATTCGTTCAACGAAACGGCTTTTCAAAGCTCGGACAATCTGGTCTACTCGCCCCTCGTGGTCGTCTGGGGAGGTGGATCATGACAGCAGCCGCAACGCAGTCCGGCCGGAGCCCGTGCCAGCTTTCGGGGGGGCTGCCGCTGCTGGGCCATCTGCTGCAGCTGCGGCGTTCGCCGATCGATCTCATGCAGCGGGTCCGTTCCGAATGCGGCGAAATCGGCGAGATGCGCTGGGCCGGGCAGCCCGTGGTGCTCATGAGCGGGGTCGAGGCCCAAGAGGCCTTCTTTCGCGCGCCCGATGAGCAGCTCGACCAGGCGGCGGCCTATCCGTTCATGAAGCCGATCTTCGGCGCGGGTGTGGTGTTCGACACGCCGGTCGAGCAGCGAAAGGCGGCCATTCGCAATCGCTCGCTGCGCGACGAGTTCATGCGCGGTCACGCCGAGGTGATCGCCCGCGAGACCGAGCGCATGCTGGAAGGTTGGGGCGAGTCGGGCGAGATCGACCTGCTCGATTTCTTCGCCGAACTCACCATCTACACGTCCAGTGCGTGTCTGCTGGGGACCGAATTTCGGGAGGAGCTGACTCCCGATTTCGCCCGCGCCTACAAACAGCTCGAGAAGGGGACAGACGCGTTCGCGTACGTGAACCCGCACCTGCCGCTGCCCTCGTTCCGCCAGCGCGATCGCGCCCGGCGGCAGTTGGTGGAGATGGTGACCACCATCATCGACACCCGTCGGTCCGAAGGTCGCGAGACCGGAGACCTGCTGCACGTGCTCACCCGGCTGCGCGACGACCGGGGTCAGCCGCGCTACACACCCGACCAGATCACCGGCATGTTCATCGCCATGATGTTCGCAGGGCATCACACCACATCGGGCACGGCCGCGTGGACCCTGATCGAGCTGCTGCGCCACCCCGAGTTTGCGAAGCGTGTAGTGCAGGAGATCGACACCCTCTATGCCGATGGGCGAGACGTGAGCTACCAGGCCCTGCGTGAGATTCCCGAACTCGAGCACGGAATCATGGAGGCGCTGCGGATGCACCCGCCGCTCATCGTGCTGCTGCGCAAGGTGATGTCGGATTTCCGCTACAAGGACTGGACCGTCGCGGCTGGAAAACTCGTGGCGGTTTCACCGGCGGTTTCGAACCGCATGCCCGAAAATTTTCCGGAGCCGGACCGCTACGACCTGGATCGCTACGGCCCCGGTCGTCAGGAGGATCGGCAGTCGTTCGCGTGGATCCCGTTCGGCGGGGGGCGCCACCGCTGCGTGGGCGCTGCCTTCGCGATGATGCAGCTCAAGGCGATTTTCAGCGTACTCCTGCGCGAGTGGGAGTTCGAGCTGGCGCAGCCCCCCGAGAGCTACCGCAACGACCACTCCAAGATGGTGGTGCAGCTCGCGCAGCCGTGTCGCGTGCGGTACCGGCGGCGTCAGGCTTCCCACGAGATCGCCGGGCGCAGCGCGGGGCCGGGTGCAACGCGCGGGGGGCGCATTCGGGTGGACCTGGACCTCTGCCAGGGACACGGGGTCTGCGCCTCCGAGGCCCCCCAGGTGTTCCAGGTCGATGCAGCCAGCCAGAAGGTGCGCGTGCTCCAGGAAGAGCCGCCCGAAGCACTGCGCCAGCAGGTGCAGGCGGCCGTCGAGCACTGCCCCACGAGGGCGCTCTCGCTGGAGCAGGAAGACTGATTTCAAGGAGATTGCATGCCCGTGTACCCCCGAGAAGAGCTTGAAGAGATGATGCAGCGCTGGACCCGGGCCAACGACGAGTCGGGTCGCAGTGGCGACTGGAGTCGGATGGCCGGTTTTTTCAGCGAAGACGCGCTTTACAGCTGGAACAACGGTGGCAAGTACGAGTTCGTGGCGCGCGGCCGCGACCAGATCCGCGACTGGGCCTTCGGGACCGAGATGAGCGGCCTGGTCGGCTGGAGCTATCCGTATATCCGCGTCTTGATCGACGACCGACAAGGTGAGGTGGTGGGTTTCTGGCGCCAGATTGCGCCGGTGAACTGCCCCGATGGCACGCCCTACGAGGTGGTGGGGACCGGGGGGTCCTGGTTCCGATACGCGGGTGACTACCAGTGGAGCTGGCAGCGCGACTTCTTCGATCACTCGAACGCGGGCGCCTGTTTTCTGGAGATGCTCAAGAACGATCAACTGAGTGAAGGCATGCAGGAGCGCCTCAAGAAGGGCTCGCGCATGCCGGGCTGGACGCGTCGCAGTGAATTCGACTGGCACCCGACCGTGACCCCTTCCGGGTAGGCTGCCGTGCCGCGCCGATCCAGGGAGAACGTGCGCCGGGCGCGCAGCGCCCTCTACCGCCAACTCATTCTGGAGGCGGCGGAACGGATCTTTGCCGACAAGGGCTTCGACGACGCCAAGATGGAGGAGATTGCCGCCGAGTCGGGTCTGTCGCTGGGAACGCTCTATTCGGTGTTTCACGGCAAGGCCGAGCTGTTCCGGGCCGTTCACGACGTCCGCGACGCCGAGGTATTGCAGCGGGCGGTCGACGGCGCGCGGGGCCTGACGTCGCCTCTCGACATGCTGCGGGCCGGGGTGCGCGCCTATGTGGAGTTCTTCGCCGCTCACCCCGATTTCCTCCGCATCCACCTGCGCGAGGGCTTTGCCTGGGGCCTTTCAGGCGCCAGCGCCCCCAGCCGCGCCCGCGCCGTCGCCTGGAGCGAGGGCGTGGCCATGCAGGCAACGCTGTTCGAGCGGGGTATCGACGAGGGCATCTTCCACCCCGGCGACCCGCGGCTGATGGCCCGGCTCATGATCGGGATGCACCAGGTGGTGCTGGCCGACTGGGTCGAACGCGGAATGCAGCGCGATCCGGACGCGCTGGTGGCCGACATCCACGACCAGTTGGTCCGTTCGTTCTGCCGGGCGCCGGAAGCCCTGACGCGAGTCGGGGAGTGATGGCGGAGACGGCGGCGGCCAGCCGTCCCCATCCGGCGCGAGAGGTCTCGCGCTGGGACCGTGAGCACGACGTGGTGATTGTGGGCTTTGGCGCTGCGGGGGGCTGCGCCGCCATCGAGTCCGCGCACGCCGGCGCCGACACCCTGGTGCTCGAGCGCATGTCGCGTGGCGGTGGGGCGACGGCCCTCTCCACGGGAATCACCTACTTCGGCGGCGGGACTCGCATCCAGAAGGCCTGCGGCTTCGACGACTCGGTCGAGGGTATGCTGGACTACGTGCGTCTGGCAGCGGGAGCCCACGCAGACGAGGAGCGGGTGCGGCTCTACTGCGAGCGAAGCGTTGAACACTTCGAGTGGTTCTGCGGCCTCGGGGTTGAATTCAAGGAGTCGTTCCACGCCGACAAGGTGACGCACCCGCTCACGGACGACTCGCTGCTGTTCAGTGGCAATGAGGACGCGTATCCCTGCTCGGACGTGACGCCTCCAGTGCCCCGGGGACACAAACCTGCGCGCAAAGGAGAGGCGGGCGGCTACCTGATGGAGGCCGTGCTCCGCGCAGCCGGTGAATCCGGCGCGCGGGCACTGAACGATTGTCTGGTGGAGGCCCTGGTCCAGCGCGAGGACGGCCGCATCCTGGGCGCGCGGGTGCGCGTCGATGGGAGGCGCGAGTTCATCCGCGCCCGCAAGGGGGTGATCCTGGCCGCCGGCGGATTCATCATGAACCCCGAAATGCTGGCGCAACACGCCCCGTCGCTTCTACACGTGAACTACCCGTTGGGGACGCCGGGAGACGACGGGCGCGGGATCCGCATGGGTGTCGGGGCCGGCGGCGAGGCCATCAACATGAGCGAAGGCCTGCTGCTCAACGCCTACTACCCCCCATCGTCGCACCTGAAGGGCGTGCTGGTGAACTCCCAGGGGCAGCGCTTCATCAACGAGGATGCGTACATCGGCCGCACCAGCGACGCCATCGTATTCAAGGCCGACGCGGTGGCCTACCTGATCGTGGACGACGAGATCTACGGGCAGACCCAGGCCTTCCACAAGCTCGCAGCCGTGGCGGAGAGCTTCGAGGCCCTGGAAGCGTCGCTCGGCATCGCGTCGGGAGCACTGGTCGCGACCCTCGAGACCTACAATCGCGACGCGGCCCGGGGCCAGGACCCGCTCTTCCACAAGGCCCCCGCTCATCTTCGAGTCCTGGCGGCGCCTCCCTACGCAGCTCTGGATTGCAGCACGAAGCGCTCGATATTCGGGGGGTTCACGCTGGGAGGCCTGCGGGTCCGGGCCACGGGCGAGGTGCTCTCGGCGGATGGAGCCGAGATTCCGGGTCTCTATGCGGCGGGGCGCTGCGCGGCCGGGCTGTGCCGCGAGGGCCGCAGCTACGCCAGCGGCCTCTCCATCGGAGATGCGACCTTCTTCGGCCGCCTGGTGGGACAGCGGGTGGCGAGCCTCTGATGCCCCGCCGCCCGACGCTCGAGAAGCTCTTTACCCCCATTCGGATCGGTTCCATGGAGCTGCGCAACCGACTCGTGATGGCGCCCATGACGACCGACTACGCCAGCGAAGAGGGGCTGCCGACACCGCGCCTGCTCGATTACCTGGAGGCGCGCGCCCGGGGCGGGGTGGGGCTGATCACGCTGGAGGCGTCCAGTGTCGACCGCCGCCACCGGGAAGTCATCCACTCCATGCATTTCTCCGATGACGACGTGATTCCGATGCACCGGGAGCTCACCGATCGCCTGCACGCTCACGGCGCCCGGGTGCAGCCGCAACTCGTGCATCCGGGCCCCGACTCCATGTCCCCCCTCCTGGACGGGACACCCTCGGTGGGGCCCTCGGTGAACCCGTCGTATCTGACCGGTCATCCCTCGCGCGAGCTCGACGTCGACGAGATCCACGAGATCGCCGGGTTGTTCGGGCAGGCCGCACGCCGGGTGCGGGAGGCGGGTTACGACGGCATCGAGCTGCACGCGGCTCACGGCTACATGCTGATCGGCTCCTTCCTGTCGCCCCTGCGCAATCGACGCAGTGACGAGTACGGCGCTCGCAAGCTCGAGGGGCGCCTGCGCTTCGCGTTGGAGGTGCTGCAGTCGATCCGCGCTGCCGCCGGCGAGGACTTTCCCGTGACGCTGCGAATTTCCGGCTACGAACGCGTGCCCGGTGGGCGGAGCATCGAAGACACCCAGCGCATCGCACCGATCCTGGCCCGCGCCGGAGTGGCGGCCTTTCACGTCTCGGGGGGTGTGATCGACCGCTATGTGACGCAGATCGTGACCGGCTCGCACTTCGGAAGCGCCCATAACGAGGCGGCGGCGGCGGCGGTAAAACAGGTGGTGGACGTTCCGGTGATGCTGGTGGGGCGCGTCCATGATCCGTGGCTCGCCGAGCGCCTCCTGCGCGAGGAGCGAGCGGATCTGATCGCCATGGGCCGACCGCTTCTGGCCGACCCGGAGCTTCCGAATTCGGCACGCATGGGGCTGTCGCACCGGATCCGTCCGTGCATCTCGTGCCAGCACTGCATCGACAGCATGGAGCGGCTGAAAATGAGCTGCGCCGTCAACGCACGCAGCGGCCTCGAGGGCGAAGTGGCCTTCGAGCGCGCGGCCCTGCCCCGGCGCGTGCTGGTGGTGGGAGCCGGCGCCGCTGGGCTCGAAGCCGCCCGGGTGGCGGCGCTCCGGGGGCACCGGGTGGTCCTGGTGGAGCGCCAGCGGATGCTGGGGGGCGCCTTGCGTCTGGCGGCAACCGTCCATCCCGAGAACGAGCCCTTCCTGCGGTACCTGCAGGAGTGTGTGCGCACGCTCCCCATCGAGGTCCGGTTGGGAGAAGAGATGACACCTGCGGGTGTGCGTGCTCTGCGTCCCGACGTGGCGATCGTGGCCACGGGCGGATGCGTGGTGACACCGGAGATTCCAGGCTCGGATCGGCCCGGAGTTTTCACCGGCGCAGGGCTGCGCGCGCTGCTGGAAGGCCGGAACTCCGCCGAGGGGGCAAGGCCCCTGTCCCCGTGGCAGCGCATCGCACTGCGGGGACTTGCGCCGGGGCTCTCGCGCTTTGCCACGCCGGCGCTGTCCCGCGCGCTCACGCGCCTGTGGATGCCGCTCGGGCGTCGCGTGGCGGTTGCAGGCGGCGATCTGGCGGCCGTTGAGCTGGCCGAGTTCCTGGCGTGCCGGGGTCGGCGCGTGTCGCTGCTGGCGCCCGGCAACCGCCTCGCCCCCGAGGTGGGGGGCAAACGCCGGAGCGAGCACATGGACCGCCTCGACAAGCTCGGCGTTCCCGTCCACACGCGGGTGGACTACCGGGAGATCACCTCCCGTGGCATCGTGGTGCGCCAGGAAGAGGGCGTCGATCTCCTGGTGGAAGCCGACTCGGTGATTCTCGCCGGTGAGGTCGAGCCGGATACGAAGCTGTTCGATGCCATCGAGGCTTCGGTTCCGGAGGCCCACGCGGTGGGCGACTGCACCGGACTCGGTCTGATTCGAAAGGCCACGGCTGACGCGGTGCGCGTGGCCTGTTCCATCTAGAAGGAGATTCTCATGAGTGACGAACACCCGGCGATGATCGCCGCGCGGGCCTCGTGGGCGGCGATCGGCGGCAAGGCGAAGCAGGAATGGCTCGACCTGATGGCCGACGACATCGTGATCGAGGACCCCATCGGCGTCTCGCCCCTGGATCCCCACGGCAAGGGGCACTCGGGCAAGGCGGCCGTCGCCGCTTTTTTCGACCAGAACATCGCGCCCAACACCATCGAGTTCGACGTTTCCGAATCGTTCTCGACTCCCCTGGAGTCGGCGCATCGCATGAAACTCACCACCACGTTCCCCAACGGCACCGCGATGCGGGTGACCGGAATCTTCACGTATCGGGTGAATGACGACGGCAAGCTGGTCTCGTTGCGCGGCTACTGGGAGCTGAAGGACGCCCAGGTCGTCCAGCCTTCGTGATCGCGTGAAGAGACTCTCGGACAGACGCATCCTGCTGGTGGGCGCCTCATCGGGCATCGGCGCGGCCACGGCCCTGGTGCTGGGCCGGGAGGGGGCGCGGGTGGCCCTGGCGGCCCGCCGCCGCGACCGGCTGGAGGAGGTCTGCCAGCGGATCCCCGGTGGCGCACTGGTGACGCCCTTCGACGTCCGCGATGCCGCGGCGTGCGCGGAGGGGGTGGCCCAGGCGGTCGAGGGGCTCGGCGGCCTCGACGCGCTGGTCTACGTGACGGGAGTGGCTCCGTTCCGACGGCTCGCGGAGGCGGACGCCGAGGATTGGCGACGGGCCGTCGAGGTGAACCTCGTGGGCGCTGCCTTGATCACTCGCGCGGCGCTGCCACACCTGGCGGCCAGTGCCAGTGGCGGACGCGCCGTCTACGTGTCGTCGATTGCCGCCAACGACCATCCGCCCCGGCGCGGCCTCGGCCTCTACATCACCACCAAGGCCGCGCTCGACAAGATGATCCAGGTCTGGCAGGAGGAGCACCACGAGATCGCCTTCACCCGGGTGAGTGTTGGCGATACGGGCGCCACCGAGATGGGTGTTGGCTGGGACCCGGACCGGGGGGGCGACCAGGTGCGCGAGTGGATCGATCGGGGCCTGATGTTCGGCCGCGCCATGCTTCCCGAGTCGGTGGGACGCCACCTGGCCGATCTGCTGGCCAGCGAAGAGGCGGTCCCGGTCAGCAGCGTAGTGCCCCGCTACAAGCCCTGAGCGGCCGCGCACCACGGAATCAGGCCGGGAACTCCAGCGGCAACCCGGTGAATCCGCGCACGTTGCTCGAGTGGAATCGCTCGATTCCGGACTCGTCCACTTCGTAGTCCGGGAACCGACGTGAGAATTCCTCCAGGGCGATCCGGGTTTCCAGTCGTGCCAGGCTCTTGCCCAGACACACGTGGCGGCCGTAGCCGAAGTTGAGCTGCAGGTCGATCTCGCGGGTGAGGTCGAAGCGGTCCGGATCGGGGAAGCGCCGCCCGTCGCGACACGCCGCCGCGTTGATCAGGAGCACCCGGGCGTTCGCGGGCAGGGTCGTGCCGTGGAGCGTGACGTCTCGGGTCAGCGTGCGCCCCTGGTACTGGGTGGGCGAGTCGTAGCGCAGGGATTCTTCGGCCGCGCCGGGAATCACGCCCGGATCCGCGACGATCTGCTTTCTCTGGTCGGGGAAGCGCCAGAGCCAGTAGAACGTGGTGGCCAGGAGCTTCGTCACCGTCTCGTTGCCCGCCGTGGCCAGCAGGTTGAAGAACGAATAGATCTCGATGTCGCTGAGCCGGGTGGGAGTCCCGTCCTCGTTCGGCACCTCGGCCGCAATCAACAGCGACATCATGTCATCGCGTGGCGCCCGCTTCCGCTCCTCGACCGCAGCGGTGAAGTACTCCATCAGCCTGCCCATGGCCTGGATGGCGGTTCTCGGCGGATTGGGGTTGCCCGGATCGCGGTGCAGCAGGTCGTTGGAGAGTCCGCGCACGGCATCCCGGTCCGCCTCGGGAATGCCCAGCAGGGTGCTGATCACGTCCATGGGGAGCTTCGCCGTGAACTCGCGCACGATGTCGCAGCGCGGTTTGCCGACGATGCGGTCGAGATGGGTTGCGGCGATCTCGCGGATCCGCGGCTCGAGTTCGGCGATGCGCCGCGGGGTAAAGGCCTTGCTCACCAGGTTGCGCAGGCGCGTCTGTCGGGGGGGATCCATGAAGATGATGAGCGGGCCGGGGAGCGGCTTGTCCATCAGCTCGAGCACCGTGCCGCGTGCCGAGCTGAACGTCTGCCAGTCGATGAAGGCCGCCAGGCAGTCGTCGAAGCGCGAGAGCGCCCAGAAGTCGAGACGCTCGTTGTAGTAGACCGGCGCTTCGTCGCGCATCCAGCGGTACACGGGATACGGATCCAGGTCGATCTCGTACGAGTAGGGGTCGTATTCCAGGGTCAGCCGCCTCGAGGGGCGCCCGGCGTGAAGTGGATGGGAAGCGCGGAAAAACCCCTCACGTTGCTGGAGTGCACACGCTCGATGCCCTCGCTGCGGACCTGGAAGTCCGGGAGCCGCAGTAGGATCTCCTCCAGCGAGACACGCGCCTCGAGGCGGGCCAGCGAGGCGCCCAGGCAGAAGTGGGTTCCGTTCCCGAAGGCCAGCGAGTTGGCGGTGCTCCGCGTCACGTCGAAGCTGTCCGGGCGCTCGAACGCACGCTCGTCGCGATTGGCGGCGCCGATCAGCAGGGCCACCTTCGCGCCGGACGGCATCTTGCGGCCGTGGATCTCCACATCGCGGGTTAGGGTGCGGGCGATCAGCTGGGAAGAGGGGTCGTAGCGGAGGGTCTCTTCGGCCCAGGGCTCGGCGAGAGTGCGGTCGGCCAGCACCTTCTCGCGTTGCTCCGGGTTCTTCTCCAGCCAGTACAGGGCGTTGCCCAACAGCTTCGTGGTGGTCTCGTTGCCGGCGATGATCATGAGGAACAGGAACGCGACGATCTCCCGGTCTTCCAGCCGCTTGCCGTCGAGTTCGGCCGCGATCAGGGCATCGGTGAGGTCTGCACCACGGCACGCACGGCGCCCCGCCACGTGATTCGCGAAGTAACCCAACAGCCGGGCGGCGGCCTCGAGCCCGGCCGGGGGAACCTCCGGACGCCCGGCCTCCCGATGCACCACGCAGTCAGCCCACGTTCGCAACTGCGTGCGATCGTCCCGCGGCACTCCCACCATCTCGCTGACCACGTCCATGGGCAGGCGCCCGGCGAAGCCGTCGATGAAGTCTGCCTCACCGGATTCGATGAAGGCGTCGATGTATTGGGTCGCCAATGCCCGGATCTGGGGCTCCAGATTCGAGACGCGACGCGGTGTGAAACCGCGGGAGACGAGTGCGCGGAGCGGGCCGTGGCGGGGCGGATCCATGCCCAGGAACGACATCACCGCCTCGGCGTCTACGTCGGTTTCGAGTGCCACGCCCCGGGCGTTCGAGTAGCACTCGCAATCGCGGAAGGCGGCCAGCACATCGGCGTGACGCGAGAGCGCCCAGAAGTCGAGTTCTTCGTTGTAGTAGGCGGGCGCCCGTTCACGCAGCGCGCGGTAGACCGGGTAGGGATCCTCGTGGGTCTCCCAGTCGTAGGGATCGAAGCGGGGCTCGGCAGGGACCACGGCAACGCCTCCCACAGGGGATGCCAGACTAGACGATATACATATTGCGCACAATGTAAAATCACGTAAGTTCGCGGACAGAAGGGAGAACTGGCCCTCTTCTGTCGCTCGAGGCAGCTTCGTGACCGAGACTCGCCGTATCCGATTTCGCTCCGGCACGCGCGAACGGCGCTCTCATGCCGAACGCTCGGCGCAGACCCGCTCGCGCATCATCGCGGCGGTGCGCGAGAGCGTGGCCGAGGTGGGTTTCCAGCGCACCACTGCCGCGGAGATCGCGCGCCGCGCGGAGGTCACGTGGGGAGCGGCGCAGCATCACTTCGGCGGCAAGGATGGCATCCTGAGCGCGGTGTTGGAAGACTCGTTCGGCCGGTTCGCGGCGCGCCTGCAGGATTGGCCCGCCAACGCCCCGCTCGGCGAACGCGCGTCGCTCTTCGTCGACCGCGCCTGGGCGCATTTCGGTAGCTCCGAGTTTCGCTCCACCTTCGAGATCCTGCTGAACGAGCTCGGTAGGCAGGACAGTGGCAGCTCGAACTGGCAGGAGGAGATGTTTACGGCGTGGGATCGGGTCTGGATGCGTTGGTTCCACGATGCACCGATTTCCCGGGCCAAGCAGCTGCGGATCGAGCGTTACGCGATTTCGGTTCTCTCCGGCCTGGCGTCGTTGCAGATGCTGGAGGGAACCGGTGCGGTCGCCCGATCGCCGGAACTCGAGTGGCTCGTGGATACCCTGATGCGCGAGCTCTCACGCGCGGATTGATCCCGTGTCGGAATCGCTTCCCCGACCCGCTCGGCAGGTCTAGTATGGAGGGCGGCGTGGCGCTCTTCGGACTCCGTTACGATTTCCGCCGGCCCGATTTCGCCAAGGCGTCGTCGGCCGAGCTGGTGCAGACGGCGCTGGACCAATGCGAGTGGGCCGACCGCCAGGGCTTTGCAACGGTAACGCTCTCGGAGCACCACGGGTCGCCGGATGGCTACCTGCCGTCACCCCTGGTCTTTGGCGCCGCGGTGGCCGCCCGCACCCACGGCCTGCGTCTCTTGCTGGCGGCCCTGATCGCACCCCTGCATGACCCGATCCGCCTTGCGGAAGACGTGGCCATGCTCGATGTGATCAGCAATGGCCGGGTGATTCCCGTGGTGAGCGGCGGCTATGTGGCCTCGGAGTTCGCCACCTTCGGCCGAAAGCTGGAGGAGCGCGCGAAGCTCATGGAGGAGATCGTGCCGTTGCTGCGGAAGGCCTGGACCGGTGAGCCCTTCGAGTACCGCGGTGCCCGGGTGCGGGTCACGCCGCGACCGGTGCAGAAGCCGTGCCCGCCGGTCTTCATGGGCGGGGCCTCGAAGGCCGCAGCGCGCCGCGCCGCGCGCCACGCCGACCACTTCATTCCCACCGTACCGGCGCTGTTCGAGGCGTTTCGCGCCGAGCGCCTGCGCCTGGGCAAGCCCGATCCCGGACCGCTGCCCGAGACCACCGGGAACTTCCTGTTCGTGGCCGAGGATCCGGACGCGGCCTGGGAGCGGATCGCCCCGCGCGCCCTGCACGAGACCAACGCCTACGCGCGTTGGATCCGGGAGTCGGGCGCTACCGGGCCCTACCGCCAGGTAGACGATCCGGATGAGTTGCGCGCCTCGGGCGAATATCGGGTGTGGACACCGGAGCAGGTGGTGGAGCGCGCCCGGGCCATGGGTCCCATGGACATGGTGATGCTCCACCCGCTGATGGGTGGACTCGATCCGGAATTTTCCTGGGAGTGCCTGCGGCTGGTGGAATCGCGGGTGCTGCCGGCGCTCCGCAGCTGAAGAACCTCCGAAACTGGAAACCAACTGAAAGCCGACTGAAAACCGACTGAAATCCGACAGGGAGGGTGCAAGGTGGGCGACGCGGGCCGTTTTCAGGGCAAGGTGGGGATCGTCACGGCGGGCGCCACGGGGATCGGCCTTGGCTGTGCTCGCGCCATCGTCGAGGGGGGCGGGCGCGTGATGATCTGCGCCCGGCGCGAGGACACGTTGCGCGAGGCGGCGGAAATCCTCGGCCCCGACGCCTCGTGGATCGTCTGCGATGTGAGCGACGAGAAGTCGGTGGTGGACGCTGTCGCCGCCACCGTCGATCGCCTGGGGCCCCTGCGCCTGGCGGTCAACTCCGCGGGAACCGGCACGGCCGGGCCGCTGCTCGACGTACCCACTGAGGAGTTCCAGCGGGTGATGGATACCAACCTCACGGGTGCCTTCCGTTGTCTGCGCGAAGAGGCCCGGGCCATGGTGGAGGCCGGCGGAGGCAGCATCGTCAACGTGAGTTCCATCGCCGCGCTTCTCACCCATCCGTGGATGAGCCCCTATTGCGTGTCCAAGGCGGGGCTCGACATGCTGACCCGATGTGCCGCCGACGAGCTTGGCGAGCTCGGGATCCGGGTCAACTCGGTGCTGCCCGGCGTGGTGCGCACGCCCATGGCCAGCATGCTGGCGGACAACGAGATATCCCGGAACGAGTATCTGAGTCATATGCCCATCTCGCGCATCGGCGAGCCGGAGGACGTGGCCGCGTGTGTCGCCTTCCTGCTTTCCGATGAGGCGAGCTGGGTCACCGGAGAGCTCTTCGGGGTGAACGGCGGGCACACCCTGCGCAAGGGCCCGAATCTGGTGCCCCTGTTCAAGAGTCTTGCCGGGGGGGACTGAGCCTTGGGGCGGGAGGCGCAACACCAGGGCCTGATCGACGCCAGCCGGCTCGAGCGCTGGATGGACGAGCAGCGGCTGCCCGGCGCGGGCGAGGCGCTGGAGATCCGCGCCGTTGCCGGTGGCGCCTCCAACGAGATCTTCGAGCTGCAGCGCGGCGGCCATCGCATGGTGCTGCGTCGGCCCCCGCGCGTGGTGCCCGAGGGGCGCAACCGGACCATGCTTCGGGAGTACAGGGTATTGGCGGCCCTGACCGACAGCGGCGTGCCCCACGCCCGGACGCACGGCGTGTGCGAAGACCCGGACGTGCTTGGCGCCTGCTTCTATGTAATGGACTTTGTAGACGGCTGGACGCCCATGGGCGAGCTGCCGGAGCCCTTCGCTTCGGATCCGGACGCGAAGAGGGGCCTGGCCTTCGAGCTGGTGGACGCCATCGCCACCCTGGGCCGGGTCGACTGGCGCGCGGCGGGGCTCGAGGGCTTTGGAAAGCCCGAGGGTTTCCTGGATCGCCAGGTGGATCGCTGGCTGCACCACCTGTCGCAGTTCCAGTTCCGGGAGATTCCCGGACTCGACGAAGCCGGAACCTGGCTGCGGAAGCACACACCAGCGACGTTCGCGCCGGGCATCATCCACGGTGATTACCAGTTCGCGAACGTGATGTTCCACCACGGAGCCCCGGCCCGGATGGCGGCCGTGGTCGACTGGGAGATGGCCACAGTGGGGGATCCGCTCCTCGACCTGGCCTGGGTGCTCATGGGATGGGTCGACCCCGGCGAGGCCTCGAGTGACCTGGGCTACATCGATTACACCGGCATGCCATCCCGCGACGAGCTGATGCATCGCTACGCCAGCCGCAGCGGGCTTCCGGTGGACGAAATGGACTATTACCTGGTGTTGGCCCGCTTCAAGATGGCCTGCGTGCTCGAAGGCGGCTACGCGCGCTACCTGAAGGGCGGCGCCGACAACCCCAAGATGGAGGCCTTCGGGCCCATCGTGCTCGATATGGGGCGCCGAGCCGCGGAGCTCGCCCGCACATCGACGCTCAACTGAGGAGACCACCGTGCCGAAACGCCGCGACCAGATCCGGATGTCCGAGGACGAAATCTGGCAATTGATCGAAGACCAGAAGAGCCTGCAGGTGGCCACCCTCAACAAGGACGGCAGCCCGCACCTGACGACCCTGTGGTTCGCCATCGTGGACCGGGCGCTGGTGTTCGAGACCTACACGAAGTCGCAGAAGATCAGGAATCTGGAACGCGATCCCCGGATCGCGGTGCTGGTGGAGGCGGGGGAGACCTACGACCAGCTGCGCGGTGTCACCATCAACGCCAAGGCCGAGTTGGTGACCGAGCGCGACGCGGTGCACAAGCTGGCCCTCGAGGTGATGGCCCGCAACCAGCCGGAGCTCACCCGGGATCAGCTCGACGGCGTGGCGAAGCAGATGGCGGCCAAGCGCACCGGCGTCGTGGTGCGCCTGGAAAAGGTCGTGAGCTGGGACCACCGCAAGCTGTCCGGTGGAGGCATGTAGGACGGGGACGGGGTTGTCTATTTACATTTACGCGCGGTCGTCAATGTGCGGGGAGCATCTTGGAAAAGTGAATAGTCAACCCCGTCCCCGCGATCCCGGGGGGCGGGTGCCGATGATTCCTGCGCGGGTGAGGGTCTCGATCTCGCCCGCGTCGAGT
>JAQBHB010000037.1:0-2675 GCA_032128115.1 Deltaproteobacteria bacterium | reverse complement strand
GCCCCGAGCCGCCCGTCCGGGGCCGGATGGCAAGTGGCCGCTCCGCGATCGGTGGGTGTCGACCCGGACCCGACGCAGCGGGCAATGGAGAGCAGAACCCGGCCCGCCGCGACACATCCACTGCGGTTCAGACAGTAGCAGACCGCCGCCAGCCGACCCGTCAGGGCGCTTTGTGAGCGGGACTTAGCGCCGTAGGTCTGGAGGCGGTGCCGGAGGCTCCGATCTTTCTTGCCGGCCGGGGGCTTGTCGTTGCCTATCTGTATGCTGTATTGTTTGTAGGCATACAGATGAGTCCACGTCCCCGCACCAGTCGCCTACGCCAGTTACTGCTCCGCCTCCACGGCGAGGGGGCGGTTCTGCTCGAGGTGTTTCTCGCTCCCGAGCCCCTGGTGCGAGGCTCGGTCTATGAGCTGCGGCGGCGCTGCGGCCGGCCCTCGTGCCGCTGTGCGCGGGGCCGGCTCCACCCGGTGATGGTGCTGAGCGTATGCGAGCAGGGGCGGACCCGGCTGCGCACCATCCCGGAAGACCGGCTGGCGACGCTGCGCGAGCTTACCCAGCGCTACCGGCGCTTTCGGCGGGCGCGGGCGCGACTGGTGGGGATGCAGCGTGCGATGCTGGCGGTGATCGACCAACTCGAAGCCGCCCGCCGCAAGGAGGAGTGAGCGCTGGACCTGGTGTGCTATGAGCGGGATCCGGAGTTCGTGCTCGGGCGCTTCCGCGCCGGCGAGTTCGACTACCTGGAGGCCGCCAGCGAAGTGGTGGAGACCGAGTTCTTCCGCTTCCTGGGGACGGAGGGGTATCTCGCGGCGCTGGCCCAGAGCTACCCCTCCCCACGCCGCAAGCAGGAAGTGCCGACCTGGTTCTTCCTGGCCAGCAACCTGTCGATGCGGCTGCACGGCAGCCACAGCTTCCACGCCTATCCGTACGTCGTGCGGTGCGGGGGGATGCTCAACGCCTTTGGCCCCGAGCTCGGTCACAAGGCGACGCATCCCGAGAGCGGTGACGTGACGCTGAGCTGCGCCGGCTTCAATCGCAAGAACCACTACGATCGGCAGACCCCGTGCGATCCGGACTTCCTGCGCAAGTTCGCCAAGGACACCGATCCCGAGCAGCTCGAGACCTGGTTCAACCGCGACGCCGCCCAGGTGCTCCACCAGCAGGGGACGTTCGATCCGGAGGGGATCTTCATCGGCGACGCCTCGTACGTGTTCGTCCCCGACAATCCCGACTACGAGCGCTCGGCGCGGTTGTTGTTCGACGAGCACGATCACCCGATCGAGGCCGCGCGCCTGGCGGAGCTCTCGCCCCAGGCCGCCGCACGCTGTCGCTGGCGGCGCTGCTACAAGCTGGTCTCGCTGCTGCACACGGATCGCGAGCGGCGCTTCTTTCTACGCGTGGCGGCGCGGTTGCTGCCCGGCAACGCCCATGAGTGCCCGGTGTTCTACCCGCTGGTCGACGGGTTCGTGGCCGCGCTCGGCCCCGGGGTGATGCGACGGCTGCTGCTCGACCGCGGGTTCCTCGACGGCGCCCGGATCGCGGACCTCAAGCAGCGCCACGGCATCGACGTCCTGATCCCGCTGCGCCAGGATATGGCGCTCTACCAGGATGCCCTGGGCCTGATGACCTTGCCCGAGGTGGTGTTCCGACCCTACCAGCCTGCGGCGCGTGCGAGACTGGATCCGCTGCGGCTGCCCGGCGCTCCCGCGGCGGTGCGCCAGCGCGAGCAACGCCGCCAGCAGACGCTGGCCGCCCGGGCCGCGGCCTCGCCCGCGCCGCCCCCGGTGCGCAGCGAGGTGGCCGGGATCGCGGGGTTCACTTGGCCCCGGTGCCCGCTGCCGCTCAGTGTCATCGTCAACCGCGAAGTCGACGCCGCCGGGCAGGAACAGCTCTGGATGCTGCTCGACACCCGGCCCCTGGAGACCGAGGACGATCCCGCACGGCGGCGCGATGAGTACGCGATCCGCACCGCGATCGAGGAGGGACACCGCCAGCTCAAGTGCTTCTGGGATCTGGCCGACTTCACCTCGCGCCGCTTCTCGCTGGTGCTCAACCAGGTGCTGTTCGTGCTGCTCGCCTACAATCTGTTGCAGGTCTACTTACGCGGCCAGCAGCGGGGCGCGCTGATGCGCCGCACCCGTCCCCGCGTGCGCCACCAGTTGTTGCCCTCCGACTCGGTGATCCTGATCTACTGTGAGAACCGCTTCGCCACCCTCGCGCCGCTCGCCTATACCGAGCTGGTGCTGACCCTCGCGGAGGAGGCGGGTCGCAAGATCCTGGAGAAGACCCGGCGGTTGCGGCGCGAGCTCGCACGCGAACTGCCCCACCCACGTCCGCCCTGATCGCGGCGCCGCGCGGTCGGGAATCGTTCCGTTCCATGGAGGGGGCAGGGCCTTTCCATGCCTGGCGCCTCCTGTCGCGCTCCGCACCGGATGCTTCCCAGGACCGCCAGCACCCCCCGATTCCGCGAATCGGCACGCGACCCCGCCCGCCGTGGCTCCGAAACCGTCCAGACCGGCCCCCGCACGCCGCTGACATCCCCCAGTGTCTGAACCGCAGCGGCGGCACGCCCCGGGTGGACCGCTCCTTCGGCGGTCGCTATACTCGGTCTCGACGGACGTGCCCGCTGGAGGCGCGCCCGCAATGGCCCGGCCGGAAGGGGTTCACGATCGTGGCGG
>JAQBHB010000036.1:0-72345 GCA_032128115.1 Deltaproteobacteria bacterium | reverse complement strand
CGTCGCCGTCGCGGACGGCACGCGTCTTGATGCCCGCGACGTCCGAGCCGGCGTCCGGCTCGGTGACGGCGATGGCCGCCACCATCTCGCCGGCAATGGCGGGCGCCAGATAGCGGGCTTTGAGTTCGTCGCTGCCGAACTGGTGCAGCGAGGGCGTGGCCATGTCGGTCTGGACGCTGATGCCCATGGTGACGCCGGCGTTGTCGGCGCGACCGAGTTCCTCGAACAGGACCGCCGTATAAGACCAATCCAACCCCGCGCCGCCGTAGGCCGGGTCGTAACGAAGGCCCAGCATGCCCAGGTCGCCCATCTTCTCGTAGAGCGATTTGTCGAAGCGGCCCATCTCGTCGAACTCCCGGGCCCGGGGTCGCAGCTCCACGTCGACGAACCTGCGGACGGTGTCGCGGAAGCTCTCGTGCTCCGGCGTGGCGTAGAGATCTCGTGCCATCAGCCATCCCCCTCGGCCGCCCACGGGGCCTGGCTCCGGGTCAGAAAGGCTTTCATGCCCGCGGCCGCTTCTTCGCTGGCGAAGAGTTCGCCCGAGAGCTGGGTGGTCCAGGCGAAGGCATCTCTCTGGGCCATGCGCGGCACCCGGTGCACCAGACTCTTGGCGTGAGCCAGCGCCTTCGGCCCCCCCTTGCGCAGGTCCGCCAGCACCTCGCCCACCGCCGCGTCCAGCTGGTCGCGGGGCACGGCGCGGTTGATGAGCCCCATCTCGGCGGCGCGCGTGGCCGGGAAGCGGTGGCCGCGCAGGAAGGCCTCCATGGCCTCGCCGGGTCGCATCTTGGGAAGGCACACCACCGAGATGATGGCCGGTGCCACCCCCAGGCGAACCTCGCTGAAGCCGAACTTCGCGTCGTCGGCGGCGATCGAGATGTCGAGAGCCGCCGCCAGCCCGTTGCCTCCACCCACCACGTGCCCGGCGATGCGACCTACCACCGGCGTAGGCGAGGCCTGGATCTCGTTGAGCAGCTCCTCGAAGCCGCCCGAGCCGCGGGCCGCACCCGAGCCGCCCGAGCGCTCCTTCAGGTTCGCGCCGGCACAGAAGGTGGTGCCCTCGTTGGTAATCACCAGCGCCCGCACCGACGCGTCCGCGTTGGCCGCGGCGAGCGCGTCGCGCAGCGCCTGCACCAGGGCAGCGCCCAACGCGTTGCGGTTGTCCGTGTCGACGAGCGTGGCGGTCATCACGCCGCTGGCCGTCGCGACCTTCACCGGATTCATGGGCGACTCCGATCGGTGGGCTCGGTAATATTGATTGATCTACGTTACCATCCGTGTTATTCAGACGTCAACGCTCATTTCACGGGGCGTCGACATCGGATCCACGGGATCCACCGGATCCACCGGATCCACGGATGGGAGAGCCATGCAGCCGCCCCTCCTCGCACCTCCGCTCGTCTCGAACCTGGATACCCGGGCGGAAGCCTTCGTCGAGAACCGGGCCGCCATGCTCGAGAAGCTCGCCGAAATCGACGCCCTGCTCGACGAGGCCGAAGCGGGCGGCGGCGCCAGCCATCACGAGCGCCTCGCGAAGCGCGGAAAGCTCCCCGTGCGTGAGCGCATCGCGAACGTACTCGACCCGGACAGCCCTTTCCTCGAGATCAGCCCGCTGGCCGCCTACGACTCCGACTACATCATCGGCGGCGGCGCCGTGGCGGGGATCGGCGTGATCGCGGGAACCGAGTGCGTGATCTTCGCCAACGACCCGACGGTCCTTGGCGGTGCCCTGACCCCGTATGCGGGCAAGAAGTGGATGCGCGCCCTCGAGATCTCCCGCGACAACCGCATCCCGTATGTGAGCTTCGTGGAATCGGCGGGCGCAGACCTGCGCGTGCGCACGGATGGAGGCAAGTCGCCCTCCGCCGGCTCGTCCGGACGGCTCCAGCACTTCGCCGAGACCGGCCGCTTCTTCTACGAGATGATCGAACTCTCGAAGCTCCGGATCCCGACCGTGTGTGTGGTGTTCGGGTCGTCCACAGCGGGCGGCGCCTACCAGCCGGGCATGTCTGACTACAACATCGTGATCCGCGAGCAGTCGAAGATCTTCCTGGCAGGGCCGCCGCTGGTGAGGATGGCCACCGGCGAGGAGTCCGACGATGAGACCCTGGGCGGCGCCCAGATGCATGCCGAGGTGTCCGGTCTGGGCGAGTACCTGGCGGAAGACGAACTGGACGCCTGCCGCCTGTGTCGGGAGGTGATCTCCCACCTCAACTGGCGCAAGTCCGGCCCGCCGCCGAGCCTGCGCAGCGAGGAGCCGCTTCACGACCCGGAGGAGCTGCTGGGTCTGGTGAGCCCCGACCTGCGCCGCCCCGTGGACGTGCGCGAGCTGATCGGCCGCGTGGTGGACGGCTCGCGCTTCGAGGAATTCAAGTCGCGCTATGGCAAGACCCTGGTGTGCGGTTGGGCCTCGATCCACGGCTACCCCCTGGGCATCCTGGGCAACAACGGCGTGCTCAACCCCGAGTCGGCCGAGAAGGCCGCCCACTTCGTTCAGCTCTGCAACCAGATCGACACGCCGCTGCTCTTCCTCCAGAACCTGACCGGGTTCGTGGTGGGTCGCGACTTCGAGCAGGCGGGCATCATCAAAAAGGGCTCGCAAATGATCAACGCGGTCGCGAACTCGAACGTGCCACACCTGACCGTGATCTTCGGCGCGTCCTACGGAGCGGGCACCTACGCCATGTCTGGCCGTGCCTACGACAATCGCTTCACGTTCCTTTGGCCCACGGCCAAGATCGCCGTGATGGGACCCAAGCAGATCGCAGGGGTGATGTCGATCGTACGCCGCGCCCGAGCGGCCCGGAAGGGCGAACCCTTTGACGAGGAGGCCGACGCCCGGATGGTAGAGATGGTGGAGGCGATCCAGGAAAAGGGATCGCTGGCGCTGGCAGCCACGGGCGCCATCAGCGACGACGGCATCATCGATCCCCGCGATACGCGCACGGTGCTGGGAATCTGCCTGTCCATCGTGCGCAACCAGGCAGTCAAAGGCACCGACGGATACGGGGTGTTCAGGCTGTGAGTTTCACCAGCCTCCTGGTGGCGAATCGGGGCGAGATTGCGCGTCGGGTGATCCGAAGCGCCCACGACATGGGCATCCGATGTATCGCGGTCTACGTGGACGCGGACGCCGATGCGCCGCACGTGGCGGACGCCGACGAGGCGGTGCGCCTGCCGGCCGGATCCGCCGGTTATCTCGACGGCAAAGCCATTCTCGACGCGGCGCGCGCCACCGGGGCGGAGGCCATCCACCCCGGCTACGGATTCCTCGCCGAGAACGCCAGCTTCGCGAGCGACGTGGCGGCGGCGGGCCTGGTCTGGGTGGGCCCCACCCCCGAGGCCATCGAACGCATGGGCGACAAGCTGGCCGCCAAGGCGCTGGCGATCGAATCGGGCGTACCCACCCTTCCCTCCTGCGACGACATCAGCGGTGCCAAGGACCTGGGTTATCCGCTGCTGGTGAAGGCGGCCGCGGGCGGCGGCGGCAAGGGCATGCGGATCGTGAAGGTACCAGCGGACCTCCAGGAGGCCGTGGCCGCGGCGAAACGCGAGGCCGCGAGTTCCTTCGGCGACGATCGGGTCTTTTTCGAGCACTACGTGACCCGCGCGCGTCACGTGGAGATCCAGATCCTGGGCGATCAGCACGGCAAGATCGTGCACCTTGGCGAGCGCGAGTGCTCGATCCAGCGTCGCCACCAGAAGATCCTGGAGGAGTCGCCGTCGCCTCGCCTCGATCCGGCACTGCGCAGCGCCATGGGCGATGCGGCGCTGAAGCTCGCGCAGGGGTTGGGCTACCAATCGGCGGGCACCGTCGAGTTCCTGGTAGACGACGACTCGGGCGCGTTCTTCTTCCTCGAGGTGAATACCCGACTCCAGGTGGAGCACCCCGTCACCGAGGCGGTGACGGGTATCGATCTGGTGCGGGAACAACTGCGCATCGCCGCCGGGGAGCCGCTGGGTTACGGGCAGGACGACGTCGCCTGGAGCGGCGCCGCCATCGAAGCGCGCCTCTACGCGGAAGATCCGGCGGCGGGGTTCCTTCCGGCGACTGGAACCCTGATCGCCTTCGAGCCGGCCCCCTCTCCCCAGGTGCGCTGGGACTCGGGAGTCGCAGCGGGCTCGGTCATCGGCGTGGACTTCGACCCCATGCTGGCCAAGGTGATCGCCTTTGCACCCACCCGCGCCGAGGCGGCCGGCCGACTGGCCCTGGCACTTTCGCGCACCCACCTGGGCGGTGTCACCACCAATCGCGACTTCCTGGTGGCGGTCCTGCGCACGCCGGAGTTCCTGGCCGGCGACACCACCACCGACTTCATCGAGCGGGTGGCGCTGCCGCGATCTCTCGAGCTTTCGGAAGAGGCGCTCGAGCGTGTGGCGCACGTGGCGGCCCTGTGGATCCAGGGGGCGAACCGCGCCGAGGCAGCTGTGCTCGGCGACGCGCCCTCGGGCTGGCGCAACGCGCGGCTCCCGGACCAGAAGCTCGAGTTCCAGGTCGGGAAGCGCGAGATCGTCGTTCGCTACCGGGCGCTCCGCGACGGCCGCTTCCGCCTGGGCAATGGCTCCCACGCCCGGATCCACGCCTGGAGTCCCGCGTCCATCGATCTCGAGATCGAGGGGCGAAGACTCGGCTCGCGAGTGAGCCGCGCTGGCGATCGGCTGGTGATCCAGGGCTCCCACGGCGACGTGGAGCTGAGAGTGCGGCCGCGCTTCCAGGTACCCGGTGCCGAGAAGACTTCGGGCGGACTCGTCGCCCCCATGCCGGGCAAGGTGATCGACGTGCGCGTGTCGGTGGGCGCCGCGGTCCGCGCGGGTCAAACGCTGGTCGTCCTCGAGGCCATGAAGATGGAGCATCCCATCACGGCGCCGGAAGACGGCGTCGTTGCCGAGGTGCACGTGGCCGTGGGCGAACAGGTGGACAACGGCGCCCTGCTGCTGGTGGTGGATCCCGTCAGGGACGAGACAGCGGAAGGAGACGCGTGATGGCAGAGCCCATTCGGATCGCGAACTGCTCGGGCTTCTTCGGAGACCGGCTCTCGGCCGCAAGAGAGATGGTGGAGGGCGGCCCCATTCACGTCCTGACCGGCGACTGGCTGGCCGAACTCACCATGCTGATCCTGGCCCGCACCCGCATGAAGCGACCCGGAGGCGGCTACGCCCACACCTTCGTCACCCAGATGGAGCAGGTCATGGGGACGTGCCTGGACCGCGGCATCAAGGTGGTCTCGAACGCGGGCGGCCTCGACCCGGACGGCTGCGCCAACGCAGTGGCGAAGCTGGCGGAAGAGCTCGGCCTGCATCCGAAGATCGCCTACGTGCGCGGAGACGATCTCATGTCCCGGCTCCCGGACCTGGTGGCCGGCAACCAACTCACCCACTTCGAGACGGGCGAGCCCATCAAGGACACCTCCAGGTTCCTGACCGCAAATGCCTACCTGGGGTGCTGGGGCATCGTCGATGCCCTGGATCGCGGCGCCGACATCGTGATCACGGGTCGCGTTACCGACGCCGCGGTGGTATGCGGTCCCGCCGCCTGGCACCACGGCTGGCAGCGAAGCGACTGGAACGCCCTGGCCGGCGCCGTGGCCGCGGGCCATGTGATCGAGTGCGGCACCCAGGCCACCGGCGGCAATTACTCCTTCTTCACCGAGGTGCCGGGCATGGCCCGCGTGGGTTTCCCGTGGGCGGAAGTCGCAGCGGACGGCACGAGCGTGATCGGCAAGCACGAGGCCACCGGCGGCCAGGTCTCGATCGGAACCGTCACATCGCAGCTGCTGTATGAAATCGCCGGCCCCGAGTATTTCGGGCCCGACGTCACCACCCGCTTCGACAGCATCCAGCTGGAAGAGATCGCGCCCGACCGGGTGCGCATGCACGGCATCCAGGGCGAGCCGCCGCCGGCGACCCTCAAGGTCTGCCTGAACCGCTCTGGAGGCTTCCGCAACGACATGAACGTCTGCCTCACCGGTCTCGACATCGAGGCCAAGGCGAAGCTCATCGAGGATGCCTTCTGGGTGGCGTGCCCGTTCGCGCCCAGCGACTTCGCGCAGGTCACCACGCGTCTCATCCGCACGGATCAACCCGACCCGGCCAGCAACGAACAGGCGGTGGCGATTCTCAAGATCAGCGTCAAGGATCCGGACGAGAACAAGGTGGGGCGCGCCTTCTCGAACGCGGTGATCGAGTTGGGGCTCGCCACGATCCCCGGGTTCTTCGGCGTGGGGGGAGGCCCTTCCGCGGGACGGCCCTTCGGCGTCTACGAGCCGGCGCGTGTGCCCGCCGAGGCGGTACCCCAGGAAGTCGTGCTCGTGGGCGGGGAGACGTCGCAGGTGGAGTCGGTGATCCCGCCGGGTGAGGTCTCGCTGCAGCTGCCGCCGGGCCCGTCGGCGGAGGCACCCGGCGGCCCCACCCGGCTTGCGCCGCTCGGCGTGGTGGTGGGAGCGCGCTCGGGCGACAAGGGCGGCAACGCCAACCTGGGAGTGTTCGCACGCAGCGACGAGGCCTGGGCCTGGCTCGACGGCTTCCTCACCAGCGACCGGCTGCGCGAACTGCTCGGGGAGATCGCCGACCTCCAGCTGGACCGCTACCGGCTGCCCGCCCTGCGCTCGCTCAACTTCGTGGTCCACGGCCTGTTGGACGAAGGCGTCGCCGCCTCGACGCGCCAGGACCCCCAGGCCAAGAGCCTGGGCGAGTGGCTGCGGGCCCGGGTCGTGGAAATCCCCGAGGCGCTGCTCCCTTGACCGCGCCCGCGGCCCGCCACACCCACGCGCGTTTGCCCGGTGTGCGCGCGCCGAAGCCCTTGCTGCCCCCGGACGCCGAGCAGCGGCTCACCGAGCGCCAGCGTCAGGTGCTCGACGCGCTCGAGGAGCTGGTGGTGCGCAGCGGTCTGGCGGACCTCACCATGGCCGAGATCGCGGGCCAGGTGGGTTGCTCGCTGCGCACCCTGTACGAGATCTCGCCCGGCAAGGACCAGCTGGTGCTCACCGTGGTCGATCGCCGTCTGCACCGGATCGGGCGCGCCGCGATCGAATCGCTCGACCCGACCCTGCCGGCGCTTCAGGCCCTGCGCGCCTACCTGGAGGCGGTGAACGAAGCCGTGCAGCCCTCCACGGCCGCGTTCAGTCGCGACTTCGCCGATCTGCCCGGGGCCAAGCCGCTGCTGGACGCCCACGAGGGCTACGTGATGGCGGTGACCCGGAGCCTGCTGGACCGCGCCGTGGCCGATGGGCAGATCCGCCCGGTGGACAGCGTGGCCATGGCGCACCTGCTGGGCGGACTCGGCCGCGAGTTCTCGCAGCCGGACGTGATGGGCCAGATCGCGGCCTCGCCCAAGAAGACCGCCGACGCCCTGATGGAGATCATCCTGCGCGGGCTCGCGTCGGGCTGATTCGCGCGCTGCGCACGCTGGCGGCCCCGGGGCAGGTAACCCCGTCCCGAGCGCCGGAATCGGATACCCTGGGGCCGCTGCCCCGACGGGAGCGCCCATCCGTGAGCCTCGAAACACCGCGACCCAAGGGCCCGACTGCCGTGCCGGGAGGAGTTGCCACGAACACCGGGGGCGAAGACTTCTCCCCGGCGCTCGCCCTGCTGGCCCGCATGAACCAGGACTTCGCCGAATCCCTGGACGTGGAGACCGCCCTGAAACGGGCGCTCCCGTCCATCGTCGAATCCGTGGGCGCCCGCTCCGGTTCCATCTGGCTGGTGGCCCCGGAGAGTCGCGAGATCGTGTGCCACGCCTCGGTGGGTCCCGGAAGGATCGATGGCGCTCGCCTCTCGGAGAACCAGGGCATCGTAGGTCGCACGGTGCGCGAGAACATGTGCCAGCGCATCTTCGACGTGTCCCGCGACCCGGATTTTGCCCGCGAGATGGACGAGCGCACGGGCTTCGAAACGCGCTCCGTCCTGTGCTCACCCATCAGCTTCATGGATCGCCCCATGGGCGCCATCCAGATGGTGAACAAAGCCGCGGGCGACGGGCGCTTCAGCGAGAACGATGCCCGGCTGTTGCGGGTGCTGGCGTCTTCCGCGGCCCTGGCCATGGCCAACGCGCGCATGACCGCCGATCTGGTCGACCACGAACGCGTGAAGCGCGACCTGGGCACCGCCGCGGAGATCCAGCGGAGCCTGCTGCCCGCTCCGCGGCCGGAGCCCTTCCCGATCTTCGGCGTGAACGTTCCGGCGCGAACGGTTTCAGGGGACTTCTACGACATCCTGCCTCTCCAGAACGGGCGGGTGGGCTTCTGCCTGGGCGACGTGTCCGGCAAGGGAATGGACGCCGCCTTGATGATGGTGAAGACGTCGAGCTTGTATCGCTATCTGGCCCGGTCGATCGAGAATCCCAACGACCTGCTAGCCGAGCTCGATCGCGAGCTCTCCGAGACCGCCTCCCACGGCAAGTTCGTCACGATGCTGGCCGGCGTCTACGACCGCAAGTCGCGCGTGGCGGTGATTGCCAACGCCGGTCACGAGCCGGCCCTGCTGCGCTCGGGACCGGGCCGCTTCGAGGAGATCCGCGCCCAGGCCCCACCCCTGGGCATCGGCCTGGCCTCCGGAAGCTTCCCCGAGGTTGCCCTGTCGCTGAACGGGTGCTCGCTCTACGTCTTTTCCGACGGGCTGACCGAGGCCTGCGCGGGCTCCGCCCCCCTGGGTGCCGAGGGCGTCAAACGCATCATCGACCGTTTCGCGGACGAGCCGATCGGCGGCCGGGTCGACGCCATCGTGACCGACGTGGCGACGCACCAGATCCGCGACGACCTCACCATGCTGGCGGTCGAGCCCGCGGCGGACGACCTGTGACCGAAGCTGCGGCGCCGGAGCGTCTGCTGGACCTGCGATTCCCGGCCCAGGCCGACCAGCTGTGCGAGGTTCGCGACGCGGTCCGCGCCTGCATCGTCGGGAGCGGCGCCGGCGACGGGTGCGTCACCGATGTGGTGATGGCCGTGGACGAGGCCTGCCAGAACGTGATCCGCCACGCCTACGGCGGGCTTCCCGGCGGGGAGATCCAGCTCCACGTGGATCGTCGGGGCGACGAGCTCATCTTCTCCCTGCGCGATTTCGCTCCCAAGGTGGATCCGGCGCAGGTGAAGCCGCGCGACCTGGACGACCTGCGCCCGGGCGGGTTGGGAACCCATCTGATCCGGTCGGTGATGGACCGGGCCGAATTCGTGAATACCGACGCCGAGCCCGGCAACTTGTTTAGAATGGTGAAGCGGATCGAATGACCCAGGCCCGGAGCGGGAGGACACAGTGCGGCACTCGGTAAGGGATGTCTCGATCGGGATCGTGGTTTGCCTACAGGGGGACGTGGATCTCGAGCAATCCCCGCGAGCGCGGCAGATCCTGCTGGAGTCCGTGGGACGCAAGCAAGACGTCTGGGTCGACCTCTCGGACGTGAACTACATCGACAGCTCGGGAGTGGCCAGCCTCATCGAGGCGTTCCAGGCGGCCCGGCGCAACGGCACCAAATTCGCGCTGGTATCGGTGGGCAGCGCGGCCATGCGGGTGCTCGAACTGGCGCGGCTCGACGAGCTGTTCACGATTCACGACAGGCTGCCCGAAGGGCTCGATGCCGGAGGCGAGTGACACCGCCTCTTCCCCGCCGGGGCTGCTGGAGAGCATCGGCCGGAGCACCGCCCGCGGTCTCGAGACCCTGGGCTTCGGCGCCAGCCTCCTGGGGCAATCGCTGTACTGGCTGGTGCTCGGCCGGCGGCGGCACCAGCCGGTGCGCGCGGCCCCCGCTTTCGCCGAGATGATGCAGGTGGGAATCCATGCGCTGCCCATCGCCACCCTGCTCTCGTTCACCATCGGACTCATGTTGGCGATCCAGGGCATCGACGCCCTGGAGCCGTTCGGCGCCCAGCACCAGGTGGTATTGGGGGTTGCCCTTTCGGTGACCCGCGAGTTCGCACCTCTGATCACCGGGATCCTGGTGGCCGGGCGCTCGGGATCGGCCCTGGCTGCGCGCCTGGGAACCATGACCATCAGCAACGAAGTCGACGCACTGCGGGTGATGGGCATCAACCCGGTGCGCTTCCTGGTAGTGCCCAGCCTGATCGCCATGGTCGTGATGCTCCCGGCGCTCACGCTGTGGGCCGACCTGGTGGCGCTCTTTGGAGCGGGGCTCTACGTGTCGGCGGACCTGGGATCGACTTTCACTGCGTACGTGGACCAGGCTCTCCGGTACCTGCACGCCGAGGACGTGATGCGGGGCCTCACCAAGAGCGTCCTGTTCGCGATCCTCATCACGATCATCGGCGTCGCCAACGGCGCGCGGGTTCGAGGGGGCGCCGAGGGGGTGGGCGCCGCCACGACCCGATCCGTGGTGCAAGCGATCACCGCCATCGTTCTCACGGACATGATATTCGTGTTCATCACCACCCGCTGACATGCGCGCAGCGTCCCCCCAGAATGCCAGCACCCCGGTGATCCAGGTGGACAACCTGGTCGCCCATTACGGCGAGCGCGAGATCCTCCACGATGTGAGCCTGACGGTTCTGCCGGGCGAGATCATGGTGATCATGGGCGGCAGCGGCTCGGGCAAGAGCACGCTGCTCCGGCATCTGCTGGGCCTGGAGCGTGCCAGCTCGGGCTCGATCCGGTTGCTGGGCAAGCTGCTGGGCGAGCTGGACGATCTGGGCCAGTACGAGATCTACAAGAAGATCGGCGTGGCCTTCCAGGGCGGCGCGCTCTTCAGCTCCATGAATCTGGGCGACAACATCAAGCTGCCCCTCCGGGAACACACCAACCTGGACGCCGACACCATGGAGATCATGCTGCGGCTCAAGCTGGAGATCGTGAGTCTCGCGGGCTTCGAAGACCTGATGCCCTCGGAACTCTCCGGCGGAATGATCAAGCGCGCGGCATTCGCGCGGGCGATCATCATGGATCCGACGCTGCTGTTCTGCGACGAGCCCTCGGCAGGCCTCGATCCGGTGGTGGCCGCCGGGCTGGACGAACTGATCCTGCGCCTGCGCGATGCCCTGGGCATGACCATCGTGGTGGTGACCCACGATCTCGACAGCGCCTTCCGAATCGCCGACCGCATCGCCGTGCTCGACAAGGGAGAACTCCTCGCCCTGGACAGCGCCGAGGCGGTTCGGAACAGCGACAACCCGAGGATCCACAACCTGCTGAGTCGTCACTTCGTGGAAGAGACCCTGGACCCGGATGAATATCTCGCGCGTCTGACCGGCGGGAGCCGCAACCGTGACTGACGACCGGCGAAACTACGTGATGGTCGGAAGCTTCGTGCTGGCCATGGTCATCGCCCTGGTGGTGTGGCTGGCGGTGCTCACCGGGCGCACCGGCGCGACCGACCACTATTACATCCACTACGGCAACGTGATGGGGCTGGCCGCGGGCAGCGAGGTGCTCTTCGAGGGCTATCCCGTGGGCTTGATCGAGAGCATCGCACCCGCAGCACCCGGGGGAGAACAGCGCTTCCGCGTGGAAGTGGGCGTGCGCCGCGGGTGGCGGATTCCGTCGGACAGCGAGGCCCGCATCAGTGCCGGGGGATTGCTCTCCGCCGTGGGAATCGACATCCGGGCGGGATCCTCGGCATCGGCGATCCAACCCGGCGGCGAGATCCCTGGCGGCGAGGCGCCGAACCTGTTGGCAGCCGTTTCGAAGATCGCGGACGACATCGAGACGTTGCTGCAGGAAAGCATCCGGCCTCTGGTGGATAGCCTGGCCGAAGGTGTGCCGGAGATCGTGAACAACCTGGCCGCCGCTACCGGCGACCTGGATACCACACGCGGACAGCTCGACCAGCTGCTCACCCAGGCCAATGGACTCCTGGCACGCAACCAGGGCAGCCTGGACCACTCCGTCGATGACCTGCACCATTCCCTCGAGGCCGTGGCGCGACACATCGATGCGGTGAGCCGCAATCTGGACGCCACCGCCCGCAACCTGGCGGAGTTCAGCAACCAGATCCGCCGCGATCCGAGTCTGCTGCTGCGAGGGCGGTCCACCGATCCCGACGCCGGGACGGGTGAGTGATGAGCCGGGGTCGTGCCGCCGGGGCCTTGCGTCGGGCGGGGGCCACGGCCCTGGTCGCGCTGGGCTGTGTAGCGCCCCCCGCCCCCCGCGATCACTTCTACCGGCTCCAGATCAGCCCCCCGGCGAGCCCGCGGGCGGCTCCCGTGTTCCCGGGTACGCTGGAGGTGGACCTGTTCCAGGCGGATGCCCTGGCGGGAGAGCGTCCGCTGGTCTACCGGGACGGCGAAGATTCGCCGGAACTGCTGCGGCATTCGTATCACCGCTGGGTCGAGCCGCCGACGCGGATGGCCCAGCTCGAACTGGCGCGCTACCTGCGCGCCGCGGGCGCCGCTCCCCAGGTGGTGACCCCCGAAATGCGGATCGACGCCGACTACCTCCTGGGCGGCCGGATCCTGCGTCTCGAGCGGATTCTCGGAGAGAATCCACCCCGGGTGCGCGTGGAGCTGGAGCTGGTGGTGGTGCGCATGCCGCAGCGCGACCTGGCGGTGTTGGAGACCTTCTACGAGGAGGAGCGGGCCAGCGACGAGAGCGTCGAAGCCTCGGTGCGCGCCATGAACCGGGCCCTCACGCGAATCTACGCCGCCTTCCTCGTCCGCGCCGCTTCCTGATGGTCCGCGCCGCTTCCTGATAGACTGGCCGCATGGAACCCGAAAAAGTCGTTCGAGATTTCTGCACGGCCATTCCGCGGCGTGACCTGGAGGAGTTGCTGGGCTTCTTCAGCAGCGACGCGGTCTACCACAACATTCCGATTGCCCCGGTCGTGGGCCACGACGCGATTCGGGCCATTCTGGGTCAGTTCCTGTCGCCAGCGAGCGAGGCGGAGTTCGAACTGCGCGGAATCGCCAGCAGCGGAAACACCGTCTACACGGAGCGATTGGATCGCTTCGTGCTGAACGGCAAGCCGGTAGAGCTTCCGGTGATGGGCGCCTTCGAGGTGAACTCCGAGGGCCAGATCACCGCCTGGCGTGATTACTTCGACATGGCGATGTTCACGAAGCAGGCGAGCTAGACGCGAGCGTGGCGATCCTCCTGATCCGCCACGCTGAAACGCCGTCCAACGCGGCGCGGGTGCTTCAGACCCCCGGCACGCCTCTGAGTGACCGGGGCCGCGAGCAAGCGCAACGCCTGGCCCGGCGATTGCGGGACGAGGGCGTGGCGCACATTCTCTCCAGCGACCTCTCCCGCGCCGTCATGACGTCGGAGGCGCTGCGTGCATCGACGGGTGTTCAACTCGAGTTCGAGCCGCTTCTGCAGGAGCGCAACTTCGGAGACCTGCGGGGCAGGCCGTACGCGGAACTGGCCCAGGATCCCTTCGGGCCGCAGTTCGTGCCACCTGGCGGCGAGAGCTGGGAGGTCTTTCATCGACGCGTGGATACGGCCTGGGATCGGATCCGTGAAATCGCGTCCGGAACGCGCGGGAACCTGGCGGTGGTGACCCACGGCCTCGTATGCCATTCCCTCGTGTCGCGACACTTGGGGGCAGGCGTGCTGGATCCGGAGGTGACGGGCTTCCCGAACACGGCGCTCACGATCGTGGAGGCGTCTCCACCCTGGCGTGTGCAGTTGCTGGCGTGCACGGCACACCTGGAAGAAACACACGGCGGCGCCCCGGTGTAGCGCCTGCGCCGCGATCGCGGGTCATTGGCCGGCGAAGCTGAGAGGTTCTTCGCGCAACAACTGATCGGGAGTGATGACGTAGTCGCCGCCCACCGAGCTTCGATAGATCGGTCCAGACACGTTGGTGTCACCCGCCGTCCATGCCCAGGTGATCCCCGCGATTACGAGCCCACCGGCCGCATAGGCCAGCTTGAGAGGCGCGTACACCAGGCTCGCGAGCGCAGCGCCGGTTCCGGACCCGCCCTCACTCAGGAGGCTCGGAGCGTCGTCGTGCCCGGCGTGAACGGGAAGGGGGAGCAGGACGCACACGGCTACGAGCACGAGCGCCTGACGTCGGAGCGAGTGACGGTTCATGGCGAGTCCCTCGAGGTTGTCGGGGGGCACGACCGATGGTGCGCCGCGATCGGCAGGCGGTCAAGGCGGATCGAACTCTCCGAGGCCCTCATCCCGGTAGAAATCCTCAGTGCCCGGCTCGATCAGGATCGAAAAGTCGTCCTTCACCCCGTTCACCGACACCCGGTAGAGGCGCTCCTCCAGATCGTGGGCCGCGATCCGGAAACTGGTTTCAAATTCCTGGATCGCCTGGGCACACGGCTCGGTAGGGTCGCGTCGAATCGGCAGGGTGTACTCGAAACGGCCGGCGAAACGCTCGCGACGAGGCCTCCCCAGGCGGGTGCAGGCGTTGGGCAGGCGGCCCCGCACGATCACGAGAACATTCTTGGGGATCGAATCCATGACCACCGCCTCGACCGACCGCACCGAGGCCAGGCCGATCTCCACGCCAATCTCCGGCTGGGTGGCACAGGCGAGCCCCACCAGACCGCTGGCCAGGGCGGCGCCCAGGCAAGAAAAGCCCCGCATCTCCGGCACGTTAGGTGAGAGCACCCGATTTCCCCAGAGTTCTCTTGTTGTAATTAATAAATGAACATACAATAAATTTAATGCCTCGCTCTGGCACCGAATCTCCCGAACGTCGCGGACCCGGGCGGCCCGCCGGTTCCCGAACGGGTGAGGGGCGCCGCGCCCTGCTGCAGGCGGCCCGGTTCTTGATGGCGGAAAAGGGCTACCCGCTCGTCACCGCGCGCGAGGTGGCCGAGCGGGCCGGGGTGATGCCCGCACTGGTGAACTACTACTTCGGCGGCAAGCAGGGGCTGCTGCGCGCCGTGATACTGGAGGTCGCCAGCGAGGGGATCGAACGCATCCAGCAGGCCAGCCGCGGCGGCGGAAGTGCCGGAGAACGCGTGCAGGGCCTGATCGAGAGCTGGATCGCCGGCTTCAAGGATGACCCCTACTTCCCACGCCTGGCGGCCGAGCAGATCCTGTTCGCCGAGGACGACGTGATCGAGGGATTCGTCGAGCAGTTCGGACGCCCGAATCTGGCGGCCATCCAGGCCGTACTGCATGACGGCTTCGAGGCGGGCGAGTTCCGGCGCGTCGACCCCATGTACTTCGTGCCCGCACTGGCCGGGATGTGCCTGTGGTTCTTCCTGGCAGCCCCGGTGGTTCGCCGCATGTTCGACCTGCGCGAGATCACGCCCGAGCACATCGAAGAATTCACCCGTGCTGTTTCCGAGCTCGTGCTGCACGGGATCACTGAACCGCGCGCTCGCAGGGGAGCGGAAGCGTGAGGGAACGTTTCGAGAGCGAACTCTCGCGCTGGGGGCGTTTCGCGTACGAACACGCCTGGCAGACCATCGGAATCGTTCTGATCGTCGTGGCCGGCTTGCTCACCCAGCTTCCGAAGATCGCGATCGATACCTCGACGGAGGGCTTCCTGAAGGAAGACGACCCGGTGCGCCTCACCTACGACGCCTTCCGCCAGCAGTTCGGTCGCGACGACGCCATCCTGCTGTCGGTAGAGACGCCGGAGATCTTCGACCTGGTGTTCCTCGAGAAGCTGCGCGCGATGCACAGCGACATCGAGAACCAGGTTCCCAAGCTCGTGGAGGTGACCAGCCTCGTCAACGCGCGGCTCACCCGCGGCGAGGAGAACGAGCTGATCGTGGGCGATCTCCTCGAGGAGTGGCCCGAGACCCCCGAGCAGCTGGCCACGGCGAAACTGCGCGCCCTCTCGAATCCCCTGTACACGAACCTGCTCCTCTCGAAAGATGGCCGCATCACGACCTTCACCATCGAGACCGACGCCTACACCTCGATCGGCGTGGATGACGACCTGGCCGGGTTCGACGACGATGCAGACGCCGCACCCCTCCCGTTCATCACCGGCGCGGAGAACCACGAAATCGTCACCGCCATCAACGCGGTGGTGAAGCGCTACGACGCGCCGGATTTCCGCATCCACATGGCCGGGGCCCCGGTTCTCACCGACGCCCTTCAGAACTCCATGCGGCGCGACATGTCCCGTTTCACGTTGCTGGCCATCGTCGCCATCGGCGCCCTGCTCTTCCTGTTGTTCCGCCGCCCAGCGGCCGTCGCCCTGCCGCTCTTGATCGTGATCTTGTCTCTGCTCTCGACCCTCTCGATCATGGCGGCCGCCGGTGTGGAACTGGCGCTCCCGACCCAGATCCTGCCCTCGTTCCTGCTGGCCGTGGGTGTCGGAAACGCCGTGCACGTACTGGTGATCTTCTATCAGCGCCGGCGCGCCGGACACGCCAAGAAGGAGGCCATCGCCGGGGCCCTGGGCCACTCGGGGCTCCCCATCGTGATGACGAGTCTCACCACGGCCGGGGGCCTGATCTCCTTCGCGAGCGCCGAGCTGGGTCCCATCGCCGAGTTCGGGATCTTCGCCCCGGTGGGCGTGATGATGTCGCTCCTGATGACGGTGGTGCTGCTGCCCGCCCTGATCTCGGTGGTGCCCATGGGGGCGGCCCGGACGGCCGACCCGGCGCCCCAGGTGACCCAGCGCTGGCTGGTGCGCGCGGGCGACTTCGCCACGCAACACCCGGGAGCCGTGGTGCTGGTAAGCGCCTGCATCCTGGCCTTCTGTGCCGTGGGCGCGGCCCAGTTGCGTTTCTCCCACGCACCGCTCGAGTGGTTTCCGCGGGACGACTACTTCCGGGTCTCCAGCGACGTCATCAACGACCGCCTTGCGGGATCCATGTTCCTGGAGATCCTGGTGGATACGGGCGTCGAGAACGGACTGCACGAGCCCGCGGCCCTGAATCGCCTGGACGAGATGCGTCGCTTCTCCGAAGACGCGCGGCTGAACAAGGTGCACGTGGGCAAGACCGTCTCCGTGGCCGACGTGGTCAAGGAGATCCACCAGGCCCTGAACGAGAACCGGAGCGACTTCTACGCCATTCCCGACGATCGCCTGCTGGTGGCCCAGGAGCTGCTGCTCTTCGAAAACAGCGGGTCCGACGATCTGGAAGACCTGGTGGACTCGCGCTTCCAGGTGGCCCGGTTCACCATCAAATTGCCCTTCGTCGACGCCATCGACTACGGCGACTTCATCGATCTGCTCCAGGCGGGGTACAGCCAGATCCTGCCCGACAGCTACCAGGTCACCGCCACCGGAATCATGAGCATCCTGGGTCGCACCATCAAGGCCGTGATGTACAGCATGGCCAAGACCTACGTCCTGGCCTTCCTGATCATCACGCCGCTCATGATCCTCCTGATCGGAAACCTGCGGATCGGGTTGTTGAGCATGGTTCCGAACCTGGCGCCCATCCTGGTGACGATCGGGCTGATGGGTTGGTTCGGACTGCCCCTGGACGCCTTCACGCTCCTGATCGGGAGCATCGCCATCGGCCTCGCCGTGGACGACACGATCCACTTCATGCACAATTTCAGGCGCTACTACGAGCGCAGCGGAGATATTCGAAGCGCAGTGCGAGAAACCCTCTCGTCCACCGGTCAGGCCCTGCTCTTCACGAGCCTGGTGCTCTCCACGGGCTTCCTGGTCTACGCCTTCGCCTCCATGAGAATCCTGCTGCAGTTCGGCCTGCTGACGGCCTTCACCATCGTCATCGCCTTCCTCGCCGACGTGCTGCTGTCGCCGGCGCTGATCACCCTGGTTGCGCGCCCGCGACCCCTTTCCCACATGAGTACGGAGACCACCGGATGAGACGGCACACCCTCGTTGCGATCCTGTCGAGCGCCCTGGCCCTGCTGCTTTCGGCTCCCGCCGCCGCGGAACCCACGGGACGTGAGATCATGGAGCGCGTGGACGCCCGCGATGACGGCGACAACGCCATCCAGGACATGGCGATGACGCTGATCGACAAGAACGGCAGTCGCCGCGAACGCGAAATCCGCTCCTATCGCCGCGACAAGGGAGAAGACACCGAGACGATCATGTTCTTCCAGTCGCCCGCTGACGTGAAGGACACCGGATTCCTCACATTCGATTACGACGACGCGGACGCGGACGACGACCAGTGGCTGTATCTGCCCGCCCTGAAGAAGACCAAACGAATCGCCAGTAGCGACAAGAGCGGCAGCTTCATGGGCTCGGACTTCACCTACGCCGACATGACCTCCCGTGAGCTCGACCGCTACGATTACCGCCTGATCAAAGAGACCGAGCTGGATGGCCACAAGATCTGGATCGTGGAAGCGATCCCCAATACGGAGAAGGAGATCGACGAAACCGGCTACACCAAGTCGATCTTCTTCGTGCGCCAGGACAACGACGTGGTCGTCCGATCCAAGAACTGGGTGAAGAAGGGCAATCGCGAGAAGTATCTGGATGTGAAGAAGCTGGAGAAGATCGACGGTATCTGGGTCCCCACCGAGATGGAGATGACCACCAAGAAGGGCAAGGCCACCCTGCACAAGACCGTGATCAAGGCCGATAATGTTCGCTTCAACCAGGACCTGGCGGAGAGCCAGTTCACGATTCGACAACTCGAAAAAGGGCTTTGACCCGGGAGACGAACAGTGGTGCGCGGTTCGAGGATGCGCGCCCCCGTCCGACTGCTCGCAGCGGCCCTGGCGGCCGCGTGTGCAGTCACGGCGGCCCCGGTGCGCGCCGATGAGGTCGGAGGCGACCTGGATGATCTGCTCGGCGGCTTCGAAGACGGGGACGAGGAGTCCGGCGAGCCCAACGAATCTCTTCTGGAGGAGATCGAGGACGGCTCGTTCTGGAGCTGGTGGGACATGGGCGGGGATCTCCTGCTCAGCACTTCCGTCAACTATCTGAGCCACCGGTCCACCGGTCCCGCCCCCAACGGGGCTCCTTACGGCGGGCTCTCCAAGCTGCGCACGAAGCTCGGCCTCGAACTGGACGGCAATCTACCGGCCGACTGGCGCATTCGCGTCGATGGCTACGCGTTCTACGACTTCATGTACATCATCAACGACCGGAACTACACCCGGCAGGTCTTGAACAACTACGAGTGGGATGTCCAACTGCAGGAGGCCTACCTGGCCGGAAGCCTCCACAAAGACTTCGACATCAAGATCGGGCGCCAGATCGTGAACTGGGGCCGCTCCGACTCCCTGCGCGTACTCGACGTGATCAACCCGCTGGACAACCGGGAGCCGGGCCTGGCCGACATCGAGGATCTGAAGCTCGGGGTGGCGATGATCCGGGGCGATTATTACATCGGCCCCTGGAGCATCACCGGCCTGGTGATCCCGGAAATCCGCTTCAGCATCCAGCCGGTTTTCGGAAACGACTTCTTTCCGGCCCCCGCTTCGAGTCCCGCCCAGCGAAAACCCAGCAGCCCGGAGTACGGCCTCGCCGCGAACGGCGTCTTCCAGGGCTGGGACGTCTCGCTCAACCTGGCGTCGTACTACGAGGACATCGCGTTCCTGGATCCGTCAGGAACCCAGCTCAACCACGACCGCCTGCTTCTGGTGGGCGGCGGCGGCAACTACACCCTGGGAAGCTGGCTGTTCAAGAGCGAGCTGGCCTGGATCGACGGTTACGACTATTTCAACGTCAGCGACGAAAAGTCGCGCACCGACTTCATGGCGGGCGTCGAGTACTACGGCATCAACGACTGGAACTTTTCCCTGGAGATCGCAAACCGACACATCAACGATTTCGACAGCGCGTTGAAGGCGTTCCCCGACGGGCAGCAGAAGAATTCGATGGAGACGGCGGCGCGGATCACCGCAAATTTCCTGAACGATCGTCTGCAGATGACCCTGTTGGGGCTGATCCTGGGGCCCACCGCCAATGACGGCAGCGTCGTCCGGCTCGACGCCAGCTACGATCTTCGCGATGCACTCGAGCTGGCGGGCGGCATCGTCTTCTACCAGAAGGGAAGCCTGGCCACGTTCCAGAACATCGCCCGCAACGACCGCATCTTCTTCGAGATCCGCTACAGCTTCTAGGGCGCGGCTCGCGCGTGATACCCTGCGCGGGTGATCTACGCCTTTCGCGACTGCGAACTCGACGAGGAGCTGTTCCAGCTTCGACGACGCGGGAAGGTCGTGAAGCTCGAACCCCGAGCCTTCGACGTGCTGCTGCACCTGCTGCACCACCGGGAACGGGTGGTATCCAAGACCGAGCTGCTGGACGGCGTCTGGCAGGGCGCCGCCGTGTCCGAGTCGGTGCTCCCCAGCTGCGTGGCCGCGGTGCGACGCGCCGTGGGCGACGATCGCCGGGGCGCGGTGATCGCCACGGTGCACGGTCGCGGCTACCGCTTCGCCGCTGCCGTGGCGCGGTCTCCCGGCGGCCCCCGGGCAGACGGCGACCTGGTCCCCCTGCCCGCGCCCGCCGCCGACACTCCGTTCGTCGGGCGCGACCCGGCCATCCAGAGCCTGCGGGCGGGCCTGGCCTCGGCCCTCTCGGGGCACGGGCGCCTGCTGCTGCTGGTGGGTGAACCCGGGATCGGCAAGACGCGCACCGCCCAGGAATTTGGCGCCCAGGCCCGCCGGCGCGGCGCCCTGGTGTATTCGGCCCGGTGCCACGAAGGCGGCGGCGCGCCCGCCTTCTGGCCCTGGGTGCGGTTGCTGCGCGCTTGCATCGAGGATGCCGACGCGGCCACGTTGCCCCACGACCTGGGCCCCGGCGTCGCCGAGATCGCAAACCTGGCTCCCGAGCTCCGGGAACGCCTGGGCGACGTACCCGAAGCACCCCCGCTGGGAAACGAGCAGGCGCGCTTCCGTCTCTTCGAGAGCGTGACGCGCTTCCTGCTGGCACTGGCGCGACGCAAGCCGCTTGTCCTGATGCTGGACGATCTGCACTGGGCAGACGATGCATCCCTGCAGCTGCTTCGGTTCGCGACCGGTGAGATCGCCCACGCGCCCGTGCTGTTGATCGGAGCCTACCGCGACGTGGAGGTGCACCGGGGCAACCCGCTGGCGACCGTGCTCGGGGCCCTGGCTCGCGAGCCCGTGTGCGAACGTATCGCACTCCGCGGGCTCCCGGCCCGGGACGTTGCCCTGCTCGTGGAAGGCGTGGGCGGACGGCCCCCATCGGCGCGCATGCTGTCGAGTGTGTGTGAGATGACCGAGGGCAACCCGTTCTTCGTGCAGGAGGTGGTGCGGCTGCTGGCGGATGGCCCCGCTGAGAACTGGGACGAGGCGGGCTCTTCTCCCCTGGCTCTTCCCCAGAGCGTGCGCGACGCCATCGGCCGGCGGCTGGATTCGCTTTCGTCCGAGTGCAATCGCGTCCTGCGTGTGGCTTCGGTGCTGGGCCGGGACTTCGCCAGCGGGCAGCTCTCCCGGGTGTCCGGGGTGGAACGCGATCGGCTGCTCGACGCGCTGGGGGAGGCGGTTTCGGCCCATGTCCTGGCCGAGTCTCCCGAGAATCCGGGCGTGTACGTCTTCGGGCATGCCCTGATCCGACAGACCCTGTACGACGAACTCGACAACGCGGAGCGCGTGCGCCTGCACCTGCGAACCGCCGAGGCGCTGGAGGAAGCCTGTGGCGCCCATCCGGAGCCCCACCTGGCGGAGCTGGCACATCACTTCTTCCTGGCCTCTGCGGGCGGCGACCCGAAGCGGGCGGTGCACTATTGCACCCGCGCGGCCGAACGCGCCCAACGTCTGCTGGCGTACGAAGAGGCGGCGCGCCAGTACGGGCGAGCCGTGCACGCGCTCGAATTGTGCGTGCCCCGGGACGAAACCCGGCGCTGCGAGCTGCTACTGGAATGCGGCGATGCCCACGCCACCGCTGCGGGCCCGCCGGTGGCGCGCGACGCCTACCGCGCCGCCGCCGAGATCGCGCGCGCACTCTCGCGACCCGACCTGCTCGCCCGAGCTGCACTCGGTTACCGGGGCGGCGAGATGGGCGCCCCGGTGGCCGACGACATCCTGGCGCTGGTGGAAGAGGCCCTCCTGGCCATCGGCGACGACCATCCGGCCCTGCGGGCCCGCCTCCTGGGCCGGCGCATCGGCACACCGCCCCACTCGCTTTCCATGGCGACCCGCGCGGAACTCAGCCGCGAGGCACGCGCCATGGCTCGCGACACCGGCGATCGCGAGGCCCTGCGCGATGTGCTGTTGGCATCGCGCTGGGCCTGTCTCGGGCCCGACCGGATCGGGGAGCGGCGCACCCTGGCGGCGGAGATGTTCGATCTGGCGCAGGAGATCGACGACAAGAGCCTGGCCGCCGCCGGCCACGACGTCTTGATGGGTGCCCACATGCTGCAGGGCGAGATCTCCGCCGCCTACGACGCGCTCGACACCTACACACAGATCGCCAGTGAACTGCGGCAGCCGCTCTTCGAGTGGCAGGCAAGTGTGTGGCGCGGCAGCCGCGCGGCGGCGATGGGAGACTTCGACGAGGCGGAGACGCTGATCCGCGAGGCTCGCGAGCGCGGGCGCGGCACCGTGGACTACGCGAACTTCGTGTACGCCGGGCAGATGTACTTCGTGCGTCTGGCCCGGGGCGATCGCGACGATGTGGAAGAGAGCCCGATCTTCTTCGGCGAGATGATCGAATCGCCGTACAGCTGGGCACCGGCAATCCGGGCGACGCTGGCGCAGGTGTGGGCCGAACAGGGCGAGACCCCGCGAGCCCAGCGCGAACTGGACGAGTTGGCGGTGGACGAATTTGCAAGCATTCCTCGCGACGAGCACTGGCTACCGACCATCGGATCGTTCGGCGGGCTGGCCATGGTGCTGGAAGACCGCGCCCGGGCGGAGCAGCTGCGCGAGCTGCTGGCGCCCTACGCAGACCTGGTGATGGTGCACGACCTTCTTCGTGTGCCCATGGCCAGCGTGGGCACGATGCTGGCGGGACTCGACACGGTACTCGGACGCTTCGACGCGGCCGCAGTACAATTCGAGCGCGCCCTGGCGCGCGAGACCGGCATGGGACTGGTCCTGGCTCCGCATTCGACCCGGGCCAGCTACGCCCACATGTTGCTCCGGCGCGGGGCCACCGGCGATGCGAGGCGGGCCCGGCTGCTGATGGACGAGGCGATCGCCGGTTGGCGCCGATGCGGCATCCGGAACGCGCCCCGCTCGGGCCGCCGATATCCCGAACTCGCATCCCGGATGGCAGAAAAACTCCAGTAATTTCAATAGCTTCGAACACAGCAACACCCCCAGGAAACCCCCAGGTTCTCATCAGGACATCTTCCGTTGCGAACGCCACGCTGCGGCCATGGAGATCCGCCAGCAGATCGAGAACGGCTTCGAGCGTTGGGGACGCGCCGTGGCCCAGCACCCCCTGCGAGCGCTGGCGGTCACGGGACTGGCGGTAGTCGCCCTCGCAAGCCAGCTGCCGAAACTCGCGATCGACGGCTCCGACCAGGCCTTTCTGCACCCGGACGACCCGGCGCGCGTCCACTACGACGCCTTCCGCGCACAGTTCCAGCGCGAGGGCTCGATCTTCATCGCCGTCGAGCCGCCGGATGTCTTCAACCTGGCGTTCCTCGAGAAGCTGCGCGCGTTCCACCGGGCGCTCGAGCGCGACGTCCCCCAGGTGCACGAGGTCACGAGCCTGATCAACGTCCGCTACACCCGCGGCGTCGCAGACGAGCTCATCGTCGACGACCTGCTGGAGGACTGGCCCCGCAACGACGCCGATCTGGCGCGCATCCGCGAGATCGTGCTCGCGCACCCGCTCTATCGGAATCTCTGGATCTCGGAGGACGGGCGGCTCACCAGCGTGCTCGTCGAACCGGACACGTATTCGTCTCTCGGCGCGCGAGTCGAGGAACTGTCCGGATTCGACGACGAGAGCGCGCAGGTGGGCCACCCGTTCCTCACGGAGCAGGAGGCCTACGCCATCGCCGACGCCACGCTGGGCGTGATGGAACGCTTCGATGGACCGGACTTCCGTCTGCACGCCACAGGCGGCCCGATGATCGAGACCCGGCTCATGAAGGCCATGCAGCGCGACATCGCGCTGTTCGTGACGCTCGCCGTGTGCATCATGACGCTGCTTCTGTACGTACTCTTCCGGCGGCTGTCGGGAGTGCTGTTGCCCCTGGCCGTGGTGCTGCTCGCGTTGCTCTGCACCATCGCCAGCATGGCGGCGGCGGGTGTGCCCATCACGCTGCCGATCCAGGTGCTGCCTTCGTTCCTGCTGGCGGTGGGGGTGGGCGATTCGATCCACGTGCTGACGATCTTCTACCGGGCCCTGTCCCGAGGAGAAGACAAGGTCGACGCCATCGCTGGCGCCCTGGGTCACTCGGGGCTGCCCATCGCCATGACGAGCCTCACCACCGCCGGCGGCCTGGCCTCGTTTGCCAACGCAGGTCTCGCGCCCGTGGCGCACTTCGGAATCTTCGGGCCCGTGGGCGTGATCTTCGCGTTCGCGTTCACCGTGGTGTTGCTGCCGGCGGGGCTGGCGCTGGCGCCGCTTTCCAGGCGGCCCATCCATGCGCCGCGCTCGCGGGTCGACGGCGTGCTGGCGGCCCTGGGAAACCTGGCCACCCGCCGCCCCAGCGCCGTCCTGGCGGGCCTGGCGCTCCTGATGGTGCTGAGCGCCACGGGCATCGGGCAGCTGCGGTTCTCCCACAACCCGGTCACCTGGATGCCGGAAGACGAGCCGGTGCGCATCGCCGCCGAGATCCTCGACGAGCGATTCGGCGGCAGCGCGCCCCTGGAGATCGTGCTGGACACGCGGGTGGATAACGGTCTTCACGATCCTACGCTGCTGGCCCGGCTCGAAGAGCTTCGGGTGTGGAGCGAAACCATCGATCGCAACCACGTCACGGTGGGCAAGACCGTGTCGGCCGCCGACGTGCTCCAGGAAATCCACCAGGCCCTGAACGAGAACCGCCCGGCGTTCTACGCGATTCCCGACGATCGCCGCCTGGTGGCCCAGGAGTTCCTGCTGTTCGAGAACACGGGCAGCGACGACCTGGAAGACGTGGTGGACTCGCGCTTCCAGCTGGCGAGCTTCTCGCTGCGGGTCACCGATGCCGACGCTTTCGACCACATGCCTGTGATCGCCGAGATCGAGGAGAAGTTCCGCCAGCTGCTCGGCGACGATGTGGGGATCACCGTGACCGGCTCCCTGGCGCTCCACGCGGGAACGTTCACCGGGATGATCCGGAGCATGGCGAGTTCCTACGCCATCGCGCTCCTGGTAGTGACACCGCTCATGATCCTGGTGCTGGGCAGCCTGCGAGGCGGCCTGCTCAGCATGATCCCGAACCTGGCGCCGATTGCACTGACCCTGGGTCTGATGGGATGGCTCGGGTTCCCCATCGACTTCTCCACGATGATGAGCGGCGCCGTGGTGCTCTCCATCGCCGTCGACGACACCATCCATTTCGCCCACCAGTTCCAGCGCTATTCCGCCATGACCGGCGACCCGCACCTGGCCGTGCAACGCAGCCTGGAGACCACCGGGCGCGCCATGCTGTTCACTTCCATCGTGCTGGCGTCGGGCTTCCTCGTGTACACGTTCGCCACCATGCAGAACCTGGTGCAGATGGGGATCTTCACGGGCTTCGCAATCGTGTCGGCGTTCCTGGCCGACGTGCTGGTGGCACCGGCCCTGCTGGTTCGCTTCGGCGCAGCGCCGCGGGTGCGGGGCACACAGACGGCGTTCAGTCCGGGTATTCGACCCGGATCCTGGCGCTCACGCAGCGCGACTGGCAGGTGAGCACCCAGCCCTCTTCCAGGAGCTCGGGGGTCAGGCAGTCGTTGGTGGCCATCTGCACCTGGCCGCCGACGAGCTTCGCCATGCAGCACGAGCAGTAGCCCTCCTCGCACGAGAAGGGGGGCTCGAGGCCCGCACGCCGCACCGCGTGCAGCACCTTCTCCCCCGCTTCGTAGGGAACCTGGTGGGTCACCCCATCGAGCACCACCGTGATCGAGTCGGGCACCACCTCGCCCTCGGCGGCAGGTGCCGCCGCTTCCTCTGCCGCCTCTCCGGGATCCGCGGGCGATGCGAAGTGCTCCACATGGATACGGTCCATGTGCACGCCCATCTCTTCGAGAGATGCCTCCACCGTCGCCATGAAGGGGCCCGGGCCGCACAGGTAGAAGTCGGCACCCACGTCATCGCCCACGTGGCGCTTGACCGCGTGCAGATCCAGGAACCCGTCCACGTCGTCGAGCGAGTGCACGATCTCGAAGCGATCTCCGTGCTTTTCGCGCAACGCCTCGAGCTCCTGCTGGAAGATGATCGAGCGGGCGTCGCGGTTGGCGTACACCAGCTTGAGATCTCGACGCGTGGTGACGAGTGCCGTCTTGATCAACGCGATGCACGGCGTGATGCCGCTGCCGCCGCTGAAGAGCACCAGCTTGTTGGTCGCGTCGTCGAGCACGAAGAAGCCCGCCGGCGGCACCACCATCAAGGTGTCGTCCTCGCGAAGCTCGTCGTTCATCCAGTTGGAGACCCTGCCGTCGTCGACCCGCTTGACGGCGATCTTGTGCTCCGGATCGCACTCGGGCGAACTGCACAGGGAATAGCTGCGCGTCAGCACCACGCCCCGATACGGGATCTTGAAGCTGAGGAACTGCCCCGCCTTGTAGGCGAAGCGCCCGCGCAGGGACTCGGGCACCGCGAGCACGATGGAGCGGGCGTCGTGGGTCTCCTCCACGATCTTCGCCACGCGAAGCTCGTGGCAGGAGGCCGTCGCCTCTTCCCAATCCTTCGCCGACACGCCCGCGCGCTTCGGATCGACCATGCCTCTCGTTCGCCTGGTGGTTCTCCGGCCCACGCGGCCGGAGGGCCGGCCATGCTAGCGCACCGCGGATTCGCTCGTCCCCGCGTCGGGCAGCAGGGCCCCGGGGTTGAGCAGACCCTCCGGGTCGAGCGCTGCCTTCAGGGCGCGCAACAGGGCCACGCCTCCCGCCCCGATCTCGCCGGACAACACGTCCTTGCGCACCCTGCCGATCCCGTGGTGGTGGGCGATGCCACCCCCCACCGCCAGCACGGCCTCCATGGTGCGACGCCAGCACTGGCGATAGGTGTCGCGCATTCCGGCGGGGCTTTCCGGCCGGGCCACGAAGGTGATGTAGAGGTTGGTCCCCGACCGGTAGCTGTGGCTCGAGTGGGCGCTGGCCAGCAGCATGCCCGGCACCTGCCGCAGCGAATCCGTGGCGCGCTGGTAGAGCTCGCTCACCCGATCCCAGGTGCAGGCCACTTCGATGGTGTCGAGAACGACGCCTTTCTCGAGGAAATCCCGGAACCCCGGCACGTGATTGCGCTCGCGCATCCAGTGATCCACGACGCCTGCGTCCGCGCCGACGCCACCGCGTTCGCTGCAGAGCTTCGCCACCGCCTCGCGCTCGGCCTCCACTCCGGCGGCGGGGCCTTCGTGCAACAGGATCAACATGGCGCGGCCCGAAGGACAATCATCGCCAAAGTGACGCCCGGACTCGGCGGCGTCGTAGAGGCGCACCACCGGCGGCCGCCAGCCCACGCGCATCAGCAGGCGTATCGACTCGAGTCCACTCTCGAGATCGGCGAAGTGGAAGGCCTGACCGTGGCGCGCCTCTGGCTGGGCGCGCAGCGAGAAGGTCACCTCGGTCACCACCCCCAGCGTGCCCTCGCTTCCCAGAAAGATCTGACGCAGGTCGGGGCCCGCAGAAGCCCGCGGCGTGCGGCGCGTGCGCAGCACGCTTCCGTCCGGGAGCACGGCCTCGAGATCGAGCAGGATGTCTTCGATGTTGCCGTAGCCGGTGGAGAACTGACCCGAGGCACGGGTCGCCACCCAACCCCCTACTGTGGAGATTTCGATCGACTGGGGCCAGTGACCGATGGTGAGGCCGTGGGCTTCGACCGCCCGCTCGGCCTGCATGCCGTTGGTGCCGGCGCCGAAGCTGGCGGTGAGATTGCGGTCGTCGATCTCGCGCAGACCGGAGAGACCGGCCGTGGACAGCACCACCGCCCCGTCGGGAACCACGATGGCGCCGCACACTCCTGAGCCGCCTCCGAACGGAACGACGGGGACGCGTGCCGCGCGGCACAAGACCAGGGTGCGCGAGACGTCCGCGGTGCTCTGCGCGACGACCACCGCTCGGGGCCGCGCCGGTGCACGATCCTCCAGATCGTCAAGCTCCGAAAGCACCCAGGCGTCGCGCCAGTGGGCATTCAGCGTCTCGGGATCCGTGTGAACCCGATCTCCCAGGTCACTGCGAAGACGCTCGACCAGCTCGTCCATACCGGCTGCAGTCTACCGGAGGCATCTGCGGCCCGGTCCCACAAAGAAAGAGGCGCAGCCCGGTGGGGCTGCGCCTCGAAATCCGGCGCTCCTGGAGTTCGCGCTAGGCGCGGCGGTTCCGCCCTCGCACGCCCAGGCCCACGAGTCCCAGCCCCAGCAGCAGGGCGGTGCCCGGCTCGGGAACAAAGGTCGACTCGATGAAGTCGATCTGCAGGTCCGTCGCCGCGAACAGCGGATCGATGAACAACAAGATCGTCTCCACGTCGCTGAAGTCGACGCTGCCGCTGAATGACGAGAAGAGCAGGGCCTCCGTGGTGGGAACGAAGATCCCACCCGCAGTGGTCGTGCCCGACGAACCCGAGTTGCTGCTGCCGTCGGTCACGGTGATCGTGATGTCGGCCGGCAAATCGTCGAAGTCGATCAAGAGGCCGATGGCATTCAGGGTGCTGCCCGCAGTGAGGTCGGCGCCCCCGATGTTCTGCCAGAGGACCGAAACGGTGCCCAGGGTGCTGGACCCCAGGGCCACGCTGAGCAGGCTGCTGCCGCCCGAGTCGATCTCGCCATCGACGTCGTTGGTGCCCGACGTCCAGGTCGTGTCGAGCTGGCGGTTGGTCCCCAGGAACGAGCCAGATGCCGTGGCCGCGTTGTCCGCGGGGGTGCCAGAGTTTGCGGTCGTGTTTTCCGCATCGTCGAACGAATCGATGAGGACGGCCGATCCCGCAGCGGGAATCAGAAGGAAGAGCGCAAGAACAGCAACGATACGGAACACGAGGTCCCCTCCCAGTACGACCCGCGGGGCGCGAAACAGCGCCACCCGCAAGAAATCGCACTTCTTCGTCAAGCAAATCTCGTGCCGCACTCCGGTGGATTCAACAAATCCTTTGTTTTCAACAGCTTGAGAAGAGAGCGACGAGCTCGGGTGCAGCTTCTGAGGGAATCGGTTTGTCCAGAAAGGGGAATTCTTTTTCCGTTGCCCAATTCAACGGTGGGGCTCGATCCACACTGAGTGAAAAACGCATCATTTCGTTCGAGACTTCGATTCAGTCGCGAAAGTCCAGATCGGCGGCCAGGCGGGCGTGGGTGTGGGCGATCTCGTGGCGCTTGCGCACGTCGCTCCAGCCGAGCAATCGGGCCATCCGCTCCGCCACAGGCTCGAGGGCCGCTTCCCGGGCGTCGGGCACGTAGTAGGCGACGCGCAGTCGCCGGTAGATCACGTCTTCCAGGGTTGCGGCGGCTTCGGCCTGCACCGCCCAGTCGACCTCGGAGGAAAGAACCGCGGCGCCAGCCACGAGCGGTGTGGTGTCGCGCTTGGCGATCTCCAGGGCCTCGGTGCCGTAGAGGCGCACCATGCGCGCCGCGCACGCGGGGGGCACGCCAAGCTTCGTGAGACTCGACTCCAACGGGGGCAGCGCCCCGTCGAAATCGCCGCCCGGAAGCGGCGGCTCCTCGGCGGGCCGCGGCGCCGCGTTGAGCTCACAGACCTTCACGGCCTTGTCCACGGTCTCGCTGGCCATGGGCCGGTAGCCCGTGAGCTTGCCGCCGGCGATCGTCACCACCCGCGCGGGTCCCACCAGCACCTCGTCGCGTCGCGAGATCTCCTGGGGAGACTTCCCCGGCTGGGCGATGAGCGGCCGCAGCCCCGCCCAGGCGGCCACGATGTCGTGGCGCTGCAGGGGCGCAACCGTCAGGTACCGGCGCGTGGGCTCCAGCAGATAGTCCACGTCTTCGCCGGTGATCTGGGGCCACACCTCGTGCCCCGGTTCGTAGGTGGTGTCGGTGGTGCCCAGGTACGTCACCGCGCCCTGGCGGATCACGAAGATCGTGCGCCCGCCGGCTGCGTTCAGGATCAGCATCTCGCGCACGGGCAGGCGTTCCGCGGGCACCACCACGTGCACGCCCTTCGACAGATGCAGCAGCGGCGGGGCCGCTGCGTCTTCCAGACGCCGCACGGCTTCGACCCACGGCCCCGCGGCGTTCACCACCGCGCGGGCGCGCACGCGCACGCGCCGGCCCGTGAAGCGACACACGGCCTCGACCCCGGCGGCCCGCTCCCCCTCGCGGATGAGGGTGTCCACCCGCGCGTGGTTCAGGGCCGCGGCGCCCAGGCTCGCGGCCGAACGCAGGTTGGCCAGCACCAGGTGGGCATCGTCGGTCAGGTACTCGCGGTAGACCGAGGCCTGCTTGAATTCGGAACGGGAGATCAGGGGCTCTTCGCGCTCGAGATCCGCCCGCGACCAGTTCCGGTGCAGGTCTTCGGATTCGACGGCGCCGAGCTTCTCGTAGGTGGTGATGGCGACGCGCATCTTCAGCATGCCGGCGACCGAACGCGTGGGGATCACCATCCAGCGGCGCACGGCCAGGTGCGGAGCCAGGCGGAAGATCTGCTTGCGCTCGAGGGCGGTCTTTCGCACCAGCGCCACGTCGCCCATGGCCAGATAGCGCAGGCCCCCGTGTATCAGCTTGGAGGAGCGGCTCGAGGTGCCCGACGCGAAGTCTTCGGCCTCGAGCACGGCCACCGAAAGGCCGCGCAGCGAAGCCTCGCGCGCGATGCCCGCGCCCGAGATGCCGCCGCCGATCACGACGCAGTCGAAGCGCTCCCGGTCCAGGCGATCCATCGTCGACTCGCGCGCGAGGGTCGAGAGATGCGAGTCGGACACCGGATCAGGCACGGATCTCGCGAAGATCTACGACGGCCCCGTTCGGTAGCTTGCGATCCAGCAACGCCCAGATCTCCTGGGCCACCGTGTCCGGGTCACGCAACTCCCCGTGCTCGAAGAGGTCCTTGAAGTGGGCCACCTGGGGAAAGCGATCGGGCGTCATCCTGCGGATCTCGGCCTGCATGGCCGTCTCCACCACGCCCGGTGCCACCGCGAAGATCCGGCAGTGGTCGCCGCGGATCGCCTGCTCGGCGCCCGCCGTGCGCACCCACTGGTCCATGGCTGCCTTGCCAGCGGCGTAGGCCGACCATCCCTCGTACACCGACTGGGCCGCGCCCGAGGTGATCATGATCAGGGTGCAGCGGGCGCGGGTGCGTTGGGTGGCGTCCAGGAACGCATCGCCAAGCACCTGGGGCGCGGCGCTGTTGAGCAACACGGCCTTCTTGTAGGCCTCGCCGTTCACCTCGCCGGAGAAACCCATGGGGTCCAGGGTGCCAGCGCACTGGATGAACACCACGCGATCGCCGTCGTAGTCCTGCAGCTGCTTCGCGAAGAAGTCACCCAGGACGTCCCAGGACTCCGGGTTCGAGAGGTCGGCGGCCACGTGGTCGAAATCGTCCGATCCGCGGCGGCTGATGTCGTAGATGTGGGCCTCGTCGAATGGCACGGCGCGCGCCAGGGCGAGGCCGATTCCGCTGGAGGCGCCCGTGATGAAGACCAGATTGCCGCTCACCTTCGAACTCTAGCAGGGGCCAGGCGCAGCCAGAGTGTCGAGAAGCGGCCGGGCAGACCCCACTGCGAAGCCGCCCAGGGTGATCCCGAGCGCGGTGCGTGACCTTCGCAAAAATGGGTCTCTTTCGGGTAAGATATCGGCCGCGAATCCATGTACATCGACCACACCCCCGGACAGAAGGCCCTGCGCCAGGAGCTTCGCGACTACTACGCGAAGCTCATCACCCCCGAGGTGCAGTCGAGGCTCGCGGCCGGCGGCCGCGAAGGAAGTCCCGCGTCCCGCGAGATCGTCAAACAGATGGGCAGCGACGGCTGGCTCGGCGTGGGCTGGCCCGTCGAGTACGGCGGCCAGGGCCGCACGGGAATCGAACAGCAGATCTGGTTCGAAGAGACGCGGCGCGCCGGGGCGCCCCTGCCCTTCGTCACGCTGAACACCGTCGGGCCCGCGCTCATGGCGCGGGGGACCGAGGCCCAGAAGCAGCGCTTCCTGAAAGGCATCCTGGCCGGCGCCATCCACTTCGCCATTGGATACACGGAGCCCGAGTCGGGCACCGACCTGGCATCGCTCAAGACCGAGGCGCGCCTCGCAGGCGACCACTATCTGGTCAACGGCACCAAGATCTTCACCAGCGGCGCCAGCAGCGCCGACTACATCTGGCTGGCCTGTCGCACCGACCCGGATGCGTCCAAGCACCGGGGCATTTCGATCCTGATCGTGGACACGAAATCGCCCGGCTTCTCCTGCTCGCCCATCCACACCGTGGGCGGCGGCACCACGTCCATGTCGTACTACGACAACGTGGTGGTCCCGGTGGACATGCTCGTGGGACAAGAGAACGGCGGTTGGGAGCTCATCACCCTGCAGCTCAACCACGAGCGCATGGGACTCGCGGCCATGGGCAGCGGGGCCTCGCAGAACCTCGAAGAGGTGGCGGCCTGGGCACGAGAGGTCGAGTCCGATACGGGAGCACCGGTGATCGAGAAGCCGTGGGTGCAGGCAGCCCTGGCCGAGTGCTACGCCCGGCTCGAGGCGCTCAAGGTGATGAACTGGAAGCTCGCCTGGGAACTCGACAACGGAAGACTCGATCCCGCCCACGCCTCGTCGGCCAAGATCTACGGCAGCGAGACCGTGATCGAGGTCTACCGCCTGCTCCTCGATGTAGTGGGCATCGTGGGCACGGTGGTGGACGGCTCGCCCGGTGCGGTACTGCGCGGACGCCTGGAGGCCGAGTGGCGCGGCTGCCAGATCAACACCTTCGGCGGCGGCGTAAACGAAATCCAGCGCGAAATCGTCTCCACCCTGGGTCTGAAGCTGCCCCGCGAGCGACGCAAATGAGCGAGTTGCTCCAACAGCTCCGGAAGTTCGAGGGCAAGCGCACCGGCGAGCCCTCGACGGCGCGCGACCCGGTGAACCTGCCCATGATCCGCCACTGGTGCGACGCCATGGGCGACCGCAATCCCGTCTACACGGATCCCGCCTTCGCCGCCCGGTCCGTGCACGCTGGCATCGTGGCACCGCCCACCATGCTGCAGGCCTGGAACATGCCCGGGCTGCGTCCCAGGCAACCGCTCGAGGCTCCCAGCTCCAGACGCCCAGGCGTGATGCATCTGCTCGACGACGCGGGCTTCACGTCCGTCGTAGCGACCAACTGCACCCAGGAGTACCTGCGCTACCTGCGACCCGGCGACGCGCTCAGCGTGACCCAGGAGGTCGAGTCGATCTCCGACGAGAAGAAGACGGCTCTGGGCGTGGGCCATTTCGTCACCACGCTGATGACCTATCGGGATCAGAACGGGGACGAAGTGGCGACCATGCGCTTCCGGATCCTCAAGTTCCGGCCGCCTGCGAAGAAGCTGGACGCGGTGGAAAAGGCCGCAACCACGAGACCGCGCCCGCTGCCCTCCATCACCCACGACAACGCCTTCTTCTGGGAGGGCGTCGAAAAGGGCGTGCTCCTGATTCAGCGCTGCATCTGCGGCGCGCTCCGGCATCCGCCCGGTCCCATGTGCCCGAAGTGCCAATCGCTCGAGTGGGACGCACTGGAGTCGAGTGGCCGCGGTGTGGTCTACAGCTTCGTGCTTGCCCACCACCCGAAGATCCCGCCCTTCGCCGACCCCAACCCGATCGTGCTGGTGGAGCTCGAGGAGGGAACGCGGATCGTGTCGAACCTGGTGGGCATCGACCCGGAGACGATCGAGATCGGCATGTGCGTGCGCGCCCGCTTCGATCCGGTGGCGGAGGGTCGCACCCTGCTCCAGTTCGAGCTGGCGGAGGCGTAGGTCGTCATGGACTTCTCCTTCAGCGAAGAGCAGGAAGCCATTCGCGATCTGGCCCGGCAGATCTTCGCCGACCGCGTCAGCCACGAACGCCTGCGGGAGCTGGAACGCAGCGGCGAGTGGTTCGACGACGACGTCTGGCAGGAGCTGTCCCGGGCAAACCTTCCGGGCCTGGCGCTGCCCGAAGCCGACGGCGGCATCGGCTGCGGAATCGTGGAGATCTGCCTGGTGCTCGAAGAACTGGGGCGTCACCTGGCCCCGGTGCCGCTGCTCCCGACCCTGGTGCTCGGGGGGCTGCCCCTGGCCGAGTTCGGCAGCCAGGCCCAGCGCGAGGCGTGGCTCCCGGCGCTGGCCCGGGGCGAGCGCATCGCCACCGCCGCCCTGCACGAAGCGGCGGGATCCGTGGCGGCGCTCCCGCGCGTGATTGCCGCCCGCGACGGCGACGGCTGGCGCCTGGACGGCATCAAGGAGTGCGTGCCGGCCGCCCCGCGCGCCGACCTGATCCTGGTGCCGGCCCGCACCGGCGAGCACACCTGCGGCGTGTTCCTGCTCGACCCGCGCAACCCCGGTGTGAAGCTCGAGCGCCAGCAGACCACCAACCGCGAGCCCCACGGTCGCCTCGAGATGAACCAGGCGCGTGTGGAGGCCGACGCGGTACTTGGCGACGCGGCAAACGGCGCCGAAATCGTCGAATGGATCGTGCAGCGAGCGCAGCTGGCGCTCTCGGCCGTGCAGCTCGGGATCGCGGAAGAGGCCCTGCGGCGAACCGCCGAGTACGTGACCCAGCGGAAGCAGTTTGGCCGACCCATCGCCACCTTCCAGGGCGTCTTGCTTCGCGCGGCCGACGCCTTCATCGACGTCGAAGCCATGCGCGCCACCCTGTACCAGGCGGCCTGGCTCGTTTCCGAGGGCCGCACCGCCGCAGCCGAGATCGCGGCTGCCCGGTGGTGGGCCTGTCGCGGCGGAGAACGCGTCGCGCACGCCGCCCAGCACCTGCACGGGGGTATCGGCGCCGACGTGGACTACCCCATCCACCGCTACTTCCTATGGGCCAAGCAGGTGGCGATGACCCTGGGCGGCGCCAGCGAGCAGCTCGAGGTGCTGGGACGGATCCTGGCGGCACCTGGAGATCCGAGATGACCTCTCCCACCACCCTGCACTACGACCAGATCCAGGTGGGAGACGCCCTGCCCGAGTTGGTGCTCCCGCTCACGGCCACGGTGATCGTGTCGGGGGCCATCGCATCGCGCGACTACCAGGACGTGCACCACGACCGGGACCTTGCCATCGAGCGCGGCTCGAAAGACATCTTCATGAACATCCTCACGACCAACGGCTACGTGGGCCGGTTCGTGACCGACTGGGCCGGGCCCGAGGCGCGGCTCGAGAAGGTGGACATCCGCCTGGGCGCGCCCAACTACCCGGGCGACACCATGACCCTGCGCGGCCGCGTGGTCGGGAAGGCGGACGGACGGGTCAGCGTGGAGATCGCGGGCCGCAACCAACTCGGCAACCACGTGACCGGCTCCGTGGATCTGACGCTGCCCGCATGAGCCTTCTGCGATGAGCGCGCACGCCAGCGACCTCCGCGACCGCACCGCCATCGTCGGAATTGGCGCCACCGAGTTCTCCAAGAACTCGGGCCGCAGCGAGCTGCGCCTGGCTGTCGAGGCGGTGAGCACCGCCCTTGCCGACGCGGGACTCGAGCCGAAGGATGTGGACGGCTACGCCACATTCAGCATGGACAACAACCCCGCCATCGAGATCAATCGCTACCTGGGCGGGGGGGATCTCACGTTCTTCAGCCGCGTGCACTACGGCGGCGGCGCCGCCTGCGCCACGGTGTTGCAGGCCGCCATGGCCGTGGCCACGGGGGTTGCGAATACGGTGGTGTGCTACCGCGCCATGAACGAGCGCTCCATGCAGCGCTTCGGCACGGGGGTGCAGGGTCGGCGCCCCATGCCCACCACCGAGAGTGCCCACTTCGGCTGGTACGCCCCCTACGGGCTGCTCACCCCGGCCTCCTGGGTCGCGATGGTGGGGCAGCGCTACCTGTACGAGACGGGGGCCACCACCGCGGACTTCGGGCGCGTGTCGGTGGCGGCGCGCAAGCACGCGGCCAGCAACCCGGAAGCGTGGTTCTACCAGCAGCCGATCAGCCTGGAAGATCACCAGAATTCGCGCTGGATCGTGGCGCCCCTGCGTCTGCTGGACTGCTGCCAGGAGAGCGACGGTGCCGTCGCAGTGGTGGTGACGAGCCTTTCGCGCGCGCGGGATCTGCGCCAGCCGCCCGCCGTGATCCGGGCCGCTGCCCAGGGCGCAAGCAACGAGCAGCAGATGATGACGGGATTCTACAGCGCCGACATCACCGGACTGCCCGAGGTGGGGCTCGTGGCCCGGCAGCTCTATGCCACGGCGGGCCTTGGCCCCGACGACATCCAGACCGCCACGATCTACGACCACTTCACGCCGTTCGTGCTGTCCCAGCTGGAAGAGTTCGGCTTCTGCAAGAAGGGCGAGGCCAAGGACTTCGTGAAGGACGGCAACATCGAGATGGGCGGTCGGCTTCCCATCAACACCCACGGCGGCCAGCTGGGCGAAGCCTACATCCACGGCATGAACGGCATCAGCGAAGCCGTGCGCCAGGTCCGGGGTACTGCCGTGAACCAGGTGAAGGACGTGGAACATACGGTGGTCACCGCCGGCACCGGGGTTCCCACCAGCGGCCTGATCCTGGGCGCGGATCGCTGATCGGCTCTTCCCTTCCGGGTAGAATGCACTCCGATGACGAAGATGGGGAGCCTCCGCACCGCATCGACTCGGGATCCGTTCACGCTCGTCGTGTTGATGGCCGCCCTGGTGTACGTCGCGCTGGCCTGGACCCCCTCCTCCTACGGACAGGTCTTCGAGCGCGTCGGCGCTTCCGGAACCGGACTCGTGCTCGGGCAGCCTCGCGACATCCGCAGCGACGAGTGGAGTCTCTGGACGCCCCTGATCCAGGCGACCGTCAACAACGGCTTCGAGCGCTTCAACCGGACGTCGATCTACGCCGAGGATCTACGCAACCTGAACGGGCTCCCACTCGCCGACTGGTCCCTCGTCTTCAAGCCCTTCTTCTGGCCGTTCTACCTGGCGCCGGCGGCCCACGCGTTCTCGTTCTATCACGCGTTCTTCATCGTGCTCTTCCTGCTGGGCTACTACCGTCTGCTGCAGATCGTTCCCCTGAACCGGAACCAGGCGGCCCTGGCCGCGCTGGTGCTCTTCTTCACCAGCTTCGTACAGACCTGGTGGACCACGCTCGGACCCGTGCTGGCGGGCTTTCCATGGCTGCTGCTGGTCTTCACGTCGTTACAGCGGCCCTGGGTGAAATCAGCGCTCGCCCTGTACGTCAGCGCGGGCTGGCTGTTCGCACACCTCTACCCGCCAACCCTGATCTCGCTCGCTTTCGCCGGGCTGGTGACCGTTGCTGCGTTTCGGCCCCAGGCGTTGCGGCCGGCGCACCTGATTCCGCCACTACTGGGGGCCGCCCTGGGGGCGCTGCTGGTGGGCTTCTACCTGCGCGACGTGATCCCCAGCGTCGCCGGAACGGTCTTTCCCGGCATGCGGGTCAGCGGGGGCGCGGAGGAGGTGGTCGCAGTTCAATGGCTGGCGCAGATCTTCCCGTTTCTCGTCACCTCCGGCTTCCGATCCCTGACGGGATGGAACATCTGCGAGGCGTCCACGGTCGGAACCTATCTTCCCCTCCTGTCGATCTTCTTCCTGGACGGTCGCACACTGAAACGGCGCCTATCGGCACCAGCGGACGCCGACGACCGGCTGCGCTGGCAACTGGGCGTTCTCGGGATCGGAGTCCTCCTCACGTCCGTCTGGATCCTGGTGCCCCTTCCCAGCAGCTTCGGCGTCCCGTTCCTCTGGCATCGCGTTCCCGCCACGCGGATGTGGTTTGCCTGCGGATTCCTGGTGTTCCTGTGGACTCTCCGTGCCCTCGTCGCGGCTCCGCTGCGGATCACGGGCCGCCGCATGCTCGGCGCCGGGCTGGCCGTGGTCGCGGCCTGGTTCGCCTCGGAGCATCTGCTGGCCCCCGCACGGCTTCGGCCACAGATCGACGAAATGCTGATCCTCGTGCCGCTGGGGGTGGTCTACTCGCTCCGCGTGAAACTGCGCGAGCATCTGCCGGCGGCACTGCTCGCCTGCGCGGCCCTCGCCAACCTGCTTGGATTCGGCAGCTTCAATCCGATCCAGTCGGCGAAGCCGATCTTCGATCGCCCCGCCACCCCGATCACCGCCACACTCGATCGCGTGGCCCGGAATCACCCCAGGGGCTGGTTGGTAGTCGACGGCGCCTATGGCGCCTGGCTGAACGGTTGGGGATACGAGTCGGCGACCCACGCGCTGCTGGCAGCGCGGCTGGAGTTCTTCCGCTCCCTGCTGCCGGATCTTCCAGCCGATCGCCTCGAACACCTGTTCAATCGGACCTTGTTCATCAATCTGACGCCGAGACGCCAGCCGTACCTGACGGACAACGACGTGGTGTGGTTGCCGATCGACGCCTTCGACCCCGCCCGGATCAGCGTACAGATCGAAGCCACACGCGCGGGCAGTTTCGACGTGCGCGGCTTCGTGCGTCGCGAGCAGGTCATCCGGATCGGAGACAGCGCCGACGTGATCCTTCGCGGATGGGCGGCGATCGACAGCGGCAACCCCGCGGCGCGACTGCGCGTCCAGACCGACCTGCCCGTCCGAAGCGCCACCGCTTTTCCGGCGCTGGGCGACGTCCCGGCCCCGTTCCCGGACGACCCCGATCTCGTCCTCTCCGGATTCTCCATCCGGCTCACCGGAGACGCGGTTCTGGCCACCTTGCTGAAGTCCGGATTCATTCGAGTGGTCTCCGAGGATCCGCAGCACGGCAGCTTCGAGTTGACGGCGACCCCCGGCTCGTAAACGGCTCAGCGCACCGCTTACCGGGGCGCCCCCGGGGCCAGCGGTCGATCCCGCTCCCGGGCCGCGAGCCCAGAAAGCCGATCGACCCGGGCGCGCATCAGCGCCGCCTCCTGGGCCAGGTCCTTGATCCGGTCTCCGTGGCGCGAGAGCCGCACGGCGTATTGCAAACAGATGAGCAGGAGGAAGACCTCCCCCAGGAAGAAGAGGGTCGAGCTCACCGTCCAACCTCCGACGGCGCGCGTCAGGCCGACGAGCAGGTCGAGCCGCAGGGCCACCAGGGTGATCACCACGGAGACGGCAACCCAGATCGGGGTGTACTCCTCGCGAAGCCGGCGCCGCCTCACCAGCAGGAGCACCGCGAGCAGCAGCAGCACACTGAACACCACCGCGATGACGCGCGGCGTGTCAGACTCGGAGGCCTGAAGGAAGGCCTCGCGCAGCTGGCCCAGGTCGATGGTCTGATCCACGGTTCTCCTCCTCCTCAGCCCTGGCGTTGGTTTCCCAGGCGCAGCCCCGCGAACAGGGCCAGCGCCAGCCGGTAGATGTAGTAGAGGGACTTGAGACCGCCATGGAGCGTAGACGGTCGCTGACTCTCGTTCATGGCGACCGGGCATTCGCGGATGCGCAGACCGCTGCGGTGTGCCTCGAGCAACACGTCGACGTCGGGATAGTCGGATGGGAAGAATTCCAGCGTGTAGAGATCGAGTACGGCTCGATTCATGGCCTGGAATCCGGACGTGGGGTCGGTGATCTGGAGACCCGCCACCCGCGCCAGGCGCTGGAAGCCCAGGCGAGCGATCGTGCGCATACGACCCATGTGATACATGCCTGGCTCCAGGAAGCGCGAGCCTAGTACCAGATCGGCCTCCCCCTCGAGTAGAAGTCGCACCAGTGCGGGGATCTGCCTCGGATCGTGCTGACCGTCCGCGTCTATCTGGACCACCAGCTTCGCGCCCCGCCCGAGGGCGTACTTGTAGCCGGTCTGGAGCGCTGCTCCGTACCCCAGGTTGAAGGGGTGGGTCAGCACCGTAGCCCCGTGACGCCGGGCCACCGCGCCCGTCCCGTCGCGGGAACCGTCGTCGATCACCACGACCTCGGATTCTCCGAACACGTCGCGCAGACCCTCCAGAATCGCGGGCAGTCGCGGCTCCTCGTTGAAGGCGGGAATCAGGGTAATCGCATCTCCGGAACTCATGCGGCTGGATCGGACGGGCTCTGCCACGCGACGGTCAAGTAGTGGATGGAGAATCCGTAGCGGAGCGTCGCTCCCACCCGACGGGCCAGGGACGCCGGATGCGACAGGTAGTAGCGGACGAGGCCCCGTCGGACGTCGCTCAATCGCGCCTCCTTTCTCGTGAGCATCGTGAGCGGATTCACCGAATGCACCTGCTGGGTACTGGCGATCTCCTCCAGCCCGTGGGCCTCTACCATGTGTCGGAACGACTTCTGGGTGAAATCGTGGAGGTGGTGCGGGTTGACGTCCGTGGTCGGCGTGGTCGGCACCGAAGCCACGAAGACGCCGCCCGGCCGCAGAAGCGTGAGCAGGTGCGCCACCAGCGCAGGGGGATCGGGCACGTGCTCGATTGTCTCGAGGGACACGATCGTGTCGAAGCCCTCCGGGTCGTTGAAGCGCAGGGCATCGGCCCAGGTGAAGTGGGTCGCCGCATTTCCATAACGCTTACGCGCGTAGGCGATCGTCTGCTCGGAGATGTCGATTCCGTGGGCTTCGACGCCCGGGGCCTGATCGGACAGGAGCCGCGTGCCATACCCGACCCCGCAGGCGGCGTCCAGCAGGCGCCCGGGTTTCGCGTGCTCCAACGCGAACGCGTAGCGCTGCAGGTGCAGAGCGAGTGTCTTGCTCCCCGTGACCCCCCACGGGGCGGCCCGATCGGGTACGAGGCGCTCGAGACTGTCGGAATCGATCTCCATGGGATCACCGATTCTATCAAGTGGGCGCCCCGGCGCGGTACCTTCTCCCAGGCGCCAGGCACAAGGTAGCAAGGCCCGTGGACCAGAAGATCGAAGTCGCGGCCGGAGGGGAGCAAGCGAGGGGGCGGTCCCAGAAGGCGTGGGCGCCCTGGCTAGCGAGCGTCATCGGGTTTTCAGCCACGCTGTATCTCTTCTTTCCGGGCTTCATGGAGTGGGACGCCACGTGGCAGCTGCAACAGGCCGCGAGCGGGGAAATCGACAACTCCCACCCCCCGATCATGGTCTACCTGTGGAAATTGACGAATCAGGTGAGCTTCGGGCCGAGCGGAATGCTCGTCGTGCAGGCCGGAGGCTACTGGGCGGGCCTCGCGCTGATCGCCTCGAACCTGGCGCAAGGCGCCGTCGGGCGCGGACTGCTCGTGCTCGGTCTCGGATTCTTCCCCCCGGTATTCGGCGTGCTGGCGACCATCTCGAAAGACTCGGGCTCCATGTCCGCCCTGATGGCGACGAGCGGGCTAACGCTACAGGCCCGTGCAAGTGGCAGGAAGGGGCCCGCCATGGCCGCGCTCCCCTTCGCGTTCTACGCCCTGGCGGTTCGCTTCAACAACCTCTTGACGGTGCTGCCCCTGCTGTGGCTGCTGGCGGATTCCCTGCTGGCGTCGCGCCGGGTGGGCCGGATCGGCGCCTTTGCCGCGTTGGGGGTGGCGATGATCTCAGGGGCGGCCGTCGTCAATACCGTGGGCGTGAAGAGGACGGCCTATTTCACCGCCGTCCCACTCTGGGACCTGTCCCAGATCTCGCTCATGAGAAACGAACTCCTGGTGCCACGTTCCGCGATCACGCGAGCCGACCTCGACCTGAAGCGCCTGCGCTGGATCTCGAGGACCTACCGCTGCGACTACCGCCGCGTGCGCGTCGACGGCCGGCTCACCCAGGACATCGACCACGCCCATCTCACGACTCGCGAGTCCTGGGAGATCCTGGGAACCTGGCTCGCAGCGATCGTCGATCACCCCCGGGAGTACCTGGTCCATCGGGGCCGAATCATGCGAGCGGTCCTCTTCGCACCCGATCCGGTCTTCGTCCACGTGTTCGAGCCGATCGAAGGCTACACGTTCTCCCTCGAGTTCTCGCCGCGCCCAGGCTACGCACCACTCAAGAGTCTGCTCGACGCCTGCGAGGGCAGCCTCCCGTGTCTGCCGTGGGTCTACCTGCTGCTCGCGACGCTGGTATTCGGATTCTCCTGGCGGGCACGAGACGAGAGGACTCGCGTCGCGCGGGCGATCGCTGCGAGCGGCTTGCTGTCCGTGGTGCCTCTGGCGGTGCTCGCTCCGGCGATCGACTATCGCTACTCGGTGTGGCTGGTCGCCGCGGCGGTGGTTTCGGCGACCCTGGCGTGGGCCCCGGGTCGGCTCGTTTCGTTCAATAGCCCCCGGCCCGGAGCGAAGTTCATCTCCAGGCCAGGTCCTGAAGGGTCCGGGGATCGAGAGTTCCCTGCATGACGCGGGTGACCGGCCCGGTGAGGATCACGCCTGCGGCTTCGGTGAGCTCGATCGCCAGCGCGCCGCCGGGCATGTGCACGGTCATGTGGGCGTCGCAGAGGCCCAGGCGATGCGCCACGGCCGCCGCAGCGCTGGCGCTGGTGCCCGAGGCCAGGGTGTAGCCCGCGCCGCGCTCCCAGATCTGGATCTCCAGGTTCTGGCGGTTGCGCACCCGGGCAAACTGCACATTGGTGCGGTTCGGAAAGCGCGCGTCGTTCTCGATGAGCGGTCCCAACTCGCGCGTCTCGGCTTCGGAGACCGAGTCGCGGATCAGCACGCAGTGGGGATTGCCGACGCTCGCGGCCGAGAACTCCAGTTCGCGGCCCGCCACCGAAAGCGCCTCGCGCAGCACCTCGCGCGGCGGTCCGGCCACCGGGATCTGGCGGCTGTCGAACGAAACCCGCCCCATCTCCACCTGTACCGAGCGCCCGCCACGGCGCACGTGGCAGGAGACTTCGCCTCCGGGCGTGTGCACGGGGAACGGGGCGTCGCCCACACGGCCGGCGTCCCACAGGTATCGGGCGAAGATCCGCAGGCCGTTGCCGCTCTTTTCCGCCTCGGATCCGTCGGGATTGAAGATGCGAAGGGCGAAGCGCCCGGGCGCCGGATCGGCGTCGCGCACCAGTACGCCATCCGCGCCAATCCCGAGGTGGCGATCCTGGATGCGGCGCAATGCCGACACCGTGAGCCAGGGCGACCACGACGCGGCCTCCACCACCAGATAGTCGTTTCCCAGCGCGTGATACTTCGCGAAGGCGAGCGGCGACAAGGGCTTCAGGGAGTGATGACGAGCTTCCCGTAGGTCTTGCGCGAGGCCAGGGCCTCGAGAGCCGTGGGGACCTCGTCCAGTGAGTAGCGCTTGAAGATCACCGGCTCGATCTTGCCCTGCTCGTAGAGCGCGAACAGCGCCCTGAAGGTGGGCTCGATCTTGCCCGGGTCGTGGCTGACGTGCGCCCCCCAGTGCAGGCCGGTGATGGCGATGTTCTTGAGCAGGATTCGGTTGACCTTCACCTCGGGAATGCGACCGCTGGCGAATCCGATCACCAGCAGGCGCCCATTCCACGCAATGCACTTCAGCGACTTGTCGAAGACATCTCCGCCCACCGGGTCGTAGATGACGTCCGCTCCCCGGCCCTCGGTGAGCTCCTTCACGCGGGCGACGAAGTCCTCTTCGCGATAGTCGATCAGCTCGTCGGCACCGGCCCGGCGCGCCACCTCGAGCTTGTCGGCCCCGCCGGCGGTGGCGATCACGCGGGCGCCCAGGGCCTTTCCGATCTGCACCGCAGCGATGCCCACACCGCCCGCCGCCGCATGCACCAGCAGGTTCTCGCCCGCCTGCAGGTTGGCGCGGTATACCAGACCCGCGTAGGACGTGGGATAGATGATGGGCAGGGCGGCACCTTCTTCGAAAGACATGGCCTCGGGCAACTTGTAGGCCCCGCGAGCCGGCAGCAGCGCCGTTTCGGCGAATCCGCCCAGGCCAGCGGTTCCGAACACCCGGTCACCCACTGCGAAGTCTCCGGCGCCCTCCCCCGCTTCGCGCACCACGCCGGCGATCTCGGCGCCGGGTACGAAGGGAAGCGGCGGCTTCACCTGGTAGCGCCCCTGGACCATCAGAATGTCGAAGAAGTTGCAGCCGGCGGCGCGTACGTCGAGCTTCAGCGTGCCCGGCGCGAGCTCGGGCTCGGGAATCTCCTTCACCCCAAGCTCACTCGGACTCTCCAGCAGACGCTCGACCACGATTGCGCGCATTGGGCTCTCCGGGGCTCGGGAGGTTCTGGCGAAGGGTACCCGGGATCCCCTGGGGCGTCAGTCGAGGGGGCGATGCCCAGCGACCGAGAGGGAGATGCGACCCATCTCACGGGGAGATGTGACCTATCTCACGGAGTGGCCCTGCCTACGATCGATAGGTTCCCGGCGCGGGGGGTGAGTGGATGGGGGGCGCCGGAAGCCGGCTGAACCAGCGCGACGTGTTGCATCTATTGCGACGCGCGGCTTTCTGCGCCGACAAGACGGACCTCGAACAGCTGCCGGGCCAGACCCGACGACGGGCAGTCGAAGATCTGCTGGACGCCGAGCCCAGCCCGGCGGTCGGCCCCTCTGGCGACGGCCGCAGGAGGTCCGACCTGGAGACGCTCCAGCGCTGGTGGCTGCGGCGGATGCTGAGCCGCGAGTGGCGCCTCCACGAGAAGATGGTGCTCTTCTGGCACGATCACTTCCCGTCCTCCTACGATGTGGGAGTCCGAATCGATGACCTGGCCCGCCAGAACGCGACGTTCCGGATGTACGGGCTCGGCCCCTTTCGCGACCTGCTCCATCAGGTGACCCGGGACCCGGCCATGCTCCGCTTCCTGGACGGAGCGATCAGCTCGAAGGATGCGCCCAACGAGAACTACGGGCGCGAGTTGATGGAGCTGTTCACCCTGGGCCCGACGGACGTGAGGGGTTTCCCGAACTACACCCAGGACGACGTGGTCGCCATGGCGCGGTCCCTCGCGGGCTTCCGCATCCTGCGGGAGGAGGGCCGGAGCATCGTCGCGCACAACCACTGGGACAACGGCATCAAGCGCCTGTTCGCAGACCGGCAGTTCGAAACGGTTGGCCAATTGGGCGTGGAGACCCCCGAAGGCGAGCAGTTTCCGCCGGATCGAAACGTCATCGATCTCCTGTTCACACACCGGGACACCAGCGGGCGTCCCACGCTGGCGCATTTCATCTCGCGCAAGCTCTGGGCCTGGTTCGCGTACCCCGATCCGGATCTCGGTCTGGTGGACGAGCTGGCCGATGCCTTCGTCGACAGCGGCTACATGATCCGCGACCTGGTCTTCGCGATCTTGACCCACGACGAGTTCTATTCCGAGCGCGCGCGCCGATCGAGCGCCAAGAACCCGGTCGAGTTCGTGCTGCAGGCGATCTGGGACCTGGGTGTGGGCACTCTCATGGAGACCCTGCCGCGCGCGATGCGGCGCATGGGCATGGAGCTGTTCAACCCGCCGGGCGTACAGGGCTGGACCGGGGGCGAAGCGTGGCTCACCACCAGCCAGTACCTGGCACGGGTGGAGTTCGCCGAGGATCTGGCCGTCGGTACCGACGGGATCGTTTCCTACCGCTTTGACCCGATCCGGTACTTCGGCGAGACCGCCACTACGGCGGCGCAGGTCGTGGACTCGCTTGCAGCGCGTTTCGAACTGACCCTGCCCGACACCACCCGGCGCGTGCTGATCGACTCGGTGGACGAGGAGGACCTGGGGAGCAACGCGTGGTACGAGCGCGATTTTCGCAGGCTCGTCGCGCTTTTTCTCACGCTTCCCGAGTTCCAGGTGCACTGAGGAGACCCCCCATGCGGATCACGCGACGACAGCTTCTGCGAAGCGCCGCGGCCACGGCCGTTCTCAGCCAGACCCACCTGCTCTCCCGGGTGCGCCCGGCGGCAGCCGCATCGGCGAACGACCCGATCCTGGTGCTGGTGTATCTGGACGGGGGCAACGATCTGTTGGGCACGGTGATCCCCCTGAACAGCGATGTCACCTCCCAGTACAGCATCTACCGGCAGCTGCGACCGGACCTGACGATCCCCGCCCGAATGCTCGACGCCACCGAGATCGGGCGTGACCCGGTGCGGGGCACGGCCCTGGCCCTGAATCCGAACTGCGGGCGACTCAAGGCCCTGTTCGACCAGGGAAAGCTCGCGCTGATCAACGGCGTGGGATTCCCCAACAGCTCGCTCTCCCATTTCACCGCCCGAGACGTCTGGCATAGCGGCGACCTGGGACGCGCCAGCACCGGATGGGTGGGGCGACAGCTGGACGCCGAGGGCGCCTCGGCGACGCCGCGCGCCATTTCGTTCGGCGGGAGCATCAACGCCAGTCTCGCGTCAATGAGCAACGACACTATCGGCACGCGCCGCCTCGCAGACTTCCATCTGCCGTCGAAGCTGGCGGCCAGCGACGGCGAGGACGCGGCCCGATTGGCGGCGTGGGCAACGATTTTCGGCGATGCGCACGACCGCTCGGGCCTGGTGGCCCACATCGCCCGCTCCGGGAGCATCCTGATCTCCTCGTCTCAGCGCCTGGGCGAGATCCAGAACGACCGGTGGGGACCGCGAAGCGTCTCGTCCAACTCGGGGGTGGCGCGCGACCTGCGCCAGGTGGCCTCCGTCCTGCGCCACGACGCCCTGTCCCCGAGCGACGCCGGCCAGATCAGCTTCTTCCACGTGGTGGCCGGCGGCTTCGACACCCACGCCGACCAGGGCACCACCGAGATCGACTTCGGCCACGGGCGTCTGATGCAGAACCTCTCGGACGCGCTTGCGGATTTCCAGCTCGATCTGGAATACCTGGGCATGGCCGACCGGGTGATCACGCTGGTCTATTCCGAGTTCGGCCGGCGCGCCTACCAGAACGGGACGGGCGCGGGATCGGGAACCGATCACGGCCGGGCCGGGGTCTCGATGCTGATGGGCGCTCCGGTTGCCGGCGGCATCTACGGCGCAATGCCCGACCTCCGCGACCTGGACGATGACGGAAACCTGAAGGTGACCACGGACTTCCGCCGCCTGTACGCCGCGATCATCCAGCACTGGCTGGGAGGCGATCCCGCCGCCGTGCTTCCCGGTGGGCCCTTCGCGCCGCTTCCCGTCCTCGCCTGAGCCGCGCCGCAGCCCCAGCCGTAGCCGCAAGCGAGCGGCTAGAATACGCGGCATGGACCTGCCGAAAGCCAAACGGGAACTGTGCCGGGCGATCGACGCCATGCAATCCGGGTTGGTGGAGATCTCGCGCAGCCTTCACGCGAATCCGGAGCTCTCGTTCCAGGAGCACAAGGCCGCCGCGCTGCTGGTATCGACCCTGCGCAATGCCGGACTCCCGGTGGAGGCCGGGGCCTTCGGACTCGAGACCGCCTTCCAGAGCGAGTTCGGTGCCGACAGCAGACCCTGCGTCGCTCTTCTTGCCGAGTACGACGCCCTGCCCGAGATCGGTCACGCTTGCGGCCACAACCTGATTGCAACGGCCAGCGTGGGTGCCGCTCTGGCCCTCGCCCAGATCGCCGATCGGCTGCCCGGGCGGGTGCGGCTGCTGGGCACGCCTGCCGAGGAGCACGGCTGCGGCAAGGAACTGATGGCTCGCGAGGGCGCCTTCGAAGGGGTGGACGCCGCGCTCATGATGCACCCTTCGAGCGTCAACCTGGTGAGCATGCCCTGCATCGCCATGGCCGAACTCGACGTCACCTACCATGGCCGCGCCGCCCACGCGTCCGCCATGCCCGAGCGGGGCATCAATGCGCTCGACGCCCTGGTGCTGGCGTACCAGTCGCTAGCGGCACTGCGTCAGCACATCGGCCGCGACGAGCGCATCCACGGCATCATCACCGAGGGGGGCGAAGCGCCCAACATCGTACCCGCGCGGGCGTCTGGCCGGTTCTACGTGCGCGCAGCCAACGCCGAAGCCCTGGCGCCGCTGAAGCGTCGGGTCGAGGCCTGCTTCCGCGCGGGCTCCGCCGCCACCGGCGCGGACGTTGCGATCTCGTGGGGCGCCGCCGACTACCTGGACATCCACTTCAATGAGCCCCTGGCCTCGGCATTTCGTTCCAACGCCGAATCCCTGGGCCGCGAATTCTTCCCCTACGACAAGCTGCCGGCGAGCGCCCAGGGCAGCACGGATATGGGCAACATCAGCCACCGGGTGCCCTCCATCCATCCCATGCTGGCAGCCGCGCCGGTGCATTGCACCATCCACAACCCGGAGTTCACCAAGTGGGCGGGCTCCGAGATGGGCCAGGCTGCGGCGCTCGACGGGGCGAAGGCCCTGGCCATGACGGCGCTCGACATCCTCTGCAGCGATGAATTGCGCCAGCGCGCTCGCGCCGTGTTCGAGGCCGCGTGAAGCCCGACCTGCACGAGAGCGTCTGGGTCGCCCCGAGCGCCCAGCTCTACGGAAACATCTCGATCGCCGCGGGCGCGTCCGTGTGGCACAACGTGGTGGCCCGGGCCGAGTGCCAGGAGATCCGCATCGGGCGCATGACCAACCTCCAGGACTTCGCGATGATCCACGTGGGCTACGACCACCCCACACGGATCGGCGACTTCTGCTCGGTGACCCACCACGCCACGGTCCACGGCTGCAGCCTGGGCACCGCGTGTCTGGTGGGAATCGGCGCCGTGATCATGGATGGCGCGGTGATCGGCGATGGCTCGATCGTGGCCGGCGGGGCGGTGGTGCCCGAAGGGGCGGAGTTCCCGGCGAATTCGATCATCGCCGGCGTGCCGGCCCGACGCATCCGCGAACGCGAGAACTCCCGGGCCAACCGCATGAACGCCTGGCTCTATCACCGCAACGCCCAGGCGTATCGCAATGGGGATCACCGGGCCTGGGACGGGCCCGGGTTCGAGGCCTGGCGCGAGGCTCAGCAGGCGCTGGTGGCGGCCGACGAGGACCTGATTCCCTAGATGACGCCGCTCTGGTGGCCCTTCCAGAAGGGCTCGCGCAACACGCGCTTGAGGATCTTGCCGGAGCCGGTGCGGGGAATCTCGTCGATGAACGAGATCGAACGCGGGATCTTGTAGCCGGCCAGACGCTCGCGCGCGAAAGCAATTACCTGGTCGTCGGCCAATTCGTCGCCCGGACTCACCACCACCACCGCATGCACACTCTCGCCCCACTCCTCGCTGGGGATCCCGAAGACCGCCACGTCCCGGATCGAGGTGTGGTGCTCCAGCGCTGCCTCGATCTCGGCGGGGTAGATGTTCATCCCACCCGAGATGATCATGTCCTTCTTGCGGTCGCAGATGTAGTAGAAACCCTCTTCGTCGAAGTAGGCCACGTCACCCACCGTATGGTGGCTGCCCCGGCGATCCTCCTCATAGCGATCGTGGGCCTTGTAGTAGGTTTCGAACACGGTCTTGCTGCGAACGAACAGTTCGCCGGGCACATGGGGCTGCGCGATCTCCGCGCCGGCGTCGTCGATGAGCACGAGATCCACCGTGGGCGCTGGCTTGCCGCACGAGCCTGGCTTGCGGCGTTGGTCAGCGGGCTCGAGGATCGTGTTCACGCCCAGCTCCGTCGATCCGTACACCTCCCACAGCGAGTCTTCGGGGAAGTCGGCCAGGTAGGCCTCCTTGAGCGCGAACGACCAGGGCGCCGCGTTGGCGATCATTCGCTTCATGCAGGAGCGGTCGTAGCGGGCCTTCACCGCGTCTGAAAGATTGCAGACCATCCGGATCGGCGTGGGCGCCGAGAAGGTGGTGGTGACCCGGTGGGTGTGCACCAGGCGCAGCCAATCCTCGGGAACGAATCTGCGCTGGATCACCACCGAGTGTCCCATGTTCTGGGAGAGCTGCATGAAGCCGCACGGCCCCGAGTGGTACAGGGGCCCCGTGGTCAGGAAGATGTCGTCGGGCCGATAGCCGATGAGAGCGAGCATCCCCTTCACCTGGCTGTGATCGCCGAGCCCGGTGCGAATCGCGCCCTTGGGTTTGCCCGTGGTGCCGGACGTGTAGATCATGGTGGCGGCGACCTGGTCGCTCTCTTCCCGCTCGGGCTCGGACGTGGGGGCATCTGTGAGCAGAGCCTCCAGATCGACCATATCGGCGCCCGGAGGCCCGTCGAAGACCAGCACGTCGCGAACCTTCGGAGTGCGGTCGCGCACGCCACCGATCAACTCGGCGCTCTCTGCATCCACCACCACCACGCTCGTATCACTGTGGTCCACCACGTAGGCGGCCTCATCGGGCGAGAATCGGTAGTTGAGCGGCACGGCGGTGGCGCCGATCTTGCGCGCCGCGTGGATCACCCGCACGACGCCGATGGAGTTCATGCCGCACCAGACCAGCTTGTCACCGCGGCGCATGCCCCGTGCCAGCAGGGCGTGGGCCACGCGGTTCACATCCGCGTTGAACTCCGACCACGTGAGCGAGGTGACCCGGCCGTCGCCGCGGTCGTCGATGAGCGCCGTGCGGTCGGGCATGCGCTCGGCATGCTGGGCGAGAATGTCGGGCGCGGGCACGGATCCTCCGGTCGGCGAGGTTCGGACCTCAAGCGGGGGCTGCGATCCCCCGGAAGAGCAGCGTTACCGAGGCGTCGATGGAATCGCGGCAGCCCTCCTCGGAAACCAGGCCGTTTGCCCAGGAAAGCCGGGCACCGCTGGCCACGTGGAACAGGGTGCGCGCCGCGGTCAGCACGTCCAGCTCGCGGTCCAGATCGCGGCGGCCCTGCCCACCCTGGAGGATCTCGGCCAGCAGTCCGATCGCCCGGTCGTTGAGCGCCAGGACCCGGCGGGCCACCCGGGCCTCGGGATAGGTGCTCGCACGAAGCGCGATCACGGTCAGGTCCGGGACCTGGGCGAGCAGATCGTGCTGGATCTGGAAGAAGCTGCCGATCCGGTCGCGAGTGGGGGCCGTGCGATCGTCGCGCTCGCGGAAGCGCTTCCAGGCCTCCTCCTGCACGTCCGCCAGCTCCTGAATCAGCAGTTCCTCCTTGCTGCGAACGTGGCGATAGATCGAACTCGCACCCATGCCAGCTTCGGCCGCGATGGCCCGCAGGGTCGTGGCGTCGAAGCCGCGCTCCTGGAACAGGGTTCGCGCGGCCTGGCGGATGCGGCTGCGGCTGCGGCGGCCCCGCTCCAGGCGGCCGTCGTCGGGTCGCAGGGTGGATTCCATCAAGGCGAACAAGATCTCATATTGCCGCGAGAATCGCCCGCATGGGGTGGGGGCCGAGGCCAGACACGACAGAGGCCCGGCGCACGCGCCGAGCCTCTGGACACCAAAGCCAATTCTCTTCCCAGGGAAGGCCCGGCGTCGTACTCCCAGGCGGGACTCTACGGCCCGAATCCAGGAAGCACCCTAGTCGTGGAGGAGGGTCAGCAACTTCCGTGCCGATTGGAACCATCTCGTAAATACTTGAATTTGCGGGGTGTTGGCCAGGATTCTCGAAGCGGCATGGGAAGCATCGTTCCTCAAACGAGGAAAAATTTTTCCATTCGCCTCTCAGGCCTTCCCGACCGCCACCCGGTCGCCGTGATGCTCTGGGAGTTTGTCGGGGGTGAGTTCGAGCAGCTCGGGATTCTCGAGCCGCTCCTGGATCCCGGCCAGGCCGATGGCCGAGTAGAGCCCATCTTCGATGCGCTCGTCGTATGTCCAGCAGACGGTCATGGTCCGGCGGCCCTGGGCGTTGTGCCAGATGCGCCCCATCACTCCGAAGATCGAGCAGGTGCCGTACTCCCAGAGGTGGTGGAAGCCGGCGGGGTGACCCACCGAACCGAGGTTGGCCACGAAGGTCGAAGCGAACAGGGGATCGCTCTCGATCATGCCGAGCGGCAGCACGCCAAAGCGGTCCGCCAGCCGGGCAACACCGAGGGCGGCCCGGATGGCGAAGCCGGGCATGCGCAGCAGCACCCCCATTTCCTTGTCGCTGGTGGATCGCCGCCCCGCACGCGCCGGCCGCAGCTTGTCGTAGATGGCGTCGGCCATCTCATCCAGGCTCTCGGTTTCCGGCTCGAAGCGGCGCTTGACCGTGATCATGGGCGAGCCGTCTTTGAGTTCGCGCTTGGCGCTGAAGGACAGCCAGACCCCATCCCGCTGCCAGAGCTTTCCGCCCTTTACGAAGCGATTCACTCCCGGGCGGAGCACGTGGGCCTGGGAGAGCGAGCGAAGGAACAGGTGGAACAGGCTGAGGGGACGATCGGTGGGCCGCTCGCGATTGCGCTTTTCGAGAAACTCGAGAGCGGCTTCCACGTCGATGTCCTGGGGCAGGTGGAAAACCGAGTCGTTCCGTCGCGGCGAGATGTAGGGCATGAAGCGGCGCATGGTTCCGAGCTTGCGAACCAGCGTGGCATCCGGTCTTCGTCCGAACATGAACTCCCCCGACCCGGGCACAACCCGGCAAGCGAGAAGTCTAGTGCGTCTCGGGCTCCCGGTGCATGCGCCAGATCGGGGTGCCGAACACCTGGCACTCGCCCATCACCCGGAAGCCGGCCCGTTGGTAGAAGGCCACCGTGACTGCCGCGTCCGTCTCCAGGTAGGCCCCGTGCCCATCCCGATCGAGATCGGCGACCCAGGCCGAAAGCAGTGCCGTGCCTGCGCCGCGACCCTGAAGTGCGGGCTCGATCCCCAGCGTCCCCAGATAGGCCACGGGCTCCAGGGGATGCAGGGAATCCAGGGCCTCGAACACCTCGCCCCAGCGATGACCCACCCGCCACCCCTGTCCCAGCAGACAGCGCAGGCGCAACCTCCACGGGGGCGGCGGCAGCGGATAGCCGTAGGGAGGCGCCGCGATCAGCGCGCCCGCCAGTCGGCCGGCCACATGGGCCGTGAGAACCTGTGCATGTTGCCTGGCTACCGGGAGCAGGGCCCGCATGCCGTGCAGGTTGCAGCGATCGCGGCGCGCCGGGTCGTCGGAATCGATCACGGCCCGATTCAAGGGATTGTCGCGAAATGCCCGGGCCAGCATTCCCGCGGCCATTTCCACCTCACCGCTCGAGAGCCGCTCGATCGAGGCGCGCGAATTGGACGCCTTTGCCATGGCCGCGAAGCGTATCAGTCACGGCCGCCCCCCGCGGGGCCGGAGCGAAGCGTTTCGACGGATCCGTGTCCCTTTTCCCCAGTTCTGCGAAGGGCACGCTAGAATGCGGCCTCCCAGGGGCTTCGACGGTGGCGATTCCGATCGCCGTGCTGAGGGAGGCCTTTCATGCGCAACCCGTTCGCGATGCTCACGCTGATCACTGCACTGGCCGTGTCGGCGCTGGGCGCCAAATGCACGGGCCAGCAACCGGTCCCGAGCCCCCATGAGCCTCCGGGGCACGCCCTGTTCACCAGCCCCCAGTCGAATCCCATTGCCCTTTCGCCCGATGGCTCGCGTCTGTATGTGGTCAACACCACCAGCGACAGCCTCAGCATCATCGACACCGCCACGAAAAAGGTGCTCAAGGAGCTGAAGGTCGGCCTCGAGCCGGTGAGTGTCGCCGTTCGCCCCGACGGCAATCGCGTCTGGGTGGCGAATCACCTGTCGGACTCCATCAGCATCGTCAATACGGACCCGGCCTTCGGGCCGGCTCTCTTGAACGAAGTGATCGAAACGGTGCAGGACATCGACGGCAACGGCTCCACCGATTTCGATGAGCCCGTGGGTATCGCCTTCGAGTCGAACACGCGGGCCTTCGTGGCGCTGTCTTCCAGGAACCGGATCGCGGTGGTGGTTCAGGGCATCGGCGGCCACAATATCGGCCTCGCCCCCATCGCGCTGACGGCCCAGGACCCGCGCGCCATCGCCGTTCGCAACGGCCGCCTCTACGTGAGCGCCTTTGAATCGGGCAACCAATCGGAGCTCTCGACGTGCCCCACGGGCACCGGCGCCGGCGAGCCACCCGAGAACTGCACGCTGGACGAGAACGATCTCTTCGCATTCGCCACGAACCCCAACCTTCCCGGCGAAACCAAGAACATCATCATCGATACCGACGTTCCGGATCGGGACCTGTACGTCTACGACGCCGCAACGCTCGCCCTGGTGGACGTGGTGGAGCACGTGGGCACCCTGCTGTACGGCATCGCCGTCAGCAGCGACGACCGGGTCTTCGTGGCCCAGACCCACGCGCGCAACGCCGTGAACGGAATCGACGGCGACAACCTGATCGATCTCGACAACCGCATCTTCCTGAACCAGATCGCGGAGGTGGACTGCAATGGCGGCAGCTGCGGCGCGCCCACCATCCACGAACTCGAGTCCCTCCCCGAGCCCGAATGCGGAACCAGTTGCGGGGCCCACCCGGCGGCGGGCGATCAACTGGCGACGCCCTACGGCATCGCCATCAGCGACGACGACTCGACCCTGGTGGTGACCGCCGCGGCGTCGAGCCGCGTGTTCAGCGTGAATGCCACCACCGGTGAGGTACGCGACATTCTCGACGTGGGCGCGATTCCGCGCGGCGTTGCACTCCGCTCCGGCGCCGGCGACGCACCGGAGACCGCCTACGTGCTGAACACCCTGGACAACAGCGTGTCCGTGGTGGACGTCTCGGACCCCGACAACCTCGCGATCACCGATACCATCCCCGTGGGCAACGACCCCACCCCAGACGCCGTGCGTCTGGGCCGCATCGCCTTCAACGACGCCAACGCCTCAGACACGGGCACGTTCGCGTGCGCCAGCTGTCACCCGGACGGCAACACCGACCAGCTGCTGTGGCGGATCGGCGGCGCCTGCTTCTTCGGCGCCTGCACCGGCGACGACGAGCCCCGCTCGACCATGCCGATTCGCGGCCTCAAGAACACGATCCCCCTGCACTGGGACGGCGTGCTCGGCGACCCCTTCGGCGGCGGCAACGGGGCCGTGGGCGGCGGCGGCAACGGAGGCACCGACTGCGCCATTACGTCCGGCGATCCGGACAGCGACCACCTGTGCTTCCTCGACCTGGTTGACGGGGCCCTCTCCGGGGTGATGTGCGACCAGACGGGCACGTGCAATCCGGGGGGCAACCAGCTCACGCCGACCGAACGCGACAACATGGCCACCTTCCAGGCGTCCGTGCAATATCCGCCGGCGCGTGCGCGCCGCGTCGACGACAGCGTCTCGGCCAGCGCGAATCTCGGCTTCCGCGACTTCTTCATGAACCAGGGCGGGATCACCAACAACCCGGACACCTGCGCCGACTCGAATGCGGGCTGCCACGAGCTTCCCCTGGGTGCGGGCACCAACTCGGCCACCCTCAACGGTTTCGACGCGCCCACCATGCGCGGCATGACCGATCGCTTCCTGCAGTTCTCGATGGGCGTGACCGCGGCGGAAGAGTTGCAGGAGTTTGCGGCCGGCACGGGTCTGGTGCCCCCGAGTCTGCAGTGGAATCCCAGCGTGGGCTTCCGGGAGATCACCACCTTCGCCGCGGCCTTCCTGGTGTTCACCCCCACCTACAACGTGGGGCCCGGCGACATCTTCCAGATGTTCGAGGAGGCCAGCACGGGCACCTCTGGGGCCACCGGCCGCCAGGTGACCCTGCACTCGAGCCTCTGGATCGTGCAGGCCCGCGCCGATGCGGCCCTCGACCTGCTGGACGATCTCGAGGCGGCCGACGCAAGGGGCGCCATCAACCTGCGGGGCAGGGCCGTGGTCGACGGCGCGGCCGTCACCATTTCATACGACGCCGACACCGGCCTCTACCAGGCGGGCCAGATCCAGATCACCCGCGCGGAGCTGGAGGCGGCGGCCGAGGCGGGCACCATCACTGCCACGCTCACGGGTCGGCTGCCCGAGAACTGGGGCAAGTCCACCCATACGCAGCCGCTGCTCTCGGTGTCTGGGAGCGGCGACACGGGCGATCCGGGCGTGCCGCACCTGCCCAACAACGGCACCAGCACGACGGACATGGGAATCACCGGCACCTGGGTGCGTTCGGACAGCGTGATCCTGCTCGACGGGCAGCCCGAGGGTGCCAGCCTCGAGTGCTGCAGCTCGATCGCCGGCAACGGCAGCTGCAACGTGGGCGGAGCCACGTTCGGCCCCTATTGCAGCACCGAGCTGATCCGAATCAATCTCGATTCGTTGCCGTCACCCGAGGGCACCTACCTGCTGCAGGTGCAGAACCCGGGCGGGCCGCAGAGCAACGAGCTGCCCATCTGCGTAGACAGCTCCGGGGTCAACAACTGCCTGTAGACTAGACGGGGACGGGGTTGACTATTGACTTTTGAAGCCAGCATCGGCCCTGCACCAGCTCAGTCCTACGGTCGCTGGACGATTTCGATCCTCGTGCCATCCGGGTCGGTCACGAAGATCGCCTGGGCCCGAGCTTCCGGGACTTCAATGCGGGTGTGGCGCAGGATCTGGGCGCCGGCTTCTTCCAGGCGCGGAAGCAGCGCATCCAGGTCGTCCACCTGCAGCGACAGGTGCGTCAGTCCCACGGCGTTCATGGCCCGGGGCACGGGGCTCGCCTGGCAGCCCGGCGTCTGGTAGTAGAGCAGCTCGATCGTCACGCCGTCGCGCACCAGGTAGATGGCGCGCAAGTCCACGTCCTTCAGCTGGAGCAGGGTCTCACTGGGCTCCCCCTGGACCCGGAGCTCCGTAGCGAGCTGGAAGCCCAGGCCCTCGCAGTAGAAACGCAGGGAGCGTTCTGCATCGGCGACACAGATGCCGATGTGGGTAAGGCGCAGCTCCGACACGAGAAGCGGTCAGGCTCCCTCGCGGGACCGGGTGGTGGGCGTGCCAGGCTCGCCGGGCAGGTTGAATATCTCGCGGGGAAACGCCTCGACCAGGTATGCCACCACATCGCGCACCGATACAACGAAGACCGGGTGATGGTCCTCGTCGACCACCGGGATGTGGCGGAAACCGCCGAGTGACATCTTGTTGAGGACGTACGCGAGGGTCGACGTGATGGGAAGCACCTCGGGATCGAAAGTCATTACATCGACCAGGGGAAGCGTCGCGGGATTGCGCCCCTGGTCGACGATCCGGAAAAGCACGTCGCGTTCGGTGAAGATCCCAACGAGCTTGCTCTGGGACGTGCCATCGTCGGTCACGATCACGCAACCCCGGTGCTCCTGTTGCATGGCGCGCACGGCCTCGGTGACCGTATCGTTGGACGAGAAGATCACGGGCTGGCGCACGGGAAGACTCTGCAGCGGCTCGCGCAGCAGATCGGCGTCGAAGCTCAAACCCTTGGTTTTCCGGGGGCGCTCGAAATATTCCTCGTCCTCGACGACCATGGTCCATCCTCCGATCCGCGTACACCCCCCTGGGTTCCGACAGGGTAGTCCCAAGCCCCTGCGATCCCAACCCCCGGGAAAGCACAGCCGCCAGCGGCACGCTCAGGGCGCGCGGCAGGATACAACGCCCGCACAGGCGAGCCCCGACGGCCCGGGGGTCTCGCCCAGCCGGGCGCGGAAGAAGGCGAATTCGTTGAGGTTGATCAAACCATCGCCGTCCTCGTCCAGCTCGGATCGGTAGGCCGGATCTCCCAGCTTCGAGCCGAAGGCCTGCCGGAGAGCCATGAAGTCGCCGAAGCTGACACGTCCGCTGTTGTCGTAGTCCGCATCACAGGCGTTGCCGTAGCCGTCCAGGTCCGAGTCGGTCTGATCCTGGTTGGGCTCGCGAATGCAGTTGTCGCGAGGATCCGGAATTCCATCCGCGTCGCCGTCGGCGATCTCGTCGGCGGTCAGCGCCACCTGGTAGAAGGCCAGATCTCGTAACGACCCCCGGTACGGCGTGAAGCCGTCGGGCCCATTGCCAATCTGGGGCGACTCCAGGCTCGGATTCACCGTCTCGATCTCGTTTGTCTCGGCCTGGAGCTGTCCGTCCAGGTAGAGCCTCACCGTACTTTCGGAATTTCTCCAGCCGTAGATCGTAAAAGCCACGTTGTGCTCGATCTCCGGCTCCAGCGCCGCCTGACTCACGAGCCGCGTCTCGATCCCCGGGTTGGTATCGCGCACGGCGACCTCGACCCGGCCATCAGCGAGAATCCGGAGTCTCCAGCTCCCGGGGTGCTCGGCGATCGATTGTTCGTCCGGGCCGATCGACCGAGGAGCGACACGCGCCTGCATGCTGAAATCGCCGTCATGGAATGCGAAGCGATCGTTCCACGCCAGGACTGCAGCGCCTCCGTCGAAGTCGAATGCTCCGTTGCCCGCAGTGGCGGCGCCCTGTAGCGATTGGACGTCGAACCCGAAACGGCCGACCCGCCGGCGCCAGGCGCGGTACTGCCGCTCCAGATCCGCTACCTCGGCCTCCGAATTCGGCGCCAGGTCTTCCAGCTCCTGGGGGTCGATCTCCAGATCGTAGAACTCCAGCCTCCCCGTACCCTTCCTGACCTCACGGAGCAGCTTCAAGCCGCCATCGCGCACCGCGTACCGGTCGAACATGCCCGACGGCGACGCAAAGGAATTGAAGCCACCCGGCCTCTCCCAGAAGAGGGTCTCGCCGCGAGCTCGGGGCGCCGGATCGATCAGAGCGCCCGACAGGTCGCTTCCGTCCAGGCTGAGGTGCGACGTGTCGACCCCGGCGAGGGTCGCCAGGGTCGGAAGCCAGTCGAAGCCGACGAAGACCGAATCGTTGACCGTCCCCACTGGAATCGAATCCGGCCAGCGGGCGATCATGGGAACGCGAATCCCCCCCTCGTAAAGCTCTCCCTTGGAGCCGGACACGCCACCGGTGTCGATGGCGAGAGTTCCGACGCGACCGTTGTCGCTCGTCGCGATCACGAGGGTGCGATCTTCGATTCCCAATTCGCGCAGGCTCTCGAGAATCCGGCCCACCTGCTCGTCGGCGTGACTCACGTGTGCCGCGTAGAGTCCCTCGGGCGAGTTTCCGTAGCGGTCCACCCAATCCTGAGGAGGATCGTAGGGGGTGTGGGCCGCGTTGAACCAGAGATTGACGAAAAACGTCCGGTCGCGATGCTCCTGGATGAACTGGATCACGTGGTCGGTCAGGACTTCGGTGGCGTGACCACTGCTCGCCACGTCCTGCTGACCGTCGATCCGGAAGACCTGATCCCGGTAGGAGCCGAACTCCCCGAAGGCGCGAATCACCGAGTGATCGAACCCGCGCGGAATCGGAAGCATCTCGGGCCGGGCGCGGCCCAGATGCCACTTCCCGAAGTGCGCCGTCACGTAGCCGGCCTGGCCGAGAATTTGCGGGATCGTGGGCGCGTCGCCCGCGAGGCCACGCAGGGAATACTCCGGCAGGACCCGACGCATCCCGACCGCCGTGGGATAGCGACCCGTGAGGATGGCGGCGCGGGTCGGCGAGCACACCGAGGAGTTCGCGTAATACTGGGTGAATCGCATGCCCTGGCTTGCCAGATCGTCCAGGTGCGGTGTCTCGACGAATGTGCTGCCGTAGCTTCCCAGATCCCCGTAGCCCACGTCATCGAGCATGATGAAGATGATGTTCGGAGCGCCGCCCGCGGCCCATGGGGCCGAGACAGCGAATGAGAACGCGAAAATCGTCACGAACCAGCGCAACATCCGCCACACCGCGTCGCAATATCCGCGCGTTCCCAGGGAGCTCCGAAGAGCCGGGCCATGATACCCACGGAACCCGGCCCAGGTCCATACCCGTGGCACCTGTAACTCGAAAAGGGTCCTTTTCACCCCATTTTTAGCAACGAATCGCTCCCCCCGGCAAGGGAAATCATGGATCCTTCGACGCTTCCGACGCTCAACGCCTCGCTCAACGCCCTGGCAGCGGTGCTGCTGATCTGGGGCCGGTCCCTGATCCGCCGCGGCCGGATCGATGCCCACCGCCGGGTGATGCTCTCGGCGTTCGGGGTCTCGTCCCTGTTCCTGGTTCTCTACGTGGCCCACAAGGCGTCCCGGAGCTTCGAGAACACCACATTCCACGCCGAAGGCATCGTGAAGCTCGCGTATCTGGCGGTCTTGTTCACACACGTGACTCTGGCCATGACGGTGCCGGTGTTCGCCATCGTGCTGATTCGCCTCGCTCTTCGGGGGCGCATCGACCGACACCGCCGGCTCGCCCGCATCGCCTGGCCCATCTGGATCTACGTCTCGGTGACGGGCGTGGCGATCTATTTCGCCCTGTATCATTTCAATCCGGTCCCGGTTTGACTCCATCGGGGGTTTGACTCCATCGGGAAATGGGGGGCATCGCCCCCGACGACCGCAGTGGTCGCCGGCTCTCGTGCCGCGAGCCAAGGCCGCGACGGTCTTGACGAAATGGGGGGCCCTTGGCTAACGATTGGGCCGCGCGAGCCCCCCTTGGCCCTCGGGTCAGGCGATCGCGCACGCAATCATCGACCACCGCTTCGACGCATCGAGCGGATCACACTCGTCCGGCTCTGGATGGGAGACCTGATGGCAGCGCGCCGAAAACTCGTGGCCCGCGCGGCGTGCATCGCCGCCGCCTGCCTGCTCAGCGGGGCGCCCGCGACCGCCGAGGATCTCGCGCGGGGCGAGGCCCTCTTCGATCTGTGCGGCCAGTGTCACGGCGCCCAGGGCCAGGGCAACGAGCTGTTCCACGCCCCGGCCATCGCGGGTCTCGAGACGTGGTACGTGCAGGCCCAACTCGGGAAGTTCAAGTCCGGCGCCCGGGGGAAACACCCGGGCGACACCCAGGGGCTGCGCATGCGCCCCATGGCGCGAACCTTGAAGACCGAAGAGGACATCCAGGCCGTCGCGGCGTACGTGGGCGCGCTTCCGGCAACCGACCCGTCCCCCGTGCTCACAGGCGGCGACGCCTCCCGCGGCGGCGTGGTCTACAAGCAGGTCTGCACGAGCTGCCACGGCGCGAACGCGGAGGGAAATCAGCAGACCCAGGGGCCGGCTCTCCACTCGAACGACTGGTACCAGCTGGCGCAGCTCCACAAGTTTCGCTCCGGCATGCGCGGGACGGACCCCAAGGACATCTTCGGCGGCATGATGCGCAACTTTGCGATGACTCTGCCCGACGAGCAGGCCATGCTGGACGTCGTCGCCTACATCGCGACGCTCGACCCCCAGTAGAGGTTCTAGAAGCGCAATGGCAAAGGATTACGACGCAAACGAACTGGCGGGCCGGGCGTTCGTCATCAGCATGGTGGGGATCGGACTCTTCATTGCAGCCGTCTTCATCTTCGTTCTCTGAGGTTGGATCCAGATGATCGAATACTACGTCGAAGCCGTCTCCACCTACGCAGAGAGCCTGGACAACCTGATCCTGCTCATCGCCGTGTTGACGGGCTTCTGGTTCATCTTGTGTGAGGGCCTCTTCTTCTGGTTCATCGTCCGCTACCGCAAGCGCGACGGCGTGCCGGCCGACTACATCACGGGCGAGGAAAAGGAACTCAAGCGCTGGATCACCTGGCCCCACCTGCTGGTGCTGGTCTGCGACGTATTCATCATCGTGGGCGCTGTGCGGGTCTGGTACGACATCAAGCAACACCTTCCCGAAGAGCCCTACGCGACGGTGCGCGTAATCAGTCAGCAGTGGGCATGGACCTTCGTGCACCCGGGGCCCGACCTGAGGCTCGGCACCGCTGACGACATCACGACGGTGGACGAGCTCCACATCGAGGCCGGCAAGTCGTATATCTACGAGCTCGAATCCCGGGACGTGCTCCACAGCTTCTCCGTTCCCGTCTTCCGCCTCAAGCAGGACGCGGTGCCCGGACGCGTCATCCGCGGCTGGTTCGAGGCGCTGCCCGACAAGACGGGCGAGTACGACATCCAGTGCGCCGAGATCTGCGGCATCGGCCATGGGCTCATGGGCGCGAGGATCTTCGTGGAATCACCCGAAAACCACGCCGCCTGGAACGCCCAACATTCGCTGTCGCTGGCGGCGGCGAACCCCCGGGCCGGAACCCGGTAAGGAACCATCATGGCTGAGAGCGTCGAATCGGCGATCCATCACGACGATCACCACCACGAAGAGCTGGGCTTCCTCAGCAAGTACATCTTCCCCACCGATCACAAGATGATCGCCATGCAGTACCTCTTCACGGGGATGTTCATGGGGCTGCTGGGCGGCTTCATGGCCTACGTCTTTCGCATGCAACTCGCGTTCCCGGGCATGGAGGTCCCCCTCTACGGCCTGGTGGGGCCCGGCGACTACAACGCGCTCATCACGAATCACGGCACCATCATGATCTTCTGGGTGGCCATGCCGGTGCTGGTGGCCGCCTTCGGGAACTTCCTGATTCCGCTCATGTGCGGCTGCGACGACATGGTGTTTCCGAAGATCAATCGGCTCTCGTACCAGGTGTTCTTCATCAGCACGCTGGTTCTGATCGCATCGTTCATGGTGGAGGGGGGAGGCTTCGGAGGCGCCTGGACGGCCTATCCCCCGCTCTCGGCGAAGGCCCAGTACAACATGACCCCCATGGGCTCGACCCTGTGGCTCGTGGCCGTGGCGCTGGAGTTCGTGGCCTTCCTGCTTGGCGGCATCAATTTCGTGACCACCGCCATGAACTCGCGGGCGCCGGGCATGAAGTACACCGACATCCCGATCGTGGTGTGGTTCATCGTGATCGCCAGCATCCTGTTCATGTGCTCGGTGGGTCCGCTCATCGCCGGCGCCGTGATGCTCTTCATGGACCAGCAGGTCGGCACCGCCTTCTACGATCCCGACCGGGGCGGTGATCCCCTGCTCTGGCAGCACCTGTTCTGGTTCTTCGGACATCCGGAGGTCTACGTGGTGCTGCTGCCGGCCATCGGCATCGCCGCAGACATCATGTGCGTGTTCGCACGCAAGAAGCTCTTCGCGTACCGCACGATCCTGTACACCGCGATCGGCACCGGGGTCCTGAGCTTCACCGTATGGGCGCATCACCAGTTCATCGCCGGCATCGATCCCCGCATGGCGCACATCTTCACGGTCACCACACTGCTCATCTCGATCCCCATCGCCGAGATGTGCTTCGTGTATATCGCCACCCTGTACCGGGGCCGGATCACGCTCACCACGCCCATGCTCTGGGCACTGTCCTTCGTGGCCGAGTTCCTGATCGGGGGCGTAACGGGAATCTTCCTGGGGGCGAGTGGCGCCGACATCTACTTCCACGACACCTACTTCGTGCTGGCCCACTTCCACTACACGTTCTTCCCCATCGCCATCATCGGCACCTTCGCGGGCATCACGTTCTGGTTCCCGAAGATGTTCGGCAAGATGATGAACGACACGCTGGGGAAGATCCATTTCTGGGGCACGATCATCCCCTTCAACATGATCTTCATACCGCTGTTCGTACTGGGAGCGGCGGGGCAGCACCGGCGGGTCTACGACTTCACCCACTTTCCCGAGCTGGCGGCGATGCAACCCGTGCGCGAGTTCGCGACCATCGCGATGCTGGTGATGTTCGCGTTCCAGCTGGTGTTCTTCTACAACTTCATCGTCAGCATCCGCCGCGGCAAGGCCGCTGGCAACAACCCGTGGAAGTCCACCACCCTCGAATGGGTGGCGCCGTCGCCGCCGCCCCACGGAAATTTCGGCTCGACGCTTCCGACCGTTTATCGCGGCCCCTACGAGTACAGTGTTCCCGGCCGTGACGAAGATTACTGGCCTCAGAACGTCCCCAGCTGATCGGGACCAGGGAAACGCATGAGACCGATTGCCAATACCAGGAGCACTTCGGGCATCCCCACCGGTCGGCTTGCCGTGTGGTGGGTGGTCGCCTCGGAAATCGTGATCTTCGGCGGGCTGCTGTCCGCCTACATCATGCACCGCCTGGCGCACCCGGCCTGGGCCGGCTACGCCGCCCACACCAACATATGGATCGGCTCCTTCAACACGCTGGTGCTGCTCAGCTCGAGCCTGTCGGCGGTGCTGGGCCACAAGGCCGCTGAGGAGGGCGACGGCAAGAAAGCCGCCAGGATGCTGATGCTCACCATGCTGGGCGGCGCGATCTTCGTCACCGTCAAGGGCTTCGAGTGGACCATGGAGATCAGCCATGGATACACGATCACGGCCAACTCGTTCTGGTCGTTCTACTACACGGCCGCGGGCCTGCACGCCCTGCACGTGATTGGCGGCGTGGTCATCATGGGCTTCGTCGCTGCCGAAGCCTGGAAGGGGCGTGAACTCCATCGGGTGGAGCTGATCGGTATCTATTGGCACTTCGTCGACATCGTCTGGATCTTCCTCTTCCCGCTTCTGTACATCGCCAAGTGAGGCCCGTGGATCCATGTCCGAACACGCCCATCCCAGCTACTTCAAGATCTACTTCATCCTGCTGGCCCTGCTGAGCGTCAGCGTCCTGGGCCCGTTCATCGGGATCTGGTGGCTCACCCTGATCACGGCCTTCGGCATCGCCTGCGTGAAGGCGTTCCTGGTGGCCAAGCACTTCATGCACCTGAACGTCCAGCCAAAATTCGCGATCTACCTGTTGGCGACGGTGCTGGTTTTCGTGTTCCTGTTCTTCGCGGGCACGGCGCCGGACGTGATGCAGCACAGGGGTGCGAACTGGAACAAGCCCGATTGGGCCGCAGAGCTGAAGGGCGCGGAGAAATCCCTCTCCGGGAAGCCCCACTCCTAGCACCCAGCCGCGATCTCGAGGGACCCCCCATCATGGCCCAGCGATCACGAGCCAACCTGCGCGTGATGGCCGATCCGAGGCCGGCACCGATCCTCCCGAACGCAGCCATGGGAAGCCTGATCTTCGTGATCAGCGAATCGATGCTGTTCGCGGGCCTGATCAGCGCTTTCACCATCGTTCGCACCACCGCCATTGGCGGATGGCCCCCCCCGAACCAGCCGCGTCTTCCCATCGAGCAGACCGCGATCAACACCGGTGCGCTGCTGCTGAGCGGTGCGATGCTCTTCTATGCCAATCGCACCTTTCGCCGCGACCGCAAGAGCACGAGCACGCCGCTCGCGATCGCCATGGGCCTCGGCGCCTTCTTCGTGGTGTTCCAGGGGGTCGAGTGGGTGGCGCTCGTGCACGAGGGCCTGACCCTCACCTCGAGCACCCTGGGGGGCTTCTTCTACCTGATCGTGGGCATCCACGGCCTGCACGCCGTCGCTGGACTCGCGGTGCTTACGATGGTGTGGCTGCGGCTCACCCGCGGGGTGCTGGCGCCGGGCACGTTTGCCGGGGCCCAGATCTTCTGGTATTTCGTCGTGGGGCTGTGGCCGATCCTGTACTGGCGGGTCTACCTGTGAGAAAAATCCCGACGGAGAACGCTGTGAAGGACCCGATGAGAAGGCGGTGGTTTGCGCTCGCGGCGGCAACCGGGGTGATCCTGCTGCCGGCGGCCGCCCAGGCCTGTGCGGTGTGCTTTTCCGGCAACGGCGAAGAGAATCGCGCCGCCTTCCTGTTCACGACGGTTTTCCTCACCGCACTGCCGCTGGTCATGATCGGCGGTGTCGTGTGGTGGTTCCGCCGGCGCTTCGTCCAGATCGAGCGCGAGCAAAACGAGATGGCCGACGCCCGCGCGCACCTGCAACCGATCCGCCTGCGCCCGGTTGCGTAGCGCCTCCAGGTTTCCCGCTCAGTCCGTGTAGCCCAGGGCGCGTAGGCGCTCGGCCAGGTCTTCCGGCAGGTCTTTCCATGCGCGTCGAAGAGCCGCGGGGATCGAGTCGCGTTCGGGGTCGCAATCGGTTAGGAACAGGGGCAACGCCCCGGTAGCTCAGCGGATAGAGCAGTCGCCTTCTAAGCGACGGGTCGGAGGTTCGACTCCTCCCCGGGGCACCACCTCTGCGCAGGGCCGAGAGCCGGCGCGTTGACACCTCCGTGGGCCGTGGATAGCTTCGCCGGTCTTTCGCGGTGGGCGTAGCTCAGTTGGTTAGAGCGCCAGATTGTGGTTCTGGAGGTCGGGGGTTCGATCCCCCTCGCCCACCCCAGGGACTTCGACGCGGCCGGTGTCCCGTGCAGGGGAGACCGGCCGCACCTCGTTCCAGGGGTGTTCAGATCGGAACAAGTGGCGTGGACCCCGCGGGATTCTTTCGGCAACTACCCGGAATCAAAAGCAATTGCCGATTCATGCACATGTGAGGAAAACGATACACCTTCGCCTCAGCTGCGGCTTGACGCTACGTTTCGGGGTGGCGAACCGCGGGCCTGGAGCCTCCAGTCATGAATCGTATCCGAGCTGCTCGACAAGCCATGGGTTGGACCCAGACCGAGCTCGCTGAGAAGGCGGGAATTTCCGCGCGCACGATTCACGCCGTCGAAAAGGGCCGTCCCTGTCGCCAGGCAACCAAGCGAAAGATCCTGATCGCTCTCGGTGTGCCGTGGGGTGTGCGGGAAGATTACTTCCCGCACGCACGCCGCGTGCGGCCGATCCCGGTCGTAGCGGAGATCCGCACCGCCTGAGAGCGGGCGCACCCCGCTGCATCTAGGCCGCGATCCGGCCGCGCAGCTGTTCGGCCTGGGCCAGGGTCTTCTCCACCGTTCGCGCCATGAAGTCGCTCACGATCACAGCCGCTGTGTCGCGATCCCCGGCTATCGCAGCGCTTCGCGCCGCCGCCTCGACGCTCTCTCTCTCGACCTCGAGCTTCTCGCTGAAGTCGTCCCAGGCCTCTCGCAGCAGGGGCGTGTTGCGTTTCCAGTCGCCCGCGGCTGCGTCCTGGAGTCGCTTGAATGTCCACCAGGCCGACTGGGGATCCGGTTCTTCGGATTCCCGCGCCAGCGCCGGCGGCAGTGTTCCGTCCAGATACACCGGCAGGAAGATGCCGGTGCAGGGCGTTGCGAATGACACCCAGACGGGCCACGGGACCGAGCGATCGTTGGGCAGTGGCGCCACCATGCTGGCCGTGGTCCAGTGCACCGGCTCGCTGTGAGCACACAGCGTGAAGAAGCACTCGTCGTCCGGGCAGCCCTCGCCGTGCCAGGTGGAGCCGCCCTGCAGGTGGTCGCGCAGCAGGCGCTCGAAGCTGGTCCGGTCGTGGTGCCCGCGTCGTTGCTGCAGCAGCGCAAGGGAGCGGCGTTGTCGTCCCTCGGAGATCTGTGCAGGAATCAGGGGATGCCGATAGGCGGCCGCCACGTCGATGCGGCCGGATCCGCGCCACCAACCCTCGGTGCGGGCGAAGGACTCGAGGTCGCGGGAGCTGATTTCCCAGTCGAGTCCCAGGCTGTGGTGGTTGGAGGCGCTGTCGAGCAGGGCTCGCCGCGCGGCCCAGCGCCGATTCGAGGTTTCGAGGATCCAGGCCTCTCCGGGATCTGCCAGCATGAAGCTGTTGTGATAGCCAGTGGCGCCGGGAGCCAGAGCGGCGCCGCCCTGGCCGTGGCCCTCGATCAGGGTGGCAATGACCTCGAGAGCCTCGCGGGCATCGCGTCCCCGCTCGAGGCCCAGGCGCACCAGGTCCATTCCGATCAGACCGGGCTTGTTCTCGATGGTCTCGTTCGAGAACACCGTGTGATTACCGATGGCAACGCCGTGCTCGTTCACCCCGTGCTCGAAGCCCCAGACCCACCAGGGCGAGTGGCCCATCACCCGGTAGGTCTCGGCCACCTGGGGGATCTCGATGTGGGTACAGCGGACGGTGGAGCGCGGCGGGTGCCAGGCCTCCGGATACTGCACGAAGGGCTGACACTCGTCCGGCTTGCGATCGCTGTTCTTGCCGAAGAGGGTGGTGCCCGCGGCCGTCTCCGAGCCGACCGCCACCACGGAATCGCACATGGCACGAGGCTAACAGACGCCCGTGGGGACGTCGCCGTCCCTCAGGTTGCCATCCCTCATTTTGCCGACAAGAAGTTGCCGTGGAAGCCCATGGGCAGTCGCTCCTGCGTCCACAAGCGCGCCAGGGGCTCCGCGTCGAGGGCTCGCGCGTCCAGGATCTCGAGGGCCGTCCGATCGCTGGGGCCGTCGTAGATGACGTTCAGGACGAAGCCGTCGTCCTCCGGGGCCTCCGGCGAGCGCGGCACGAAGACGGGCTCCCCCACCCACTGGCCGGAGACGGTCTTGCGGTTGACCGAGGCTCCGCCCGAGCGGTCGTACTTGGTGATGCGGCGGAACACCGACTCGGGGCCGGCGGGCTCTCCGGCTTCGGCAGTCGCGGCGTAGCCCCAGCGGTTCTCGTAGCCCACCAGGCGATCGTCGATGCGCGGGAACTCGGCGCCTACGTCCGCAAGGCACCTCTCCTTGCAGGTGCCCTTCTCCAGATCGAACTCGTACAGGTAGGGATGGGCGGTGATGCCGGTTCCGGCACGGCCGTCGCGGGCGGTTGCGAGGTCGGCCAGCAGCCCTGCCGGGTCGGGATAGGTGCAGGCATCCATGAAGATGCGGCCATCGCGCTCGTAGGCATTGCCCGTGTGGAACATGTATCCCACGGAAGGCGCCTCGATCCAGCGCGTGGGGCTGCCCGGCGCGCGCCCGCGGATCCCGAAGGTCAGGGGGCGATCGGTCCGGGCCTGGATGGCGTCCTTGAACTGGCCGCCGTTGGCCAGGGTCTCGAGATCGAGAATCACGCTCCCCAGCGGGAAGATCACGTGGTTCTCGGTGATGGCCATGTCGTGCATCATCGAGGGCCAGGGCGCATCCACCGCTTCGGCCAGCGACACGCTGCCGTCGGGTTCGACTACGTACAACTGCACGAAGGGCTCCACCGGCTGGTAGCCGTGGATCAGCATCTGGCCGGTGCGGCCGTCGATCTTCGGGTGGGCGGTGGTGGACATGCCCAGCAGCTTGCCGTCGAAGTTCCAGTTGCCCTTGGACTCCAGCGTCGCCGGGTCCATCTCGAAGGGCGGCGCGTTCTCCACCAGGGCGAAGAGCCGGCCCGAGTGGGGCACCACGTTGGTATTGGCCTGCTGGCCCAGGGGCGGCTCCTCGAGCGGCGTGTCCGGCGGCAGGTTGCCACCGGCAATGCAATAGCGGCCCTCGGCCTGCTCCCGCACGAAGCTCTCGGTCCTGGCGAAACGCCCGCGGTAGCGCGCCACACCGTCGTCGAACTGGATGGCATGGATCAGACCGTCGCCGTCGAACAGGTGAAGCGCGCGGAAGCCCGCCTTGGGCAGCACCTTCTGACAGGGCCCATTGCGGTAGAGCGTGCCGTTGATCTCGCGAGGGATCTCGCCTTCGACTTTGCTGAAGACGTAGTCGGTCTCGATCGGGTTCGGGCGCCACGAATTCACGAAGAACTCTCGATTCGGATCGCTCATCGGATGGGCTCCTTGGAGTGGTGGGGGTGGGGTGTGAGCGCCCGGTCGAGCATGGGCTCCACCAGGTCTTCGAGGGATCGACCCAGCCTGAGCTTGTCCGCCAGGTGGAGGGCCACCAGGCCGTGGACGCAGCACCAGAAGAGGTGGGCGAGTGTGTTGGAGTCGCCTTCCAGATCGCCGGCGGCCACGGCATCGCCCACGGTCGTGCGCATGACCTGCCAGGCCCGCGCCTCGTCGCCGTGGGCCTGGCCGGCCCTCTCGTCCGGGGACGGACCCAACTCGAACATGATGCGGTAGGCGTGGGGCTCGTCGAGTGCGAAGCGCACATAGGCCCGGCCGAGCGCGTGCAGACGCGCCAGGGGATCCGGGGTGCTGCGCGCCGCCTGCTCCTGGGCGTCGGCGAAGCGCGCGAAGCTGGCGGTGCGCACGGCGTCGAAGATCGCCTGCTTGTTTTCGAAGTAGCGGTACGGGGTCATGGCGCTGCAGCCCAGCTCGGCCGCCAGCGCCCGCAGCGTCACCCCCGCATAGCCGTGCTCGGCGAAGCGCCGCGTGGCCACCGCGCACAGCTCCTCGCGGAAGCGATCGACGTCCAGCTGGGACAGGGCGGCTCGCGGCATGGCGAGGAGAATACGAGGTAAAATTTACACTGTCAAATGAAGAAGAATCCAGAGCGATTCCGGGCTCTCTGGCGCCCGGCCAGACAGTCGACTATCCAAGCGCCCGTCCCCGGGTTCCCCGAGCGCGCCGGTAGCTCAGCTGGATAGAGCATCAGGCTTCGAACCTGAGGGTCGGGGGTTCGAGTCCCTCCCGGCGCGCCAGATTTCCCTTGTTTCCGAGTAGTTCGCGTCGATGCCCGAATCGTCGAAGTTGTCGTCTTCGTCGATTGTGACCAGACCGTGCCCAACTGTGACCGTAGATGGCCGGTCGAGTACCGCCGTTCCGGTTGCAGTACCCGGCTCGCGGGCCGCGCCGAGCGGGCACCGGGCCACGCTCACTTCGCTGCATCAAAGCGCACCCGTCGCTGATCCATCGCACCAGTGCCATCTCGGCCGATCGGCTCTAGCTTCATTGTCGGCGCTCCACCCGCGCCGGTCCCGTTCTGGGGCCTCGTGGCCGAGTACGAGCGCCATGAACCGGAGAAGACCCTTCTTCACCAGGTCGTGCTGGAGCAGCTGGAAGGCTTTCTCGACCGTTCGTCTCTCCGCGAGCAGCCGACGCCGCGCTTCATCGAGCAGGAGCTTCGTGCTTTCCTCCGCTGCGGCGTGCTCGCGCATGGCTTTCTCCGCCTTCACTGCGAAGCGTGTGGCAACGATCGCCTGGTCGCCTTCTCGTGCAAACGGCGCGGCTTCTGTCCCTCGTGTGGAGGACGCCGGATGGCGGATACGGCGGCCCACCTAATCGATCGCGTGCTACCCGAGGTGCCGATCCGCCAGTGGGTGCTCACGCTCCCCTACCCGCTCCGTTACCGCTGTGCGTATGACGCGAAGCTCACGAGCGAAGTGCTGCGCGCCTTCGTCCGCTCGCTGTTCGCGGAGCTTCGCAGGCGTGCACGCCGGAAGTGGGGCCTCCCTGCGGGGCAGTGCGGCACGGTCACCTTCATCCAACGCTTCGGCTCCGCGCTCAACCTGAACGTCCACTTTCACACCCTCGCGCTGGACGGTGCCTATCCCTATGCGATGGGTCGGGGACATCGCGCGCGCTTCCTACCGTTGCCGCCGCCCGAGCCCGACGAGGTGGCCCGGGTGCTCGCTGGAGCGGCGCGGCGGATCCAGCGCGTGATCGAGGCGCGCGATGCCGACGACGCCGACGCGCTCGCACGCGACGAGCCCCTCCTCGCGCTGCTGACCGCTGCATCGTTGCGGACCCGCATCGCGACCGGGCCCCATCGCGGGGAGCCATGGCGACGCCTCGGCGATCGCGTCGATCCGCGCGACCCCGACGAGGCCGACGCGGATCCGGAGGCTTCTGAACGTGTGCCCCGGTACGGTGGCATGAGCCTTCATGCGGACGTGGCCGTCCCGGCGCGGGACCGGCGGCGACTCGAACGCCTATGCCGGTACGTCGCCCGGCCACCGCTCGCGAGCGAACGACTCGAGGAGCGTGAGGACGGCACGCTCGCGCTGCGGCTCAAGACACGCTGGCGCGACGGTACCACCCACGTCCTGATGGAACGCAGCGAGCTCATCGAGCGGCTGGTGCCGCTGATCCCGCCGCCGCGCGCCCACCAGGTCCGCTACCACGGAGCCCTCGCGCCGAGTGCAAGCCTGCGCGACCGAATCGTGCCGGGTCAGACGGATTGGCTAGGGGACGGCGGGTCGAGCGAATGCAGTGGAAACAGCGGCGCATTGCATAGGGGCGGCTCCGAGGTGCGAGCCGCCGCGCCTTCACCGAGCGACGAGCGCCGTCAGCCGATTGAACGACCCGGTGAGCCGGGGAAGCCGGAGCGGGATCGCAGCAGCGGCCCGCCCGGGATCGACGCTCGCAAGAGCACGGGCAGAATCCGCTGGGCCGCCCTGCTACAGCGGGTCTTCGAGGTGGACGCGCTTCGATGCCCGCGTTGCGGTCAGACGATGCGCCTCATCGCGGCCATCGAAGACCCACACGTCGCCCATCGTATCCTCGAGTGCCTGAACCTCTCGGTGCGAGCGCCGCCGCTTGCAGACGCAGTCGGCGCAACAGAGGAGCCGGTGCGGTCGGAGGACGATTGGGACTTCGATCAGTCCCCGACCTTCGACGAGGCATGACTCCCGCGCGAGTTTCCGACGCCCGGCCGGCACCCGTACGCCCGCCGCCCGCGAACCCATAGCCGGGGCACGCCCATCGCACACCGAGCGCTACGGACGGCCAGCCCGCCCACCGCGCGCACCTTGAAATCGCCCCGCCGCGGGCTCCCCGCAGGGTGAACGGTCGGGTTGATGGTTTACAAAAGTCCGGGCACATCCTTTACACGAAAGGATGCCCTGGATGGAAATTGACACGAAGATCCAGCGTCAGCATTTCTATCGCGACTACGCGAGTGGCCAGTGGTCGATGAGTGAATTGTGTGACCGATATCAAGTCTCCCGGCCCACCGGTTACAAGTGGATCGACCGGATCGAGACGGAGGGCCTGAAGGCGGTCGAAGACCGCTCCAGGGCTCCCAATCGACATCCGAATCGAACCTCCGAACACGTCGAGCGCGAGATCCTGGTACTTCGAGAGAAGTACGGATGGGGCGCGACGAAGCTGCGCCAGATCCTGAAGAGACGGCACCCGGGTCGGAGTCTTCCCGCCCGAAGCACCGTCAACGCGTTCCTGGATCAACACGGCATGCTTCGTAAGAGCCGACGTAAGCGGTCGTGGAAACATCCCGGAACCGTTCGTTTGGAGACGGCGAGCCCCAACGAGATCTGGCCCGCGGACTTCAAGGGCCAGTTCAAAACCGGCGACAGGAAGTACTGCTTCCCGCTGACCGTGACGGATCACTACAGTCGGATGCTCTTGCTCTGCAAGGCGCTGCCATCGGTTCGCACAGAAGGCGCGAAACCCGCCTTTCGGGCTCTGTTTCGCAGACACGGGCTTCCGGATGCGATCCGGACCGACAACGGGGCTCCATTCGCTTCAACGGGAATCCACGGGCTGTGTGAACTCAATGTCTGGTGGATGAAACTCGGCATCGTTCATCAGAGAATCCGCCCTTCGAGTCCGCAACAGAACGGCCAACACGAGCGC
>JAQBHB010000035.1:0-3478 GCA_032128115.1 Deltaproteobacteria bacterium | reverse complement strand
GCGATCTTCCTGTCGAATGGTCCGGGCGATCCGGATGGCGTTGTCGGCGTGAAAGAGATCGTGCGCGAACTGTCGTACGCGACGCCGCTGTTCGGCATCTGCCTCGGACACCAGATCCTCGGGCTCGCGCTCGGCGGCGAGACGCGCAAGCTCAAATTCGGCCACCACGGTGGGAACCAGCCCGGCAAGGACCTCGCCACCGGCAAGGTCGCGATCTGCGCAGAGAATCACGGATACGCAGTCGACGCCGATTCGCTCGCGCGTGCCGGTGAGCCGGTCGAGATCACTCACATCAACCTGAACGACGATACGGTGGAGGGGCTGGCGCACTCCGAGCGTCCGGTCTTCTCCGTGCAGTACCACCCGGAGGCGTCGCCGGGCCCCCATGACGCCAGCTACTTCTTCGGCCGCTTCCGCGACATGGTGGCGCGTCACCGGGCGGGGGAGCCCGTCACCGGCGCCCAGATCGCCCGCGGCGGCGGGGCGGGGGAGCGCTAGCCGGTGCCCCGACGCGATGACATCGAGAAGATCCTGGTGATCGGATCCGGCCCGATCGTGATCGGGCAGGCCTGCGAATTCGACTACTCGGGCACCCAGGGCTGCAAGGCCCTGCGCGAAGAGGGCTACCGGGTGATCCTGGTGAACTCGAACCCGGCCACCATCATGACCGACCCGGAGACGGCCGATCGCACCTACCTGGAGCCCATGACGGTGGAGAGCGTCTCGAAGATCATCGAGATCGAGCGGCCCGATGTGCTGCTCCCCACCCTGGGCGGCCAGACGGCCCTGAACCTGGCGGTGGACCTGGCCGAACAGGGCGTGCTCGAGCGCTACGGCGTGGGTCTGATCGGCGCCCAGCTCGCGGCCATCAACAAGGCCGAAGACCGGGACGAGTTTCGCAAGGCCATGCGGCAAATCGGGCTCGAGCTTCCGCGTTCGGGCTGCGCGCGCTCCCTGGCCGAGGCCCGGCGCATCCTGGAGGACACCAGGATCCCGGCGATCATCCGTCCCAGCTTCACTCTGGGCGGCACCGGGGCCAGCGTGGCCTTCCGCGACGACGAGTTCGATCGCCTGGTGGAGTGGGGGCTGCAGCAATCGCCGCGCCACGAGTGCCTGATCGAGCAGAGCGTGCTTGGCTGGAAGGAATACGAGCTCGAGGTGATGCGCGACTCCGCCGACAACGTCGTGATCATCTGCTCCATCGAGAATTTCGACCCCATGGGGGTTCACACGGGCGACTCCATCACGGTGGCGCCGGCCCAGACCCTGACCGACCGCGAATACCAGGAGATGCGCGACGCGGCGGTGGCGATCATTCGCGAGATCGGTGTGGACACGGGTGGCTCCAACATCCAGTTCGCCGTGAATCCCGAGAACGGTGCGATGGTGGTGATCGAGATGAACCCCCGCGTGTCGCGCTCGTCGGCCCTGGCCTCCAAGGCCACGGGCTTTCCGATTGCCAAGATCGCCGCCAAGCTGGCGGTGGGGTACACACTCGACGAGATCCCCAACGACATCACCCGCGAAACCCCGGCCAGCTTCGAGCCCAGCATCGACTACGTGGTCACCAAGGTGCCGCGCTTCACCTTCGAGAAATTTCCCGGCGTGGACGACGCGCTCACCACCCAGATGAAGTCGGTGGGCGAGGTGATGGCCATCGGGCGCACCTTCAAGGAGAGCCTCCAGAAGGCGCTGCGCTCGCTGGAGATCGGGCACGCCGGGCTCGAGCGGCCCTCGCTGCCCGAGGGCGAGGCCGGACGCGACGCCCTCTGGGCCCAGATCGACACGCCCCGCCCCGGGCGTCTGTGGGCGCTGGCCGAGGCCCTGCGCCAGGGCGCCTCGATCCAGGAGCTCCACCAGCGCTCGCGGATCGACCCCTGGTTCCTGGGGAACCTGGCCGAGCTCGTGGAGATGGAGGAGGGGATCGCGGCCGCCGCGCCCGCCGAGCGTCGAGACTGGTTGCGCACCGCCAAGCGCAACGGCTTCTCCGACCGGCGCTTGGCGGCACTCTGGGGCGAGAGCGAGGACGACGTGCGCGCCATGCGCCATCGCGAGGGGGTGATCCCGGTCTACAAGCGCGTGGACACCTGCGCCGCCGAGTTCGAGGCCCATACACCGTACCTGTATTCCACCTATGAGCAGGAGTGCGAGGCGCGTCCCAGCGATCGGCGCAAGATCGTGATCCTGGGCGGTGGGCCCAATCGCATCGGTCAGGGCATCGAGTTCGACTATTGCTGCGTGCACGCGGCCTTTGCCCTGCGCGAGGCCGGGTTCGAGGCCATCATGGTCAACTGCAACCCGGAAACCGTCTCCACCGACTACGACACCAGCGACCGCCTGTACTTCGAACCCCTCACCCTGGAGGACGTGCTGGCCATCGTGGATCGCGAGCAGCCCGAGGGCCTGATCGTGCAGTTCGGCGGCCAGACGCCGCTGCGCCTGGCGCTGGCATTGGAGCGCGCGGGCGCGCCGATCCTGGGCACATCCCCCGATGCCATCGACCGCGCCGAGGATCGCGAACGCTTCGACGATCTGCTGGAGACGCTGGGGCTGCGGCGCCCGCCGGGCGCGGTGGCCCGCTCCACGGAAGAGGCCGTGGCCGTGGCGCAACGCGTCGGCTACCCGGTGCTGGTGCGCCCCTCCTACGTGCTTGGCGGGCGTGCCATGCAGATCGTCCGCGACGCCGAGGCCCTGCGCGGCTACATGCACGATGCGGTCCAGGCCTCTCCCGAGCACCCGGTGTTGATCGATCGCTTCCTGGCCGACGCTACCGAGGTCGACGTGGATGCCATCGCCGACGGCGAGCGCGTGGTGATTGGCGGCATCATGGAGCACATCGAACAGGCCGGCGTGCACTCGGGGGACAGCGCCTGCTCGATCCCGCCCTATTCGCTGAGCGAGGGCGTAATCCAGGAGATCCTGGAGTCCACGCGGCGGCTCGCCCTCGAACTCGGCGTGCGGGGTCTGATGAACGTGCAGTATGCGGTCAAGGACGAGCGGGTGTTCGTGATCGAGGTGAACCCGCGAGCCTCGCGCACGATCCCGTTCGTCTCCAAGGCCATCGGCCGACCCCTGGCGAAGCTGGCGGCGCTGGTGATGGCCGGGAGCACGCTGTCGGAGCTGGGCTTCACCGAAGAGATCTGGCCCCGGCACTTCTCCGTGAAGGAGGCGGTCTTCCCCTTCGTGAAGTTCGCCGGGGCCGACACCCTGCTGGGTCCGGAGATGAAGAGCACGGGCGAGGTGATGGGGATCGACTCGGACTTCGGGCGCGCCTATGCGAAGGCGCAGATCGAGGCGGGCAATCCGATTCCGGCGACCGGCCGGCTGTTCGTGTCGGTGCGCGACGAGGACCAGGGTCGCATCGCGGCGCCGCTGCGCGAGTTCGCCGACGCCGGCTTCCAGATCCTCGCCACCGCGGGCACCGCGAAGGCGCTCGAGGCGGCCGGCATCGCGGTCGAGACCGTGGCCAAGGTGGGAG
>JAQBHB010000034.1:0-58332 GCA_032128115.1 Deltaproteobacteria bacterium | reverse complement strand
GCGCTCGTGTTGGCCGTTCTGTTGCGGACTCGAAGGGCGGATTCTCTGATGAACGATGCCGAGTTTCATCCACCAGACATTGAGTTCACACAGCCCGTGGATTCCCGTTGAAGCGAATGGAGCCCCGTTGTCGGTCCGGATTGTCCCCGGACGTGATATTCGCGAGGTAAGAGGACACGAAGTTTTGCGCACCTCTCGTTGAGCGGCGGCCCACGATCCCCACAGGGGGGATCGTTCATGGGTCGACGACTGAAGCGAGAGGAAGTCATGACGATCCAGGTCCTTCACGAACGAGGTTTGTCGAACCGGGCGATCGCCCGACAGCTGGAGATCCGGGAGAACGCGGTGCGCTACCGGCTGAAGCGGCTGAGCGCGGGGTTGCCCGACGGCCGATCGGGCAAGCCGTTCCGAGCTGAGGCGATGTCGGGTGTGATCGAGCAGTTCCTCAAGGAGGCCGCCCGCAACGAACGCGGTGGTGTGAACCTCCAGCTGCTCTACGAGCGGCTGGTCCATGATCACGCCTACACGGGCAGCTACAAGTCGGTGCAGCGTTACGTGAGGGCGCACTACCCGAGGCCGAAGGCCCGAGCTCGTCGCCGGGTGGAGACCCCGCCCGGTGCGCAAGGCCAGGTCGACTGGGCGGAGTTCCCGCAGATGCGTGTGAGTGGCGAGACGATCCCGCTTCACGCCTTCCACCTGGTGCTGTCGCACTCGCGGATGGAAGCGGTGGTGTGGTCGGAGCGAGCCGATCAGCTGGCATGGCTGCACGTGCACAACGAGGCGCTGCGAAGGCTGGGCGGGGTTGCCGCCGTGCTGCGCGTCGACAACGTCAAGACGGCCGTGGCCAAGGGAGCCGGCCCCTGGGGCGAGATCAACAAGACCTACAAGGAGTACGCCCGAGCGCTTCGCTTCCACGTCGACGCCTCACGTCCGCGTTGCCCGGGCGACAAGGGCAAGGTGGAGCGTCGCATCCAGGGCCACCGTGCCTCGTTCGACCCGACGAGTCGCGAGTGGCGCGACGTGGGCGAGCTACAGGCGTGGACGGACGAGCAAGTGGTCTCGGACGCGCGACGGCGTACCTGCCCGGTGACGGGGGAGTCGGTGCTGGTGAGCTACGAGGCCGAGCGTCGTCATCTGAGCCCGCTTCCGAGCCCGTTGCCCGAACCGTTCGACCTGGTGCAGCGTCGACGCGTGGGCCTCGACGCGACGGTGCGCTTCGAGGGGCGCACCTACAGCGTGCCGTTCGTCTACGCCGAGCGCGAGCTCGAGGTGCGCGGCTGTGCGGAGGCCGTGCAGATGTGGACCGACGGGAAGGTCGTGGCGAGCCACCCGCGGCGCACACGGTCGAGGTTGCTGATCGACCCCGCGCACTACGAGGGGCCCGGCGACGAACGGGTCGCGGCTCCGGTGCCGCTCGGCAAGATGGGTCGTCGCCTCGAGGAGATCGCGGCGCTGGTGCCCGAGCGGCGGCCGCTCGATCTGTATGCAGCACTGGCGGAGGTGGCGCGATGACGGCGAACCCCGTGGCGAAGAAGGCGGCCCCGAAGGTCGACCTCGACGCGACACGCGAGAAGCTCGGACGGCTGGGCCTCGTGCATGCGACGGACCACCTGGCCGGGACGCTGGGCGATGCGGTCAAGGACGGCTGGCCGCCGCACCGCTTCCTCGACCAGCTGCTCGATCACGAGCTGCAGGTGCGCGAGGAGCGACGGATCAAGACATCGCTTCGGTTGTCGGGCCTGCCAACGGGACAGACGCTCGGCACCTTCGACTTCGCGTTCCAGCCGAGCGTGGAGCGGAGCCGCATCGAGACCTTGGCTACGTGCTCGTGGATCCGCGAGAAGGAGTCGCTGTTGATGCAGGGACCGCCGGGTGTCGGCAAGACGCACCTGGCGATCGCGCTCGGAGTGCGCGCGGTCGAGAACGGGTTCTCCGTCGCGTTCCACCGGCTCGAAGACCTGCTGGACGCACTGAAGCGCGATGCGGATGTGAGCTCGCAGCGTCTGCGACGCCGCAAGCACATGAACGTGGCACTGCTGATCATCGACGAGGTGGGCTTCGAGCCGATGACGCGCCAGGAGGCGAGCTTGTTCTTCCGGCTCGTGTCGTACCGCTACGGGCGCGGCTCGATCCTGATCACGACGAACAAGGGGATCAGCGAGTGGCCGGAGGTGCTGGCCGGCGACGAGGTGCTGGCCACCGCGATCCTGGACCGGCTGCTCCACCGCAGCCACGTGCTCAACATCACGGGCCGCAGCTACCGACTGAGGGAGCTCGAGCGGGTGGCTGCGGCGCAGACGGCCTCATAGCCACGGCGAAGGACGTTCGGCCCAAGGGGGCCTCCGCCCTTCGGGGAAGAGAAGAAGACCATGAACCAGAGAGGTGCGCAAAAGTAGCCGTCCTCTTAGCGCGCAAGAGATCATGTCCCTGGACAGATGAGAAAGTCCGTGCCGGTGAGCGGGCACCGCGAACGCTGCGTGAGTACCGCCGCTGGTCAAAGCGCGGAGGGCACTTCGACTTCTGGCGAAACCGCTCCATCTTGCTCGTCGGCCCGGCGGCGTCCAAGGAGTTCCTGCGGTGGTTGCGCCTTCGGGGCATCCAGGGCAAGACCGCATGGAATGTCGTTGCTGGTTTCCAGGCCTTCCTCGCTTGGCTCGTCGAAATCGAGGAGCTTGAGCGCGTTCCCAAGCTGATGTGGCCGAAGAAGCGCACGACGCACCCCCAGGTGATCGGACCGAGCACGCAGCGCGCGATCCTCGACGCCATCCCGGAAGAGGCACGGGGCGTCTACCTCGCGATGGCGCTTCTATGCGTCCGGCCGAGCGAAGCCGTGGCGATGGCCGCCCGCCAGCTCCGTGGCGACGGCTGGATCACCGTGGACGTGAGTCGTGCGGATCGAACGCTCGGATCCGGCGAGAAACCCACGAAGAACGACGAGCCCAAGACATTGCCCCTGCCTGACGAACTTCTCGACTGGATCGAAAAGTGGGTAGGCAAAGAGAAGCGCCTTAGGGGAGAGGTGTTGTTCACGAACCCGAGAACCAGCGGCCCTTGGAGCGAGGCGGCTCTCCGTCGTCAGTGGTATCGGGCGTGCGAGATCGTTGGGGTCCGCATCAGCCTCTACCGCGGAACGAAGCACTCGACTGCTACAGAGCTTCGCCGCCAGGGCGTCCCGCTCGACGTAATCCAACGGCTGTGCGGGCATCGCGACAAGAGGAGCACCGAAGTGTACGCGAAGCTGGCAGACCACGCGCTCGTAGAGGCCATCAGACGCCCGAGAATGCGCTCAGCGAAGACATCGATCGACAGGAGGACCTGAGGCTCGATGTTCCTCCAGTGTTCCTCCAGGACGCGAACATCCTTATAACTATCTGTTTTTACAATGAAAAATGGTGGAGGCGGCGGGAATCGAACCCGCGTCCGCATGGCGTCCAATCAGCGCGTCTACGTGCGTAGACTCCGAATCATCTCGGTACGAGCCGCCTCGGAATCAGGGCCGCTCGCACCCAGCTCCAGTTGTTCTCGCATCCGGCTCGTAGGAGCAGCGTTCCGGACACCAGCCTCCTGATGACACCCGCGACCCGCTAGAAGGCGTCACGGACGGGCGTCGCTAACCCAGTTTCAGCTAGGCAGCGATTGCGTAGTTCGTGTCGGCAGTTGTACTACCAACTTGCCGCCTGTTTAACGACGGTACGACGACGTCGGCACGCAGCGCTCACCTTCGACCACCCGTCGAAGCCGATCGCCCCCACACGCCCCACAGGGTAAGGCCTCCGATCCGACGCGCAACCCGCGAACGCGACGCCACGGCTTCGGGCGCCGAGCCGCGCGACCCCCCCCTGCCCTGCGCTTCTCGAGGGTCCGTGACCGTCCCTGTCACAGCACCGTCCTAGGATGTGCATCGAGGACCTCCCATGGCTGCGCCGTCTGCCATCGCTGCGCCCGCAGCGCCGCTCGAGCCGGAGCGGAGGCTCATCGAGCTGGCGCACTCGGCCGGTCCGCTGCGGCGGGTGGTGGCGGCACTGGCAGGACGGCTCGTCGCCGCTCGGAGCTGGGAGCGGCTCGGCTATGCACGGCTCGGCGACTACGCTCGTGAACGCCTGGGGCTCTCGGTCCGCTCGCTCCAGGAATTCGCGCATGTCGATCGGGCGCTCGGCGAGCTCCCGCGGCTGGAGTCGGCGCTCGTCTCGGGCATGCTTCCCTGGAGCAAGGTTCGGCTGCTGGCCCGATTCGTCTCGGGCGAGGATGAGGCCTCGTGGATTGCGAGGGCGGGCTGCCTCAATGTGCGCGCCCTCGAGCGCGCGTGTCGCGTGGTCGATCGCGGGGCGCTCGAGGCGGGGGCCGTGGCAACGGACGAGGAAGGCGGGGAACCGGAAGCTCGCGAATGGGTCCGCCTGAGCGCCCCGTTTGGCCTCGCGCTCAAATGGCGGCACACGCTGCGAAACTCGGCAAAGGTGGCCGGCGAGCCGACGTCGCCTGCCGTGGCACTCGAGCTGCTGACGGCCGAGGCGCTCTCGGCGCTTCCTGTTCGGGTCGTCGCCGAAGGTCTCGCCGGGAGCGCGTGCCAAGGAACCTCGTGGCACGTGCCAGCTGTCGCGGCATCAGAATCGAGGCGGCCGCCGAGACGTGCGGAGGCCGTGTGCGCGGCAGAGCCCTGCGCACCAGACATCGAGTGCGAGCGAGCCGAGCTTCCGCGCTTCCTCCGTCCCTTCCTTCGGGACCTCAACGGGGCCGACGCCTTCGCGCTCGACGCCCGCCTGCGCCGGGCCATCCGACTCGAACAGCGCCTGGATGCCGAGATTGCCCCCCTCCTACGCCACGTGTCCCAGGCGGGCTTCGCCTGGCGCCGGCGCCATCACACGCTCTCGGCGTTCGCCCGCGAGCACCTGGGCATGTCGCCGCGCAAGGCCCGGGCGCTGGTGCGACTCGAGCAGGTGGGCGACGTCTGCCCCGAACTGCGGGCCGCCTATCGCGACGGCAGGCTCTCGTGGCTGCAGGCCCAGATCCTCGCGCCGCTGCTACTGGTTCAGGCGAGTGGCAACTGGCGTCAGGCCTGGGTGGCCTGGGCCTCGCAGGTCACGGTGCGGCGGCTCGACGAGCTGGTGGACCAGGCCCTGTGGCTGCGCGAGTCGGATCCCCGGCGCTGGGAGCGGGGCCTCGAAGGCCCCGAAGCGTTGGACGCGTCGCTCACGAGCAGAGACGAGACCGGCGAACAGGAAACCGACGAACAGGACGGGCGGCAATGTGTGCGCGACCGACGGACCCCGTCGGCCCCGTCCGGATCCGCGTGTGGGCGCCGCACGGTGCCGGGCTGCAGCGGCCGCCGGAACCTGCACGCCCACCACATCGTGTTCCGCTCGGCGGGAGGCTCGGATGCACTCGAGAACCAGACGACCCTCTGCGCGTTCCACCACCAGCGCGGTGTACACGGGCGAACCGTGCGCATCACGGGCCGCGGGATCAGAAGCGGTACTGCGCTCCCATGACGACGCTCCACCAGTCCATGTTCTTGACGTTGCCGGTTCCCAGCACGTAGCTCGCCGTCGACCCCAGAGACCAGTTTTCGTCGAGGTAGTAGTCGAAGCCGGCGCCGAAGCGAAAGCCCAGACCGGACTGGTCCTTGTGTATTTTGCTTTGGTTCAGACCCCCACCCGCCCAGTTCAGGCCCAACCCGGCCAGGGCGAAGGGCTGGAATCGTCCCGTCAGGATGTAGCCCTTCACGTTTCCCGTGAAGGCCATGAGGTTGCCCTTGGGTCCGATGGTTCCTCCGCTTATGTTGACACGATCCACGTACTCGATCTCGAGCTCGGTCGCGAAGTGGGGGGAAATGCGGTAGCCCGCGTAGGCATCGAAGCCGATGCCCGTGTCGAAGTCGGACGTGAATGCCCGGTTGTCGATGTCGGCAATGGCGACGGCCAGGCCGCCACCTACGTAGGCGCCGGAGCGGGCGTAGTCCGCTCCCTGCTCGGCGCCCGCCGGGGCCGCCACCAGGGCAATCAGGGTCACTGCGAGAGCGAGTGTGCGAATCGACATGGTCCCTCCTTGGATTGAACCCGCGTAAGCCTACGCTTGCGCTCGTCCGTAATCAAGATGGATCTGTCGATCTGGTGCCTTACGCCTACGACACGGCAGGATCTTCGAGAAGCGCCGCCCAGTCCCCGGGCGGAACGGGGCGGCTGAAGAGGCGCCCCTGGTACCCATCGCAGCCGCGGCTCGCGAGAAACGCCAGCTGATCCTCGGTCTCGACGGCTTCCGCCACGACCGTGAGGCCGAGACTGTGCGCCAGTCCGATGATCGCAGACACGATCGCCGCGTCCGCATCGTTCTCGATAACGCCTGCGATCAGGGAACCGTGGATCTTCAACTCGTCCACTGGCAGGCGCTTCAGATCGGCCAGCGACGAATGGCCCGTTCCGAAGCCGTCGATGACGATCTTGACACCCAGGTCCCTCAGCTCGGCGAGCGTCGACGCCGTCTTCTGGGGATTCTCCAGGAGATGTCCCTCGCTGAGCTCCAACGTGAGGCATGCCCCGGTCAGGCCACTGTCCCCAAGAGCTGCCCGGATCGTCTCGACCAGGGTTCCCGCTCGAAACTGGCCCGTGGCAACGTTCACGCACATCCGAATGTCCGGGTGTCCGGAGTCCAGCCACTTCCGGGCCTGGCGACACGCCTCCTGCAGGGCCCAGTCTCCGAGTGACCGGATGAGATCGGTCCCCTGCGCGAGGGGAAGGAATTCAGCCGCGGGCAGGAGGCCCAGCTCCGGGTGTTTCCAGCGCATCAGCGCCTCTGCCGCGACGATTCGCCCGCTCGCAAGATCCACCTGGGGCTGAAAATGGAGCGCCATCTCGTCGCAGTAGAGGGCTCCCCGCAGCGCGCTTTCCAGGTGCAGGCGTTCCTCGGCCTGGGCGTTGAGCGACTCGTGATAGAACTGATAGGGGGCCTGTCCGCCGCGCTTGGCAAACGACATGGCAACGTTCGCATGCTTGAGCAGCGTCTCCATGTTGTCGCCGTCCTTCGGGAAGACGGCGATCCCGATGCTGCACGCCACGAAGAGATCCTGCCCATCCACGCAGAACGGCTCATCCAGTTCGTCGACGATGGCCTGGGCCACCCGGGAGGCGGACTCCGCATCACCCACGCCGGGAAGGATCAGGGAGAACTCATCTCCGCCCAGCCGCGACAGGAGACCCTTCGCGCCGCTCTGGATCCGGCCCGCCACGGCCTTGAGCAACGCATCGCCGGCACCGTGTCCCAGGGTGTCGTTGATCTGCTTGAAGCGGTCGAGGTCGATCTCGAGCACGCTGCACGGCGCGGACTCGCGGCTCGCGCGCTCCAGGGATTGCTCCAGAAGCTGCAGGAACCGCCGCCGGTTGGGCAGCCCCGTCAGGGCATCGGTGTCGGCCAGGCGATCCTGGTAGGCCTTCGCGGCCAGGGTGTTGCGCAATCGAAGTGCCAGCTCGCTTGAATCGACGGGCTTGCTCAGGAAGTCGCTGGCTCCGAGCTCCAGGGCCTCGAGCTTTGCACCCACGTCCGTAGAGGCGGTGAGGATCAGCACCGGCATGCGCTTCAGCGCCTCGTCCTTTCGAATCGAAGCGAGGATCTCGAGGCCGCCAACCCCGGGCATGTTCAGGTCGAGGAGCACGACATCCGGTTCGTGCTTCGAAATCAGATCCAGCGCCTGGTGCGGATTCGTGGTCCGGACGAACCGGTTGTATCCCTGTTGCTCGAGAAACGCCTGGACCACGTCGATCGTGGTCTCTTCGTCGTCCACCAACAGGATGGTCGCGTCCTTGTGGGCTTCGACTGGCGTTTCGATGTCGACCCGACGTGGCTGCACAGCCGCGCTTCGCATGCGGTCGAGCTCGGCCGTCAGCTCCGCCACCTTCGCCTCGAGCCGGGCAACGACGGGGGCGTCCTCTCGCTTCGGGCGGGCGGGGGTTTCGGGTCGTTCGAATTCCTCGAACAGGTGAGTGAGACGATCCTGATTCGCCTTGGCGGCCAATGCGTTTCGCAGTCGAAGCGCCAACTCACTCGGGTCCGCGGGCTTGGTCAGGAAGTCGGTGGCCCCGAGCCCCAGAGCCCTGCGCTTCGTGTCTTCGTCTTCGGAGGCCGTCAGCAGGATGACCGGAATGTGCTTGAGATCATCGCTGCTGCGGATGGCGCTGAGAATCTCGAGCCCGTCCACGTGGGGCATTTTCAGGTCGAGGAGCAGGACATCCGGCCGGCTCTCCGCGGCGAGAGCCATCGCCGTCGTCGAGTCGGTGGTCGACACGAACCGGCTGTATCCATAGTCCTCCAGGAACACCTGGAGGACCTCGATCACGGTCGGCTCGTCGTCGACCAGCATGATGGTCGAGGATTTGAGGTCTTCGCTCTGCCTGCCTTGATCGCTCACCGGTTCTCCCAGAGGCCCATCTGCGCTTGTCGGCAGGGCGAGCGGGTGTCCTGAACCGAACCGACGCGAGAATCCGGGCGGGTCTTGGAAAATCATTGAAACCAGATAGTTGCTGGTGAAAGTTGCGTACTGCCAAAACCCCAGGTCCGCCTCCGGGTCGCCGCCGACTCGCCTACACTCGGGGCGAGGAGCGAGGTCGCAAGCCGGGTGCCGAAATCGCCGCCGTATTGGCTCGAGGTTTCGGTGCTCCTGGGGCTCGGCCTGCTGCTGGCAGGGGGCGCCCTGTGGAGCGCCGAGGGAGCCGCGTCCCTGTCGCCCGCCCGGGCCATCGTGGTCGGAGAGGGTGCGGGGCTTCTGCTGCTGGCGGGCGCGGTGGCCCTGGCCTTCCGCTGCGGCTTTTCCATCCCGGACGAGACGGCCGATCGCGCGGGCACCCACCCCTACGCCACGCTCTTTCTCGCCAGCTTCGTGGCCCTGTTCATCGAGCTGATGTTGATCCGCTACTGCAATTCGCAGATCCGGATCTTCGCCTTCTACAAGAACGTGCCGCTGATCGGCGCCTATCTGGGACTCGGGCTCGGCTGCTGCCTGGCGGCCGGTCGGGGCCGTCACGTGCTGCAGTTCCTGTTGTGGCTGGTGCCGCTGGCCGTCTTCCTGTCGGCGGGCTCGTTCGTGATGGGCAGCGCTCTCGGCACCATCGCGTCCACCGGAAGCAGCGAACACATCCTGGGGGATGGCCTGCCCGCAGAGGTGTCGTGGGGCGCGGCGCTGGCCAACCAGCTGGCCATGGCCGCCTTCTGCGTCTGGACCCTGGTGGCCATCACCCTGCTCTTCGCCCGACTCGGACGCCTGCTTGGCGACGCCTTCGAGCGGGTGCCACGCCTGCCCGGCTACACGGTGAACATCGTGGGCAGCCTGGCGGGGATCCTGGCCTTTCTTGCCATCAGCGTGCTCGAGACGCCGCCGTGGCTGTGGTTCGCTGCGGGGCTGCTGCCCCTGCTGTGGTGGCTGCCGACGGGTCGCGCCACCGCCACCGCGCTGGTCCTGATCGCCGTGGCCGCGATGGCCGTGTTTCCGAGCGTCGGCGAGACGGTGTGGTCGCGCTACCAGAAGCTGGTGGCCCACCGGCTGCCGACGCCCGAGGCGGGCCCGGGCAGCGAGGCGCTGCTGCTGGAGATCTCAGACGTCTTCTACCAGATCGCCGTCGACCGCCGGCCCGAGACCCTGGCGCGCACGGGCGAAGACCCGATGCCCCACTACGACGCGATCTTCCGGGAGATCCCGCGGCCCGACCGCGTGCTGATCGTGGGCGCCGGCACCGGCAACGACGTGGCGGCCACGCTTCGGGCCGGGGCGCAGCATGTGGACGCGGTGGATATCGACCCGGCCATCGTGGAGCTCGGACGCCGCTGGCATCCGGAGCGTCCCTACGACGACCCTCGAGTGCGAGTGATCGTGGATGATGCACGCCATCGCTTCCGGGTGGAGCCGCCGGGATCGTATGACGTGGTGATGTTCGGCCTGCTCGACTCCCACACCCAGCTGGGCATGTCGAGCGTGCGACTGGACAACTATGTCTTCACCCTGGAGAGCCTGGCCGAGGCGCGCCGACTGGTAAAACCCGGAGGTTCGCTCGTGATCACCGCGGCCAGTTTTCGGCCGTGGTTTCGCGAGCGCTTCCGGGCTCTGCTGGAAACGGCCGTGGGGGGGGACGTGATCGAGATGCGCCACGGGGCGTGGCAGACGTTCATCGGCCGCGTGACCGATCCCTCCCGCGGGTGGCCACCCCCCGAGGACGTCACCCTTCCCAGCGACGATTGGCCCTTCCTGTACCTGCCGAATCGGGGGATTCCCGCCGCCTACCTGTGGGTGGTGGGGTGCCTCGCCCTCGCGTCGGTGTGGGTGCTGCGCTGGAATGGCCTGAGCCTCGAGCGTTTCACTTCGCACCACGGCCACTTGTTCCTGCTGGGAGCTGCCTTCCTGTTGATGGAGGTGCACGCCATCAACCGGCTGGCGCTGCTGTTCGGCACCACGTGGTTGGTCTCGGGCGTAACCATCGCGCTGGTGCTGGTGCTGGTGGTGCTCGCCAACGTCACCACGTTGGCCACGCGCCAGGGCGTTCCCTACCCGATGGCCTACACGCTGCTGGCGGCGAGTCTGGCCGCGAGCTTCGCGATCGACCCGGCCATGGCGCTGGGAGGCGGCACCTCGGCGGCCCTGGCCTTCGGCCTGGCGCTTCTCTCGCCCGTCTACTTCGCCGGCCTGGTGTTCGCCCGCTCGTTCCGGAACGTACAGTGGGCGGCGCCGGCCATCGGGGCCAACATCCTGGGTTCGGTGCTCGGCGGCTGGATCGAGTATTCCACCATGGCGCTCGGCACCCGCTCGCTGGTGCTGCTGGCGGCCGCTCTCTACGCCGGGTCCTGGCTGATGTTGTCGGGCGCAGCCCGCGTCCGTCAGGGCCGATAGGCCTGGCAGGCATCCGATTTCCGCTGCCGCAGGCGATGCAGCAGCGCGAGCCCGGCGATGCCCGTCCACAGCATCAGGGCGCCGGGCGGCTCCGGGATCACGACCGGGCGATTCGCAATCACCCGCGACGGGATCGAACGCAGCACACCATCGGCGCCCACGAACTGGCCGCTCGCTCTCACCGTGGCGGTGAGGGGGCCGTTGTCGAAGGTGTCGAGGACCAGCATGCCCAGGTAGATCTGCCCGGCAAAGGGGGGGGAATCGGGGTCGGCCTGGAGCAGGTTCAGCCGGAACGTGGACGTGGGACTGAACTCGCCATCGGGATGGTGCACGATGAACGGGCCCTCGCCCTCTCCGCCGCCTTCGAAGTAGTCGACGATACGGCCGTCGCCCTCCACGATCACCGAAAGGTCGATGCCGCACAGCTCGTCGCCGTTGGCGTTCTTGCAGAGGATGATCGGATCGCCCTCGCTCTCCAGATCGCTCGAGTTCGGGCCGCCATCGATGACCAGATCGATGGTTTCGAAATTCGACGCGCCAAGCGCCTTGATGCCAGTGGGCCCGGCGGACTGGTCGTAGACCACCGGCACGCCCGCGAGCCCCCGACCCGGAACGGCCACCCCGGCAGCCACCAGCAGCGCGAGGGCCAGGCGCCTCACGGGCTCTCCTCCGAGGTCGGGCAATCAGCGACGCCGGGCGCTGCCGCCACGGCTGCCAGACCCTCCGCGTCGCCGGGCCACAGCACCGCGTCGGGCGGCGGCAGCACGGCGCCGGTCGCCTGCACCACGAAGCTTCCTTCGCGTGCGGTGCGCGCCGCGCACGCGCTCTGGATCAGGGACGCGGCGTCGAGGAACGAGCCGGGCAACGGCTGCACCTGGCCCACCAGGGTGGTCTGCGGCGCCTGGATCTCGACCTCGCCATCGACTCCCAGCTCCCCGGTTGCCGCGGCCGTCACGGCGCTGTCGGCCGACGCGATGAACAGCCCGGCGGTGATGCGGATGTTGCCGCCAGTTCCGTTCTCGGTGTTGGCGCGGATCTCGCTCCGGTTGAGCAGCACGAACTCCGGATCGATGCTGATGTCGCCTCCGTCGCCCTCGCCCTGGAACACGCTGGTCTCGATGCTGCTGTCGACCAGGTTCACGATCTGCTCGGCCTGGATACGGATCTGGCCGCCGGTGGACTGGGTCGCCTCGGTGGTGACGGTGCTGTCGCCGATCGCGAAGACCTGCCCAGCGTCGATGTCGATGTTGCCGGCCACCCCCGTGCCCAGGGAGGTGGCGCTGATGACCGAGCCATTGAACAACGTCACTGATTCACCGGCGTCGATGCGGATTCGCCCCGAGTCGCCAGTGCCGTTGGTGGAAACCGACACGGTGCCGCCGTCGCTCAGCACCAGGCTCTCGCTCGCCTCCATGCGAATGTCGCCGCCCCGGCCCCCTTCGAGGACGTCTTGTGTGCTGGAGCGCGAGAAGATCGCCGACGGATTCGCCAGGCCGCCGCCGGCGTCGGGCGTCGAGCCCGAGATCTCGATCTGGCGCGCCATCACCACCACGTCGCCCGCGTCACCTGTGCCGCTGGCGCTGGCGGTCACCTGGCCGCCGCGGCGCAGCTCGAGCACGTCGGTCTGGATCGTCAGATTGCCTCCTCGTCCCACTTCTGAGCTGTTCGGGTTGCGATTCGAGGCCGCCGAGATCAGGCCCACGCCATTGTCGCCGCCCTCCACACTGACCCGCTCCGACGCGTTGATCTCGACTCCGCGGACCACCAGGACCCCGTCCACGATCTCGCTGGGCCCGGCGTCGGCGGCGGTGAAGGTGGCGCTCGAGATCTGGGCGCCGTCGCGCACCTCGAGGATACGTGTGTCGATGGAGATGAGGCCCCCGCGACCGGTCGCTCCCGACTGGTCGGGCTCGCCGGAGCGACTCGTGATCGCCGAAGGCGTGAAGGGGCCGGTAGCGGTGTCGCCGCCCTCGAGGCGCACCGTGTCCGCATCCACGCGCACATCGCCGGCATCACCACTGCCGAAGGTCTGGGCGTTGATCTGCCCGCCCGCCAGGAGATCGACGCTTCCCGCCTCGATTGCGATGTCACCCCCGCGTTCCGCCGCGCCCGCCGTACTTGTGAAGATCAGTGCCCCCTGTGCGGCGTTGCCCTCGTTGGACACGCGGAGCGCGTCGGCGTGAATGTGGATCGAGCCCCCCGGACCGGTTCCCAGGGCCTGGGAACCGACCTGCCCACCGTCGCGAACGTCGAGGCCATTCGCCGTCAGCGTGAGCTCGCCCGACGGGCCGTCCGCGAAACCGAAGCTGTTCACCAGGGCCCCGTCGCGAACGGTCACCTGACCGCCGCCCAGGTGGATGTCTCCCCCGGCCCCGGATCCGAACGACAGGGTCTCGATGAACGAGGTGCTCACATCCACGTCGGGAGCCACCAGCGAGATCGCAGCCGAATCACCGCTCGATCCCGCGAACGTGGTGATGCGCGAGCCTCGCACCTGGATCGATTCGGAGGCCGCCACGTCGATGACGCCGGCCTCCGGCGCGTCATCGGCCAGCAGGTGCACCGAGGTCAGACTGCTTTCGCCCGTGCGGGCGCCGCCCACCAGGAAGAATCGGCCGGCGCGGATCACGATGCTGCCCGCCGGCGTCTCGCCGTCGCCGCTCACATCCACGGCCACGCCGGACTGGATGGCGACTCCGCCCAACGTGCCGGGCTCGAGGGCGCCCGGATCGATCGAGCCCAGATCCGGGGTGCCGTTCGCATCCAGCGGAATCTCGGCGGCCGCCGCGACGGCGGCGATCTGCACGTTGCCGCCCGGCGCCCTGATCCCCGTGGTGCCGAAGCCGTCGTTGCTGAAGACCGTGATGTCGCCGCCAACCAACGAGAAGCTCTCGCCCGCAGGGACGCCCACGTCGTCGCCCGGGCCGAAGGTGATGGACGCCGGATCTGGCGTCAGGAAGCCGAACGCAACGGGAGCCGCCGTCTGCAACAGGCCATCGTCCCAGACCGCGTTGCGGGCGTCGAAATCCGCCCCGTCGAAGCGCACCACGTCGGCGGTGCTGCCGTGGAACGAACCCTGCACATCGAGTCGGGCCCCGTCGCCGAAGTCGATTCCGAACGGGTTCACGAAATAGAGGTCGGCGCCCGGAACGCTCGAGCGGAGCGTACCGTTGATCGTCGACGCGCACGCGATGCCGCAGCCCGACGATGTTCCCGTGACGCGGGCGATCACGCGCTGGGGCGCAGCATCGGACGCGAATGTGGCCGTATCGCCGCCGCCGAACAGGCTGAACAGCGTGAAGCTGTGGAAGAGATTGCTGCCATCCTCGCTGAAGCGACCATCGAGGATGCTGTAGTGCTGGCTGCCGTCCGCCCCGTCGACGCTGAATCCCACAGTGGTTCCGGTGGATCCGTCGGACACGATGGAAGGCGCGGGCGCCTGGGCGAACGCAGAGGCGGCGACGGCCCAGAGTACCAGGGCCGCGAAGCCAGTCTGTGCCAGGTCAGTCCGCACCCAATCCTCCAGCGGATGCGCGCAAGCAAACCGACGCCAGGTCGCTCACCCCAGCCAGGGCCCGCTGCAGGACCACCAGATCCTTGATGTTGCAGCCGGTGGGATCCGGCGGTGCGCCCAGGGCGGAGCTGTCTACGCTGCAGCGCGCGAGCACGCCCGCCAGGGTCTCGCCCGGGGGCGCGTCGCCCCCGGCCAGAACCGTTCGCAGGGCCAGCAGATCCAGAGCGAAGATCTCGCCGTCACCCGCGGCCTCCCCGCACTGGCAGGCGTCGCCGCGGCCGTCGGCAAAGGTCTGGTTGAGGCCACCCTGATCGCGCTGGGGACTCGTCTCGTCGGGCCCGTTGCGCGCGAATCGGCAGTTGTCGGTGTCGTTCGAGATCCGGTCCACGTCCGCGTCTTCGCTGGCCGCTCGCGTTCCGTTGAGACTCACGTCCGTCAGCGGGTGGCTCACCCCATTGGCCAGCACGAAGGCGGGGCCCCAGGCGGTGACACCTTCGAAGGTAGGCGTGGGCGTGATGCCGGCTTCGCTGGCGGGGACGCTCAGGAAGCCCAGGGTCACCCGGTGGCGTGAGTCCGGGTCCGGATCGGTCACGTTCACCAAGGTGGTGCCCACGGTGGGCGGCGTCGCCGGGAGGTTTCCCTCCAGGTGTACGAACATCGTCGACTTGCCCGACGCGTTTCCAGGCAGGAAGACCGCGGGGCCCTGGGTCCAGGAACCGGCGCCGGCCACCGAGGGCCCCAGGGCACCCGTGGCGTCGCAGCGCAGGTTCGGCTCGCCAAGCACCGGCGCCTTGCCCGCCTGGGCGTTGCAGCCCGAAAGCAGGTAGCTACCCGGGGTGGAGCCCGGCGCCAGCGCCAGACCGAAGGTGACCTCGCGCACCTCCAGCGACGTATCGAGCTTCACCACGAACATCTCTCCGGTGTTGTCCCCCGGCGCGGGCGATACGACGACGCGCACGGCCGCATCGTCAGGACCGATGGCATAGGCCCAGTTGCTGCCAAGGATCTCGTCGCCGCCCGCGCCCGCGAAGCCCGGCCCCTCGAAGCCGCGACCGTCGTAGTTGGGCAGGTTCGCGGCCACGCTTACCACGCCGTTCTCGGTGATCTGGGCCGAGCCGTCCGCGGCCAGCATGGGCACACCGATGCGGACGAGCGTCACCTCGTCCTCACCCTGGCACAGGTCGGCGACGCCCCCGGAATTCGTGCCCACCAGCGAGAAGTAGCCCACGTCCGCGGCCCCGCCGGGCGCCGTGGCCGAGCCGCCCACGCCCAGGTAGCGCGACTGCAGGGCATCCACCTTTGCGTCGATCTCGCTGGCGGCGCTGCAATTCGTCGCGTTGCAGCCGACGCCGCCCGAGGGTCCCCCGAAAACCGCCGTGGTGGGAACGATCTCGGTGGGAAACGAAACCCCCATCTCGATGCGCGAGATCGTGAAGAGCAGCGGGCAGGTGAGCACGATGTCGTAGAAGTCGCCCATGCCGGCGCCGGCCGCCGAGCCGCCGCCTACGCCGCCGACGGGTGAGGTCGGACCCTGGACGCGAATCACGGCGGGCAGACACAGATCGCCAATCCCGTCGCCGGCCGTGTCGTCCTGGCCGGAGTTTGGCACATCGAGACAGTTGTCACACAGATCGCCCACTCCGTCGCCGTCGCGATCGAACTGGTTCCGGTTGGAATCCATGGGACAGTTGTCGCAGAGATCGCCGACGCCATCCCCGTCCCCGTCGTTCTGGTCGCCGAAGCACGGACCCGAGGCACACGCGGTCTCGAACGGGATGCAGGTGCTGACCCGATCTTCGCAGCTGCCGAGGATCGGGGTGTTGGGGTCGATGGGACAGTTGTCCACCGGATCTTCCAGGCCGTCGTGGTCCCGGTCCAGGGGCGGCTCCGACTGGGACGCGGAATCGTCGCCCCAACAGGCCAGGGCGCCTGAGGTGCTCGCCGCGCACGTAAAGCCCGGGTTGGTCGGAGGGCCCCCGGCATCCACGTCCGCGAACGCGAGGCTCGTGAATGGACTCGACTGGCCCTGGTCGTCGTCGCCCCAGCACGAGGCGCTGCCGTCGTCGCGGAGCCCGCAGTTGTGCAGGGAATCGGAACTCACCAGGGCGAAGCTTGCCGGTAGCGCCGGAACCTGCCCTTCGTCCGTGCGTCCCCAACACACCACGTCGCCGCCGTGCTTGCGACCGCAGCTGTGAAACGCGCCGGCGGTCACCGCATCGAACGCCACGCCCACTGGCACGCCACTCGTCTGCCCTTCGTCGTCGCGCCCCCAGCACGAAACGATTCCGCTGTCAGCCACCGCACAGCTGTGATCCAGGCCCGAGGCAATCTCCAGGTAGCTTCCGGGCGGCGCGTTGCTCACCTGGCCAAAGCCGTCGTCGCCCCAGCAGTCGATCTGTGCGTCCGGAAGCAGGCCACAGGCGTGGGCCCCTCCAGTCGCCACCTGGGTGAGGGAGGTAGGGGCCCCAGCGGGCGCCTCGCCCCAGCACTCCGGGGCGCCGGAACCGGAGGTCAGTGCACAGGCAAACTCGTTTCCCGCGTCCAGTGTGATCCAGCCGCTGCCCGAGGGCGGCGTGCCCGCATCCCCGTTGTCGCTCCAGCACGAGAGCGAGCCGCCGCTGCCGATCTGGCAGGTGTGATCCACGCCCGCCGCCACCTGGGGAAAGCCCAGGTCGGGCGGATCTGGTGCGCCCCAGCACTCGGCGTCGCCGTCGCCGTTCACCGCGCACGCGTAGCCCGGCCCGGCCGACACCGCGACATAGGCGCCCGCCGGAATGCCCGCCGGCGGATTCCAGCCCCAGCACTGGATGCCGCCGTCGGAATCCCGGATGCCGCAGCTGTAGTTGGTGCCGGCCGAGATCTCGACGAAGGCGATGCCCACCGGGAAATTGGGAGCGAAGCCCGCCGTATCACCCCAGCACTCGACCCCGCCGGCGGCATCGAGCCCACACGCGTGGCGGGTGCCCCCGGCCAGGTCCGAGAAGGGTCCCGCCGCCGCACCGCTCACCTGGCCGTGACTGTCGGAACCGAAGCACGCCACGCGGCCGTCGAGCCGGAGCGCGCAGGCGAAGTCGAGGCCCCGCGACACCATCTGATAGACATCGTCGGGTGGGTCGCTGATGAGCGTGCCGCCGAAGCACTCGATGCCCAGGTCGGGGCGCAGGCCGCACAGGTGGTCGGGGCCCGCCGCGATCTGCAGGTAGCTGGGGCCGATGCCCGAAGGCGGCGAGCCGGTGCAGGTGATTGCATCGTCGAAGTCGAGGGCGCAGGCGAATCCGCTTCCGACCGCGACCTGGCGGTAGCTCCCGGACGGCGCCGGCATGGCCCCCACCCAGCACTGCACCTCGCCATTGCCCATGGTTGCGCAGGCGGAGCCGGGACCCGACGAGATGCCCAGGAAGGGAAGCGCCGACGCGGCCGCAAGCAACACCCCCGACTGGCCCGGCGTGTTCGCGACGACGATGCGATCACCGTTCTTGTCGACGAAGCCGAAGTCGCCCGGTGTGTCCGGCGGATTCGCATCCGGGGTGGTGAGCAGCAACACGCCACGGGTTCCCACCACCGCCACGCTGGCGAGCTTCGTGGGGCCAATTTCCCCGTTGATTCCGTTGCCGCCGGTGCCGCCGCGTTTGACGGCGGGAAGTGTGGGCTCGTCGTCTTCGAGAACCCCGCTCCCCCACGCCACATCGCTGATCACCAGGTTGCCGGTGGTCTCGAATCGCACCGCCCACTGACAGATCTCCTGGGAGTCCGGCACCGCGACACCCGGCTGACACGCCTCGCCTGCCGCGGGCAGCGTGGCGCCGTTGTCGAAGTACACGTGAACGATTGTGGGACCGTGCACCGAGGCGGCGGGGCTCGGAAGTCCGTCGTTGCGCCCGCTGATGTAGACATCGATGGCGCGGGCCGAGCCCGTGAACGCGAGAGCGCCCATCACGGCCACTGCGCCGATCACACCGATCGTGCTAGCGCGCCATCCGGCGTTGCGTGCCACTGTCCCTCTCGATCCGCCGCTGCTGCCGATTCTACCCCAGGGGGCGGGATCCAGGGCCGAATTCGGGGCAAAATCCTGGGCGTCCCCGTCGGGGCGCCCAGGCCCTGCGACCGGGAGCACCTCCATGAAACAACTCTCCGGACTGCCCCGGTGGCGACCATTCCCGTCTGCACCCGCAGCGGCGAACGGGTTGACCGACTCGTGAATTCGTGGTGGGATGAGCCGAAATTCCCTGGCTCCACCCACTGCTTCCATGAATTCCCCTCAGAGACGCTGGTTCTTCGGTCCCGTTTCCGATCTGGCATTCGGGTGTGGGCTGATCTACGGCCTGCTTTTCGTGTGGCAGGCGTTGGCCGGAAGCGGGCTTCGTACGGCCCTGCCCTACAGCCTGTTGCCGCTGCTCACCCTGTTGCTCGGGGCGCCCCACTACGGCGCCACGCTGTTGCGGGTCTACCAGCAGCGCGAAAGCCGCCGGAAGTACGCGGTGTTCGCCGTGTGGATCACGATCCTGCTGGTCGTTGCGTACGTTGCAGGGATCTACAGCCTGGCGGTCGGTTCGGCGCTCGTCACCCTGTATCTCACCTGGAGTCCCTGGCACTACTCGGGTCAGAACTACGGGGTCGCCCTTTTGTTCCTGCGGCGACGCGGTGTCGCGTTCGATCGCACCACCAAGCGGCTGATCTACGGCTGCTTCGTGCTTCCCTATTTCATGGTTTTCGTGGCGCTCCACGGCCAGACGGGTTCGGCGCAGTACGCCCCCGGGTCGTACGAGGGGACGCTGCTGCACTTCATGAGCCTGGAAATTCCCCTGGGCGCAGGGGGCCTGCTGTCCGGCATGCTCTGGATCGCCTACGGGATCTGTCTCGTAGGCGCGGCCCGACGGCTCTCGCGAGGCGCCGCCTGGCGCGACCTGCTTCCCACCGCAATCGTGACGCTCACCCAGTCGCTCTGGTTCGCACTGCCGACCCTGGGCAGCGCCTGGGGACTCGACCCCTTCCGGCACGAGTACCGCGCCTACGCGCTCATGTGGGTCGCGGTGGGACACTTCCTCCAGTACCTGTGGATCACCACCTATTACGCGGCCGCGTCCGAACGCGCCGCCGGGCGCCTGCGATACCTGGGAAGAACCCTGCTGGCGGGGAGCGCCGTGTGGTTCCTGCCCGCACTGTTGTTCGCCCCGGGGCTGCTGGGACGCCTGCCCTACGACATGGGCCTCGGACTCGTGACCGCCTCGGTGGTGAACCTCCACCACTTCGTCCTGGATGGCGCGATCTGGAAACTGCGCGACGGTCGCATTGCGCGTGCGCTGCTGCGCAGCCCGGACGATGCGGAGGCGAGTCCCGCGGCGGCGGCAACCGCGCCGCGTTTCGCGTGGGCCTCCCGGGCCCTGTGGGCCACGGGCGCCCTCTCGTTCATCGTGTCGCTCGGTCTGTTCGTAGACGACGGCCTCGCGGGGCGCGCCCGGGCGGACGACGATCTGCAGCGTCTGTCCAGCGTGCAGGCCCGCCGCCGCTGGCTGGGGCGCGACAGCGCCCGCACGCGCCTGATCGTGGCACGCGAAGCGCTTGCGGTGGGCGATGCGGATGCCGCAGCCGAGAACGTCGAGCGCAGCCTGGCGCTCCACCCCACCGCCGAGGGCTACCTGGTACAGGCGCGCATCGCCCGCGGCAGGGACGACGACCGGGGCGCCATGCGTGCCCTGCACGCGGCCCTGCAGCTGGACCCGGACAACGTGGAGGCGTTGTTGCGCAGCGGCCTGCGCTGGCTGCGGACGGGTCACCTCCCGGAGGCGCAAGACTCGTTGCAGCGGGCGCACCGCCTGGATCCGGACAACCCGGCCATCGAGGCGGCCTTGCAGAAGCTTCAGGCCGCCTCGGCTAGCGGCCCGCGGGCGTCCAGCGCGAGCGATCGAGCCCCACATTGAACAACTCGAGACCACCCGGATCGATGAGTCGATCGAGCGACGTCTTGCGCACGTAGAGGCTCCCGACGCCCTCGACCTCCGCCCGCACGTAGTCGCGCAGAAACGCGGGATGGGCCGCGAGTCCGCGGCTCGTGCGAACGATCACGTCGGGCCGGCGCTCCTCCAGCACGTAGTCCCAATCCCACTTGGAGTGACCGGGCGCGAAACGATCTACCTGGAGTCGGGCGATGTGGCGGTCGGACCGCCCGAGTACGTCGATGGCGGGGCGGCGGGCCAGGAAGGCCACGGTTCCCGCCCAGTGCAGGGCCACGCTGGTTTCGGGCCGCGTGGCCTGCCCGAGCCAGATCCCGTATCGGATGTTCTCGCGGTTCTCGCGTTTGAACATCGTGGCACTGCTCGGGTCGAGCCACTCGCGCTGCGCCTCGGGCGGATGAACCACCAGCGAGGCCAGGATTCCGACCGCCGCCATCAGCATGGCGCCGGCGCGGGTGCTCAGTACCCTGGGCAACCGGTGGGCGATCAGCGTGCGCGCGCTTCCCACGCACAACAAGATCACTACCGGCATCACCGGAACCACGAAGCGACTGGTACGACCGTACACCCAGTCGCCGCCCGTCCAGAAGTGATAGCCGACCACCGCAGCCACGAGACCCGCTGCGAGCCAGATGCGGCGGTCGGCGGCCTTGAAGGCGATGAGCGTCGGCACCCCCACGAGCAGCCAGAGCGGCGTGAGGGCCGTGGTCGCCAGGAACACGAACTGACGGAAAGCGCTCTCGAACATGTAGCGCCGGGGCGAGCCGGTGGCCTTCAGGTAATACGTGTTGGGGAGCGGATCTCCGTAGTAGAGCGCCCCGAACCCCATCAAAGCCGCCCACATCGCCACCAGCAGGGCGCCGCCCAGGGCCGCGGTGGCGAGGCGGCGTCTTCCCAGCAGCAGCGAACCCGCGACAAACACCGCGTAGACGACACTCGTGTCCAGTCGCATCACGACGCCCACGGCCAGGATCGCGAACACGTCGAGCGGCCACTCGCCCGTGCGCTCCAGATGGTCGAGCACCCGCCACAGGGCCAGCAGGGTCAGCGCCGCGATGATCGCCACGTCGGAGCCCTGAAGCGACCAGATCGCCAGCGGCGCGTACAGCACGCTGGCCAGACCCGCGGCGAGCCCCACGCGGACATCGCCCTCGAACAGCAGCGGGCCGATCCGCACCACGAGCCACAGGATCCCCGCCAGGAGCGCCAGGTTGAAGATCTGGAACGCCAGTGCCGCCCGGGCGGGCTCCGGGGGAAGCAGTTGCAGGGCCGCCATCACCAGACAGACCCCCGGGTTGGTGATGCCCTGCACGGGGTCGCCCTCCGGGTTCCAGCGCAGGCCCGCGCCGGAAACCAGGTTCTCGGCGTAGCGCATGGAGATCATGCCGTCGTCCCAGAGCGTGAAGTACTGCACGCCGTCCACAGTGATGCTGGTGCGGGCGATGTAGAGCGCGCCCCACAGGACATAAGCCGTCATCAGCAACAGGAGGAGCGCGCGATGCACCGGCGAGGACGAGATCATGATCAGCGAGCGCCGCCGCCCGTTCGCGCGCGATCCGGTTCGCGCCAGATCTCGAGGGATGCGATCGTCGCGGCGAACCAGGGCCGATAGGCCTCGATTTCGTCCACGGGGCAATCGGCGATCACCACGAAGACGCGTCCATCGCCGGATTCGATGAACGTGATCTCCTCGGCCGCGTCCACTTCGCGGTTCTCGATCGAGAGGTGGCGGGCGCGCCGTCCGTCCACGCGCACCAGCTCGTCGCGCCGGATGCGCCCGCGGCTCACGTAGTGCCCCCCGTAGCGCTCGAAGAAGGCCTCCAGGGTCGGATAGCGGTGCACGACCACCTGGAACGACGAGGTGTAGTCCCACGTGACCCCTTCCACCGCGACCATTCCCATGGAGGTCTCGCTGCGCACCCAGCCCTCGGGCGGGTTGAGGCTGAAGCCGCGGCGCGAATCCACATGCGGGGCCAGTTCCAGCCTGGGTGGTCCGCTCGGGGGGCGATGCGGCACGCGGGCAATCGTCTCGGCGGCCGGAAGGCGCCGGAACACCGTGCCGTTGGGAAGCCGGTAGAGGGCAAGGAACGAGTTGGCATCCTCGCTGGAGAGACCCTTGACCTGGGCCCGGTCGCGAACCCGCTCGTACATGATGTCAGCGGGAATCGGGCTGTGAAAGCGCATGCCCAGGGCGTGGCCGATCTCATGCAGCGCGATCCACTGCACCTGCTCGGGAGCGAGCAGCCCGAAATCGTCGGCCACGTAGAGGCGCACCTCGGGAACCTGGAATTGCACCGCCAGGCGTTCGCCGGGAGCGGCCCAATCCTCCGCCTGGCAGGCCTTGCGCAGACCCACGCGACCCAGCACCCGGCGATCTGCGTCGGGCTCGGGACCCGCGCGCGCCTCGAGAACGATCTCGATCGCCGCGTCCTCGGGGCGCGACACGCGCCGAAAGCCCACCTCGTTCTCGAGCTCGTACTCCCAGATGCCGAGGGCGGCCTGCACCGCCTCCACGTACTCGGCGGGTTCGCGCGGATCGAATTCGTCCTGGAGTCGATTCGGGATCTCTGGCGTGTGGATGTAGATGGGAAGCGGCATCGCCTCTTCGGGCCAACGGCAGAAGACCAACAGATCCCCCTCGCCTTCCGGCCCACGGAAGCGATAGGTCATGAAGGGCAGGTAGTTGGGCTCGAGCAGGTCAGCGTGCTCGCCGCGAAATTCCAGGTAGTCGCGGCGGTCGGGACCATAGGCCTCGTCGGAGATGGGCAGGCCACTGTGAGCGCTGCACTGCCAGCCGCCGGCCCCCAGGGCAAGCCCCAGCGCCGTGGCCAGCATCAGCCTCACGAGCGACGATTCCTGGCGCGGACGGCGCGCTGCATCTCACGGTCGTTTTCACGGCTTCGGATCGCCTCGCGCTTGTCGTGGCGACGCCGACCGCGCGCCACGGCCAACTCCACCTTGGCCCGACCGTTCTTGAAGTAGATCGACAACGGAACCAGGGTAAATCCGCGCTCGGCCACGCGGCTCTCGAGGCGACCGATCTCGGCCCGGTGCAGCAGCAGCTTGCGCTCCCGCAGCGGATTCGAGTTGGCGCGAGCCGCCTGCAGGTAGGGGCTGATGTGGGCGCCGATCAGGAAGACTTCGCCACGCCGGATCATCGCGTACGCCTCGGCGAGATTCACCCGGCCCTCGCGCAGCGACTTCACCTCGGGGCCGAGCAACGCGAGGCCCGCCTCGAAGGTGTCGAGGATCTCGTACTCGTAACGCGCCCGGCGGTTGGTCGCGATGACTTTTCGTTCCGAAAGCTCTCCGGCCATCGCCCCCCGAGGGTAACGATTTCGGACGAGCGCTGCGCGCGCCTCAGGGGCTCCGGGGCTCGAGAATCCGGTTGTCGATCAGGCGAACGCCGGGCTCCGTGCTTCCCGCGGGCGCCGCGAAGCAGATCGCCAGGGCGAGCAGGGTGCGGCCGGCCAGGCGAGCTGGCGCAGGGGCCAGCGTGTCCGGATCGCACAGCTCCACATAATCGACCTGGGCGCGCGACGACCTGGCGATCTCTTCGCGCACCCGCTGCAGCAGGCGCTCCCGGTCGCATTCGTCGGCGGCCACGGCCGCCTCCGCCGCCGCCAGGGCCCGCACCAGCACCCGGGCCTGGCTCCGGGCCTCGGGATCCAGACGCGCGTTGCGGCTCGAAAGCGCCACCCCGTCCTCCTCGCGAACAGTGGGGGCGCCGACGATCTCCACGTCGAAGCCCAGGTCGCGGGTCATCTGCCGGATCACGGCGAGCTGCTGGAAGTCTTTTTCACCGAAGACGGCCACATGGGGCTTGGCCGCCAGCAGCAGCTTCGCCACCACCGTGGTGACGCCCCGGAAGTGACCTGGGCGGGAGGCGCCGCACAGGGATCGGGAGAGTTCGGTCACCTCGACCCAGCTCTGATTGCCGACGGGATACAGGGCGTCCGGCGCCGGCGTGAAGACCGCGTCGACCCCGGCCTCGCGACACGCGGCCAGGTCCGACTCCAGCGTGCGCGGATAGGCCGCAAGATCGCGCGGGTCGTTGAACTGGGCGGGGTTCACGAAGATCGACACCCAGACCCGGTCGGCACGCCTTCGCGCCTCCGCCACCAGCGACAGGTGTCCCGCGTGCAGGGCGCCCATGGTGGGCACCAGGGCGATGCGCAGCCCGGCCTCCCGCTCCCGGTCGGCCAGGGCCTGGAGTTCGGGCACGCTCTCGACGATGCGCATGGAGCTACCGGTACGAGTGCGCCTCGTCCGGGAACTTCCCGTTGGTCACCTCGTCGGCGAAGTTCCGTGCCGCCTGGGATGCCAGCGCCCCCAGGTTGGCATACTGCTTGGCGAAACTGGGCGTCGAGTCCGAGAGACCCAGCAGGTCGTGCATGACCAGCACCTGGCCGTCGCAATCGAGACCGGCACCGATTCCGATCGTGGGGATCGCGAGGCGCGCCGTGATCTCGGCCGCCAGCGATCGGGGCATCCCCTCGAGCACCACGGCGAAGGCCCCGGCTTCCTGGACAGCCAGGGCATCCGCAATCACGCGTTGGCGCCCCGATTCGCTGCGCCCCTGCACGCGATGCCCGCCCATGCAATGGATCGCCTGGGGCGTGAGGCCCACATGCGCCATCACGGGAATCGAAGCATTCACGATGCGCTGGATGCTGGCGGCCATCGCCACACCCCCCTCGAGCTTCACGGCGTGGGCGCCGCCCTCCTTGAGGAACCGGATGGCATTGCGAACGGCATCCTCTGGCGACACCTGGTAGCTGCCGAAGGGCATGTCGCCCACCACCAGCGCGCGTCGCGCGCCGCGCGCCACCAGGCGCGTGTGGTAGATCGACTCGTCCAGGGTTACCGGCAGGGTCGTGTCTCGGCCCTGTACGACGTTTCCCAGCGAGTCTCCCACCAACAGGATGTCGATCGCGGCCTGGTCGAAGAGCGTGGCGAACGTGTAGTCGTAGGCGGTGAGCATCGTGATCTTGTGTCCGCGACGCTTGCGGCGTGCGAGCACGGGAACCGTGATGCGATGCTCTCGGGTGGATTCGGCGGTGACCGTGGACATCGGCGCCTCCGCGTCCCGTGCGCGTGGGGCCCCAGAAAACAAAAACGCGCCTGCCGGTTGAAACCGGAGGCGCGGCATCCCTCGCGATCGCGAGTTCGCGATTCCGCGAGCGTGCCTTCGATCGCCCCCGTCTCGGTCCTAAGCGGATCCGAGCGTTGATTTGGGCGTTGCGAGGCGGCGTCTCAGCTTCCGGGCGCCTGAGCGCTCGGGCCTATTGTCATCCTCTTGTCATCGATGGGGATCGCACCGTGCGAGACCCCTCAATCCGGAAAGGATATGGGGCTGGCTCTGGAAATGTCAAGCCGGGTCTCCGAGCAGGCGTTCCCGCAGGGCTGGCGGCAGATAGCGAGCCTCCAGGAAGTCGGGAGCGTGGACCTTCAGGGCGCGCACCAGCACCCCGATCTGGTCCTCCAGGGAGTCCGTTGCGGCCAGCATGACCCAGATCTGGTCCTGGATGCGGCAGATTCCGCTGCCGGTGGGATCGCCCTCCCCCACGGCCGCGCCCTTCACGGGCCGCACCCGGAAGCCCGCCGCTTCGGCCAGATCCACCAGTTGTTGCGTCAGCTCGGCAGGCTCCACTGCGTCAGCTTACTGGAGGGGGGTTCGCCTGCCGCTCACACAGCCAGATGACGAGCCAACGCGAGCAATTGATCGGGCGTGAGCGCTTCGGCCCGGACCTTCAGGTCGAGCGCCCCGGACTCCAGGGCTTCGACCACGGTTGCCGCGGACGGGACCGGGGCCAGGCCTCCGCTGCGCACCGCGTTCACCAGGGTCTTGCGCCGGTGCGAAAACGCAGCGCGCACCACGCGCTCCACCCAGGCGAGTTCCCCCTCGCGCAACGGCTGCGGCGACATCGGCGACAGGCGCACGAAGGTGGAACGCACTCGCGGCACCGGATAGAAGCAGGCGGCCTCGAGCTGCATGGCCCTGTCCATCTGCACCGTGAGCGCGTGGAGCACGGAGAGGGAACCGTAGGCGCGCGTTCCGGAGGAGGCGAGCAGACGATCCGCGACTTCGCGCTGGATCATCACGGACCAGCCCACCAGGCTCTCGCGCAGATCGAGCAAGCGACGCAGGACCGGAGCCGAAATCGAATAGGGAAGATTCGCGACCACGCGCACCGGCGCTTTCGCGTCGCGCACCAGGCCCGGCAGGTCGACCTCGAGCACGTCCGCGTGGATCAGCTCGACTCCTTCTGGCAGCAGGGAGTCGGCGCGCAACCCACGCACCAGCCCCGCGTCGATCTCCAGCGTCACCACGCGAGCGGCGCGGGCGGCGAGCGCACGGGTCAGGGTTCCCAGCCCCGTGCCGATCTCGATCACGGTGTCGCCGGGCTCCACACCCGCCAGCCCGGCAAGGCGCAGCGCCAGCGATTCGTCGAACAGGAAGTTCTGGCCCAGGTCGCGGCGCGCGAGCAGTCCGTGGCGTTCCAGGAAGGAGCGAACGACCGCCGCGCTCACGCGGGATCGGCGGGGGCCCAGGGCGCCATCCCGATCGGCACCCGAGAGAACGAGTTGAGCGCGAGACCGTGGCGCTCTCCCCGGGCCAGCAACCGGAAGCCCGCTGAGGCGATCATGGCCGCGTTGTCCGTGCACAGGGACAACGGGGGGAACACCACCTGGAATCCATCGCGCTCGCCCGCCTCCTGCATGCGCCGACGAAGCTCGCGGTTCGCGGCCACGCCCCCCACCACCGCCAGGCACGCCAGCTCCTGGCGCGCCAGGGCCCGTCGAGAACGCTCCACCAGCACCTGGACGGCCGCGGCCTGGAACGAGGCCGCCAGATCCGCCACCTGGTCGGGCAAAAGAGGCCCCTCGCCGGCACGCCGGGCAACCTCCAGGGCCACCGCCGTCTTGAGGCCGCTGAACGAGAAGTCGAGACCGGCGTCGGACAGCAGTGGGCGCGGAAAGTCGACGGCGGTGGCATCGCCCCGGGAGGCCGCCTCCGAGACCGCGGGCCCGCCGGGATACGGCAGGCCCAGAAGCTTCGCCACCTTGTCGAAGGCCTCGCCCACCGCGTCGTCGCGGGTCTCGCCCAGAATCTCGGGCGGCTCGTCCTCCGCCACGCGGTAGAGCGCGGTGTGGGCGCCCGAAACCACCAGGCCCAGGTAGGGCGGCCGCAGGCTCGCATCCGCCAGCTCGGCCGAAGTCAGGTGACCCACCACATGGTGTACGCCCACCAGGGGGATGCCCAGGCGATAGGCCAGCGCCTTGCCGAACGACAGACCCACCAGCAGCGAGCCCACGAGTCCCGGGCCCGCCGTCACCGCCACCGCATCCACTCGTTCCAGCGACAGGCCGGCCTGTTGCAGGGCGGCGTCCACCACGGCGCTCACCGTGCGGACGTGGTCACGGGAGGCCAGCTCGGGCACCACGCCGCCGTAGGGCCGGTGAACCGTGTCCTGACCCTGGACCACGCTGGCGACGATCTCGCTGCCACCGCGAACCACGGCAGCTGCCATCTCGTCGCACGAACTCTCGATTCCGAGAACGAACTCGGGGCGGGTCATTGGGGGGCGCGACTCGGAGCGGGCTCCTAGCCGGTGCGGCGCTCGAGCTTCTCCTGCTCGGATTTGCAATCGATGCAGAGCTCGGCCACCGGTCGTGCCTGCAGGCGCTTCACGCCGATGTCCTCTCCACAGGTCACGCAGGCGCCGTACTCACCCTGCTCCATCTTCTCCAGGGCGGCCTCGATCTTGGCCAGCAGCCCCTGCTCGCGCTCGCGCAGGCGACCGGTGAACTGGAGATTCACCTCGGAGGAGGCCGTGTCCATCTCGTCCGGGAAGTCATCCGGATCGACGTGGATGTCGCCGGAAAGGGCCTTCTTGGTGTTTCCCATCAGTTGATCGCGCTGCTCGACCATGAGCTTGCGCAACTTCTCTATATCCCGCTTCTTCAACGCCTACCGCTCCTCCGCCGGGGGACACTCGAGGGTGCCACCGGCTCCTCCGACGGGGGACACTCGAGGGTGCCACCGCGGCCTCGTCGCTCAGCCCGATCCCAACAGATCGAGCCGCCGTTTCGCTTCCGGAGCGCGCGCCGAATCGGGGTACTCCCGGAGCACGCGCTCGAACGCCTTGCCTGCCGCCTTGCCGTATCCGGGACCCAGGCGAAGCAGAGCCTCCCCCTGTCGGTACAGCGCGTCCGCGGCTTTATTCCCCGTGGGATACCGCGCGACGACGTCGTCGAACCTCAGAACGGCTGTCTTGTAGTCCCCGTCTTTGAAGTAGCACTCCGCCATCCAATACGCCGCGTCGTCGGCGTAGAGCGAATCCGCGTAAGTCTGGAGAAACTTCCGAAACTGGTCAATACAGGCCTGGGGATCGCCGGTGCGCCATGCGGCGTAGGCCTGACGATAAGCGGCCACCTCGGCGCCGCCCACGCCCTCCACCGCTTCGGGCTCCGGAGACGTCACCGGGGCCGATCCCACACCCGCCGCGTCGCCCGGCGCGCCGGCGGCATCGGCCCGGGCGGCGCGGGCCTCTTCGAGGGCCAGCTGCGCGTCGTGTTCGGCCACCTCCAGGCGGCCTTCCAGGCTCGTGACTGCGTGTTGCACGTCGTTGAGCTGAGCCGCCAGATCGGCCAGGCGATCGCCGCCGCCGCCGCTCGGCACACCGCCCCGCTTCAGGTCCATGACGTCGCGCTCGAGTTTTCGGTACTCGGCCACGGTCACACAGCCCGTCAGCGCCAGGGCGGTCGGAAGCACCAACGCCCACCGCGCACTTCGACGGATCTCCATCGGGCTCTCCTTTCGCGGGGGGCGGAAGGCGGGGGGCGGGAGGTTAGCGGGGAAATGGTCCCCATGCCGGACTCTTGTTGTTGCCGGCCTCCCGGGTGAGCCGGCGCAGGCCGTCTCCGTTCACGTCCATCACGTAGATGTCTGCAAGCCCCCGACGCGTCGAGCTGAACGCGATTTTGCGGCCATTGGGCGCCCACGCCGGCGACTCGTCGCTGCGCGGATGCGAAACCAGGGGAACGTTGACACTTCCGTCGGGATCGATCAACCAGATGTCGAATTGCTGCTCCAGGCGCGTCTCGTAGGCGATCCACTGCCCGTCCGGGGACCAGGCCGGGTGGGTGTTGTAGGTGCCCTCGTAGGTGAGTCGCCTCACGTTCTTGCCGTCACTGTCCATGATGTAGATCTGGGGGCTCCCCGAGCGATCCGAGACGAAGGCGATCTGCTCGCCGTCGGGAGACCAGGACGGTGCGATGTCGATGGCCGGACTCCGCGTGAGCCGCTTGATGCGGCGACCGTCGGGGCGCACCGTGAAGATGTCGGTCGACTCGTCCTTGCTCATCACCACGGCCATGAGCTTGCCCAGGGGATCGAATACGCCCCGGTACTGGGGCATGCCGTCCAACTCCTTCAAGACCGGCCCGGGGTGGTTCTCCCCCCGGGACGACAGGAACAGCATGGGGCGATTGTCCTTGCGGTAGGACGTGTAGACGATGGACTTCCCGCTGGGCGACCAGGAGGGGAAGTTGTTGATCGAACCGTTGGCCGTAGCCGACCGCGAATTCGAGCCGTCGGCAGCCATCACGAAGATCTCGGTGTTGCCGGTCCGATCGGACACGAAGGCGATTTCGGTGCTGCTCACCCCCCGCAGCCCGATGAAAGCCTCCATGATGTCGTCGGCGATGCGGTTCGCGAGTACCGATGCCTCCTCGCCCGACTGCCGGTAACGCTTTCGCACCAGGCGCTTGCATCGCGACACATCCCAGAGGCGGAACTCGGCGGCCGCCTGGGTGGCGTCGATGAGCAGTTCGCCCTCCACCAGCGCGTCGGCGCCGATGGCGGTCCAGTCGGAGCAGACGGGCGGTGGGGCGTCGAGCGAGACGGTCGATTCGGGGCCCAGGAAGGCCTCGGGCGGCACGATCCGGAAGACGTTCGAGTACTCCAGGGCATCCCCGATGGCGCGCCGGAAGGCCAGCGCCCGACCAGGGCTGGGGGTGGGCGAGCGATCCGCGAAGCGCTGCAGGGCGACGCCATAGGTCTGCGCGGCACCCGGCGTCACCACGATGGTGGGCCGGTCCTGGGCCGCGGCGGGTGTAGCCCCGATCAGGACGACCCCGATCGGGGCGAACCCGACCGCCAGCGCAGCCCCCGAAACGGCTCTCCAGCTTCTCATCAGTAGGAGTCCATCAGTAGGAGTCCTCGGGCCGGAACACGAAGGGCCACGCCCCCGCCTCCGGCGGCGCCGGCAATGGACTCGCCTTCAGGATGGCCCGCACGACGTTTTCGTCGTACCAGGGGTTCCCGGAGCGCTTCGTCACGCGCGGCTCGCCAAGCACGCGCCCGCTGGCATCCAGGTCCACGCGCACGTGGGTCTCGAAGCTCTGGGTGCGAAAGCCCGGCGTGAGCACCCAGTTGCGCCGCACGTGGATCTTGGTCAGGCGCACCCAGGCGGCCACTTCGGGCGTCACCCGGATCGAGCCGCCTCCCTGCGACCCCTCCGGGCGATCCGGCAGCGGCGCCACCTCTTCGGCGGGCTCGGCCGACTCCCCCATCTCTTCCCGCAGCTGGGCCATCACGTCCGTGTATCCGGCATCGGGCGGCGCCTCGGGCTCCACCACCGGCTTCGGCGTGGGCTTGGGCCTCGGCTTCGCCTGGGGCTTGGGCGCGGCCGCCTCCACGGGCAGCACGATCTTCTTCGCGGGCGCCGGACGTGCGACAGGGCGCGGCGCGGATTCGGGCGCCGGACGTGGTGCTGTGCGGGACGCCGGCAGCGACACCAGATCCACGGCGATCACGCCGGGAGGAACCGCATACCGCGTCTGGGGAGACACGACGAACAGCACCACGAGGACCGCGTGGGCCACCAGTGACACGACCAGCGCCCGGCGGAAATCCCGCCGGCGCGGATCTTCCGCATGGAGCGCGAACCCCCCCGCAGCCACGCTCTGCACCTCGCTTGCGCACCTCGCGCTTCGTGGTTTCCCGGGTCGATCAAGACTCGGGCTCGGTCACCATTCCGACCTTCGTGGCCCCGGCCTCGCGCGCAGCCGCCATGGCGACCACCACCAGCCCGTAGGCGGCGTCCTTGTCGGCGCGCAGGAAGATCTGCTTGCTATCGCGTCCCTCGAAGATCGCCACCAGCTTGTCGCGCAGCTCCTCTCGGGGGATCTCACGGCGGGCCAGGAAGTACGTGCCGTTCTTCTGGACCGTCAGGATCAGGGGCTCGTCCTGCAGCCGCAGGGGCTGGGTGGTGGTCTCCGGCAGATCCACATCCACCCCCTGCTGCATCAGGGGCGCCGTCACCATGAAGATGATCAGCAGCACCAGCATCACGTCCACGAAGGGTGTGACGTTGATCTCCGACAGGGGCCGGTGCGCAGAGCCCGGACGCGGCGCGCTCACGGCCATGCTCAACCTCGCGCGGCACGGACCGGCGGGGAGGGATGGCTGGCCAGGCGCCGCAGGTCGCCTTCGAACTCGGTGGCGAACAGGTCGATGGACATGGTCAAGCCCCGCAGTCGACGCACGAAGTCGTTGTAGAAGACGGTGGCGGGGATGGCCGCGAACAGCCCCACGGCCGTGGCGATCAGCGCCTCGGCGATGCCCGGCGCCACCACCGCCAGGCTCGCCGAGCCGGCCTGTCCGATGCCCTGGAAGGCATTGATGATGCCGATCACCGTGCCGAACAGGCCTATGAACGGTGCGGCGCTCCCGGTGGTCGCCAGGAACGAGAGCCCCCGCTCCAGACGCAGACCTTCGCGCGATTGGGTCCAGGCGATCTGTCGCGTGATCACCTGGAAGTGGCCCTCATCCAGGCGATCGGGTGTGGATTTCCCGGTCAGGCGCGCCACCCGATTCAATTCGCCATAGGCGGCCAGGAACATCGTGGCCAGCGGGCTTCGCTCCAGGTCGCGAGCGGCAGCGTAGGCCGAGTCCAGCGAACCCTCGTGATAGACCTCGAGGAAAGCCTCGCTATCCTGCCCAGCGCGGCGCAATTCGCGCCGCTTGAACACGATGATGGTCCAGGAGACGACCGACAGGACGGCGAGCAGCAGGATGACCAGCTGAACCAGCCAACTCGCCTGCCACACCAGGCTCAGCGCATCGAGGCCCGCGAGACGTCCCCCCATCGCCGCCCCGACGATGATGCACTTCATGGCTCACTCGCTTCGGATAGATCGGGCCTAGGTTACAGGGTCCAACCGGTTCAACCAACCGCGCGAACGCAAAGGACAGGTGATGCGTGTCACGGTAGAGGCGAGCATTCTCGCAGAAACAGCGGCCGACCTCCTGGCCCTGCCCCTGACCGCGGTCGACCGCAACAAGCCCCGGCTGCCGGCCCGGATCGGCGCGCTCGATCGCGCCATGGGCGGCCGGATCCGCTCGGTTCTGGCCAGTGGCGACTTTCGTGGTAAACCGGGGGAGACGCTCCTGCTGTACCCGGAAGGCGAGGTCCGCGCCGCGCGCATCCTGCTGGTGGGACTCGGCGCGGAGAGCTCGCTGGACGCCGAGAGCCTCCGCTGCGCCGCGGGCACCAGCGTGACCCAGGCAGGGGCGCGCCGGGCCGCGAAGCTGGTCGTGGCGGTACCGATCTCGCGCAAGCTGCGCGCGGCCGACGCAGCCCAGGCCCTGGCCGAGGGGGCCGTGATCTCGAGCTATCGCTTCGACACGCACCGCAGCCCGAATGTGGAGGGCCCCGGCCGGGTCACTGCCGTGACCCTTTCCTTCGAGCGCGCCCAGGACGTGCGGGCGGCGCGCCCGCGCGCAGCCCGTGGCGCCGTGTTGGCCGAATCCCAGAACGTGGCCCGCGCCCTGTCCGACGAGCCGGCCAACGCCCTGCCGCCGGCCGAGTTGGCGCGCCGGGCGCAGCGGGTGGCGCGCGAGGTGGGACTTCGCGTGCGCGTGTTCGACGTGGCCGAACTCAAGCGACGCAAGATGAACGCGATCCTGGCCGTGGGGGGGGGCAGCGCCAACGGCCCGCGTCTGATCGTGCTCGAGCACAATCCTCCCAAGGCGAAACCGGCCTCGAAGGGGCGATCCAAGTCCGCCACGAGCACCGTGTGCCTGGTGGGCAAGGGCATCACGTTCGACTCCGGCGGCATCTCGATCAAGCCGTCGGCGGGCATGGAAGAGATGAAGCACGACATGTCCGGTGCGGCCGCGGTAGTGGGCACCCTGCGGGCCTGTGCGCTCCTGAAGTTGCCGCTGCACGTGGTGGGCGTCGTGGCCGCCGCCGAGAACATGCCCAGCGGCTCGGCCTACCGCCCCGGAGACGTGGTCAAGGCCATGTCCGGAAAAACCATCGAGATCCTGAATACCGACGCCGAAGGACGCGTCGTACTGGCAGACGCCCTGCACTTCGCACGGACCGAGTTCGAGCCCAGAGCCATGATCGACTTGGCGACCCTCACCGGCGCCTGTGTCATCGCCCTCGGCAAGCTCGCCAGCGGTCTGTTCGGGAACAACGACCGCCTGGTGGAGATCATCCGGCGCTCGGGGGAGTCGGTGGGTGAACGCTGCTGGCCCATGCCCCTGTGGGAGGGCCACCGCAAGAAGATCCGGAGTGACGTGGCGGACATCAAGAACTCGGCGGGACGCGAGGCCTCGGCTTCCACCGCGGCGGCCTTCCTGTCGAACTTCGTGGGAGAGACGCCCTGGGCCCACCTGGACATCGCCGGGACGGCCTGGACGTCCACCGCCGGGCCTTACCAGAAACGGGGGGCCACGGGAGTGGGCGTCCGCCTGTGCTTCGACGTCCTCCAGGACTGGAAGGACAAGCGTTTCGATTGACGCTCGACCCGTCGCTGCCTAGATTCCCGCCCTCTCGCGACCCAGCTCTCGTGACCCTGAACAAGGAGAAGCCCTCATGACCCAGATCCCCGTTGGCCACTGCAGCGGCCGGATTGGACCTGCCACCCAGCGGGCGGCCACCATCGCGGCACTGCTGGGCCTGCTGCTGGCCCCGGGTCTCGCCGCCGCAGGCGACGCGGCGGCGGGCAAGGGCCTGTTCGAGATCAATTGCTCCTCGTGCCACGGGATGACTGGCAAGGGCGACGGCCCGGTAGCCGCAGCCCTGACCCCCAAGCCCCGCGACTTCAGCCAGGGCGCCTTCTCCTTCGACACGGATGGCGACGGAAAGAAAGGCACCGACGCCGATCTGAAGAACGTGATCAGCAACGGCGCCGCGGCCTATGGCGGCTCGGTCATGATGGCACCCTGGCAGGCCATGATGTCCGAATCGGACATCGAAAACGTCATCGCCTTCGTCAGAACGCTCAAGCAGTAGGCCCGCAGAACCGCCCAGCTGCGCGCGGCCCTGCGCTATGGTCGGGCCGAGGCGCCGCGTCATGCCTTCCCGCTCCGACCGGGCGATCGAGCCCGTCGATGCACTCACCCGCTACATGGCGGAGCTGCGCGATCACGCGCCGATTTCGCGCGAAGAAGAGCAGGCCCTCGCCCTGCGCTGGGTCGAGGAAGGCGACCTCGAAGCGGCCCGGCGGATCGTGCTCTCGAATCTGCGTCTCGTGGTGAAGATCGCCATGGAGTACCGGCGCGCGTGGACCAACCTCCTCGACCTGATCCAGGAGGGGAACCTGGGCCTGATGCAGGCCGTCCACCGCTTCGACCCGACCAAGGGCGTCAAGGTCTCGTCGTATGCCGCGTACTGGATCCGGGCCTACATCCTCAAGTACCTGATGGACAACATCCGGATCGTGCGGCTGGGCACCACGCGCGCCCAGCGCAAGCTCTTCTTCCGGCTCAACAAGGAGAAGCGCGAACTCGAACGCCTGGGCATCGAGGTGGAGCCGAAGCTGCTGGCCGAGCGCCTCGACGTCAGCGAGGACGATGTCCGCGACATGCAGCAGCGCTTGTCCGAGAGCGACCTGTCCCTCAATGCGCCCGCCCGACGCGACGACTCCGGCGACGAGTACGGCGACTTCATGCCAGCCCGCGGCGACACGGCCGAAGAAAACGTGGCCAACGCCGAGCTGCGCAATGTCTTCCTGGAGAAGGTCGGGGGCTTCGCCGAAGAACTGGACGAGCGCGACCGCCAGATCCTGGACGAGCGCATCCTGGCGGAGGAGCCCAAGACCCTGCAAGACCTGGCCGACGAGTTCAGCGTGTCGCGCGAACGCGTGCGCCAGCTGGAGGTCCGCCTGGTGAATCGGCTGCGCGACTACCTGAAGGAGAACCTGGTCGACTTCGAGTACTACGCGAGTCCGAAGGTGTGAGCGCGGGCCCCACGGGGAAGGCCCCGCGTAAAGCCAGCGCCTGTGCCTGCCGACCCGAGAAGCCATGGCGAGCGGTCCCCAGCCCATGCTGTTCCTGCCCCCCAGGCCCCCGTGGCAGCTGCGGGAGCGCCAGCGAGTGGTCCTGGGGCGAAGCCGCACCTGCGAACTCACCCTGCCGGGCTCCGACGCGTCGCGGCGCCACGCGGAGATCGGGCCCGGTCGGGCCGGCTTCGTGGTGCGCGACCTGAACAGCACCAACGGCACCTACGTGAACGGCGAGCGGGTCGACGAGCATACGCTGCAACCGGGTGATCGCATCCAGATCGGCGACAGCACCCTCACCTTCTGCCACGTGGACGCGGAATGGGGCGATCCGGCCAGCGGCGACCACGAGGCGAAGACCGTGGCGACCCCGCGGCCCCAGGCGCCGAGCCCGAGCGAAGCCTTCCGGGGCAGCTTGTGCGAGATCCCCGCCTTCGCGGTGCTGCAGGTGCTCGAACTCGGTCGCAAGACGGGCCGACTCCAGCTGGACTCGGGCGCGCTCGAGGGGGTCCTCTGGCTCGACCGGGGCCATCCGGTACACGCCGAGGCCAACGGCATGCTGGGATTCGATGCCGCACTCGAGATCGTGAACGCCGCGTCGGGTCACTTCGTGTTCGAGCCCAGGGCCGTGATGCCCGAGCCCACCATCAGCGCCAGCATGACCGAGCTGCTGCTGGAGGGGACGCGCACTCTCGATGAGGGGATCGGCTAGGGAGCAGGGACGTCTGCAGGGGCCACGCTGATGCCATCCGGAGCCGGTGCGAACTCGGATCGGATCTCTTCGCGCACGGCGGCGTCGATGCCCGCCGTGTCCAGCCCCACGGCCTCGCGCAGCGCCTCGTCGTCGCTGGCCCCTCTGGAAAGGCGCGCCAGCAGGAGCGCTCGCGACTCCTTTGTGGTGCGGTCTTCGATCCAGGCCGCGGCGGCCATGGCCTGGATGTACGCGGCCCGGGCATCCTCGTCGTCGAGGCCGGAAAAGCTCGGCGCCAGGCGTCGCAGGGAGAGCCAGCGCCCATCGTCGATGCGACGCCGCAGCGACATCCGCTCGCTGCGGGTGAGCCCCTTGCGGTTGCGCGATGCGCGCTCGATCGCCTCGGCGAGCCCCTCGTTCAGCCAGTAGGGACGATCCCCACCGGTCTGCTCCCGGTAGACTGCATGGGTGTACTCGTGGAAGAGCAATGCCCGGAGTTCACCCGCTGGATGCGCGGCCGACACCACGTGGATTCGACCATCGAAGAAACCCACGGTCTGGAACGAGAAGCGATGGCGATGCGCCTCCAGGTAGGCGGCCTTCCCGTACAGGATCACGCCCATGGGGCCGGCGGGTACGGCGCCCAGGCGATCCGCCACGGTCTGGCGCGCCTCGCCCAGGTAACGCAGCACCGTCTCGCCGTAGTCCGGCGAAGCCTCCACCAGCTCCGAGTCGTAGCGGATCCGGAAGTGGTCGCCGGAGATCCCCAGCCATTCGCCGGGCTGACGGGCGGCAGCCTCGTCGGCCAGATGGCGTTCGTCCTCCAGCGCGGCCAGGCGTCGCTCTGCCGAGGCCCGCCAGGGCTCGAGATCGTCGCCCGCGGAGGCCAGGAACGCGAGCAGGTGGGCCTCCGAGCCGCTGTAGCGCCCCCGTTGGCGGTCGAGCAGGGCGAGGTACCAGTGGGCCTGGGGATTGCCCGGCTCGAGGCGCAGCACGCTCTCCAGAGCCGCTGAGGCCCGTGCTGTCTCACCCCGCGCCAGGTCCGACACGGCGCCGCGGACCAGACGCAGGCTGCGGTCGTCGCCGCGGTTGGAAGCCTCCCGGGCCGAGCGACTGCGTCCCACCGGCCCCAGGACCTCGTCCCAGAGCCCCGTGAGAGCCTGGCGGCTGCCCTGGCCGCGGTCCGGCCGGGAGGGGGGCACCTGCTCCGGATCGTCGGTCATGTGGGTGCCGCCCTCGGCATCGATCCACACGTAGACCTCGGCGCTGGCCACCACGGCGAGCAGGAGCGAAACGAGCAGCGGCCAAGCGCGGTGCGCCCACATCGCCTTCGTTTCGGACGGGAGTCAGCGGGTCTTGACGGCCTCCGCGGCCAGGTGGGCCAGCTCGGGAAGGATCAGCTCGCGAAGCGCGAGGTCCACGGCGCCCCGCGACCCGGGCAGCACGAACACCACGCGCCCCTGCGCCACCCCGGCCAGCGCCCGCGAGAGCAGGGCCGCCGAGCCGATGTCGCGGAACGAGAGCATACGGAAGAGCTCCCCGAAGCCCGGGATCTGGCGGTCCAGCAGCGGCACGACGCTCTCCGGCGTGACATCGCGCGGCGCCACACCCGTGCCGCCGGTGAGGATCACCGCCCGGATCTCGTCCCGGCAAAGGGCGGTGCGCAGGGCGGCCTGGATGGCTTCGGGCTCGTCCCTGGCAATCTCGCGGGAGATCACCGGATGACCGCCCTCCTCCAGCAGCGCCACCACCCGGCCTCCCCCGGTATCGGTCTCGAGGGTGCGGGTATCGCTCACGGTGATCACGGCGGTGGCCACCTGGGCCGGCGCATCCTGCCGGTGGGGGTGGTGGCGCGACGAGGGACGGGACTCGCTCACGGGTGGTCGTCGACCCAGAACTCCCCGTCGGAGGCCACCTCCTTCTTCCAGATGGGGACGGTCTCCTTGAGGGTGTCGATGGCAAAGCGACAGGCGGCGAAGGCCTCGGCCCGATGGGGCGCCGCTGCCGCCACCACCACCGCCAGATCACCCACTTCGAGGTGTCCCGCGCGGTGGGCAATCGCCACCCGCGCGCCCTGCCAACGCCGGGCGGCCTCGTCCGCGATCTTGTCCATCTCGCGCACGGCCATGGCCGGATAGGCCTCGTACTCCAGGTGACGGATCGCCCGACCGCGGGCGTGGTCGCGCACGGCACCCACGAAGGTGACGATTCCACCCATGCCGGGTCCGGTCACCTTGGCGACCACGGCAGACACATCGAGCGGGGTCTCGGAAATCGTACAGTCTCCCTCGCCTCCGGAAACCGGCGGCAGGAACGCCACCTCGTCTCCCTCGCAGAGGGGAGTCTCGAAGTCGGCGAACTCCAGGTTCACCGACACCGCCAGGCGGCGCCCGAATTCGAGGAAAATCGGGTGCTCACGGGCCAGCAGTCCACGCAGATCGGCGATGGACGCCCCGTTCGGCACCTCAACCGTCAACTCCCTGGCTCCCGCTGACTCGCAGACGGCACCGAACAGCTTCACCGTGACCCTCATCACAGCAAGCCTAGTGCCCGGGGACCGCGACCTCAAACATCCAGACCCGCATTGACCGTCCTTTCGACTCGCGCCTAGAATCCCGCCGCCAGGGAATCGAATTGGAGGTATTCAATGGCCGCTCGCAAGCGATCCACCAAACGCAAGAAAAAGGCCGCCCGCAAGCCGGCACGCCGGAAGGCCCCGAGGAAGAAGGCGAAGAAGAAGACCACCCGGAAGAAGGCCCGAAAGAAGAAGGCCCGCAAGAAGAAGGCCGGGCGCAAGAAGAAGGTCGGGCGCAAGAAGACCAAGAAAGTCGGCCGGAAGCCGGGCAAGAAGAAGGCGACCCGCAAGAAGAAGGCGACCCGGAAAAAGAAGGTGACCGGGAAGAAGAAGGCGACCCGGAAGAAGGCCGCCCGCAAGAAGACCACGCCGCGCTCGCCGAGGCCGGGGGCTCCTGCCGCTGCGCCGGCCGCCGCGGTGAGGGCGGTGCCGTCGATTCCGCCGACGCCGCGCCTTGGGGGGACAACCCCCTCACCGTCCGCGCCCGCGGCCGCGAGCGTGGCACAGGCTACGCCCGCCCGTCTGGGTGTGGTGACCCATTTCTACGGGCACGTGAATGCCGCGATCCTCCGGATCGAGACGGGCGAACTGCGCTCGGGCGACTCGGTCCACTTCCGGGGTCACACCACCGATTTCTACCAGCGCCTCGATCGGATCGAACTCGATCATCAGGTGGTGGAGTCGGTCCGGGGCGGACAGACCGTCGGCGTGCAGGTCTCCCAGCGCGTCCGCGAGGGCGACGAGGTGTTCAAGGTCGCCCGCTAGGCCGAGGGGTAGCGGGGCCGCCGGCTCGAAAGAGCCGGCGGCCGCACGCCCGCTGGGTTCAGCCTCGGTTCGGTCGATTCAGGAAGAGGACGAGGGGCGAGAAGGCGAAATCGAGTGGCCCTCGGTCTTCGCCTTGGACGGCTCTGCGCCGCCTTCGATCGCCTTGAGGCTTCCCGGCTTTCCGGAAGCCATCTTGATCTGGCCGTTGAGAACGGCCCCGTCTTCGACCACGAGGCAGGGCGTCTCCACATCGCCAATCACCTGGGCCGTCTTGTGCAGCACCAGCCGCTTGGTTGCGATGATGTCGCCCTCGACCGTGCCGCTGATGGCCACGGTGGCCGACTTGATCTTCGCCTGGATCTCACCGCTCTCCCCCACGATCAGCGTGTTCTCGCTGGTGATTTCGCCGCTGAAGCGTCCATCGATCCGGACGGTGTCCTGGAACGACAGCTTGCCCTCGAAATCCGATCCACGATCGATGAAGGCGGTGAGGCCGCCTGAAGCACTCGCCGCGGCCGGGGCTGCCGTGCCCCGGCCCGACGAATCGCCGATGGAAGCGTTGGAATCCGAATCGCGGCCGCGACCGAACGAACTGAGCGCCATGTGGGAATCCTCCTTGGTTGCGGTGGGAATCGGCGAAGTGCCCACAAGACTTGAGAAGCAAGCGAACGAAAGACCTTGCAGCCCCAGATGCGCACCTGCGACCGTGCGGGCTTTCCCACCCAAGTTCACGTGAACGGATGCCCTTGCTGCTAGTCTTGCCGCCCGATGTCCACCGCTGACGCCGAAACGCTGCTGAAGCGCAGCCTGGAAAGCGAGCGCATCCACTCGGCCTACCTGCTGTCCGGGCCGGGGGAGGCGCCGAGGCAGGCGGCCCTTCAGTTCGCACGCGGGCTGGTCTGCACCGGTTCCGGTCCCCGCCCCTGCGACAGCTGTCGCGACTGCCAACGCTCGAGCCCGCGCGAGCCCATCGAGATCGACGGAACGGGCAAGGCGGGACCACTGCTGCGCCACGTGGGAGACCACCCGGATCTGCTCTGGGTCGAGCGCGGCGAGAACGATACGCGGGTGCGCATCGCCCAGGTCCGCGCGCTCCAGGCCGCCTTCCGCCTGCGCTCGAGCGAAGGGGGTCGACGCGCCGGGGTGATCGCCGACGCCGAGTGGTTGAACCAGGAAGCCCAGAACGCGCTGCTGCGTCTGCTGGAAGAGCCACCGCCGCTCACGACATTGGTTCTGGTGACCGCGAGCTCGGCGGGTCTGCTGGTCACCTTGCGCTCGCGCTGCCAGAAGGTGGCGTTCCGAGCCACGCGCAGCGACCCGCTCGGGTCCGAGGAGAACCGCGAGCTGGTGGGGCGTCTCGACGCCATCGGCTCCGCCAGCGTGCCCGCTCTGCTGGATTGGGCCGAGGAGTATCGCGGTGCGCGGGCGAGCGCGGTGCAAGGCGTTTCGCAGCTGCTGGAGACATCCGGGGCCTGGCTGCGGGCGCGCGTGATCGCCGGCGTGCGCGACCCGGAGGTTCCGGTGGCATCCGCCCTGGACGCCCACCGGGTGCTGTCTTCCTGTCGCAAGTCACTGGTGCAGCGAAATGCCAACCCCCAGATGGTGGCAGAGCGCGCCCTGCTCGCCCTGCGCGAGGCCGCCTCCCGATGAGCGGCGCCTTCTACGTCACCACGCCCATCTACTACGTGAACGCCGAGCCGCACATCGGTCACACCTACACGACCCTGGTGGTGGATTCGCTGGCCCGCTACCACCGCCTGGCCGGTGACCAGACCTGGTTCCTGACGGGCACCGACGAGCACGGGGAGAAGGTGGCCCAGGTGGCGCTGGCCCGGGGCGAGTCGCCAAAGCAGGTGGCCGACCAGTACTCGAATGCGTTTCAAACCGCGTGGGACGAACTGGGGTTCTCCTACGATCGCTTCATCCGCACCACCGACCCGGACCACCAGCAGGTGGTTCAGGCGATCCTGCAGAAGGTGTACGACGCGGGCGAGATCTATTTCCAGGAGTACGAGGGTCTGTACTGCGTCGGCTGCGAGCGCTTCCTGACCGACCGCGACCTGGTGGACGGCCTGTGCCGAGACCACGAGCGCGCTCCCGAGAAGCGGCTCGAGTCCAACTACTTCTTCCGGATCAGCCGACACTTCAAATGGCTGGCCGAGACCATGGAGGCGAACCCGGACTGGATCCGCCCAAAGGGCTATCGCAACGAAGCGCTGGCCATGCTCCGGGAAGAGAGCGGCCTGGGCGATCTCTGCATTTCGCGCCCCAAGGACCGGCTGTCGTGGGGTATCGAGCTGCCCTTCGACTCGAACTACGTCTGCTACGTCTGGTTCGACGCCCTGATCAACTACGTCACCGCCGCGGGTTACCCGGATGGCCCCGACTTCGAAACGCTGTGGGGTTCCGTCGAACACGTGATCGGCAAGGACATCCTGAAGCCCCACGCGATCTTCTGGCCCATCATGCTGAAGGCGATAGGGCTGCCCCTGTTCCGGCACCTGCACGTGCATGGCCACTGGAAGGCGGACGAGCGCAAGGTGTCCAAGAGTCTTGGCAACAAGATCTCACCCCTCGCCCTGCGCGACCGCTACGGATTCGAGGCGTCGCGCTACGTGTTGCTGCGCGACATGGTTTTCGGGCTGGACGCGAACTTCACCGAAGAGGGTGTGGTGGCGCGTATCAACGCCGACCTGGCCAACAACCTGGGCAACCTGGTGAGCCGCACCCTGAACATGACCGCGCGATACGCGGGCGGTGTCGTGCCCGAGCCCCAGCCGCCGGACGACCTGGACCGGCAGGTGGCCGATGCGGCAGCGCGGGCGGCGGCGAAGGTGGACGACCACATGCGCAGCTGCGAACCCCACCGGGCCCTGGAGGCGATCTTCGAGTTTCTGGACGTGGTGAACCGGTACCTGGAGAACCGCGCGCCGTGGAAGCTCGCCAAGGCGAACGACGAGACGTCGAAGCAGCGGGTGGCCACGACCCTCTACACCAGCTGCGAGGCCCTGCGGGTGGCGGCCCTGCTGCTCGCGCCGTTCCTGCCGGACACGGCCCCGCAGATCCTCGCGCGCCTGGGCCTCCCCGGGGCCCTCGAGCAGGCGCGCCTTCCCGACGACGCGTCGCGCTGGGGCATGCTGGCGCCGGGCACTGCCACGACCAAGGGCGCGGCGCTGTTCCCGCGCCTGGACCCGCCGGGAGACGCGTGAATGTGGCTGGACAGCCACTGCCACCTGACCGCCGACGAGTTCGGCGAGGATCGAGACGCGGTGCTGGCGCGCGCCCACCGGGCGGGCGTCGAGACCCTGATCGCAATTGGCTCGGGCTACGGAATCGAGCGCAACCAACGCGCGTTGCGGCTGGCCGAGTCCGAGCCATCGGTGTACGCCACGGTGGGCGTGCATCCCCACGAAGCCAGGGATCTGGACGATTCGGGGCGCGAGCAGCTCGCCGCCTGGCTCTCGCACCCGCGGGTGGTGGCGGTGGGCGAGTGTGGGCTCGACTATCACTACGAGCACTCGCCGCGCGAGACCCAGCGCCAGGTGCTGGCAGAACAGCTGGCCTCGGCGCGCGAGCGAAACCTGCCGGTCTCGATCCACGTGCGCGGCGACGACGACAGCGCCTACAACGAGCTTCTCGACCTGTGGCAGGTTGAGGGCGGCGGCAGCCTGGAAGGCGTGCTCCACTGCTTCACGGGGAGTCTGGATTTCGCGCGCCGCGCACTGGACGCGGGGCTGTATATCTCGTTCTCGGGCATTCTCACCTTCAAGCGCGACGGGGGGCTGCGCGACACCGCCAGGGCCCTGCCGCTGGATCGCCTGCTGGTGGAGACCGACGCCCCCCTGCTGTCGCCCGAGGGATTCCGGGGGCGCCGCAACGAGCCGGCGCACGTGACGCTGGTGGGCGAGGCGCTGGCCGCCACCCACCAGCTGCCCGTCGAAGAGATCGCCGCCACCACCACGGGCAACGCCCGCCGCCTGTTCCGGCTGACATGAGCGGCCCCGGCGAGCTGCAGCAGGTGCGCGCTCTGGCGGAGCGCCTGGCCCGAGAGGCCGGAGCCGTCCAGAAACAGCGCTACGAAACCGAGCTCGACGTGCGCACCAAGGGCACGTCCATCGATCTCGTGACCGAAGTGGATCACGCCTGCGAGAAGCTGATCGTGGACGCCCTCGGACGCGAGCGGCCCGACGACGGCATCGTCGCCGAAGAGGGCAGTGGTCACGACCGGGACGGGGCGCGCTTCCGCTGGATCATCGACCCGGTGGACGGCACCACCAACTACGCCCACGGCTATCCGCGCTTTTGCGTCTCGATCGGCGTGGAGTGCGAGGATGTGCGCAGCGTGGGGGTGGTCTACGACCCCCTGCTGGACGAGCTGTTCGCGGCGACCCGCGGTGAGGGTGCGACCCTGAACGGGAGATCGATCCGGGTGTCGTCGGAGACGCGACTCGAGAACGCCCTGCTGGCCACCGGCTTCGCCTACGACGTGCGCCGCAACCCGAACGACAACGTGAAGCACTTCATCGCGTTCCTGAAGCGATCGCGCGCCCTGCGCCGCGACGGCAGCGCCGCCCTGGACCTGTGCTACGTGGCGGCGGGCCGCTTCGACGGGTTCTGGGAGCTGCGCCTGCACGCCTGGGACGTGGCCGCGGGACTCCTGATCGTGGAAGAGGCGGGGGGGCGCGCCAGCGACCTGTCGGGCGCGATGGCCCCTCGCTCCGGCGCCGAATGCCTGGCCAGCAACGCCCACATCCACGATGCGATGCTGGAAATCCTGATGAGCTAGGCGGCGCCTACGGCGACTCGTCCACGGCGTCGAAGAGATCGTCGTCGTCGAACTCCATGCCGGGGAGATCGCCCTCCGCTTCCGGTTCGGCTTCCGCTTCGGCGGCGAAGCGGCTTCGAAACGCATCCAGACTCACGGGCAGATACTCGGCCAGGCCGAGGTCGAGGCCGAAGACGGTGTCGTGCCCGGGCGTCCGGGCCAGGATCCAGCGGTTTCCCTGAATGGTGCCGAGATCCACCTGGGCCAGAAGCTCACCGCCTTCCACGTCGTCGTACACACGATAGACGGCGGCCGCCGGGCTCAGGCGCAGAGACTGCAACTCGTCGTCACCGGCGCTCTCGGCCATGATTTCGCCTGCCTTCAAGCGCGAGAGTTCCACCATCAGCCGCCCGACGGCGCCGGGCCGGAAGGACTCGGGAGTGGTGGTCCAACCCTTCTCGTCCCGGATGGCCGTGAGGGTCAACGGTTCGGCGCTCACGGGAAGAGCCGGATCGGGGGCGAAGACGATCTCCAGGCGCTTCGCGTCGCTTGCGGGAAACGAAGCCAGGTCGCGGAAGCGGTAGGCCACCAACTCCTGGGGGAAGTCTGCAAGTCGCGCTTCCGCGATCCGGTAGCGCGTCGCGCCGCCCGCCCGCACCGCGCGGGACTCGCCGTCGTAGGTCTGGCCGATGGCCAGTTCGAGTTCCACCGGCTCCTCGCCCTCGCCTTCCCCGAGGCCCCGAAGCTCCACCTGGAACGCGGGCCGCAGCAGTCCCAGCTTTGCGTCGCTGGGCGGATCGTCCAGGAAGCCCTCGGCGCGCAGGAACGAAAGGTCCGCCAACAGGGCCTCCACGCCTGCCGCGTCCGCGGGGCCTTCCAGCGGCTCCAGCAGGCGCCAGCCGTCGCCACCGCGCTCGAGCCGCACATGGCCGTCCTGCCAGGTGGCGGTCACGCGATCGATCGACGCCGTATCGAAGCGCAGGATGCGCTTGTCGCGCAGTTCGTCCAGTGCCTTGCGCAGGGACGCGACCCGGTAGGTGAGCACCGCCACCACCTCGTCGCGACCCGCCACCGCCGCGTAGGTGTTCGATCCCACCGGGGTGTCGTCTCCGGTGCGCAGCTCGAACGTGTCTCCACCCACCCCGAAGCGCACCACCCCGCCGTCCTGATCGAGTCCGTAGACGGGGAGCGGTTCCGGATCCTCGAACACCAACTCGCTGGCCATCTGGACCAGCGTCGAGGCCACACTGTCCAGGGCGAATTCGTCGCCGGGAAACTCCACGGGCCGGGTGAGCTGCCAGCGACCGTCCCGTCGCTCGGCGCGGGCCTGTTTTCCGTCGCTGGTGGTGAGCTCGATCCACTCGACCACGCCGTCTTCCAGGTCGGGGAACAGGCGCTTGGACTCCGCCTCGACCCGGGCGCGCTCGGGCGCCCCGCGTACCTGATAGAAGTAGAGAAAGGCGGCCAGCGCCGCGGCGATCAGAAAGGCGATCCCTGTGGTCTTCGGGCTCACTGGCGCTCAGGCACCGCTCGGGTGCCTACGCCTCCACCAGGTGATCACGCCGAGCACGGCGATCGCCTCGGGCAGAACGAACAGCGAGAGGGTGCGGATTCTCGCGAACTGATCCTGGGTGAGCTGGAAGCGCGACGCTCGCGAACGCGCCGGACGAATCGAGATGGCTTCCACGTCTCCCAGCAGCCAGTTCACGCTGTTCACGAACAGGTCGCGGTTCCGATAGCGCTCGATCAGGGCGTTGGACGCGAAGTCCGAGTCTCCAAAGACGGCCAGGCGAGGCTCGATCGGGTCCTCCCCCACGTCCCCTGCCGCCGCGCCGTCGCGATCCACGGCGGGGATTCCGGCCACGGCGATGGGCACGGGACCAGGGAGATCCCCCTCGTCGAGCTGCGCTCGCGAGGTCTTGTAGTAGAGATCCACGTCGCGCTCGGCCCAGGAGTCCCCACCGGTGAACACGAGTTCCGTGAACTGGCCGTCCGAGTCCGGATCGGCCTGGACGCTGCGGGCCACGTAGAAACTGGTGGTCTCGCGCAGATCGCGCGTGATTTCGTGATCCGGGTCGTAGCGCTCGGCGAACGGCGAGGTCGGCTGTCCAAACAGGGCGAGTTTGCGATCGACCACCAGGTCTTCGCCCACGTTCACACCCCAGCCGCGCACCTGGTCCACCAGATCGGTCTTGGCCCTCGGGTCCACCATCACCATCAGGGCGCCCCCCCGGGCCAGGTAGCGAGTCAGGGCCTGGCTCTCCTCGCTGAGCAGGGGCCGGGTGGCCCCCGCGACGATCACCACGTCGGCATCCTCCGGTACGTCGCCCTGAGCGGCCAGCAGCAGGGTCTCCACCTGGTAGTTCTCGTTGCGCAGGGCTTCGGCCGCGCGCTGGAAACCCTCCTTGGTGTCCGCGGCGCCTTCCATCGGGCGCTCGTTGTGGCCCTCCAGGAAGTAGACCTGCTTGGTGCCCGTGCGCGAGAGCTTCACCATGGCGTTGGTGATGTTCTCCTCGCTGAGCTCGGTCACGCGCACCGAGTCGTCACCCAACTGCACGTGGATCAGCCCCTCCCCCAGCTCCTCCGGCAGGATTCCCAGCTGCTCCAGCACGTGGGGCTTGGCGTTGGGGTCCACATAGTCGACCTCGAAGGCGTCGCTCACGTAGGCGTAGCGGTCCAGGAACTCGCGCACGTAGGGCAGCTCGATGGGCCCGAAGATCGCGGTCACCTGCACGTTGCGATCGAGCCCCTGAAGCAGCTTGACCGACTGGTCCGAGAGCGAATGGACCCTGGCCTCGCTCGAGTCCCAGCGACGCGGGAAAAGCTTGGCCGTGTATCCCAGCATCCCGAGGATCGCGATCGCCAGCACGGTGGTGAGGACGGCGCTGGTGCCGAACCTGCCGACGCGCCGCGCCTCTCCCGAGACCATGCGCTCGCGCAGGGTGTCGACGCTCAACACCGCTGCCACCCCCAGCAGCAGCACTCCGATCACCAGATTCGTCCCGATCCAGAAGGCATCGATGGGCGCGAACAGGGCGAACAGGAAGCTCAGGAGCCCGAAGACCACCCCGATGAGCCCAAGGGACCCGAGCAGTGCCGGCAGGCCCTTCACGCGCGCGCCCTCCCCCGGCCTAGCGCCATCGCACGGACTCCACGGCGGCCTTCGTCAGGATCAGGAACACCCCGATCATCACCGCGAAGTACGCCAGGTCCGCAGTATCGACGACGCCCTTGAGAAGCGACTCGAAGTGCGAACCGGTGGAGATCCACTTCAGCACCTCGCCCACGCCGCCCGACGTGGTGGCGATCCCGAGCTGCACGATGGCCGGAAGCAGCAACATGCACAGCAGCAGCACGAAGGTCATCAGGAAGGCGATCACCTGGCTGCGGGTGAGCGACGATGCAAAAGTGCCGATGGCCACGTAGGTCCAGCCCACCAGCAGCACAGCCACCAACCCCGATACGGTGCGCGCGCCTTCGGGATCCCCATACACGAACAGCAGACCGGGAAACAACGCCACGATTCCCACCAGGAGCGTCACGAACAGCGCCGCCGCCAGGAACTTGCCGAGTACGATGTCCCAGATGGTGAGCGGGCTCGTCATCAACAGCTCCTGGGTGCCGTTGGTCTTCTCCGAAGCGAACAGCCCCATGGTGATGCCGGGGATCAGGAACATCAGCACCACCGACATGGAGCCCAGGAACTCGCCGATCAGGTGGTCGTTCAGGTTCAGGGTCTGGAGCCGTTCAAAGGCCTGGAACTGGGTCGCCCGGAACACCTCGGTCTCGAAGTAGGCGACGTTCAGGATGAAGAAGAAGCCCGCGAGCACCGCGAACAGGCTCATCACTCCGTAGGCCACCGGCGAGACGAACAGGCCACGAAGCTCGCGCCCGGCCACATGGGTCACGTGCCTCAAGCGGTCTCCTCCCGGCCGGTGGTCGCGTCCCCTGCCGTCTCCCGGGCGAAGAGCTCCTCCAGGGTATGCCCCTGGCGGGTGAGCTCGGCCAGCGGCGCGTCCACGATCTTGCGACCGTCGTTGATCAGGATCACGCGGCGGCAGATGGCCGAGACCTCCGGAAGGATGTGGGTGGAGAGGATCACCGTGTGCTGGACCTCCCCGTCCCTCGCCTCGGACAGCGTCGCGATCAGTCGTCGGATGTCCTGCACCTGGAGGGGATCGAGCCCCACCGTGGGCTCGTCGAGCACCAGGACGGGCGGGGAGTGCACGATGGCCTGGGCCAGTCCCACCCGCTGGCGGAAGCCCTTGGAGAGCGAGCCGATCACGCGCTGGCGCACCTCGGTGAGCGAGCAGCGCTCGATCGCCCGATCCACGGCTTCTCGCCGGCGGGCGCGCGCCACGTCCTTGATCTTCGCCACGAAGTGCAGGTAGGAGGTGACCGTCATCTCCGGGTACAGGGGCGGCGACTCCGGCAGGTATCCGATGGCGCGCCGCGCGGCCAGCGGGTCCTCGAAGATGTCGAACCCCGCGATCTCGGCGGTGCCGTCCGAAGGCGGCAGAAAACCGGTGAGGATGCGCATGGTGGTGGTCTTGCCGGCGCCGTTGGGGCCCAGGAAGCCCACCACTTCGCCCCGGCCCACCGAGAACGAGACGTCGTCCACCGCCAGCAGGTCGCCGTAGCGTTTGGAGATGCCTCGGGCTTCGATCACTGGCGGCCCTCCAGGGTCGGCCCAGCCGAGCACCCGCGCATGAAGATCTCGACCACGTTGCGCGCCACGTTCACGTAGTAGGCGTTCTCCTGCTCCGGCGCCCCATCGATGGAGATGACGCCGAGCACCTGCCCCGTGATCACGACCTCGAGGCCCCCGATGAACAGGTAGCAGGCGACCTCGGGATCCAGGTCGCCCCGGATCTCACCCGACTCCTGGCCGGCGCGCAGGATCGCGGCCACCGCCTGGAGCAATCCCCCGACCGCCCGGATCTGGCCCGGCTCGGCGAACCGCGAGGAGCGCAGGATCTCGAGCACGAAGACCTTCACCCACTCGGGGTGCACACGGTGGGCGCCCAGGATCAGCGCCGCGACGGAGACCAGCTTGTCCTCGGTGGAGTTCTCGCCCGCCCCGATGCCGTGGAGCGCCTCGACAAAACCGCTCCAGCGATCCTCGAAGATCGTATTGAGGATCTCTTCCTTGTTCTTGAAGTAGTGATAGACGAGGCCGTAGGCGATCCCGGCCTCCTTGGCGATGTCGGAGATCCGGGCCCCGTGGTAGCCCATGCGGGCGAACACCCGGACCGCCGCATCCAGGATGCGGTTGTGCTTGTCGCGCCGGACGGGCGAATCAGTCTGGGTTTGAGCCGATGTGGTCATCTTCGATACGGAACCGCGCTCGATCGTCCGAGACATCCTGCGAGAGCCCGGGGACGGCGCGGGGCGCGAATATACGGGGCGGCCCCGGCTTGCGCCAACAGCCCGATGGCCCGTTCGGGACCCGCGGAGTAGCCTCGGTTGGATGCGTGGGCCACTCCTCGTCGCCATCGGTTGCACGATCCTCACCTGGGCGCTCCCGGCGCCGGCGAAGCCCTCTGAACCCGCAGAAACCGCTGCGGTTCCCGAAATCGCTGGGGGCATCGGCCCGGGACTCCCCGAGCCTCCGGAGCGCGAATACTGCACGCCGCTGGGATGTGTAGGGGCCCGAACGGCGCACTGGAGCAGCCTGGCCGGCTTCACGGCAGCCGCCGTGGCGGCCGCCGTCCTGGCCCGACGCTCCCGCGGGGCAGACTAGGGTCCAGCTCGACTATCCGGTGATCGTGACCCACTGGTAGGAGCTGGACGAGCCGCGAACCTTGCCCCCTTTGCCCAGCTTGTACTGGAGGTTGGCTCCGCTCTGGGAACCGCTCACGATCTCCTGGAAGGCGGCGATCTTGGAGCCGGGTTCGTCGGGATTCAGGCCGTGAAAGACGATCTCCACCTGGCTCTTCGTCTCGAGCACGTTGAGCACGAGCGTGGCCAGGGTGAAGAGCTTGCCGATCCCCTCCACGGCCTCGACCGAGAAGCGCGGCACCTCGACGCCCGAAAGCTCGAATCCGTATTCCAGACGCATTGATCGACCTCCAACCGTCGAAGGGCGCGCAAGGTCGCCTCGGCGGAATCAGGTGTCAAGTGGAGCCCGGGGGCAGGCTGGGTTCAGTCGGATTCCGAGGCCAGGGCCCCGAGGCGCTCCACCAGTTCCTGTCGGGTGATCACGCCCTTCTCCACCAGGAGCTGGGTCAGCGCCCGCAGGATGTTGTCGTTGTCTACCGAGGGGGTCCGGGCCGGTTGCAGCGACGGCGGCGGATCGACGAACGCGAGTTTCGCATCCCGGGAGCCGTCTTCGCGCGCAAACACCGGGCCCGAGGTCCGCTGCAGGTCGGTGAGCCCGGGCTTCGGGGCGTCGTCTCGCGGGATGGCGTCGTCCAGGTCCCCCAGTGTGAGCCCGCTGCTGGAGCCACCTGCGTATTCGTCATCATCGTCGCGCGATCTACCGCCGAGCGGGGGCAGGGAGTTGCCGTTGCCGCCGGACATCACGTCGTAGAGGCGGTGGAAGGCATCCTCCAGGTCGCTGGGAGCCACGAGCACCGGCTTCACGGCCAGCCCCGAGACCTCCTGCACCCTCTTGATCGCTTCCTCTTGCGAGGGGTCCTCCATGCCCAGGTAGAGCATCCGCTTGCCGCGCTCGGGTCTCACGAACAGGGGCAGGCAGCGCAGCTCCTCGGCCAGGTCGAAGGGCACGATCCGGAGGACGTCCGTGCTGATGCTCTTGCCGCCCAGGCGCGCCATGGGCATGGAAAGTTGCTTCGAGAGGGTCTCGATGAGCGTCTTCTCGTCCAGGTAGCCCAGGCGCACCAGGGTGAGCCCCAATGGCCGCCCCTCCTTCTTGTGCGCCTTCAGGCCGGCCTGAAGCTGGTGGGCGTCGATGACACCCGCTCCCAGTAGGATTTCGCCCAGTCTTTTTGCCATGGGACACGCCTTCCCGGGCTGTCGATCGTCGTCTCGGGGCGCAGACCTTATGGGTAGTTGGGCGAATCGTGTGAAAATCCCCAGGGATGTAGGGGAAAAGACACGATTCGCCTACCGAGACATCAGGCGCGACGAGAACGTGGGTTCCGGGTCGGACCTAGACGAACGACAGACGCTTTTCGTCTTCCACGCGGCGGTAGTAGCAGGTGGGGCGCGTGCGTCCCTCTGCGTCGCGGGTGTGGCAGACGCCCCGGTTCCGGGGACGCACCCGGTAGAGCAGCGAGTTCTGTTCGCAGTTCACGCGCACGTCCACCAGGTCGAGATAGTCACCCGAGGTGGCACCCTTGTGCCAGAGTTCGTTCCGCGACGTGGACCAAAGCACGGCCTGGCCGGTGCGGAACGTCTCGCGCAGGGCCTCTTCGTTGGCGAATGCCACGTAGAGGACCTCGTTCGAGTCGGCATCCTGCAGGACCACGGGGACCACCGTCTGGGCCATGGCCGCGAGCTTGTCGTAATCCACCGTGAGGGAATCGCCTTCTTCCAACCGATTCATATCCGCCTCCGGGCGCCCAGCGGGGGCGACGGTCGTACGGGTGAGCGCAGTCCGTTCGCGCTAACGGGCGTCGGGAAAGGAGTGGCGGGCGAGGCCTTCGAGGGCGCCGCGAAACACGCGCCGGACCACGACGCGCATCAAGGGCCCCAGGCCCGGCAGCTTCGAGTCGAAGCGGCAGCGCCAGATGATCCGCGTGCCGTCGCGGTCCGGCTCGAATACCACCTCGCCCAGATGGTTCTTCATGGGCAGCCCGCCGCGAACCACCCGATAGGTCATTCGCTTGGGCGGGTCGAAGTCGATCACTTCTTCGAAGACCTTGATTCCGTTCGCCCCGAATCCGCGCACGGCGCCGGATCCGTTGCGATCCGTTTCGCCCGGAATCTCCAGCCACGACTCCTGGAAGCCCGCCCAGGCGCTCCAGCCCGCGTGGTCCGTGTAGACGTTCCACACGGCCTGCACCGGGGCTGCAAAGTGACGCTCGACTTCGACTTCTTGCATGGCAAGACCGTAGCGCACGAGTCCGGCGGCGGGCGCCATGCTCTCCACGCGGATCGCGTCTTCCGGGCGGTGCATCTCACGCGGCTCTTCCAGGACGGAGCCTCAGGTGCCGGTCGTGCCCGAAGAAACGCTCGCTTCCAGCAGGCGGCGGCGAACCGCGGGATGCGCCAGTGGAACCACGAAGGCCAGCAGCAGCACCAGGGCCGCGACGTAGAAGCGGGGAGAGCCGGGACTCAGCAGGGTCGAGCCGAAGAAGGCATACGCGAAGGCCCGCAGCAGGGCGCCGATGGCGAGCGCGGCGGCGAACGTGAGAACCGGCATGGTCGTGAGCCCCGCTCCCCAGTGGAAGACCGACATGGGACTCGCGGGATGGCCCGTGGCCACCACAACCACCCAGGCGCCGGCCTTCTCGATGATCTGTGAGAAGCGCCGCACCGGCTCGCCCAGCCGCGTCAGCAGCGACTCGGGCCGCAGGCCGCGCACGATGCCGAACTCGGCCAGGCCAGTTGCCGTGACCCCGATCGCTCCCAGTATTGAACCGAGTCCGGCGCCAAAGACCACGCCGCCCGCCGAAAGCACGAGCATCGATGGCAGCAGCAGGAAACGGCGAAAGGCGACCAGCGCCACGTAGCTGGCCGGGCCCTTCCAGCCCAGGCTCTCGACCCAGGCCTGGATCGACTCGGACGAGAACTCGACGCCGATTGCGTCGCGCGCGCAGCGCCCGGCGACGATGGCCACCGCCACGACCGCAACGACCAGGAGGGGGCGACTGCCGCGCACGCGTCCGAGCATACCCGAACTGGCGGGCGCGTTGCGGATCGGACCGTTAGCATCCGCGCCCATGCCCTCATCCGAGAGCCCCGTTCGACCCGAACCCGGCGGCCCCGCGGACAACGAACGCAAACGCCGCGAGCAATCCCACGTGGTGATGACGCTTCTCCGCCACGGCGAGCCCGATTGGGCGCCGGAGGGAAGATCCGTCGCGAACCCGGGACTCACGCCCTACGGCGCGGCCCAGGCCCGCGCCGCGGCGGCGGAGATCGCCCGCGCCGGCGTGGACGCTATCTATGCGAGTCCCCTTCGCCGGGCCCAGGAAACCGCCGATCCCCTGTCCGAGGCCACCGGCGCTCCCGTCGTGACGATCGACGGTCTGGCCGAGATCGATCCCGGAGTGGTGGGCATGAGCCAGGAAGAAGTGGACCGTTACTTCGTCGAGGCCATGAAGCGACCCCTCAAGGATCACTGGGACGGCTGGCCCGCCGGCGAGAGCTTCACGGACTTTCACCGTCGGGTGACCGACGCCCTGGCGGACCTGCTGGCCCGTCACGCCATCGACTCGGCGCCGGCCTACGACTTCACGTGCTGGCGCGTGCCGCCGGAGCCCCTCTCCATCGCGGTGGTGGCCCACGGCGGCACCAACTCGGTGCTGTTGGCCCACTTGTTGGACGTGCGCCCGGTTCCCTGGGAATGGATGCGCTTCGAAAGCGAGCTGGCGTCGTACTCGGTGGTGCAGGCGCGGGCCATCGGCGAGGGCGAGAACATCTGGTCCCTCCAGAACTTCAACGAGATCGACCCTCTGCGTGCGGCGGGCCTGCGCTAGCCGCTACGGCTGCTCGTTCCCAGACAAAAAACAGCGACTGCGTCCGTCGCGCAACGCGGCGAAACCCGGCGCCTCGCGCGCGCAGCGCTCGAAGACCTGGGGACAACGGGTGTGGAAGCGGCAGCCCGGGGGCGGGTTTGCCGGCGAGGGCACGTCGCCGCGCACCGGCGCGGTCACGCCGGCCCGCTCCGGATCCAGCAGCGGAACGGCGGCCAGCAGCCCCTGGGTATAGGGGTGCTGGGGGTCGGCGAAGATGCGTTCGGTGGTGCCCTCTTCCACGATCTGTCCCAGATACATCACGGCCACCCGGTCGGCCAGATAGCGCACCACCCCCAGATCGTGGCTGATGAACAGATACGCGAGACCCAGATCCCGCCGCAGCTCGTTCAACAGGTTCAGGATCTGGGCCTGGATCGAGACGTCGAGTGCCGAGGTCGCCTCGTCGCAGATCACCAGTTCCGGTTCCACGGCCAACGCCCGTGCGATGCAGATGCGCTGGCGCTGCCCCCCGGAGAACTCGTGGGGATAGCGGTGCCGAAGCGACGGATCGAGGCCCACGCGCCGCAGCAACTCCGCAACCCTCTGCTCGCGCACGGCGCGGCTGACGCCGCCCTGCACCACCAGCGGCTCGCCGATCAGGGCCGTGGCGTCCATGCGCGGATCCAGGCTCGCGTAGGGATCCTGGAACACCATCTGCATCCGGCGCCGGAGGGGCCGCAGGCTGCGTCGCGAGCGCCCCACCAGCTCTTCGCCAGCCAGTTGGATCGAGCCGGCGGCCACAGGCACCAGACCCGTGACGGCACGTGCCAGCGACGACTTGCCACAGCCCGACTCGCCCACCAGTGCCAGGGTTTCGCCGGGGCGGATCGCGAGATCGACGCCGTCCACGGCGCGCACCGGTCCGGCCGGACTCGGGAAGCGCACCTGCAGGTCGCGAATCACGAGCAGCGGTTCGGGCGGCGTGGCAGCGCTCATCGAAGTTCGTCCGGCTCCGCCACGCAGCGGCGCCCGCGCCCCTCGCGCAGCTCGAGCGTCGGCTCCGCGCGCGTGCAGGCGTCGCGCACCAGGTCGCAGCGGGGAGCGAAGCGGCAGGCCTGGAACGGCCCCGCGTCCAGGCGCGGCGGCAGGCCCTCGATGCTCTTCAGCAGGTGGCTGCCGCTCGCCACGCCGGCGCGCCGATCCACCCGCGGCACGCTGCGCAGCAACGCCAACGTGTAGGGATGCGCGGGCGTCTTGAACACCTCACGGGTGGGTCCCTGCTCCAGGATACGGCCGGCGTACATCACGTAGACGTTCTCGCAGACGGCGGACACCACGGCCAGGTCGTGGGTGATGAGCAGGATCGACATCCCGCGCTCGTCGCGAAGACCCGCGAGCAGCTCCAGGATCTGGGCCTGGATGGTGACGTCGAGCGCGGTGGTGGGCTCGTCGGCGATCAGCAGCTCGGGCTCGCACAGCAGGGCCATGGCGATCATCGCGCGTTGACGCATGCCGCCGGAGAGTTCGTGGGGGTGGGCGCGGATGCGTTGGGCCGGATCGGGAATGCCGACCCGATCGAGCATCTCGACGGCGCGATCGCGGGCCGCGGCCCGCGACAGCCCCAGGTGCAGGCGCGCCACCTCGCCCAGCTGCTCCTCGATACGCAGGTAGGGGTTCAGGCTCGTCATGGGATCCTGGAAGATCATGGCCACCCGATTGCCGCGCACGTGGCGCAGCTCCTTCTGGGAGAGCGACGTGAGGTCGCGTCCCCCGAGACGGATGCGACCCGATACGATGCGCCCGGTGGGCGGCGGCACGAGGCCAAGCACCGACAGCGACAACACGCTCTTGCCCGAGCCCGACTCGCCCACGAGCCCGGTGATGGCCCCACGGGCCACGCGCAGCGACACGCCGTCCACCGCGCGCACCGGCTCGCCCTCTCCGACGAAATGGGTGTGCAGGTCGTCGATTTCCAGCAGCGCATCGTCGCGATTCACGTGCGGGTCCGGGGATCCAGGGCATCGCGCAAGCCGTCGCCAAGAAAGTTGAGGCAGAGCAGCGTCGCTCCCAACAACAGGCTGGGCCAGAACAGCAGCCACCAGTAGGACTGGATCGGGTTCACCACGGCGACACCCTCGGCCACCAGCTGTCCCCAGGAAAGCTTCACGCCGAGCCCGAGGAACGACAGGAACGACTCCAGGATGATCACCGCGGGCACCGTGAGCGTGGCGTAGACCACCACCACGTTCACCACGTTCGGAAGGATGTGGCGCACGATGATGTGAACCGGGCCGGCGCCGGACACGATCGCCGCCTGCACGAACTCGCGCTCGCGAAGTGTCAGCACCTGACCCCGAACGATGCGCGCCATGGTGAGCCACTGCACCAGGCCCAGGGCCAGGAAGACCGGCAGCGGCTCGCCGCGCGCGGTCTCGGAGAACAGCAGCATGATCAGGATGACCAGGAACATGTACGGGATGCCGTAGAAGAAATCGACGAAGCGCATCATGACCTCGTCCACACGCCCGCCGCTGTAGCCCGCCACCGCGCCCCACACCACACCCACCAGCACCGACGTGACGGTGGCCGCGAGGCCCACCAGCAGGGACGTGCGCCCTCCCACCAGGCAGCGCGACAGGTAGTCGCGCCCGAGAGCGTCGGTGCCAAACCAGTGGGCGCCGGAGGGTCCCAGGTGGCGCGCCGCCGGGTCCGTGGTGTGGGGATCCAGGCCGAACAGCAGCGGTGCGACAAAACACAGGCCCGTGATGGCGGCGAGCACCGCGGCCCCCGCCAGGGCGGCCCGGTTGCGCCGCAACCGGACCCAGCCATTGGCGGCAGGCGCGCTCACCGGGCCCAGCCATTGGCGGCAGGCGCGCTCACCGGGCCTCCGCGTCCCGCACGCGCGGGTCGAGCCACGCGTAGGCCAGGTCGACGAACAGGTTGAAGGCGGTGACCAGCGTGAAGTAGACGATCGCGGTTCCCAGCACGACCGAGTAGTCGCGATTGATGGCGCCCTTCACGAACCACTGCCCCATGCCCGGCACGCCGAACAGCACCTCCACCACGAAGGAGCCGGTGAGGATGCCCGCGGCGGCGGGTCCCAGGAACGACACCACGGGCAGCAGGGCGCCCTTCAGGGCGTGGCGCAGCACCACGGCGGGTTCCGACAGGCCCTTGGCGCGCGCCGTGCGAATGAAGTCCTCCTGCATCACTTCGAGGGTTCCGCTCCGGGCCAGACGCGCGATGTAGGCCGCGTAGGGCAGCGCCAGGGTCACGGCGGGCAGCACCACGTGCGGGTACCCCCCCCAGCCCGCCACGGGCAGCCAACCGAGACCCAGGGCGAAGACGATGAGCAGGACCGCGCCGATCACGAAATTGGGAAGCGAGATCCCGATCAGGGCGAGCGCCATGCTGCCATGGTCGACGGCCGAGTTGGGCCGCAGGCCCGCGAGCACGCCGAGCCCGATGCCCAGGGCGCAGGCCAGGGTCAGGGCCAGGAGGCCGAGCGCCATGCTCACCGGCAGGGCCGGCAGCAGCAGCTCTTCCACCGTGCGGCCCTGCACCTTGATGGAGGGGCCGAGCGAGCCCTCCATCACCAGGCGGCGCAGGTAGATGGCGAAGAACTCCGTCGCGCTCTCGGGAACGCCATAGTGGGCGCGCAATGCCTGCTCCACCGCCGGAGTGGCCGCGCGCTCACCGGCGAAGGGATTGCCCGGCGCCTTGTACATGAGAAGCGTGGTGGCGTAGATCAGCAGCACCAGCGAGGGCACGGCGAAGGCCACGCGGCGCAGCACCAGCCCGGGAAAGCGCCAGACGGCCAACGCACACAACCCAGCGGCCAGGCCACCGGCGCCCGCGAGTCCCAGCAGCGCGCGCGTCAGACCGAACACCAGGGCTGCGAGACACAGGGCGCCCACGATCCGCGCGGCCCGCCCCGAAAGCCACGCGGTGGCGCCCACCCCCAGCAGGCCAGCGACCAGCGAGGCGATCTCGATGCCGCTCACCGGGCCTCCTCGCCCCGGGCCATGCGGATCGCCCGCAGCGGGTGAAGATCCTGGAGGTTGGGGATGCGACTGCCATCGGGCAGCGAAAGCTCGCTGTAGAAACCCTCCACCTGCGGATTCACCAGCCCGCTCACCACATAGAAGTAGATGGGAAGGATGGGCAACTCCTGCACGAGGATCGCCTCGGCCTGGCGCAGCAGCTCCAGACGCAGGGCGGCGCCGGCCCGGCGGCGCTCGGCCGCATCGCCCGCACGCTGCAGGCCCTCGAGCCGCGAACGCACACGGCCGTCGCCCGCGTCGAGGTCCGCGAGCCCTG